>NC_017910.1:2772483-3465604 GCF_000262305.1 Shimwellia blattae DSM 4481 = NBRC 105725
AGTCTTTATCGGTGATGGCCGCACCGTGGTTGGTCAGCGTAATTGTCGCCTTATTGCAGGATGCCCAGTCGGCCCCCAGGGCGGCACAGTCCACGCCATTTGCGCCAGCGTGGTTATCGTTAATGGTGTAGTTCACCGCCAGCTGGCTTATCTGGTCGACCGTTTGCTGCCCGGCAAACGCCGCACCGCTGGCAAGTAATCCCGCAATCGCCGCTGCGGATATGCTCAGTTTAAACATGCTGCTTCCCTCATCCCTTATTGTGACTGATTACTGGCGTGAAGCTCTTGCCAGATACGGGTACAGATAACGCTGGCCTCTTCATCGTTGCCCATTTTCCGGGCATTAATGCAGTGCTGGTAATCCAGCACTTTCACCTGTTGCTGCTCGGCAAAGGCCTGGTGCTGCTTCTCTTTACGCAACTCACTGAGCACCGTCTGGCAGGCGTCCACTTTGTCCGGGTTGCCCTGGGCGCTGCGGATACAGGCGCTGTAGGCTTCTTTCAGGCGGCTCTCCTGACGGGGGGCATCAGCGGTGGCTGAACATCCGGCGATGGCCAGCGCAACCAGTGCCACAAACAGTTGTTTTTTCATTGGAATACTCCATAGTGGCGGGCAGCGCAGGGCCGCCCGGCTGGCCTCAGAACACGGTAAACGGGGCGATAACAATAAACTTCACGTCGCGCTCATCCTGGAAAATATTGCCATAGCCGCCGCCATAGCTCGGGATGTCGGAGTGGTTGTCATACTGGGTGAAGTGCAGTTTAAACAGCGTGCCTTTCGCCCGCCCTTCCTGAACGGTGTACATGGCATCCAGGCTGTAGGCGGACTCTTTCAGGCGGCGGTTAGATTTGTAATAGCCGTCATCCGTTGGCCGGGAGCTGGGTTTGGCATCCCAGCCATAGACATACGATGCCCCCACGGCCCAGCCCGGCAGATTCCAGTTGCTGAGATCATACATGGTGCCGAAATAGACCGCTTTTTCGCCGTTGGCGTTAAAGTCGGAGCGGTTATCCCACCAGATATCAAGGCGGCCATTCGAGGAGGCGTAAGTCGGGGTCATACGCTGCAGGAAGTAGCCCTGTGGACCGTCGGCTTTTACCCAGGTCCCTTCCAGGCGCAGCTCAACCTGGCCTATGGTGTAGCCGAAGGTCAGCGCCTGCAGCCAGGCGGTGCTGTCATAGACATCGGTAGCGCGGCCGCTGCTGATTTTATCTTTCGCGCCGTAGAACTGGTAACTGGTGCTTAACGGGCCGCCGGGAATATCGAATTTATAGCTGGCTTTGGCAAAATACTGGTCGATATACCCCTTCGACTGGCCAAATGCCGCCTCCAGAATTAAGTCGTTTTTAAAGTCGTAGCGGGCCCCCAGCGAGTGCAGATAATCCACTTTGGTGTGGCCATCAATCTGGTAGAAGCGATCCATCTCAATATGCCAGGGCGCTTTATACTGGTTGGTCCACATATAAGAGAAGCTCAGCAGGCCGTTTTGCTCAAAATCAAATTTCGCCCCGGCCTCGGCCCCCTGATAGGTCCCCGGCATAAAGCTCCAGTGTGGCGCTAACAGTGTCTGGCCGGTGGGCTGAATATAACCCGCCCGCGCCCAGACCGGGCCATACTGGAATTTTGCCGCCGCTTTATACAGGCTTACGCCGCTTTTATCGCCGGTCCAGCGCTCTTTATAGGCTTTATTACTGGAAGAGAAGGCAATTTCATTCGGGTGGCCGCTTTCTGAGCTTTCCGCCATTTCCACGGCGGTAAATACCGCCAGATCAAGGCCAAACATATCGGCCGCATAGCCGGACTGAAAATCGAGATTGGCGTTCCAGGTGGAGTGAGAAAGGTTGGTTTTATATTTTCCGTTATCGGTTACGTCTTTGCGATCGCGCTCACGTTGCCAGTAATAAATACCGCCGGTCATTGTCGAGTCATCAACAAACCCGGCCGCCCGGGCGGCGGGTGCTGCCACCCAGCCGGAAAGCGCCGTGACGCTGGCGATAGCTAAAGCTAACGCATTACGTTTCCCCCTAAAGGTACGCATATGGAAATTCCTCTTTGACGAATAAAAAATGCCTGTGCAAAACACAGCGCAAAAAAATAAAGCTAAAAAAAGCGGTAGCCAGCAGGCAAACCGCCCGACACCACAGGTGTTAGATTATTTTTCGCGGCGCGAATTATCAATGAGGATTTACGGGGGATTACCAGAATTATGACGCGGAACACACAATTAGTGATATTTTGTTACATACCAATAATCTGCGGATTAATGATAGCGTTATCCCCGGGAGTGGACTAAATTCAGTGGTTGCTGACGACTTATTGTGCTTAAACACGGAATGTGCGCCACGCTACGCGCGAGTATCCACACAGAACAGGGGGAGTCTCTCACGGCATTATTTTGCGTTGCGAATAATTATGCAGAAAGGCGGTTGCGAAAGTAAACCATTCCCTGAGGGCAAAAAAAAACGCCGCAGATGCGGCGTTTTTTACAGCATAAGCGAATTACTCGCCTGTTTTCGCCCAGGTATCGCGCAGGCCAACGGTACGGTTAAATACCGGTTTCTGCGCAGTGGCGTGTACGCTGTCGAGGCAGAAGTAGCCTTCGCGCTCAAACTGGAAGGCCTTGCCTGTTTCGGCGTCTTTCAGGCCCGGCTCGGCATACCCCTGGCGGATAACCAGCGATTGCGGGTTAATGGTGGCCAGGAAATCCTCTGCCGCGCCCGGGTTCGGCACGCTGAACAGACGATCATACAGGCGGATCTCAACCGGCAGCGCGTGGGCCGCACTTACCCAGTGAATCACCCCTTTCACTTTCCGCCCGTCGGCCGGATCCTTGCTCAGGGTGTCCGCATCGTAAGAACAGAAAATAGTGGTGATATTACCCGCGTCGTCTTTCTCAACCCGCTCTGCCTTAATTACGTAGGCATTACGCAGGCGCACTTCCTTGCCCAGTACCAGACGCTTGTACTGTTTGTTGGCTTCTTCGCGGAAGTCAGCGCGATCGATCCAGACTTCGCCACTGAACGGCACTTCACGGCTGCCCATTTCCGGCTTATTGGGGTGGTTCGGCATGGTGATGATTTCGCTGCCGCCCTGCGGGTAGTTCTCAATCACGACTTTAACCGGATCGATAACCGCCATCGCGCGCGGGGCGTTTTCGTTCAGATCTTCACGAATGCAGGCTTCCAGCGCGGCCATTTCCACGTTGTTATCCTGCTTGGTCACGCCGATGCGTTTGCAGAATTCGCGAATAGACGCCGCCGTATAACCGCGACGGCGCAGGCCAGAAATGGTCGGCATACGCGGGTCGTTCCAGCCTTCAACGATGTGGTCTGTCACCAGCAGGTTCAGCTTACGCTTGGACATCACGGTATATTCGAGATTCAGGCGTGAGAACTCGTACTGATGCGGGTGCGCATCAATGGTGATGTTCTCCAGCACCCAGTCGTACAGGCGGCGGTTATCCTGGAATTCCAGCGTACACAGTGAGTGGGTGATCCCTTCCAGGGCATCGGAAATGCAGTGGGTGAAATCGTACATCGGGTAGATGCACCACTTGTTACCGGTCTGGTGATGCTCGGCAAACTTGATCCGGTAGAGTACCGGGTCACGCATCACGATAAACGGTGATGCCATGTCGATTTTGGCACGCAGGCAGGCTTTACCCTCAGCAAAACCACCGGCGCGCATTTTTTCAAACAGCGCCAGGTTCTCTTCCACACTGCGATCGCGAAACGGGCTGTTTTTGCCCGGCTGGGTCAGGGTGCCGCGATATTCACGGATCTGCTCAGCAGACAGTTCGTCCACATACGCCAGCCCTTTGTTGATAAGCTCAATGGCGTACAGGTACAGTTGATCAAAGTAGTTAGACGAGTAGCGAATATCGCCACTCCAGTGGAAGCCCAGCCACTGCACATCATTTTTGATGGAGTCAACGAACTCGATATCTTCTTTGGCCGGGTTAGTATCATCAAAGCGCAGGTTGCACAGCCCCTGATAGTCCCGGGCAATACCAAAGTTCAGGCAGATGGATTTGGCGTGGCCAATATGCAGGTAACCGTTAGGTTCCGGCGGGAAACGGGTGCAGATTGTTGTGTGCTTACCACTGGCCAGATCTTCATCAATGATCTGACGAATAAAATTAGTTGGGCGGGCTTCAGCCTCACTCATCGCAAAGTCCTCAAAGCGGAAACATCGGTTAACGGCACATGATCTTATAAGCTGTGGCGTGACACAACCTTTTCGTTGCACAAAATCATATACCGTCATTATTACTGTGGGAATAGCGAATCGGGGCCAGTGGAAACCACTACCGCCCTGCAAGGCAAGGCGGTAGTCAGGATTATTTCTTCTGATGCTGGGCGAATTCGGCCTTCGCTTTCTGCAACTGCTGCTGGAACGCCGGGTTGGTATGCAGGGTCGCCACAACGGCAGATCCCACTACCCGCGCGGCATCCACATCACTCTGCCAGTGGTAGCCGCAAATCACCCGGCTCTGGCCCAGCTCATAACCGCGTTTCAGGATCTCGTTCTGGCGCTGAGGGTTGATCTCTGCCAGCACCAGCGCAGTAGCCCAGCCGATAGAGGTATGCCCGGACGGATAAGAGCCATTTTTGGACAGTTTGTCCTGCTCGGTGGTATTACAGGTAGAGACCCCATAAAACGCGAACGGACGAATGCGCATATAGTGATCTTTCGCGCTGCGGGTCGCCAGATCCCCGGCGTCCTCAATCATATTGGTCAGTAATTTATGCAGCGCCGGGGCGTCTTTTTCGGTGATCGGGCTACCAAACGCGCCGGAGAAAGCATTCGCCACCCCGCCACTGCTCAGGTTTGCATCTTCCGCCGCCAGCTTACCGCGTTCGGTGTTGCGCAGCAGGCGCCCCTGTTCATACATGGCCTGATCGTTGAGAAACGCAATGGAGCCCACCGCCGGTGGTGGCGGCAACAGCGCCAGGCTGTTAATGGCTTCACTGTTCTTGAGGTAGTAGAGATCCGGTTTCGTGGTAGTGTCGTTGCCGGTAGCGACCAGCGCCAGGGCCTGAGAAGAGAACAATGCGGCAAAACAAACTGCCAGAACACGTTTTTTCATGCGTATACCTTTACTGTGCGTGTTAATTCCGTGAGTGAAGAGTGTTGCTTAATATCAACAGGTTGCCAGTATGAGCGCCACAGGGTGCTTAAAAACCTGATATACGTCACAAAAATTACACAATAAAAGCGTTTGTTGCACAAACAGGGCCAGCAGATAACGCTCCTCACCGCAGGCCCCATAAAAAAAAGCGGCCCGGGGAACCCCCGCGCCGCTCAGGTATGACATCACACTCAGGAGCAATGCTGTTACCTGTAATAATGGATAGTTACTTATCCTTAATCTCGTAGAGTGCCGTCTCACCGGCCACCACATTGCCTTTCGCCTGCAGCACCAGACCGCTGAAGTCATCGATATTGCTGCACACTACCGGGCTTATCATGGAGCGGGCATTGGCGTTCAGGTAGTCCAGATCCATCTCCAGAACCGGCTGACCTGCGGTAACCTCGGTGCCTTCATCAACCAGGCGGGTGAAGCCCTGGCCGTTCAGCGCTACGGTATCCAGCCCCATATGCACCACGATCTCAGCGCCTTTTTCTGTCTCCAGGCAGAACGCGTGATTGGTGTTGAAGATTTTCACAATCGTCCCGGCAGCCGGAGAAACCACGGTTTTACTGGTCGGTTTAATGGCAATACCGTCACCCACCGCTTTGCTGGCGAAGGCTTCATCCGGCACTTTCTCCAGATCTACCACTTCACCGCTCACCGGGGCCACCAGCGCTGCAATCACCGGCTTACCGCTGACCGGTGCCGCCTGTGGTTTTGCTGCGGCTGCCGGTGCCGGTTGCGCTGCAGCAGGTGCTGCATCCACATGACCGGTGGTTTTCATGGCGTTTGCTATCTTCTCAGCCACAAAGCCGACGATTATCTGCACGCTGGTTTTATTCAGGCGAATCACCCCGGAGGCACCAAGGCGTTTAGCCAGAGCATCATTCACAATCGCGCTGTCTTTCACATTCAGACGCAGACGGGTAATACAGGCATCGATACCGGTCAGGTTATCAGAGCCGCCCACCGCCGCGATGTACTGTTTCGCCAGCGCCGCCATATCCTGCTCGCCGCCTGCTGCACCGCTTACATTCTCATCTTTACCGTCGGCTTCGCTGCCGCTGACGGCCAGCTCACGACCCGGGGTCATCATACCAAAGCGGGTGATGGCAAAACGGAACACCACATAGTAGATAACAAAGAACACCAAACCCTGAGGGATCAGCATCCACCAGTGGGTTGCCAGCGGGTTACGGGACTGCAGCGCCATATCCACCAGCCCGGCACTGAAGCCAAAGCCGGAGATCCACTGCATTGCCGCCGCGATATAAACAGAAATACCGGTCAGCACGGCGTGGATAAAGTAAAGCACCGGCGCCACGAACATGAAGGAGAATTCCAGCGGCTCGGTGATCCCGGTAAAGAAGGCGGCAAAAGCACCGGCCATCATAATACCGGCCACTTTGGCTTTATTTTCCGGACGGGCACACTGGTAGATAGCCAGCGCCGCACCCGGCAGACCAAACATCATGATCGGGAAGAAGCCCGCCTGATAACGCCCGGTGATCCCGACCACTGCTTTACCCGCTTCAATAGACTGGGCACCGCCAAGGAAGTTAGGAATATCGTTGATACCGGCCACATCGAACCAGAACACGGAGTTCAGCGCGTGATGCAGACCAACCGGAATCAGCAGACGGTTAAAGAACGCGTACAGACCAGCACCGGCAGAACCCAGTTTCTGGATATGCTCACCGAAGGTCACCAGGCCCGCAAACACCACCGGCCACAGGTACATCAGAATAAACGCCACCAGGATCATCACAAAGGAGGTGATAATCGGCACCAGGCGACGGCCACTGAAGAAGGAGAGCGCTTTGGGCAGCTCCACATTGCTGAACCGGTTGTACAGCTCCGCAGAGATAATCCCCACCATGATACCCACAAACTGGTTCTGAATTTTGGCAAACGCCGCAGGAACCTGATCAAGCGGGATCTTCTGAATCATTGACACCGACGCGGGCGCACAGAGCGTGGTCAGCACCAGGAAACCAACAAAACCTGCCAGGGCCGCGGCCCCGTCTTTATCTTTGGACATCCCGTATGCGATACCCACCGCAAACAGCACGCCCATGTTATCAATAATGGCGGAACCGGATTTTATAAAGAAAGCCGCCAGTGCGTTATCGCCACCCCAGCCAACCGGATCAATCCAGTACCCAACCCCCATCAGTATCGCTGCTGCGGGCAGTGTGGCGACCGGGACCATAAGGGCCCGCCCCACGCGTTGCAAATAACCAAGAATACTCACTTTATTCCCCCTATGAGACTCTGTGCGGCCGGCTGGCCATATTTTTATATGTGTCGCGTATTGAACATCAGTTGGCAAACTCACTCACAGTCGAAGTGTGTGAAAATTTAATTCGTATCGCAAATTAAACGCGCGTCTTTTGTGATTACAATCACCAAATACCCTCTCATAATGCTCCTGTCGCTGGTCAGTAAAGAAAACTTATTTTATTATTCAAAAAATCGAAACAGAGGAAGACTTACCACTCTGCGCTGGAATCCATTTACACTTAGCCAGGCACTCCTCTGACCCCACATTTAAACGCTAACCTATAGAGGTGAATGATGAGACTGATCCCCCTGGCGACGGCTGAGCAGGTAGGCAAATGGTCCGCCCGGCACATCGTGAATCGCATTAATGCTTTTAAACCCACCGCAGACCGCCCTTTCGTTCTGGGCCTGCCGACTGGCGGCACACCGCTGGCCACCTATAAAGCACTGATTGAGATGTACAAAGCCGGTGAAGTCAGCTTCAGAAATGTCGTCACCTTTAATATGGATGAATATGTCGGCCTGCCGGAGGATCACCCGGAAAGCTACCATACCTTTATGCATCGTAATTTCTTTGATCACATTGATATCCCGGCTGAAAATATCAATCTGCTCGATGGAAATGTAGCCGATGTCGACGCAGAGTGCCGTCGTTATGAAGAAAAAATCCGCGCTTACGGTAAAATTCACCTGTTTATGGGCGGCGTGGGTAACGATGGTCACATCGCGTTTAACGAGCCTGCCTCGTCGCTCTCTTCCCGTACCCGCATTAAAACGCTGACCCACGACACGCGCGTGGCGAACTCACGTTTCTTCGGCGGCGATGTAAATAAAGTGCCAAAATACGCCCTGACCGTGGGTGTCGGCACCCTGCTGGATGCCGAAGAAGTCATGATCCTGGTCCTCGGCCACGTTAAAGCCCAGGCGCTGCATGCAGCGGTGGAAGGTAACGTTAACCATATGTGGACCATCAGTTGCCTGCAGCTGCATCCGAAATCACTGATTGTGTGTGATGAGCCGTCAACGATGGAGCTGAAAGTGAAAACGCTGAAGTATTTCACTGAGCTGGAAGCTGAAAACATCAAAGATTTTTAAGTTTGTTTTATACCGGGGGTATATATGTATGCATTAACTCACGGCCGTATCTATACCGGCCATGAAGTCCTGGACGACCACGCAATTGTTATTGCTGATGGCCTGATTGAGCGAGTGTGTCCGGTTGCGGAGTTACCGGCTGGCATTGAACAACGCGATATGGGTGGAGCAATCATTGCCCCCGGTTTTATTGATGTCCAGCTCAATGGCTGCGGCGGCGTACAGTTTAACGACACCGCTGAGGCCATCTCGGTAAAAACGCTGGAAATCATGCAGCAGGCGAATGAAAAATCCGGCTGTACCAGCTACCTGCCAACCCTTATCACCACCAGCGATGCGCTGATGCAACAGGGCGTGCGCGTGATGCGCGAATATAAAAGCAAGCATCCGAACCAGGCCCTGGGCCTGCACCTGGAAGGGCCCTGGCTGAACATCATCAAAAAAGGCACCCACAATCCGGAGTTCGTGCGTAAGCCTGAAGCGCAACTGGTGGACTTCCTGTGCCAGAACGCTGACGTCATCACCAAAATCACCCTCGCCCCCGAAATGGTCGAGCCGGACGTTATCCGCAAACTGACGGCGGCAGGGATTGTGGTCTCCGCCGGGCACTCTAACGCCACCTGGAAAGAAGCCAAACGCGGTTTCCGCGCCGGGATCCGCTTTGCCACCCACCTGTTTAACGCGATGCCGTACATTACCGGGCGCGAGCCGGGGCTGGCCGGGGCGGTGTTTGATGAGCCGGATCTGTATTGCGGGATAATCTGCGACGGTCTGCACGTAGACTACGCCAACATCCGCATGGCTAAACGCATTAAGGGCGATAAGCTGTGCCTGGTGACCGATGCCACCGCACCGGCGGGCGCCAATATTGACCAGTTCATTTTTGCCGGGAAAACAATATACTACCGCAACGGGCTGTGCGTAGATGAAAATGGCACCCTGAGCGGCTCTTCACTCACCATGATTGAAGGGGTTCGCAACCTGGTTGAGCACGTTAATATCGCCCTGGACGAAGTCCTGCGTATGGCAACCCTCTACCCGGCCCGCGCCATGGGTGTGGATCAGCGCCTCGGCAGCCTGGAGGCAGGTAAAGTGGCCAATATTACGGTCTTTACCCGCGATTATCATATTCTCAGGACTATCGTTAATGGTAACGAGGTCGTAACCGGATAAATACTGCATGACCACTGGCGGACAAGCACAAATAGGTAACGTTGATCTGGTAAAGCAACTCAACAGCGCGGCAGTTTACCGCCTGATTGATCTGCACGGGCCCATATCGCGTATTCAGATAGCCGAACAAAGCCAGCTTGCCCCCGCCAGTGTCACCAAGATCACCCGCCAGCTTATTGAACGCGGCCTGATCAAAGAGGTGGATCAGCAGGCATCCACCGGTGGTCGCCGCGCCATTTCCATTGTGACCGAAACCCGTGGTTTTCAGGCCATTGGCGTGCGCCTTGGCCGTTACGACGCCACCATCACCCTGTTTGATCTGAGCGCCAGGCACCTGGCCGAAGAACACTACCCGCTGCCCGAACGCACCCAGGAGTCCCTGGAAGCGGCGCTGCTTAACGCCATCAGCCAGTTTATTGACAGCTGCCAGCGCAAGATCCGCGAGCTTATCGCCATTTCCGTTATTCTGCCCGGGCTGGTGGATCCGGACAGCGGCATAGTCAAATACATGCCCCATATCCAGATAACCAACTGGGGGCTGGTGGATGCCCTGGCCCGGCGCTTTGCCACCGCCTGCTTTGTAGGCCATGATATTCGCAGCCTGGCCCTGGCGGAGCACTACTTTGGTGCCACCCAGGATTGTGAAGACTCGATACTTATCCGCGTGCACCGGGGGACCGGGGCCGGGATCCTGTCTAACGGGCAGATTTTTATTGGCCGCAACGGCAACGTGGGCGAAATCGGCCATATCCAGATAGATCCACTGGGGGAGCGCTGCCACTGCGGTAATTTTGGCTGCCTGGAAACCGTAGCCGCGAATGCCGCCATCGAACACCGGGTACAGCACCTGATAGCCCAGGGCTACACCACCCGGCTCACCCCGGACGCCTGCCGGATAGAGCAGATTTGCAAAGCGGCAAATAAAGGCGACCCCCTCGCCTGCGAAGTGCTGGACTATGTAGGCCGCCAGCTGGGCAAAGCGATTGCCATCGCCATCAACTTATTTAACCCGCAGAAAATTGTGCTGGCCGGGGAGATAACCGAGTCGGCAAAAATTATCCTTCCGGCCATTGAGCGCTGCATTACGGCCCAGGCCCTGAACGCCTTTCGTCAGGATTTGCCGGTGGTCTGCTCCCGGCTGGATGACCGCTCCGCCATTGGCGCGTTTGCGCTGGTAAAACGCGCCATGCTCAACGGCGCCCTACTGCAGCGTTTACTGGAAAGTTAGCCGCTGCGCCGTGAATTCAGGCTATAGTAACGCCTTGCTTATTTCTGTCACCGAGTTGTCCATGACCATTAAAAATGTAATTTGCGATATCGACGGCGTGCTGATGCACGACAATGTGGCCGTACCCGGTGCTGCCGCATTTATCCACGGCATTCTGGCCAAAAAACTGCCGCTGGTGCTGTTAACCAACTACCCGTCCCAGACCGGGCAGGACCTGGCTAACCGCTTCGCCTCTGCCGGTATTGAAGTTCCCGATAGCGTGTTTTATACCTCCGCCATGGCGACGGCGGATTTCCTGCGCCGCCAGGAAGGGAAAAAAGCCTATGTGGTGGGTGAAGGCGCGCTGATCCACGAGCTGTATAAAGCCGGTTTTACCATTACCGACATTAACCCGGATTTTGTCATCGTGGGCGAGACCCGCTCCTATAACTGGGAGATGATGCACAAGGCAGCCTTCTTTGTGGCCAACGGGGCGCGGTTTATCGCCACCAACCCGGATACCCACGGGCGCGGCTTTTACCCGGCCTGTGGCGCCCTGTGTGCCGGTATTGAGAAAATCTCTGGCCGTAAGCCGTTCTATGTGGGCAAACCCAGCCCGTGGATTATCCGCTCGGCGCTGAACAAAATGCAGGCCCACTCTGAAGAGACGGTCATTGTCGGGGATAACCTGCGCACGGATATTCTGGCGGGCTTCCAGGCCGGTCTGGAGACCATTCTGGTGCTCTCCGGGGTCTCTACCCTGGAAGATATCGACGATATGCCATGCCGCCCCAGCTGGATCTACCCGTCTGTGGCCGAAATAGACGTTATCTGATGCCCCCCGTACCGGTTGCCGGTACGGGAATTTTCCCCGCCAGGGATTTTCCACCCGTCAACAAACCGCCCGTATAATTAGATATCCGCTAATTTTTTCGGCTTTTGTTTAGCCTTTTTTCACTAATCAGCAACCGGTTTTGTTTTTTTCACGCCTGACGGGCAAAAGGCTTGCGCCAGCGCTAACAAATGGGGCATTTTCTTATCCATGACGTGCAGCCAGCCACACTCACCTGCACCAACCCCGTATCACGCTCAGTCTCATGGAGAAGTTTATGTGCTCGATTTTTGGTGTTCTGGATATTAAAACTGACGCAGGCGAATTACGTAAAAAGGCGCTGGAGCTCTCGCGTCTGATGCGCCACCGTGGCCCGGACTGGTCCGGTATTTATGCCAGCGACAAGGCGATACTCGCCCATGAACGCCTGTCAATTGTTGACGTGAACGCCGGGGCCCAGCCGCTGTACAACACCGCCCGTACCCATGTACTGGCCGTAAACGGTGAAATCTACAACCACCAGGCCCTGCGGGCGGAATACGCCGATCGCTACCAGTTCCAGACCGGCTCTGACTGCGAAGTGATCCTCGCCCTCTACCAGGAAAAAGGCGCAGACTTCCTTGATGATCTGCAGGGCATGTTTGCCTTTATTCTCTATGACGCCGAAAAAGACGCCTGGCTGATTGGCCGTGACCATGTGGGCATTATTCCGCTGTATATGGGCTATGACGAGTTCGGCAACTTCTATGTGGCCTCAGAAATGAAAGCGCTGACACCGGTATGCCGCACCATCAAAGAGTTCCCGGCGGGCAGCTACCTGTGGAGCCAGGACGGTGAGATCCGCTCTTACTACCAGCGCGACTGGTTCAGCTATGAGGCGGTCAAAGACAACGTGACCGACCGCAACACCCTGCGCCAGGCGCTGGAAGAGTCAGTAAAAAGCCACCTGATGTCTGACGTTCCCTACGGTGTACTGCTCTCCGGCGGGCTGGACTCGTCGATTATATCTGCGATAACCAAGAAATTTGCCGCCCGCCGGGTCGAAGACCAGGAGCGCAGTGAAGCCTGGTGGCCGCAGCTGCACTCCTTTGCTGTGGGGCTGAAAGGCTCCCCGGATCTGAAAGCCGCCCAGGAAGTGGCTAACCACCTGGGCACCGTGCACCATGAAATTCACTTCACCGTGCAGGAAGGTCTGGACGCGATCCGCGATGTGATTTACCACATTGAAACCTACGATGTGACCACCATCCGCGCCTCAACCCCGATGTATCTGATGTCGCGCAAAATCAAAGCGATGGGGATCAAAATGGTGCTCTCCGGGGAGGGGTCCGATGAGGTGTTTGGCGGCTATCTCTATTTCCATAAAGCCCCGAACGCCAGAGAGCTGCACGAAGAGACCGTACGCAAATTACAGGCGCTGCATATGTATGACTGCGCCCGGGCCAACAAAGCCATGTCCGCCTGGGGGGTGGAAGCCCGCGTGCCCTTCCTGGATAAAAAATTCCTCGACGTGGCAATGCGCATCAACCCGCAGGACAAAATGTGCGGCAGCAACGGCAAAATGGAAAAACATATCCTGCGCGAATGTTTTGAATCCTACCTGCCGGCAAGCGTGGCCTGGCGCCAGAAAGAGCAGTTCTCTGACGGGGTAGGCTACAGCTGGATAGACTCACTCAAAGAGATAGCCAACCAGCAGGTGACCGATCAGCAACTGGAGACAGCGCACTTTCGCTTCCCGTACAACACCCCGACCTCAAAAGAGGCCTGGCTGTACCGGGAGATTTTTGAAGAGCTGTTCCCGGTGCCAAGCGCCGCAGAGTGTGTGCCGGGCGGCCCGTCAGTGGCCTGCTCCTCGGCCAAAGCCATCGAGTGGGATGAAGCCTTCAAAACCATGGACGATCCCTCCGGGCGTGCGGTGGGCGTGCACCAGTCTGCCTATCATAACTAATCCATCACCTCACGGGCCTGCGGGCCCGTTTTTTTGGTCTGATATTCCCCCACAACGGGCCAGATTCCGGTTAATTAACCAGAAGTTGTCGATAAATACAGCAAGCTGTTCGTAAGTCAGACAAACACACCCTTCGTGCTCACTTTTGGCAAAAAACTTGTTGACGCTGCAAGGCCCAGTACGCATAATGCGCCCCGCACCGCCGATAAGGTAACGCGAAAAAAAAGATGGCTACATAGCTCAGCTGGTTAGAGCACATCACTCATAATGATGGGGTCACAGGTTCGAATCCCGTTGTAGCCACCATCTTTTTTGCGGGAGTGGCGAAATTGGTAGACGCACCAGATTTAGGTTCTGGCGCCGCAAGGTGTACGAGTTCAAGTCTCGTCTCCCGCACCATTTCACTTTAGCGAGTGCGCGGATGGGGTATCGCCAAGCGGTAAGGCACCGGTTTTTGATACCGGCATTCCCTGGTTCGAATCCAGGTACCCCAGCCACTTATTTTGCGACATGAGTTGACATCATGGCTCAGGTCTTGGGGTATCGCCAAGCGGTAAGGCACCGGTTTTTGATACCGGCATTCCCTGGTTCGAATCCAGGTACCCCAGCCAGTCGTTAAAGACTGACAAGCAGTACATCTGGCTACATAGCTCAGCTGGTTAGAGCACATCACTCATAATGATGGGGTCACAGGTTCGAATCCCGTTGTAGCCACCATATTTAAGATGAATTGCCAGCAGGCAGTTCACCACAAAAAGTTGATTGGGGTATCGCCAAGCGGTAAGGCACCGGATTCTGATTCCGGCATTCCGAGGTTCGAATCCTCGTACCCCAGCCACTTATATCTGAGCATGTTCCCGCGGTGTAACATCTGCTCTGATACACAAACAGCCTGTTGGGGTATCGCCAAGCGGTAAGGCACCGGATTCTGATTCCGGCATTCCGAGGTTCGAATCCTCGTACCCCAGCCAACTTCTGTACACTGTAGGTTATAACCAACAGTCAATTGGGGTATCGCCAAGCGGTAAGGCACTGGATTCTGATTCCAGCATTCCGAGGTTCGAATCCTCGTACCCCAGCCAATACAAAGGCTCGCTTCGGCGAGCCTTTTGTTTTTGTATCTTCCGGATCCCCTGAGGCAGGCACCCGACAACCGGTGCCTGCGGCGACAGCTATAACCCGAGCGCGTAACGCAGCGCCTGGCGTTTTAAGACACCGGCACGCTGTGCCGCCATCAACCCCAGATTACGCAACACCTTCACCGGGGCCAGCGAATTACTGAACCCGGCATAAAACAGATCCATGGCGCTTTGCATCACCAGGTTGTCCGGCTGGCGCTGGCGCTGATAGCGCTTCAGCACCGGCTCCCGATACCAGCATTCACCATAGTTGCGGGCGCGGGCCAGCACATCAATCAGCGCCTGAGCATCCCGGTAGCCAAGGTTAACCCCCTGCCCCGCCAGCGGATGAATGGTGTGTGCCGCATCCCCCACCAGGGCGATGCCGTCCTGCACATAACTCAACGCGTGGCGGCGCACCAGCGGGAAGGATCCGCAGTTCACCGGGGTCACCTCCCCCAGGCGCTGCGGGAAGGCGCGGTTAATTTCATGCTGCAACTGCGCCATGGGCATATTGCTTAACTGGCGGATCCGCGCCGGGGCGTCATACCAGGCCAGCGAGCCCCAGTTATCAAACAGCGGCAGAAACGCCCGTGGCCCCTGGGGGGTGAACTCCTGCCAGGTAGCGTCTCCCGGGGCCTGAGCGCACTGAACGCTGACCAGCATGCAGGACTGGCTGTACTCCCAGGCGTGGATACCAATACCGGCCCACTGGCGGACCCGGGAGTCTGCGCCATCGGCACCGACCACCAGAGCAGCACTGAGCCGCTGACCATCGGTAAACTGCAACTGGTGCTGGCCGTTCTCTTCCCGGATCATCCCGCTGAGTGTGGCCGGGCACAGGCAGCGCACCTGCGGGTGAGCCTCCAGCGCCTGCCACAGCGCCCGTTGCAGTACGGCGTTTTCGACCATATAGCCCAGCTCCGGCAGCTGTAATTCACCGGCGTCGAACACCACGTGGGCCTGCTGCCACTCCCAGGTTTCCAGCCGGGTATAAGGATGGCTGCGCATCGCCTGCACCCGGCGCCAGGCCTCCAGGCTGCGTAAAAAGCCCACTGACGCACTGCTGATGGCAGAAATGCGCACATCCGGCGGTTCGCTGGCATCAAATGCGGCGGGCAGGTGCTGCTCAATCACCGCGACCTGAAATCCCTCCCGGGCCAGCCCCAGCGCCACGGCTGCGCCAACCATGCCACCGCCAACAACCGCCACTTCCGTTTGCTGATGTTTCATCATGTTATCCCGTGAATTCACCTGCCCTGAGTGTACCGGATTTTTGGATTTAATGGCGGGTGTGTGCACTCTACTGGTCACGAACCCGGCAAAGCATTACAATACGCGCCCTGCATTCCTGGCGTTAACTGAGAAATGGCAAGTCAATGACAAAAAAACTCCATATCAAAACCTGGGGCTGTCAGATGAACGAATACGATTCATCCAAGATGGCCGATCTGCTGGAAACCACGCACGGTTTTACCCTGACCGACGTGGCCGAAGAGGCAGATGTTCTGCTGCTGAATACCTGTTCGATCCGTGAAAAAGCGCAGGAGAAGGTTTTCCATCAGTTAGGCCGCTGGAAAACACTGAAGGATAAAAACCCCGAGCTGATTATCGGTGTTGGCGGTTGTGTTGCCTCCCAGGAAGGGGAGCATATTCGCCAGCGCGCCCACTATGTGGACATTATCTTCGGGCCACAAACCCTGCACCGCCTGCCGGAAATGATCAACCACGTCAGCGGCAATCGCAGCCCGGTGGTGGATATCAGCTTCCCGGAGATAGAAAAATTCGATCGCCTGCCCGAGCCCCGCGCCGAAGGCCCGACCGCGTTTGTCTCTATCATGGAAGGCTGCAACAAATACTGCACCTACTGCGTGGTGCCCTACACCCGTGGTGAAGAGGTCAGCCGCCCTGGCGACGACATCATTCTGGAGATAGCCCAGCTGGCGGCCCAGGGAGTGCGTGAAGTAAACCTGCTGGGCCAGAACGTTAACGCCTGGCGCGGTGAAAACTTCGACGGCACACCGGGCACCTTTGCCGACCTGCTGCGCCTGGTGGCGGCCATTGACGGTATCGACCGCATCCGCTTTACCACCAGCCACCCTATCGAGTTTACCGACGATATTATCGAGGTATACCGCGATACGCCGGAGCTGGTGAGCTTCCTGCACCTGCCGGTACAAAGCGGTGCCGACCGGGTACTGAACCTGATGGGCCGCACCCACACGGCGCTGGAATATAAGGCGATTATCCGTAAGCTGCGCGCTGCGCGCCCGGATATCCAGATAAGCTCTGATTTTATCGTCGGCTTCCCGGGAGAGACCGGGGAAGACTTCGAACAGACCATGAAGCTGATCGCCGATGTTAACTTCGATATGAGCTACAGCTTTATCTTCTCTGCCCGCCCGGGGACCCCGGCGGCCGACATGGTGGACGACGTTCCCGAAGAAGAGAAAAAACAGCGGCTGTATATTCTGCAGGAGCGCATTAACCAGCAGGCAATGGCCTGGAGCCGCCGGATGCTGGGCACAGTACAGCGCATCCTGGTGGAAGGCACCTCGCGCAAGAGCATTATGGAGCTGTCCGGGCGCACCGAAAATAACCGGGTGGTGAACTTCGAAGGCACGCCGGAGATGATCGGTAAGTTTGTGGATGTGGAGATAACCGAGGTGTTCCCGAACTCCCTGCGCGGCACCGTGGTGCGCACGGAAGAGGAGATGGGCCTGCGGGTGACCGAAAGCCCGGAATCCGTGATTGCCCGCACCCGTAAAGAAGACGAGCTGGGTGTCGGAATCTGGCAGCCCTGATAGCCAGAATCACCGGGGCGGCAGGCGGGATCCCGCCCGCCGCTTTTTTATTTACCCCCTTGCATTCTGAAGCCCGCACCCAAATATCACAGCCGGGCCTTGCGCCTTCTCTCTGCGCCATGAATAATTTTCTTAACGGCCGGGACCATCTCCGTAATCTTTACCCTGATTGTCCATGTAAGAGGCCCCTGTAAGAGATCTCTGTAAGAGGTAAGAGGAATAGTTTGAATACCGAAACCCGTGAATTAACGCTGGAACCCGCAGATAATGCCCGTTTACTCAGCCTGTGCGGCCCGTTTGATGACAATATCAAACAGCTTGAGCGCCGCCTGGGCATCGAAATCAACCGCCGCGACAACCACTTTACGCTGACCGGCCGCGCGCTGACGGTGAACGCCGCCGCCGATATTCTGCGCCACCTGTATGTGGATACCGCCCCCATGCGCGGTAAAACGCAGGATATCGAACCGGAACAAATTCATCTGGCGATTAAAGAGTTCCGCGTTCTTGAGCAGGTTGCCGAGAGCGTGCCGGAGTACGGCAAAGCGGTCAATATCAAGACCAAACGCGGGGTCATTAAGCCACGCACCCCGAACCAGGCCCAGTACATTGCCAATATCCTCGACCACGACATCACCTTTGGTGTTGGCCCGGCGGGCACCGGTAAGACCTACCTGGCGGTTGCCGCCGCCGTAGACGCCCTGGAGCGCCAGGATATTCGCCGCATCCTGCTCACCCGCCCGGCGGTGGAAGCCGGTGAAAAGCTCGGCTTCCTGCCCGGGGATCTGAGCCAGAAAGTCGATCCGTATCTGCGCCCCCTGTATGATGCGCTGTTCGAAATGCTGGGCTTTGAAAAGGTTGAGAAACTGATTGAGCGTAACGTGATTGAGGTGGCCCCGCTGGCCTATATGCGCGGGCGTACCCTGAACGATGCGTTTATCATTCTTGATGAGAGCCAGAACACCACCATCGAGCAGATGAAAATGTTCCTGACCCGCATCGGCTTTAACTCTAAGGCGGTAATCACCGGGGATATCACCCAGATAGACTTACCGCGTAATGCCAAATCCGGCCTGCGCCACGCTATTGAGGTGCTGGCTGAGGTCGACGAAATCAGCTTTAACTTTTTCCACAGCGAAGACGTGGTGCGCCACCCGGTAGTGGCCCGCATTGTAAACGCCTATGAAGCCTGGGAAACCGCAGAGCAAAAACGTAAAGAGCAACTGGCGGCCGAGCGTAAACGCGAAGCGCAGGCGTCAGAAGCAAGCCAGGAGAATAAATGAGCCAGGTGATTCTTGATCTGCAACTGGCCTGTGAAGACACCACAGGCCTGCCAGATGAAGCCCGGATCCAGACATGGCTGGACGCGGTTATCCCGCAATTTCAGGCAGAGTCTGAAGTGACTGTGCGCATTGTGGATGAGCCAGAAAGCCACGAGCTGAACCTGACCTACCGCGGGAAAGACAAATCCACCAATGTGCTCTCCTTCCCCTTTGAAGCCCCACCGGGCATGGAGATGCCCCTGCTGGGCGATTTGGTTATCTGTCGCCAGGTGGTTGAGCGGGAAGCACAGGAGCAGGACGTCTCGCCAGATGCCCACTGGGCGCACATGGTGGTACACGGCAGCCTGCACCTGTTGGGGTATGATCACATTGAAGATGACGAAGCCGAAGAGATGGAGTCTCTGGAAACGGAGATAATGCTTGCCCTCGGCTACGACGATCCGTACATTGCCGAGAAAGAGTAGCCTGTGCGGCCAGTCTCTGGCCCCGCAGTATAATGTAACGCCCGGGGAGCCGTGGGCTCCCCCTGGCAGACAATTGACTAACATGAGAACCCAATCAAAACGCCATGAGCGACGACAATTCACACAGTAGCGACACTCTCCACAGTAAGAAGGGGTTTTTCTCCCTGATCCTGAGCCAGCTGTTTCACGGTGAGCCCAAAAACCGTGACGAGCTGCTGGCACTCATTCGTGATTCAGAACAAAACGAGCTTATCGACCAGGACACCCGCGACATGCTCGAAGGGGTAATGGATATCGCCGACCAGCGGGTGCGCGATATTATGATCCCCCGCTCCCAGATGATTACCCTGAAACGCAACCAGAGCCTTGATGAATGCCTTGATGTGATTATCGAGTCTGCCCATTCGCGCTTCCCGGTTATCAGCGAAGACAAAGATCACATTGAAGGGATCCTGATGGCAAAAGATCTGCTGCCGTTTATGCGCAGCGATGCAGAGCCATTCAGTATGGAGAAAGTGCTGCGCAGCGCAGTGGTTGTGCCGGAAAGTAAACGCGTGGACCGGATGCTCAAAGAGTTCCGCTCCCAGCGCTACCATATGGCCATCGTGATTGACGAGTTTGGCGGGGTCTCCGGTCTGGTGACCATCGAAGATATTCTGGAGCTTATCGTCGGCGAAATTGAAGACGAATACGACGAAGAAGAAGACACCAACTTCCGCCAGCTGAGCCGCCACACCTGGACGGTGCGCGCCCTGGCCTCGATTGAAGATTTTAATGAAGCGTTCGCCACCCACTACAGCGACGACGAAGTGGACACCATTGGCGGCCTTGTTATGCAGGCCTTCGGCCATCTGCCGACCCGAGGGGAAAGCATTGATATTGACGGCTACCAGTTTAAGGTCGCCATGGCCGACAGCCGGCGTATTATTCAGGTTCATGTCCGCATACCGGATGACTCCCCGCAGCCACACCTGGAAGATTAACTAAACATGGATTTACGCGCTCTGCTCCGGCGCCAGCGGGTACGGCTCGTACTGGCGCTACTTTTCGGTGCCAGCGGCACCCTGGCGTTTTCGCCGTATGATATCTGGCCCGCCGCCCTGATCTCACTGATGGGGCTACTGGGTCTGACCCTGAACCGCAAACCGCTGCAGAGCGCCGGGATTGGCTTCTTCTGGGGGCTTGGGCTGTTTGGCAGCGGGATCAACTGGGTATACGTCAGTATCGCCACCTTTGGCGGCATGCCGGGCCCGGTGAATATCCTGCTGGTGGTCCTGCTGGCGGCGTATTTATCCCTGTATACCGGCCTGTTTGGCGGCCTGCTGGCCCGGCTGGCTCCGGCTGCCCGCTGGTGGCGCTTTGTGTTTATTGCCCCGGCCCTGTGGCAGATTACCGAGTTCCTGCGCGGCTGGGTGCTGACCGGCTTCCCCTGGCTGCAGTTTGGTTACAGCCAGATAGACGGCCCCTTAAAAGGGGTCGCGCCGCTGCTGGGGGTGGAGGGGATCAACTTCCTGCTGGTGATTATCGCCGGGCTACTGGTGCTGGCTGTCAGCCAGCGGCGCTGGCAGCCGGTTGTCATCAGCGCAGCCCTGCTGTTGCTGCCCTGGCCTCTGCGCTATATCAGCTGGTCCCAGCCGCTGACAGAGCGCACCACTCAGGTCTCTCTGGTCCAGGGGGATATTCCCCAGTCCATGAAGTGGGACGAAAAAGAGCTGCTCAACACCCTGCGGACTTATCTGGATCTCACCCAGCCACAGACGGGCAAATCGCAGCTGATCATCTGGCCTGAATCGGCGATTCCGGATCTGGAAATGAACCAGCAGCCGTTCCTGACCATGATGGACGACCTGCTGCGCGCCAGACACAGTACGCTGATTACCGGCATTGTTGATGCCCGGCTGAACCCGCAAAATCGCTACAACACTTACAACTCGATTATTGTGCTGGGGGAAAACACCCCGTACAACTACCCGTCATCCGATCGCTACAACAAGAACCACCTGGTGCCGTTCGGGGAGTTTGTACCGCTGGAATCGATCCTGCGCCCGCTGGCCCCGTTCTTTGACTTGCCTATGTCCTCATTCAGCCGCGGAGATTACCGCCAGGCCCCGCTACAGGCCCACGGCTATTTGCTCACCGCCGCTATCTGCTATGAGATAATCCTCGGCCAGCAGGTACGGGACAATTTCCGCCCGGACAGCGATTTTCTGCTGACCATCTCCAACGACGCCTGGTTTGGTAAGTCCATCGGCCCGTGGCAGCACTTCCAGATGGCGCGTATGCGCGCGCTGGAGCTCTCGCGCCCGCTGTTGCGCAGCACCAATAACGGTATCACCGCTGTGGTTGCACCAGACGGCAACGTCACGGCGCAAATTCCGCAGTTTACCCGCGAAGTGCTGACCACCAGCGTCACGCCGACCCGGGGGCTCACCCCGTATGCCCGCACCGGTAACTGGAGCGTGTGGATAATCACCCTGCTGGCGGGCGCGGCCGGTCTTCTGCTGGCTGCCCGTCGCCGTTCCTGATCCCTCCCCTTCTGCGCACCGGGCAACCGGTGCGCCCCTGATGTGACTGTCACCCTGTGCAACGCTGGCACAGCGCTTGCTTAATTACTCTGGTGCCGGGCGATTTTCCCCGGCCCGTTGCAGCGTAACCGCCCCGATGCACCACAAAATGGCAACATCAGCACTAAAAAGGTGCAACACATCAGATTTGCCTTTTCCTGGTGCGGCGAACATCGCAAAAAGCAACTAAATTCGGACAGGGGATTTACAATCCGGCAGATGAAATGCTAACAAATAAGAAATAATTTAGTTTATTTATATTTACAAACAAATAACACAGCATACCCTGCATCACAGGTGCAGCAGCACGCGGCACCCGGTATGGCGGGTATAACAACGACAACACATTCACAACACGGGTATCTGCACCTCAGGTGCCGGAAGAAAGGAGTTGGATATGCATTTACGTAAACTGGCTGCGGCCGTACTGCTCGCGGGTCTTGGTGCCTCCGCCCTGGCCCAGGCAGAAGACGGCAAGCCTGCGATGACCCTGGATAAGATCAACAAGAATGGGGTTATCGTGGTCGGCCACCGGGAATCGTCAGTTCCCTTCTCTTACTACGACAACCAGCAAAAAGTGGTGGGCTACTCCCAGGACTACTCCAACGCCATTGTCGAGGCCATCAAAAAGCAGCTGAACAAGCCGGATCTGCAGGTTAAGCTGATCCCGATTACCTCCCAGAACCGTATTCCGCTGCTGCAAAACGGCACCTTTGATTTTGAGTGCGGTTCCACCACCAATAACGCCGAGCGCCAGAAACAGGCAGCCTTCTCAAACACCATTTTTGTTGTCGGCACGCGCCTGCTGGTGAAAAAAGGCGGCCCGATCCACGGCTTTGACGATCTGAAAGGCAAAGCGGTGGTGGTCACCTCCGGCACCACGTCTGAAATTCTGCTCCATAAACTCAATGACGAGCAGAAAATGGATATGCGCATCATCAGCGCCAAAGATCACGGGGACTCTTTCCGCACCCTGGAAAGCGGCCGCGCCGTGGCCTTTATGATGGATGACGCCCTGCTGGCCGGTGAGCGCGCCAAAGCGAAGAAACCCGATCAGTGGGAGATTGTCGGCAAGCCGCAGTCTGAAGAGGCCTACGGCTGTATGCTGCGCAAAGACGATCCGGCCTTTAAAAAGCTGGTGGACGACACCATCGCCCAGGTTCAGACCTCCGGCACAGCGGAGAAGTGGTTTGATAAGTGGTTTAACCACCCGATCCCGCCAAAAAATCTCAATATGAACTTTGCCCTGTCGGACGAAATGAAAGCGCTGTTCAAATCGCCCAACGACAAAGCCTTTAACTAATCACTGAACCTTATTGCGCTATTTAAACAATGAATAAGGGACGGGTTACCCTGTCCCCCCGATTGATCAGTACCAGCCCGGACAGACTATACGCCAGCCGGTCGTTCCCCGGCGGGCGTGAAACCAGAAAGCGGTAGATCAATCTTCGGGGGTAGCGCTGCTACCCTCTTTTTTTTCGGAGTATGTTATGTCTATAGACTGGAACTGGGGAATCTTTCTGCAGCCCGCCCCATTCGGTAACACCACCTATCTGGGCTGGTTATGGAGTGGCTTTCAGGTCACGGTGGCGCTGTCCGTTACATCCTGGATTATCGCCTTTTTTGTCGGCTCCCTGTTCGGCATTTTACGCACCGTTCCCAATCGCTTTCTTGCTGCCATCGGCACCGGCTATGTGGAGCTTTTTCGCAACGTCCCGCTGATTGTGCAGTTCTTTACCTGGTATCTGGTGATTCCGGAACTATTGCCGGAGAAGATAGGCACCTGGTTTAAAGCCGAACTGGATCCCAATATTCAGTTCTTCCTCTCATCCATGATGTGCCTTGGCCTGTTTACCGCCGCCCGCGTTTGCGAGCAGGTGCGCGCCGCGATCCAGTCGCTGCCCCGGGGCCAGAAAAACGCCGGTCTGGCGATGGGGTTAACCCTGCCCCAGACCTACCGCCATGTGCTGCTGCCCAACGCATACCGGGTGGTGGTGCCGCCCATGACCTCAGAGATGATGAATCTGGTCAAAAACTCGGCTATCGCCTCAACCATTGGTCTGGTGGATATGGCCGCCCAGGCGGGCAAACTGCTCGATTACTCTGCTCACGCCTGGGAATCCTTTACGGCTATCACCCTCGCCTATGTCCTTATTAACGCGGTGATCATGCTGGTTATGAACCTGGTAGAACGCAAAATCCGCCTGCCTGGCAATCTGGGGGGCAAATAAATGTACGATTTTGACTGGAGCTCCATCGTCCCGTCCATGCCGTATCTGATTCAGGGGCTGGGAATAACCTTCAGGATAACGATTATCGCCATTCTGGTGGGGATCATCTGGGGGACCATTCTGGCGATGCTGCGCCTTTCGCCGGTTAAGGCCCTGAGCTGGTTTGCCACGCTCTACGTTAACGTTTTCCGCTCCGTGCCGCTGGTTATGGTGCTGCTGTGGTTTTACCTGATCGTCCCCGGCCTGCTACAGCAGGTGCTGGGGCTCTCGCCGAAAACCGACATCCGCCTGATCTCCGCCATTGTGGCCTTCTCACTGTTTGAGGCGGCCTACTACTCGGAAATCATCCGCGCCGGGATCCAGAGTATCTCCCGGGGCCAGTCCAGCGCGGCACTGGCACTGGGCATGACCCACTGGCAGTCCATGAAGCTGATTATTCTGCCCCAGGCCTTCCGGGCCATGGTTCCCCTGCTGCTGACCCAGGGTATCGTTCTGTTTCAGGATACCTCGCTGGTCTATGTACTGAGCCTGGCGGACTTCTTCCGCACAGCGTCCACCATTGGTGAGCGCGACGGTACACAGGTCGAAATGATCCTGTTTGCCGGTAGTGTCTATTTTATTATTAGCCTTGGCGCCTCACTGCTGGTCAGCTGGCTGAAAAAAAGGACTGCATCATGATTTCCCTAAAAAATGTTTCCAAATGGTATGGCCAGTTTCAGGTTCTGACTGACTGCTCTACTGAAGTAAAAAAAGGTGAGGTGGTCGTGGTGTGCGGCCCGTCCGGCTCCGGTAAATCCACGCTTATCAAAACCGTTAACGGTCTGGAGCCCATCCAGCAGGGGGAAATACTGGTCGACGGCACTAAAGTTAACGACAAAAAAACCAATCTGGCCCGCCTGCGCTCCCGTGTCGGCATGGTGTTCCAGCATTTTGAGCTGTTCCCGCACCTGTCGATTATCGACAACCTGACCCTTGCCCAGGAGAAAGTGCTGAACCGCGATAAAGCCGCTTCCCGGGCCAAAGGGCTGAAACTGCTGGAGCGGGTGGGACTGTCGGCTCACGCAGATAAATACCCGGCCCAGTTATCCGGCGGCCAGCAGCAGCGCGTGGCCATTGCCCGCGCCCTGTGTATGGATCCCATCGCCATCTTGTTTGATGAGCCCACCTCGGCCCTGGATCCGGAGATGATCAACGAAGTGCTCGATGTGATGGTGGAGCTGGCAAACGAAGGCATGACCATGATGGTGGTAACCCACGAAATGGGCTTCGCCCGTAAGGTGGCCAACCGGGTTATCTTTATGGATGAGGGGAAAATTATCGAAGACGTGGACAAAGAAGCCTTCTTCGCGAATCCGCAGTCTGACCGCGCAAAAGACTTCCTCGCCAAGATCCTGCACTAACCGCGCCGGTGCCGCTGCCTGCCAGCGGCACCGGTTGTATCAGGGCTCAAACGGGCGGCGCTGGAACTGGGTATGGCCGCACTTCGGGCAGTGGGGCAGCACTTCCGGGGTATAAAACGCCAGATGGTGGTTGCAGTTCTCGCAGACTAAATTGCCAAGCCCCACCACTTCCCCACTGTGATACACCCCGTGATGGTGCAGATCCTGAAATACTTCGCGCCACTCCAGCTGGGTTTTATCGGTAATGTCGGCCAGCTCCTGCCACAGGCTTTCTTTTATCACCCGCATAAATACGCTGTCTTCCAGCGATTCCTGATTTTCGCTGTAGCTCAGGGCAAACTCTTCCAGATCCCGGCGCACCGCCCGGCTGACCTCGTCAATCTCCCGGCGGGTTAAGGCGCTGGTCTGTTCCATTTTAGCCCGGGCGCTGTCCACCAGGGCATCAATATCCCGCTCGCCATTACGTAAACGCTCGCTCAGTGACGTCATCAGCTCGCGGTAAAACTGCGCTACCTTGTTCATGCCCTTCCTCCTGAATCCAGCTAAGCTCTTCTTATGATAGCCGTTAATTTGTGATTACAGTGTTATCCTCACCCCAACGCGGCAAAATAAGCGCAAAGTGTGAAAGTGCAGTTTTGTCCCTGGCGGCAAGGGAAAGACTGTTTTGCCGCAGGTTAATCGGCTATGCTATGCCGATCGAAAAATCTATACCGTAATACAGTTACAAGTTGTAGCTGTTTTCATTAACAGGACCACTGGCTGCCATGCAAGAGCAATATCGCCCGGAAGAGATAGAATCCCACGTACAACAGCAATGGGAAGAAAAGCGCACTTTTGAAGTGAAAGAAGACGAAAGCAAAGAGAAGTATTACTGCCTGTCAATGCTTCCCTATCCTTCTGGCCGACTACACATGGGCCACGTGCGCAACTACACCATCGGTGATGTGGTTGCCCGCTACCAGCGGATGCTGGGTAAAAACGTTCTGCAGCCCATCGGCTGGGATGCTTTCGGCCTGCCGGCGGAAGGCGCCGCGGTCAAAAACAATACCGCGCCCGCCCCCTGGACTTACGCCAATATCGAATACATGAAGAACCAGCTGAAAATGCTGGGCTTCGGCTATGACTGGAGCCGCGAAATCGCGACCTGCAAGCCAGAATACTACCGCTGGGAGCAGAAGTTCTTCACCGAGCTCTATAAAAAAGGCCTGGTCTACAAGAAAACCTCTGCGGTGAACTGGTGCCCGAACGATAAAACCGTTCTGGCGAACGAGCAGGTTATCGATGGCTGCTGCTGGCGCTGCGACACCAAAGTCGAGCGTAAAGAGATCCCCCAGTGGTTTATTAAAATCACCGACTACGCAGAAGAGCTGCTCAACGACCTGGATAAGCTGGATCACTGGCCGGATCAGGTTAAGACCATGCAGCGTAACTGGATTGGCCGTTCTGAAGGGGTAGAAATTACCTTTGACGTAAAAGACAGCGACCAGAAACTCACCGTCTACACCACCCGCCCGGACACCTTTATGGGGGCCACTTATCTGGCCGTGGCCGCCGGTCACCCGCTGGCGCAACAGGCTGCCGCCGGTAACCCGCAGCTGGCCGCCTTCGTTGAAGAGTGCCGCAATACCAAAGTGGCCGAAGCCGACATGGCAACCATGGAGAAAAAAGGGATTGCCACCGGCTATTACGCCATCCACCCGCTGACTGGTGAAGCCATCCCGGTGTGGGCGGCAAACTTCGTGCTGATGGAGTACGGCACCGGTGCCGTTATGGCCGTACCTGGTCACGACCAGCGCGACTACGAATTTGCCACCAAATATCATCTGCCGGTTAAAGCTGTCATTCTGGCGGCAGACGGCACCGCGCCGGATCTCTCCAGCCAGGCCATGACCGAGAAAGGCGTGCTGTTCAACTCAGGTGAGTTTGACGGTCTGGACTTTACCGCTGGTTTTAACGCCATTGCCGATAAGCTGGCATCAATGGGTGTGGGCGAGCGCAAAGTTAACTACCGCCTGCGCGACTGGGGGGTTTCCCGCCAGCGCTACTGGGGCGCACCAATTCCGATGGTCACCCTGGAAGACGGCACCGTCATCCCGACGCCGGACGACCAGCTGCCGGTTATCCTGCCGGAAGATGTGGTCATGGACGGCATCACCAGCCCGATTAAAGCTGACCCGGAGTGGGCAAAAACCACCGTTAACGGTATGCCTGCCCTGCGCGAAACCGACACCTTCGACACCTTTATGGAGTCGTCCTGGTACTATGCGCGCTACACCTGCCCGCAGTATGACAAAGGCATGCTGGACTCCGACGCCGCCAACTACTGGCTGCCGGTAGATATCTACATCGGCGGGATTGAACACGCCATTATGCACCTGCTCTACTTCCGCTTCTTCCACAAGCTGATGCGCGACGCGGGCATGGTGAACTCTGACGAGCCGGCAAAACAGCTGCTCTGCCAGGGGATGGTACTGGCGGATGCCTTCTACTACACCGGCGTGAACGGCGAGCGTAACTGGGTCTCCCCGGTTGACGCCATCACAGATCGCGACGAGAAGGGCCGTATTACCGCCGCCCGTGATGCAGCAGGCCATGAGCTGGTCTATGCTGGCATGAGCAAGATGTCAAAATCGAAAAACAACGGTATTGACCCGCAGGTGATGGTTGAACGTTACGGCGCGGACACCGTGCGTCTGTTTATGATGTTCGCCTCACCGGCCGACATGACCCTGGAGTGGCAGGAGTCCGGCGTTGAAGGGGCTAACCGCTTCCTGAAGCGTGTCTGGAAACTGGTCTATGAGCACACGGCAAAAGGTGCCGCTGCGGCACTGGATGTGGCGGCTCTGAGCGAAGATCAGAAAGCCCTGCGTCGCGATGTGCATAAAACCATTGCCAAAGTGACCGATGATATTGGCCGTCGTCAGACCTTTAACACCGCCATTGCGGCCATTATGGAGCTGATGAACAAACTGGCCCGCGCGCCTCAGGACAGCGAGCAGGATCGTGCCCTGATGAACGAAGCGCTGCTGGCCGTGGTGCGCATGCTCTATCCGTTCACCCCGCATGTCTGCTTCACCATGTGGCAGGCGCTGGCCGGTAACGGTGACATTGACAATGCGCCGTGGCCGCAGGCAGATGACTCCGCCATGGTGGAAGACTCTGTACTGGTCGTGGTTCAGGTTAACGGGAAAGTACGCGGTAAAATTACCGTCGCGGCAGATGCCACTGAAGAGCAGGTTCGTGAACTGGCTGGTCAGGAGCACCTGGTTGCTAAACATCTGGAAGGCAAAACCATCCGTAAAGTGATTTACGTTGCGGGCAAACTGCTGAACCTGGTTGTAGGCTAAGCACAGGAGGAAGTGTGCGCTATTTGTTCACCTTGTTTGTAAGCCTGGCGGTACTGGTTACCGCCGGATGTGGTTTCCATTTGCGCGGCTCCTCTATGGTGCCGTCGGAGATGCATACCCTGATACTGGACTCTGGCGACCCGAACGGACCGCTGGCCCGTGCCGTGCGTAACCAGTTGCGCCAGGACGGGGTGACCATTGTGGAAAGCAGCCTCAAAAACAAAAAAGTGCCGTCATTACGCCTGGGCGCAATGAGCATTGGCCAGGATACGGCATCCGTATTCCAGGACGGTTACACCGCCGAATACCAGATGGTAATGGTGGTTAACGCCCAGGTACTGATCCCCGGCCATGATATCTACCCCATCCAGGCCAAGGTGTATCGTTCCTACTTCGATAACCCGCAGCGCGCACTGGCGAAAAACGCCGAGCAGGACATGATTGTCAACGAAATGTACACTCAGGCCGCTCAGCAGCTGGTACGTAAGCTGGCCGCCGTACATGTGGCGGACGTAAAAGATACCGAAGCGCGGGAAAGTAACACCCACGATCCGGCATCCGTGTCTCAGCCACAGGGGCGGATCTCCACATCCTTCCCGACCAGCTCCGCCAGCCAATGATAAAGCTGTACCCGGAGCAACTACGCGCGCAGCTCAGTGACGGGCTGCGCGCCGCTTATCTGCTACTGGGTAATGACCCGTTACTGCTCCAGGAAAGCCAGGATGCCATCCGCCATGCTGGTGCAGAACAGGAATTTACCGGGTATCACACAGTGGCGATTGACGCCACCACCGACTGGAACGCGCTCTTTGCCCTGTGCCAGGAGCTGAACCTGTTTGCCAGCCGCCAGACACTGCTGCTGCAGCTACCGGAAAATGGCCCCAACGCCGCCATTGCCAGCCAGCTTGAGACGCTGGTCAGCCTGCTGCATGAGGATCTGCTGGTGATTTTCCGCGGCAATAAGCTGACAAAAGCCCAGGAAAATCAGGCCTGGTATCGCGCCCTTAACGATAGTGGCGTTCAGGTGGCCTGCATGACCCCGGAGCAGGCTCAGTTGCCGCGCTGGGTGCAGAACCGGGCCAGCCAGATGTCATTATCGCTGGATAACGCGGCGGTACAGTTACTGTGCTACTGCTATGAAGGAAACCTGCTGGCCCTCTCCCAGGCGCTGGAGCGTCTGGCCCTGCTGTGGCCAGACGGTAAACTCACCCTGCCCCGGGTGGAGCAGGCCGTTAACAGCGCCGCGCACTTTTCCAGCTGGCACTGGGTAGATGCGGTGCTTGCCGGGAAAACCAAACGCGCCCTGCACATCCTGCGCCAGCTTAAGCTGGAGGCCAGCGAGCCGGTACTGCTGCTGCGCGCCCTGCAGCGCGAATTACTGCAACTGGTTCACCTGAAGCGCCAGTCGGCCACCACCCCGCTAAAAGCGCTGTTTGATCAGCAGCGGGTATGGCAGAACCGGCGGGTGCTGATAACCGAAGCGCTCAACCGCCTCAGCCGCGAGCAGCTTGATCAGGCTGTGCGCCTGCTCAGCCACGCGGAGCTTACCCTCAAGCAGGACTACGGCCAGAATATACAGGACACGCTGGAAAGCCTGACGTTGCTGCTGTGCAACGCCGGGTTGCCGGAAATATTCACCTATGAATGACGCCCCGTCTTCATTACTGGCGCTGTTTGGCGGCACCTTTGATCCTATCCACTACGGGCACTTAAAGCCCGTAGAGGCGCTGGCGCGCCAGATTGCCCTGCGCCATGTGGTTATCATGCCCAACAACGTTCCCCCTCACCGGCCCCAGCCCCAGGCCAGCAGTGAGCAGCGTAAAATCATGGTCAGCCTGGCCATTGCCCGTAATCCGCTGTTTCAGCTGGACTGCCGTGAACTACAGCGCACCAGCCCTTCGTTTACGGCCGACACCCTCGAAGAGATCCGCCAGGAGACCGGCCCCCGGCGCCCGCTGGCGTTTATCATTGGCCAGGACTCCCTGCTCACCCTGCCCCGGTGGCACCGTTACCAGCGCATCAGCGAGCTGTGCCACCTGCTGGTCTGTCGCCGCCCGGGCTACCCGGTAAAGATGGACAGCGCCGCGCACCAGCACTGGCTGGACAGCCGCCTCACCCGCAACATTGCCGATCTGCATCAGCAACCGGGCGGGAAAATTTTCCTGGCGGACACGCCGCTGTTCGATATTTCCGCCACCACCATCCGCAAACGCCTTGAACAGGCGCAGTCCTGCGCCGATCTGCTGCCGCCTGCGGTCATGCAGTATATTATTGACCAGGGGCTGTATCGCTGAGCACCTGCCGCAGCGCCGCCAGCAACTGCTGGTTATCCGCCGCTGATTTCACCGCCACCCGGTAATAGCGGCTGTCCAGCCCCGGGTAGTTAGCGCAGTGGCGAATCAGTATCCCCCGGCGTAACAGCGCCTCCTGGAGATTCAGCCCTGCAACCTCGCAGCGGAAAAACACATAATTTGCCACCCCGGGCCAGGCCCGGAGCCCCGGTAAGGCCGCCAGCCCCTGATACAGCGCCGGGCGGGCGCTATTCAGCCAGTTAAATGTCGCCTGGTGATAGGCCCGGTCCCGGAGGATAACCTCCCCGGCAAGGGCGGCGAAGGCATTAATGGTCCAGGGCTGCTGGCGCTGGCGCATAGTGGCGACAGCCGCGAGATCCCCGCCAATAAGGTAGCCCAGGCGCAGGCCGGGAATGGCAAAAAACTTCGTCAGGGAGCGCAGCACCCAGACATGGGGCATCGACATCAGATGCGGGATCATGCCCGGTGCTGTGGGCACAAAATCCAGAAACGCCTCATCCACCACCAGGGCAATATGTAGTTCGGCACAGCGCCGGGCTATCTCCATCATCAGCCCGGGGTCGGGCAGCAGGCCGGTGGGGTTATTGGGCGTACACAAAAACAGGCAGTCCAGCCCGCTGTGCAGCTCATCAAGAATGCGCCCGGTAAGCTGCCAGCCTTCCTCTTCGCGCAGCACATGCTCGCTCACCTGGCAGCCGCTACGCCCGAGCGCCCGGCGGTACTCCGCAAAACCGGGGATCACCACCAGCGCCTGTTGCGGCGCCAGAAACTCCGCCAGAGAGAAAATCAGCTCGGTTTCGCCGTTACCGGCCATCACCTGGCGCACATCCACCCGGTGATGCGCCGCCAGCGCCTGGTGCAGCGCCTGGTACTCCACATCCGGGTAGCGCTCCGCCAGTGCCAGGTTCCCGATCATCGCCGCCCGCAGCGAATCGGGCATTCCCAGGGGGTTAATATTGGCGCTGAAGTCCAGGATCTCGCCCGGCTCCAGGCCACTCCAGCGGGCCGCCTCGCGAATATTTCCGCCATGCAGGCTGGTCAGTAATGCCATTGTTGATACCTCCCGGGAAGCGCAGTAAAAGTCGTGATAAACTGCGCCTTTACCCGTTCAGGACAGTTTATGAATCTCTGGTTTATCCGCCACGGTGAAACCGAAGCCAACCTCGCCGGTTTATATAGCGGCATCAGCGAAACGCCGCTGACCGCCAGAGGGGAGCGCCAGGCCTGCGCCTTACAGCAGATGCTGGCCGCCGTGCCCTTTGACCGGGTGCTCTCCAGCGAGCTGACCCGCGCCGGGCACACAGCCCGGCTGGCGCTGGCGGGGCGGGATCTTACCATGCAGACCGACAACCGGCTGAATGAAATGAACTTTGGTGCCTGGGAGATGCGCCACCACCGGGAATTACACGCGGAAGGCAGCGCTGAGTACCGGGCCTGGTGCCAGGACTGGCAAACCGCCGTACCCCCGGGGGGCGAAGGGTTTGCGGCGTTCAGCCAGCGCATCCGCGCCCTGGCAGACAGCCTGCAAGCCGACAGCCAGCAGGCCCGATACCAGAACGTGTTACTGATTAGCCACAAAGGGGTGCTGAGCCTGCTGCTGACCCATTTGCTGGCGCTCCCCCCGGAGCAGATGTGGCGGTTTGATATTGCCCAGGGGTGCTGGTCCCGGGTAGAGCTGCTGGGGGATTATGCGGTTTTACGCTCATTAAACAATCAGAGTGTCTGGGTCCCGGCCCCCTGATGCGCACAGGCTGGCGGGACATTCTCACTTCGCGGCCTTAATCCATTGACACCACTTCTCAGGCTGCTATTCTCCGCTGCCATAATGTGGTCCTTGTGCGTGTTTGAAACTGTTTTACAAAAATGGCGATGCAAACCCGCGCCCGGGGTGGGATGATACTGCACCTCAGCATCAGCCAGCGTATGGCTGGGCCAGACTCTGAACGGTCAATCTGCTGAACCACACCACACCAACTTTTCACACCCGAGGGGGAACACTTGCAGGGTAAAACACTCCAGGATTTTGTAATCGACAAAATTGATGATCTTAAAGGGCAGGACATTATCGCGATTGATGTCCGGGGAAAATCCAGTATCACCGACTGCATGGTTATCTGTACTGGTACTTCAAGCCGCCACGTTCTGTCTATTGCCGATCATGTGGTTCAGGAGTGCCGGGCTGCCGGGTTATTACCGCTGGGTGTGGAAGGTGAAAACGGGGCTGACTGGGTGGTGGTTGACCTGGGCGACGTGATGGTTCACGTCATGCAGGAAGAGAGCCGCCAGCTGTATGAGCTGGAAAAACTCTGGAGCTAAGCGGTGAAACTGCAACTGGTCGCCACCGGCACGAAAATGCCAGGCTGGGTACAAACCGGGTTTTCCGACTATCTGCACCGTTTTCCCAAAGATATGCCGCTGGAGCTGGTAGAGATCCCTGCCGGTAAGCGGGGCAAAAATGCCGACATCAAACGCATTCTCGACAAAGAAGGCGAGCAGATGCTGGCGGCCGTGGGCAAAGGTAATCTGATTGTCACCCTGGATATTCCCGGCAAACCCTGGGATACCCCCCAGCTCGCCGGGCAGCTGGAGCGCTGGAAGCAGGACGGCCGGGATGTCAGCCTGCTGATTGGCGGCCCGGAGGGGCTCTCCCCCGCCTGTAAAGCGGCGGCGGAGCAAAGCTGGTCCCTCTCTCCGTTAACCCTGCCCCACCCGCTGGTGCGGATCCTGGTCGCGGAGAGCTTATACCGGGCCTGGAGTATTACAACTAACCACCCTTACCACCGTGAGTAACGCATCAGGTACTTAAGCAGCGGATGAAATTACAGAATTCTTTTCGCGACTATTCGGCCGAGTCGGCACTGTTTGTACGCCGTGCTCTGGTCGCTTTTGTAGGCATTTTGCTGCTTACCGGCGTGCTTTTGGTTAATTTGTACACCGTGCAGATTATCCGCCACGACGACTACCAGACCCGTTCGAACGAAAACCGCATCAAACTGGTGCCAATCCCGCCAAGCCGGGGGATTATCTACGACCGTAACGGCACCCCGCTGGCCCTGAACCGCACCATCTACCAGCTGGAGATGATGCCGGAAAAAGTCGACAACGTGCAGGCAACCCTGGAAGCCCTGCGCAGTGTGGTCGATATTACCGATGACGATCTGGCGAACTTTAAAAAAGAGCGCGCCCGCTCTCACCGCTTTACCTCTATTCCGGTTAAAACCAATCTGAATGAGATTCAGGTTGCCCGTTTTGCCGTGAACCAGTACCGCTTCCCGGGGGTTGAGGTCAAAGGCTACAAACAGCGCTACTACCCCTATGGCTCCGCCCTGACCCACGTTATCGGCTACGTGTCGAAAATCAACGACCGGGATGTGGAGCGCCTCGATAAAGAAGGCAAGCTGGCAAACTACGCCTCAACCCATGATATTGGTAAGCTCGGGATCGAGCGCTATTACGAAGATGTGCTCCACGGCCAGACCGGCTATGAAGAGGTAGAGGTCAATAACCGTGGCCGGGTGATCCGCCAGCTCAAAGAGGTGCCGCCCCAGGCCGGGCATGATGTCTACCTGTCGCTGGATCTGCCGCTCCAGGCCTATATTGAAACCCTGCTCCAGGGCAGCCGCGCGGCGGTGGTGGTCACCGATCCGCGCACCGGCGCTATCCTCGCGATGGTCTCCACCCCGAGCTACGATCCCAACCTGTTTGTTAACGGTATCTCCAGCAAGCAGTATTCCGCCCTGCTCAAAGACCCCAATACCCCGCTGGTCAACCGCACCACCCAGGGGGTATACCCACCGGCATCTACCGTGAAGCCGTATGTGGCGGTCTCCGCCCTGAGCGCCGGGGTTATTACCCGCAACACCTCGCTGTTTGACCCGGGCTGGTGGCAACTGCCCGGCTCTGAGAAGCGCTACCGGGACTGGAAAAAATGGGGGCATGGCCGGCTGAATGTCACCAAAGCGCTGGAAGAATCCGCAGATACCTACTTCTACCAGGTCGCTTACGATATGGGGATCGACCGCCTCTCTACCTGGATGCGCAAGTTCGGTTATGGCCGCTCAACCGGTGTGGATCTGTCCGAAGAATACCCGGGCAACATGCCCACCCGCGAATGGAAGCTCAAACGCTTTAAAAAACCCTGGTATCAGGGGGACACCATTCCGGTAGGTATCGGCCAGGGTTACTGGACCGCCACCCCGATTCAGATGAACAAAGCGCTGATGATCCTGATTAATGACGGGGTCATCAAAGTGCCGCACCTGCTGCAAAGCACCATGATTGACGGCAAAAAAGTGCCCTGGATACAAAAAGACGAACCCCCGGTGGGCGATATTCACTCCGGCTACTGGGAGATTGCCAAAGACGGCATGTACGGCGTGGCGAACCGCGGCAACGGGACCGCCCATAAATACTTTGCCAGCGCGCCTTATAAAATTGCGGCCAAATCGGGTACGGCTCAGGTGTTTGGCCTGAAAGCGAATGAAACCTACAACGCCCACCGGATATCCGAACGGTTACGCGACCATAAACTGATGACCGCCTTCGCCCCCTACGACAATCCGCGGGTGGCGGTAGCTATTATTCTGGAAAACGGCGGCGCGGGCGCCGCTGTGGGGACCATCATGAGGCAAATCCTCGATCACATTATGCTGGGTGACAATAACACCCAACTGCCGCAGGAAACCCCGGCGCAGACTGCCGGAGAGGATCAGTAACCATGACCGACAATCCGAATAAACGTTCGCTCTGGGAGAAGATCCACATCGACCCGCTGTTTATGCTGACCATTTTGCTGCTGTTGTTGTACAGCGCCCTGGTCGTCTGGAGCGCCAGCGGTCAGGACCCGGGGATGATGGAGCGTAAAATTGGCCAGATCATGGGCGGGCTGGTGGTGATGATTGCCCTCGCCCAGGTGCCGCCGCGTATTTATGAGGGCTGGGCCCCCTGGCTGTATATTATCTGCGTTATTTTACTGGTGGCGGTGGATGCCTTCGGGGCCATCTCAAAAGGTGCCCAGCGCTGGCTGGATCTCGGCGTGGTGCGTTTTCAGCCGTCTGAAATCGCCAAAATCGCCGTGCCGCTGATGGTGGCGCGCTTTATTAACCGCGATGTCTGCCCCCCGAGCCTGAAAAATACCGCCATTGCGCTGGTGCTGATTTTTGTTCCCACCCTGCTGGTGGCCGCCCAGCCGGACCTCGGGACCTCGATTCTGATTGCCGCCTCCGGGCTGTTTGTCCTGTTCCTCTCCGGGATGAGCTGGAAACTTATCGCCGTGGCGGTGCTGCTGGTGGCGGCGTTTATCCCGGTGTTGTGGTTCTTCCTGATGCACGACTACCAGCGCGCCCGCGTAATGATGCTGCTGGATCCTGAATCCGATCCGCTGGGTGCCGGTTATCATATTATTCAGTCGAAGATTGCCATCGGCTCCGGCGGGCTGCGCGGTAAAGGCTGGCTGCACGGCACCCAGTCACAGCTGGAGTTCCTGCCAGAGCGCCATACGGACTTTATCTTCGCGGTGCTGGCCGAAGAGCTGGGGCTGGTCGGGGTACTGGTGCTGCTGGCGTTATACCTGCTGCTGATCATGCGCGGCCTGTGGATTGCCGCCCGGGCACAGACCACCTTTGGCCGCGTTATGGCCGGTGGCCTGATGCTGATACTCTTCGTTTATGTATTTGTTAATATTGGTATGGTTAGTGGTATCTTGCCGGTGGTGGGTGTACCTTTGCCCCTGGTCAGTTATGGTGGCTCGGCACTGATCGTGCTGATGGCCGGGTTCGGGATTGTGATGTCTATCCACACTCACCGGAAAATGTTATCCAAAAGCGTGTAAGGGGTGCGCAATGCGTAAGCAGTGGCTTGGAGTTTGCGTGGCGGCAGGATTACTGGCGGCATGTAGTACAAATGATGACGGGCAGCAACAGGTTGCCCCGCAGCCGGAGCCCGTGGTCTGTAACGGCCCGTCCGTCGAAATCAGTGGTGCCGATCCGCGCTATGAGCCGCTGAGCCCTTCTGCGAACCAGGATTACCAGCGCAACGGTAAAAACTATAAAATTGTTCAGAATCCGGGCCAGTTTACCCAAAGTGGCCTGGCTGCCATCTATGATGCGGAGCCGGGCAGTAATCTGGCCGCCTCCGGTGAGCCGTTTGACCCGGGCCAGCTGACAGCCGCACACCCGACCTTACCCATCCCCAGCTATGCCAGGATAACCAACCTGGCCAATGGCCGGATGATTGTCGTGCGGATTAACGATCGCGGCCCCTACGGCAATGACCGGGTTATCTCGCTTTCCCGCGCCTCTGCTGACCGGCTGAACACCTCAAACAACACCAAAGTGAAGATAGACCCGATAATCGTAAGCCAGGACGGTGCCCTCTCCGGCCCGGGTATGGCCTGCGTAACGGTGGCAAAACAGACCTATGCCCTGCCCTCCCGCCCGGATCTGAGCGGCGGTATGGGAAGTGCCTCCTCCGCCCCCCAGCTAACGCCTCCCCAGGGGGAAGTACGGGCCATCAGCAACGATACCCTGAGCGCCAGCGACACGACCGGAGCACCGGTCAGCAGTAGCGGCTTTCTGGGTGCCCCCTCAGCCCTGCACGACGGCGTAGTGGAAAACAGCCAGCCTGCCACCACCGCCCCTCAGGGCCAGCCGGTAACAGCACCGGTCACTGCACCAGGCTCCGTACAGGGCTCAGTAACCGCTCCGGCCACAGCCAGTGCCGGTAACGGTGAGTTTCTGGTGCAGGTGGGTGCCGTGAGCGATGCGGGCCGGGCCAGCCAGTGGCAGCAGAAACTGTCACAGCAGTTTGGCGTACCGGGGCGCGTTACCCACAACGGTGTGGTTTACCGGGTGCAGATGGGGCCCTTTGCCAGCAAAAGTGAGGCTATCGCCCTGCAACAACGTCTTTTGAATGAGGCCCAGCAGCAGTCCTTTGTGACCGCCGCTACGCCGCAATAATCCGGGCTTTCCGGCACCCGACTATGTAAAGTAATGTAAGACACATTAACAATATCATGAGCAAAGTCGGGTGCCAGTAAAAATAGCATTTGCTATAGTAAAGCTCTTTTTTTTCACACCATCACGGATGTCGCCGTTCGACCATGAAAAACGTTCTCCCTGTTCGTATCGCCAAAGGCGTCACGCTCTCACTGACAATCGGCCTGATGGCTATGTCTGCTGCCCGCGCTGACGATCTGAATATAAAAACCATGATTCCGGGTGTTCCGCAGATCGATGCCGAGGCTTATATCCTCATCGACTATAACTCCGGTAAAATCCTGGCCGAACAGAATGCTGATGCGCGCCGTGATCCGGCAAGCCTGACCAAAATGATGACCAGTTACGTCATCGGCCAGGCCATGAAAGCAGGCAAATTTAAAGAATCAGACGTCGTCACCATCGGCCCTGACGCCTGGGCTACCGGTAACCCGGTATTTAAGGGCTCATCGCTGATGTTCCTCAAACCGGGGATGGAAGTGCCGGTTTCTCAGCTGATCCGCGGTATCAACCTGCAGTCCGGTAACGATGCCTGCGTGGCCATGGCGGATTATGTCGCCGGGAGCCAGGACGCCTTCGTCGGCCTGATGAACAGCTATGTTAACGCACTGGGCCTGAAGAACACCCACTTCCAGACCGTTCACGGCCTGGATGCACAGGGCCAGTACAGCTCTGCCCGCGATATGGCGCTGATTGGTCAGGCACTGATCCGCGACGTACCGAACGAGTACGCTATCTACAAAGAGAAAGAGTTCACCTTTAACGGGATCCGCCAGCCGAACCGTAACGGCCTGCTGTGGGATAACAGCCTGAAGGTTGACGGGATCAAAACCGGTCACACCAGCAGCGCCGGGTTTAACCTGGTGGCCTCTGCCACCGAAGGCCAGATGCGTCTGATCTCCGCCGTTATGGGGGGCCACACCTCCAAAGGCCGCGAAGCCGAAAGCAAAAAACTGCTCACCTGGGGCTTCCGCTTCTTTGAAAGCGTGAACCCGCTGAAAGCCGGTAAAGAGTTCGCCTCCGAACCTGCCTGGTTTGGCGACAGCGATCGCGCCTCATTAGGGGTGGATAAAGACGCCTGGCTCACCATTCCCCGTGGCCGGATGAAAGATCTGAAAGCCAGCTATGTGCTGAACAATACCGAGCTGCACGCCCCTCTGCAGAAAAACCAGGTGGTCGGTACGATCAACTTCCAGCTGGATGGCAAAATCATCGATCAGCGCCCGCTGGTGGTCTTACAGCCCATTGAAGAAGGCAACTTCTTTGGCCGGATCATTGATTACATCAAGCTGATGTTCCACCACTGGTTCGGTTAATGGCCGGGCACTTGAAAGTGCCGCAAATAGCCCCATATACTTTGTATCAAAGCACACTCCCGCCCCCGGCGGGAGTTATTATTTATGTCCTGCTGGAGCACCCATGAAAACCAATCTGAAAGAGTTACTTGAATTCCCCTGCCCCTTTACTTACAAAGTAATGGGCCTGGCGAAACCAGAGCTGGTCGATATGGTGGTTGAGGTGGTACAGCGCCACGCCCCTGGCGACTATACCCCTGAGGTGAAACCGAGCAGCAAAGGCACCTACCATTCTGTCTCTATCACCATCAATGCCACACATATTGAGCAGGTGGAAACCCTCTACGAAGAGCTGGGCAATATTGAAATTGTCCGTATGGTTCTGTAACCGATAACCCGGCGTAAAGCCGGGTTAATTTTTTGTGCGTCATGTTATAATCGCGTCACCATTTTTTCAGGAGACGCGGTTTTGTCTCAAGATACCCTTATTATCCGCCAGCTTGGCCGGCAGCCTTATGGTCCTGTATCCCGGGCCATGCACGACTTTACCGATACCCGCAACGACACCACCCCGGACGAGATCTGGCTGGTAGAGCACGAGCCGGTCTTTACCCAGGGCCAGGCCGGGAAGGCAGAACACCTCCTGGCACCGGGCGATATTCCGGTTATCCAGAGCGATCGCGGCGGCCAGGTAACCTACCACGGGCCTGGTCAGCAGGTGATGTACGTTCTGCTCAATCTCAAGCGCCGCAAGCTGGGCGTGCGTGAACTGGTCACCATGCTGGAACAGACGGTGGTCAACACCCTGGCAACACTGGGGATTGACGCCCATGCCCGGGCAGATGCGCCTGGCGTCTATGTGGGGGAGCGGAAGATCTGCTCACTGGGGCTGCGTATCCGCCGGGGGTGCTCGTTCCACGGTCTGGCGCTGAATATCGATATGGATCTGACCCCGTTCCTGCGCATTAACCCCTGCGGTTATGCGGGCATGGAAATGACCCAGGTCAGCCGTCTTGCCCCCGGGGCGACAGTTGCCTCTGTTCAGCCGGTGCTGACAGAGAGCTTCTTTGCCCTGCTGGGTAACCCGCCCCGGGAGTGGATCAGCCAGCCCTGGCAGCAGTAACATTCTGCGCCCGGTTCTCGCCACGAAGATACCGCCTGCTAACATTTCGGTTAACACCCGGGGCGGTATCGGTAATGCCTGACAGGGCTATGCGGCGGCCCGCCCCGCTCCGGCACCCGGTATGATAATGGTTACTGTTATCAGGCAGCAGGAGACAAAAGGCACATAACAACAACTGTTTTACAATTTTTTCCCTTTTTCATGCCACGTCAGGCTGATTTACCAGGCGGATAAATGGTATACTGCCGGGCAGCGGATTCAACAAAAGTTGATAACTACAATGTTTTATTGAACTTCTGCACCCCTTCATTATCAGCAACTGGAACACGCACGCTATGAGCAAACCCATTCTGATGGAACGCGGAGTCAAATACCGCGACGCCGATAAAATGGCCCTTATCCCGGTGAAAACCGTTGTCACGGAGCGCCAGGAGCTGTTAAGGAAGCCGGAGTGGATGAAAATCAAACTCCCGGCAGATTCCTCAAGAATTCAGGGCATCAAAGCCGCGATGCGCAAAAACGGCCTGCACTCCGTTTGTGAAGAAGCCTCCTGCCCGAACCTGGCAGAGTGCTTTAACCACGGCACCGCCACTTTTATGATCCTCGGCGCTATCTGTACCCGCCGCTGCCCGTTCTGTGATGTTGCCCACGGCCGCCCGCTGGCCCCGGAAGCCGGTGAGCCGCAAAAGCTGGCCCAGACCATTGCCGATATGGCCCTGCGTTACGTGGTTATCACCTCTGTTGACCGTGACGATCTGCGTGATGGCGGTGCTCAGCACTTTGCTGACTGCATCAGCGCTATTCGCGAAAAGAGCCCGACTATCCGTATTGAAACCCTGGTGCCGGATTTCCGTGGCCGTATGGATCGCGCGCTGGAGATCCTGACCGCAACCCCGCCGGATGTGTTTAACCACAACCTGGAAAACGTGCCGCGCCTGTACCGCAAGGTGCGCCCGGGTGCGGACTACGCCTGGTCGCTGAAACTGCTGGAGCGCTTCAAAGAAGCCCACCCGGAGATCCCGACCAAATCCGGGTTAATGGTTGGCCTGGGGGAGACCAATGCTGAGATAGTTGAGGTCATGCGCGATCTGCGCCGCCACGGTGTCACCATGCTGACCCTGGGCCAGTATCTGCAGCCCAGCCGTCACCACCTGCCGGTGCAGCGCTATGTCAGCCCGGAAGAGTTTGACGAAATGAAAGCCGAAGCCATGGCGATGGGCTTTACCCACGCGGCATGTGGTCCTTTTGTACGCTCGTCCTATCATGCGGATCTGCAGGCAAAAGGGATTGAGGTGAAGTAACCGGCAATATCTGGTTACATTTTCATCAGCAAACAGATGTGAAAAACCGGCCTTCAGGCCGGTTTTTTAATGGATGCTGCCGCGACTCAGTCTTTGTGCGACAAACGCTCTGCGGTGGTGTCGTTCGCTGTGGTGGATTTGGCGCTGGCTTCATCATCGTTCATTGCTTTTTTGAAGCCTTTGATGGCCGCACCGAGATCGCCACCTAAGGTGCGCAACTTTTTGGTGCCAAACAATAAAACAATCAGTGCGCCGATGACTAAAAGTTTGGTAATGCTGATCTCGCCCATACGTAACCTTCTTAATCTGAATTGCCGGAGTACGGCATAAAAACCCTGACGCTATTAACGGTCATTTTCTGCGGGCACACAATAGCAATCTGTAACAAGGTGAATCAAGTTTTCTGCACAACTGATTGCAGGATCCCTGCGCTAAATCGCCTATTTGCCAGTACCGGTAACTGGCGGCGCACATTTGTGATCCGCGCCGCATCAATATCCGCCCAGATAATCTGCGGCTGTTCCGCGGCCGCCGCCAGCACTACCCCCATAGGGTCGACAATACGGCTCTGGCCAATATTGCGGCTGCCGCACTCACCGGCTGCCGCCAGGTAACAGGTCGTATCCAGCGCCCGGGCCGAAAGCAGCGTGGCCCAGTGCTGCTCTTTTAACGGGCCGCGCAGCCAGGCCGCAGGCACAACCAGCAATTCAGCCCCCTGTAATGCCAGGTTCAGCGCCAGCTCCGGAAAGCGCAAATCATAGCAGGTCATCACGCCGGTTTTTATGCCGGCCACATCAATCAGCCCGGGCAGCGCTTCGCCTGCGTCCACCAGGGTGGATTCGCGCACATTAAACGCATCATACAGGTGGAGCTTCTGGTAACTCAGCAATACCTGACCATTGCGCACGGCAAACAGCGTATTGGCCGCCCTTCCCGGGGTGGTGCGCATGTGCAGGGTCAGGATAGTGGTCAGGTGGCAGCCTTTACTGTGCGCCACTATCCCCTGTAAAAATGGTCCGTCCGGGGTCTGGGCCTGTTTTACTGACAGGTGCGGGTCGTCATCTGACCGGGCCAGTAGCGCCTCTGGCAGTACCAGTAAATCCGCCGCCCCCGCCCGGGCCTGATCCATCAGTGCCAGGCAGGTTGCCAGGTTTTGCTGCCAGTGCGGGCCTACCACAAACTGCCCTACCGCTGTTCTCATACTCCCCCCCTTTCCTGTGCGCGTTCACAGCAATTATTATTACTGCCGTTTATTGTTTTACACTTAACCCGATAATAATCAAATAACAACGGAGAGAGGCTATGGGCCAATTGCTGCTGGCGGTGTTTCTGGGCGGAGGTTTAGGGAGCGTGAGCCGCTGGTTAATTAGCCTGCGATTTAACCCGGTGCACCCGGCTATCCCGCTGGGGACATTAACCGCGAATCTTATCGGGGCGTTTATTATCGGTATTGGCCTTGCGTGGTTTAACCGCATCACCACCATTGATCCCCAGTGGAAACTACTGGTGACCACCGGCTTTTGCGGCGGGCTGACCACCTTTTCGACCTTCTCTGCCGAGGTGGTGTATCTGCTTATGGATGGCAAAGTGAGCTGGGCGCTGGCCAATATTGTACTTAACCTGGCAGGCTCCCTGATGATGACGGCCCTGGCCTTCTGGCTGACCCAGCAGCTGCTCGGGCGCTGAACATTTTGTGGCGTTAAGGTTTATTTAATTTATCGCTGCCATGCTCGGGGTTATCAACCAGGAATCAAGAGGATGCAGCGTTGATGATAAAACAACGACTCACTGAATCCGGCACTCTGCTACTGTGCGTACTGATCGTGGCCGCGTTTATCAAAATGTATCTGTTTTCTTAACCGGATTAGCCGGACGCCAGACGAAAAAAACCCGCAATTAAGCGGGTTTTTGAATTCTGGCTGTAACTTACAGAGCGATTACGTTAGCAGCAGAAGGGCCTTTGGCACCGTTAGTGATTTCGAACTCTACACGCTGACCTTCAGCCAGAGTTTTGAAACCATTGCTCTGGATTGCAGAGAAGTGTACGAACACGTCTTTGCTGCCATCTTCCGGAGTAATGAAACCGAATCCTTTGGACTCATTAAACCACTTAACGTTACCTTTAATCTTAGACATCAAAATTACCTTTACATGAAAAATCGACACTAATGTTGTGTCGGCGACCAGTACAACAATTGTGGCTGCTTTTGTCCAGTCTAACTTTGCTAAAAAGTGATAAAAGTCTCGAAGTTTTTTAGCCATCAGACTTTACCTCTTGTTTTAACAGCTAAACCGCACCCAATGTTAAACCCGGTGCACGGCTCAGAACTGCAAACGAAACCAGGCAAAGTAAACGTTACCGTTGTTATAGGTTCCCGGTATATAGGTCATCTGAAATGTTGCCGGGCCATAGCCCACAGACGCCAGGGGCAATACCAGCGGGATCGGGATATAACGGTAGTTATCCCGGGCGGTTACCGCGGCGGTATACCCCAGCCCGAGGTGGAAATTGTCGTCCGCCAGCGGGCGCCAGATGGCCTCCCAGCCGTAGCCGCCAATCGGCTCCCACTTGTTAAATGAATCTTTAAACGCCATCAGGTAGAGGGCGTGCCAGTTGCCTTTGTCATCCAGCCGGGAGACCCCAAGCCCTGCCCCCCAGGGGCGCTCGTTATAGCGGTCGGTTTTGTCTTTATCGTAGGCGAAACGCGCATGCCAGGTGATCGCCGGAATATAAAGATCCGTATAGCGGGGAGATTCCCAGGTTTCCACCACCTGATGACGAAATGATGAAAACCAGCCGGTGCTTTCATCCCGGGAATCAGCCCGGGAAATGGCGGGCGTTAATAACAGAAAGGAAAGAATAAGCGTGAAAGTGCTTGTCAGCCGTTTTATCTTGCACATATCTGAATCTGTTTTTATTTCAACTACGCGATACTAATATACCAGCCCTCAATTAATCTTAAACACTTCAGAATCTGTTATTTATTAAAATACTCTATTATATGGCGGTGATTTATAGCCCGAAGGCATAAATACCGCAAACCTGGCACCTTTAACCTTGCAGATAATGCACAGACGGCAGAATAAATCGCGCTGCCACATTCGCCGTGGAAGCTGATGAAAAAATCACCGGGCGCGCCGCCGGGCGGGCTTCCGGCTCGCTTAGCCGCCGGGCCTGCCTGTCGCCCATATAGATAGCACTGAAATAGTAACTATGATTACAAAAATTCCCCAAAAGCATGCTCACGGAAATAACGAGAAATGGCTACCAGTTTGAGGAAATATTTTATGTCTCATACAAAGTTAATGACATAATAGTGTTACCGATGTGTGAGTTAACATTAAATCATCGGAATAAACATAAGCGTAACATTAATGTCGCGTCAGCGGCTATTCCATATATTATTATTGTCGCATTGCCCCACCGGCCAGTGCGGCTGGGGGATTTATGCTAACTGCTTTTGAGTTATTGATCGGTGTACTGGTCATTGTCGGGGTCGCCCGCTATATCATAAAAGGATATTCCGCCACGGGTGTTTTATTTATCGGCGGGCTGGTACTGATGCTGATAAGTGTCCTGATGGGGCACGACATATTACCCGCAGGCACCCAGAGCACCGGCCTGCGCGCCATGGATATTCTGGAATATATCAAGATCCTGCTGATGAGCCGCGGCGGCGATCTTGGCATGATGATCATGATGTTATGTGGGTTTGCCGCCTACATGTCCTATATCGGCGCGAACGATATGGTCGTCAAACTGGCCTCTAAGCCGCTCAATTATATTAACTCACCCTACCTGTTGATGGTCGCGGCCTATTTCCTGGCCTGCCTGATGTCCCTGGCGGTCTCTTCCGCAACCGGCCTTGGTGTATTACTGATGGCAACCCTGTTCCCGGTCATGGTAAATGTGGGGATCAGCCGTGGCGCCGCAGCCGCTATATGTGCCTCTCCGGCAGCGATTATATTATCGCCAACCTCCGGGGATGTGGTTCTGGCTGCCAAAGCCGCCGAAATGCCGCTGGTGGATTTTGCCTTTAAAACCACCCTGCCGATTTCCATCGCCGCCATCATCAGTATGGCTATCGCCCATTTCTTCTGGCAGAAATACCTCGACAAGAAAGAGAATGTCAGCCACGAAATGCTCGAAGCCAGCGAAATTGAAACTAATGCCCCCTCTTTCTACGCTATTTTGCCGTTTACACCGATTATCGGGGTGCTGATTTTCGACGGTAAATGGGCCCCGCAATTGCATATCATTACCATCCTCGTCAGCTGTATTTTGCTGGCCGCTATTATTGAATTTTTGCGCAATTTCAGTACCCGGGAGGTATTTACCGGGCTGGAATCGGTTTATCGCGGCATGGCCGATGCCTTCGCCAACGTGGTTATCCTGCTGGTGGCCGCCGGGCTGTTTGCCCAGGGGCTGAGCACCATCGGCTTTATTCAGAGCCTGATCTCCATTGCCACCTCGTTTGGCTCCGCCAGTATTATTCTGATGCTGGTACTGGTTATCCTGACCATGCTTGCCGCCATGACGACCGGCTCCGGTAACGCCCCCTTCTATGCCTTTGTGGAGCTTATCCCCAAACTGGCGCACCACTCCGGCATTAACCCGGGGTATCTGGTTATCCCGATGCTGCAGGCCTCTAACCTTGGACGCACCATCTCGCCGGTATCCGGGGTGGTGGTTGCCGTGGCCGGGATGGCAAAAATATCCCCCTTTGAGGTGGTCAAGCGCACCTCCGTACCGGTACTGGTGGGGCTGGTAGTGGTGATCATCGCCACGGAATTTATGTTGCCTGCCGGGGCATAACTCTTATATCCCTGCATCCCGCTTCAGGTAAAATGGTGGCATTCGTGCCGCCATTTTTTTTACCCGCCGCCAGGCGTGAAAAATGGCCGCCCCCACACCTGTTCAGAAAGTGAGCATACCATGATAAAACAGATGGTGACCGCCGCCTGCGGGCTGATGTTTTGTGCATCCGCCAGCGCCCAGTCCCTGACTCCCGGCCAGTATGGCGATTTTGATAACTATGTCCTGGCGCTCTCCTGGCAGTCCGGTTTTTGCCAGAGCATGCATGAGCGCAATCGCAAAGAGCCCACAGAGTGTCGCAACCAGAATGTGGGGGAAGATAAAACCGCCCTGCTCACCGTGCACGGGCTGTGGCCGTCGCTCCCCCGCAGTATTGCCGCCCGGGGGGTGGATAACCAGCGCTGGATGCGCTTTGGCTGCGCAACGCGCCCGGAGCCCAATTATCCGCAGGTAAAAGCCAGCCGCAAATGCAGTGCCCCGGATACCGGGCTTTCCGGCGATATGGCAGAGAAACTCTCCGGGGTGATGCCCGGTGCCGGTGGCAACAGCTGCCTTGAGCGCTACGAATACGCCAAACACGGTGCCTGTTTCGGGTTCGATCCCGCGGCGTACTTTGGCACCATGGTGCGCCTGAGCCAGGAAGTGCGCCAGAGCCCGGTGGGGCAGTTCCTCGCCAGCCACTACGGCAAAACCGTGCAGCGCAGCGAGCTGGAGCAGGCTATCGCCAGCGCCTGGGGTAAAGAGAAGGTGAAATCGGTGAAATTAACCTGCCACAGCCACCCGGCGTACCTCACCGAGATCCAGCTAACGCTCAACGCGGCAGCCATTAACCAGCCCCTGAGCGGTAATTCGCTGGCTACCCAGCCACACCCGGGTAACTGCCCCGGCACCTTTATTATTGACGCGACAGGGTATTAACCCGGCCCCCCGGCCGCTACTATAGCGGCTGGCTAAGCGGTTTCTCCGCATTCTGAGTCATTCACAAACAGGGAGAATAAGCCTGCATGGCGCAGCTAAAAAAATGGGGTCTTTTGCTGGTGGTGTTAATGGCAACCGGCCTGAGCGGCTGTGTTTATGATAGTGACCACAGCGGCCACCACCATAAACACAAGCATAAACACAAAAAACAGGAGAGCAGCTACAGCGAGCACTACCAGCGTAACAACAGCAGTAATACCACGCTTCGCCGCTAGCGGTGCGGGCTTACCCCAGGGCGTTTACCAGCGAATCGCGGGTGATCTCGCTGATACTTTTCGCCCCGGTTAATGTCATCGCCACGCGCATCTCTTTTTCGATAAGGTTAAGCAGGTTGGCGACCCCCGCCTCCCCGTGGGTAGCCAGCGCGTACAGATAAGCGCGCCCCAGCAGCACTGAATCGGCCCCCAGCGCAATCATGCGCACCACGTCCAGACCGTTACGGATACCGCTGTCCGCAAGGATAGTAATATCGCCTTTTACCGCATCGGCTATCGCCGGCAGCGCACGGGCAGAAGAGAGCACCCCGTCCAGCTGGCGCCCGCCGTGGTTCGATACCACAATCCCGTCAGCCCCGAAGCGCACGGCATCTCTGGCATCTTCCGGGTCAAGGATCCCTTTAATCACCATCGGGCCATCCCAGAATTCGCGGATCCACTCCAGATCCTTCCAGGAGATGGAGGGATCAAAGTTATTCGCCAGCCAGCCAATATAGTCCTCAAGCCCGGTCGGTTTCCCCCGGTAGGCGGAGATATTGCCCAGATCGTGGGGGCGGCCGTTAAGCCCCACATCCCATGACCATGTGGGATGGGTTACCGCCTGCCAGTAGCGGCGCAGGGCGGCGTTCGGGCCGCTCATGCCGGAGTGGGCATCACGGTAGCGGGCGCCGGGTGTGGGCATATCTACGGTAAAGACCAGGGTCGAGCAGCCTGCCGCTTTGGCCCGCTCCAGGGCATTACGCATAAAACCGCGATCTTTTAACACATACAGCTGGAACCACATCGGCCGGTCAATGGCCCGGGTCACCTCTTCAATCGGGCATACGGACACGGTAGAGAGCGTGAACGGGATCCCCTTCGCTGTTGCGGCTCTGGCCGCCTGAACTTCGCCGCGCCGGGCGTACATACCGCACAACCCCACGGGGGCCAGGGCCACCGGCATAGAGAGGGTTTCGCCGAACAGCCGGGTTTCAAGGCTCAGATCCGACATATTCTTCAGCACGCGCTGGCGCAGGGCCACCCGGGAGAGATCCTCCACATTATGCTTAAGGGTATATTCCGCATACGCCCCCCCATCAATGTAATGGAACAAAAACGGCGGCAGTTTGCGTTGAGCGGCAGCGCGATAATCGCTGGCGGCAGAGATAATCATGGTCACATATCCTTGGGAGTTTCACTTTCATCACCCGGCAGGCGCACACTGCGCGCGCGCCGGGCTTCATCTTCATGGAAGGTCTTCATGGTGCTGTGGACAAAACCCAGATGGGCCGTTGCCGCTTTACGGGCGCGCTCCGGCTCACCGTCCAGAATCGCCCGGAGTAATTCGTGGTGCTGCTCCGTCAGCCGGGAAAAGATAGTCGGCATGGTGTAGAGCAATTTACGGCTTTGCATAATCGACGACTGCAGCAGATCGAAAAAGCCGCGCATGGTCTGCAACAGCACCAGATTGTGGGACGCCTCAGCAATGGCGAGGTGGAAACGCACATCGGCCTGGGCGGCCAAATCGGGATCATCACTCTCTTTGACCCGCAGGGTCGCGTTAAAGCAGGACTGCAGCTTTTCTTTATCTTCGGCGGTTGCCCGCATCGCCGCATACCAGGCGGTGCTGGCTTCAATGGCGTGGCGCGCTTCCAGCACGTCATAACGGTAGCCGGGATCTTCAGCCAGCAGCTCTTTTAGCGGCCGTACTATCCGGTTTTCCGACCAGGGCTCGTCAAAACGCACGTAAGTACCCCCGCCGCGCCGGGACTCCAGCAGCCCTTCACTGATGAGGGTCGCAATCCCCTCCCGCAGTGAAGAGCGGGAGACATTCAGCGTTGCCGCCAGCTGCCTTTCGGCGGGTAATCGCATACCCGCCTCCAGGTGACGCTCTTTAATCAGCGCTCTGAGCTGCAAGGCCAGATGGTCAGCCAGACGCGTTCCTGCGGGTGCTGTCATGGAATCATCCAGGGAAGCACATAAGCCTGCAGCGTAATAATCACCCCGACAATACAGGTGAAGATCAGGCTGTGTTTTACCGTAAAGCGGAACAGTTCAGACTCCCGTCCCACCAGCCCTACGGCCGCACAGGCAATGGCAATCGACTGTGGCGAAATCATCTTGCCGGTCACCCCGCCGCTGGTATTGGCCGCCACCAGCAGAATATCCGACACCCCGATTTGCTGAGCTGCCGTGGCCTGCAGCGCGGCAAACAGCGCGTTAGACGAGGTATCCGAACCGGTTAAGAAGACCCCCAGCCAGCCAAGGAACGGCGAGAAGAAGGTAAAGGCGTGCCCGGTTTGTGAAAAGGCCAGCGCCAGGGTGGCGGAAAGGCCGGAGTAGTTAGAAATAAACGCAAACGCCAGCACCATACCGATAGAGTAAATAGGCAGCGCCAGCTCTTTTAAGGTCTCCCCAAACGTGACAATGGCGGCTTTCGGCTTCATGCGCAGCCAGACAATAGACAGCAGCGCCGCAAACAGAATGGCCGTACCGGTTGCGGAGAACCAGTCAAACTTATAGACCGCCGGGTATGGCGTGCTCGCGGCCACCACCGGTGGCATACGGGCCACGGTTTTATCCAGCCAGGGCACGGAGATATTCATCACCATGTCATACAGCGGGCCACCGGCGGCGAACATCGCCTTGAATCCCGGCAGGCTCCACAGGGTCACGGTCACGGTCAGGAACAGGAACGGCGACCAGGCCTTAACCACCTGCCCGGCCGTATAGTTCTGGCGCTCAAGGGTCATGTCGGTCACCCCGGCGCCCAGATCACCAAACCGGAAAATCCGCTTCGGCTGCCAGTAACGCAGGAAGGTGGTCAGGCACAGCAGGGAAACCAGCGACGAGATAATGTCCGGCAGCTCCGGGCCAATAAAGTTAGAGCTCAGGTACTGGGCGATGGCAAATGAACCCGCCGCCACCGTCACCGCCGGCCACGTCTCTTTGATCCCGCGCCAGCCATCCATGATCCCCATAATCCAGAACAGCACAATAATGGTCATAAACGGCAGCTGGCGACCCACCATCTGGCCAATCACAAAGCTGTCGATCCCGGTCACCTGACCGGCAACAATAATCGGGATCCCCATGGCCCCGAAGGCAACCGGCGCGGTATTTACAATCAGGCACAGCCCCGCCGCATACAGCGGGTTAAAGCCCAGGCCAACCAGCAGCGCGGCGGTGATTGCCACCGGCGCACCAAAACCGGCCGCCCCTTCAAGGAACGCCCCGAAACAGAAGCCGACAATCAGCATCTGCAGGCGCTGGTCCGGCGTGATGGACAAAATCGACGCGCGGATAATCGCAAACTGCCCGGTTTTTACCGAAATCTTATACACAAAGACCGCGGCGATAATAATCCAGGCGATAGGCCAGAGACCGTAGAAGAAGCCATACACGACCGACATCAGCGCCCGATCGACCGGCATCCGGTAAAACAGCAGCGCCACGGCCAGCGCCAGCCCCACCGTAATGGTGGCGGCAAGGTAGCCTTTCATGCGCAGCTTGATAAGTGCGAAGAAGAAAAACAGTATCGGCAGGACCGCAACCAGGCTCGACAGCCAGATATTGCCCGCAGGATCATAGAGTTGTTGCCAGAGCATAAGATGTTCTCCAGAGGACAGCCCCGTCGCGGAAGAAACAGACCTGTAGGGTGTCGGTCTTTCCGGTGGCGGGATTGGTCCTACCAATTGGTATTATTGTGGTGTAAGCGGAGTGAATGTTAATTTATGGTTAGCTTTTGGCAACCTTTTTGTAGCTTTTTGTTTTCATCTGCACATTTCAGCTCACAATTTACTGAAAATTGGTCGGGCCAATTTCAGCACAATCCCCCTGCCCGCCGGGTGCCGCGGCTGGCGCCACCCCCGCAAGGCCGGGCGGGGAGTACAACGACCGGTTATATTTCGGCGCTGAAGCGTTTTTTTCTCTTTTCTTCCGCAGCCAGTCAGCAGCAAAAAGCGCGCCCGGGGCCGTTTCCGGCGGGCATATTTCGTTCCGGGGGAATGTGTTAATGATATCGCTTTGAAAATAAACAGAAAAAAATCAGCAGGCGGGTCTGGCGCTATATAACAAAATACATAATCAGAAAAACGATAAATTTATTATGCAAGAGAGTTAATAATTTTTCGGGAAATATACTTACTAGAGGGTAGATCACTATCTAATACCGTCTGATTTGATTTCACGCAAGGTGTTCTGGCGGCTGACTGTTATTTTCGCTGCGCTCAGTTTAAATAAAAATGAGGTAAGCAATGGACGTCAGTCGCAGACAGTTTTTTAAAATCTGCGCCGGCGGAATGGCAGGTACAACAGTGGCGGCCCTCGGTTTCGCACCGAAGACAGCACTGGCCGAGGTGAGAGAATACAAATTACTGCGGTCCAGAGAGACCCGTAACACCTGTACCTATTGTTCCGTGGGCTGTGGACTACTGATTTACAGCATGGGAGACGGCGCTAAAAATGCCCGCTCCGCTATCACCCACATTGAAGGGGATCCCGACCATCCGGTAAGCCGCGGCGCCCTGTGCCCGAAAGGGGCCGGGCTGCTGGATTATGTTCACAGCGAAAACCGCCTGCGCTACCCGGAATACCGCGCCCCGGGCTCCGATAAATGGCAGCGCATCAGCTGGGAAGAAGCCAGCACCCGCATCGCCCGCCTGATGAAACAGGATCGCGACAGCAACTTTATTGAAAAAGACAGCCAGGGCACCACGGTGAACCGCTGGCTCTCAACCGGTATGCTGTGCGCCTCAGCAGCCAGCAATGAAACCGGCCTGCTGACCCACAAATTTGCCCGCTCACTGGGCATGCTGGCGGTAGATAACCAGGCACGCGTCTGACACGGCCCAACGGTAGCAAGTCTTGCTCCAACATTTGGCCGCGGCGCCATGACCAACCACTGGGTTGATATCAAAAACGCCAATGTCGTCGTTGTGATGGGCGGTAACGCCGCCGAAGCGCACCCGGTCGGGTTCCGCTGGGCGATGGAAGCCAAAAACAATAACGATGCCACGCTTATCGTGGTAGACCCGCGCTTTACCCGTACCGCATCGGTGGCCGACATTTATGCCCCGATCCGCTCCGGTACTGATATTACCTTCCTCTCCGGGGTGATTCTGTATCTGATCAACAATCAGAAAATCAACGCGGAATACGTTAAGAACTACACCAACGCCAGCCTGCTGGTGCGCGACGACTTCAGCTTTGAAGATGGCCTGTTCAGCGGCTATGACGCAGAGAACCGGCGCTACGACAAAACCAGCTGGAACTATCAGTTCGGCAGCGACGGCTACGCCCTGCGCGACGATACCCTGCAACACCCGCGCTGCGTATGGAACCTGCTGAAACAGCACGTTTCCCGCTACACGCCGGACATTGTCGAAAAGATCTGCGGTACTCCGCAAAAAGACTTCCTTAAAATCTGTGAGGTGCTGGCCTCCACCAGCGCGGCAAATCGCACCACCAGCTTCCTGTATGCTCTGGGCTGGACCCAGCACAGTGTCGGCTCGCAGAATATCCGCACCATGGCGATGATCCAGCTGCTGCTGGGGAATATGGGCATGGCAGGCGGCGGCGTAAACGCCCTGCGCGGCCACTCCAACATTCAGGGGCTGACCGATCTGGGGCTGCTTTCTACCAGCCTGCCGGGCTATTTAACCCTGCCTTCCGATCAGCAGACCACGCTGGAGAGCTACCTGGCCGCCAATACCCCGAAAGCGACCCTGCCAGGCCAGGTCAACTACTGGGGCAATTACCCGAAATTCTTCGTCAGCCTGATGAAAGCCTTCTACGGTGACAAAGCCACCCGGGAAAACCAGTGGGGCTTCGACTGGCTGCCGAAGTGGGATCAGTCTTACGATACCCTGCGCTACTTTGACATGATGGGTAAAGGCCAGGTGAACGGCTATATCTGCCAGGGCTTTAACCCGGTGGCCTCCTTCCCGGACAAAAACAAAGTGGTCGCCACCCTGAGTAAGCTCAAATACCTGGTGGTTATCGACCCGCTGGTTACCGAGACCAGTAACTTCTGGCAGAACCACGGCGAGATGAACGATGTGGACCCGGCAGCCATTCAGACCGAGGTCTTCCGCCTGCCGTCCACCTGTTTTGCTGAAGAAGACGGCTCGATAGTCAACTCCGGGCGCTGGCTACAGTGGCACTGGAAAGCGGCCAACGCACCGGGCGAAGCCCTGAACGACGGCGCTATCCTTGCCAGCATCTACCACAAGATGCGCGATCTGTACCGCACCGAAGGCGGCACAGGGGCAGAGCCATTACTGAGCATGCGCTGGGACTACCACCTGCCGGACAGCCCGGAATCTGAAGAAGTGGCCCGGGAAAGTAACGGCTACGCGCTGGAAGATATCGTTGATGCCAGCGGCGCGCTGGTGGTGAAAAAAGGCCAGCAGCTTGACTCATTCGCCCAGCTGCGCGACGACGGTACTACCGCCTCTGCCTGCTGGATCTGGGCCGGAAGCTGGACCGAAAAAGGCAACCAGATGGCCAACCGCGACAACAGCGATCCCTCTGGCCTTGGCAATACCCTGGGCTGGGCCTGGGCATGGCCGATGAACCGCCGCGTTCTGTATAACCGCGCCTCCGCAGACGTTGCCGGTAACCCCTGGGATCCTGAGCGTATGCTTATCCGCTGGAACGGCAGCAAATGGGTGGGTAACGATATTCCGGACTACAGCACCGCCGCGCCGGGCACCGGTGTTAACCCGTTCATCATGCAGCCGGAAGGGATGGGCCGCCTGTTTGCCATCAATAAAATGGCGGAAGGCCCGTTCCCGGAACATTATGAGCCGTTCGAAACCCCGGTCGGCACGAACCTGCTGCACCCGAACGTTATCTCTAACCCGGCGGCGCGCCTGTTTGCTGAAGACGCAAAACGCCTGGGTAAAGCCGATGAGTTCCCCTATGTGGGCACCACCTACCGCCTGACGGAGCACTTCCATACCTGGACCAAAAACGCGCTGCTTAACGCCATCGCCCAGCCGGAACAGTTTGTGGAGATCAGCGAAGCGCTGGCGAAAATCAAAGGCATTGCCAGTGGTGATAAGGTGCGGGTCAGCAGCAAACGCGGCTTTATCCGCGCCGTTGCGGTGGTTACCCGCCGCCTGCAACCCCTGAACGTGAACGGCAAAACGGTGGAAACCATCGGCCTGCCGCTGCACTGGGGCTTTGAAGGGGTAGCGCAAAAAGGCTATCTGGTGAACACCCTCACCCCGGGCGTCGGCGACGCCAACTCGCAAACGCCAGAGTACAAGGCGTTCCTCGTTAATCTGGAAAAGGCGTAAGGAGCATAATATATGTCCATGCAATCTCAAGACATTATCAAGCGTTCCGCCACCAACCGGTTTACGCCTCCGGCCCAGGCACGGGACCATCAGCAAGAGGTCTCCAAGCTGATTGATGTCTCCAGCTGTATTGGCTGCAAAGCCTGCCAGGTGGCCTGCTCCGAGTGGAACGACATCCGGGACGAGGTGGGCCACTGTGCGGGGGTGTACGATAACCCCGCCGATCTCAGCGCCAAAACCTGGACCCTGATGCGCTTTTCGGAAACCACCGAAAACGGCAAGCTGGAATGGCTTATCCGCAAAGACGGCTGCATGCACTGTGAAGATCCGGGCTGCCTGAAGGCATGCCCGTCTGCCGGGGCGATTGTGCAGTACGTGAACGGTATTGTGGATTTCAAATCAGAGCACTGTATTGGCTGCGGGTACTGCATTGCCGGTTGCCCGTTCAATATTCCGCGCCTGAACCCGCACGACAACCGGGTCTATAAATGCACCCTGTGCGTTGACCGGGTGGCCGTGGGCCAGGAGCCTGCCTGTGTGAAAACCTGCCCGACCGGTGCCATTCATTTCGGCACCCGGACAGAGATGATTGAACTGGCAGAGCAGCGAGTGGAGAAACTGCGCCAGCGCGGCTATCCCAATGCGGGCCTCTACAACCCGCAGGGGGTGGGCGGCACCCACGTGATGTATGTCCTGCACCATGCGGATCAACCGCAGCTCTACCACAATCTGCCCAAAGATCCGCAAATAGATGTACCGGTCAATCTGTGGAAAGGCATTCTCAAACCTCTGTCTGCCGCGGGCTTTATTGCCACCTTCGCCGGTTTGATCTTCCACTACATCGGAGTGGGGCCAAACAAAGAAGTCGATGATGACAATGAGGAGGAGCACCATGACTAAGCAGAGCAAAATGATTGTCCGCACGCGGTTTATCGACCGGGCCTGCCACTGGACGGTGGTTATCTGCTTCTTCCTGGTGTCGCTGTCCGGGATTGCGTTATTTTTCCCGACCCTGCAGTGGCTGACGGAAACCTTCGGTACACCGCAAATGGGCCGCATTCTGCACCCGTTCTTCGGGGTGCTGATCTTCATTGCCCTGATGTTTATGTTTTTCCGCTTCGTAAAACACAACATCCCGGACAAAGAAGATTTGCCGTGGCTTAAGGGCATTGTGGAAGTGCTCAAGGGCAACGAGCACAAGGTGGCCCGGGTCGGGAAGTACAACGCCGGACAAAAAATGATGTTCTGGAGCATCATGAGCATGATCTTCGTGCTGCTGGTGACCGGCATTATTATCTGGCGCCCGTACTTCGCCCCGATGTTCCCCATCAAACTGGTGCGCTGGTGCCTGCTGCTGCACGCCACTGCGGCTATCGTGCTTATCCACGCCATACTTATCCATATGTATATGGCGTTCTGGGTTAAAGGGTCGATTACCGGCATGATTGAAGGCAAAGTCAGCCGTCGCTGGGCGAAGAAACACCACCCGCGCTGGTATGAAGAGGTCGAAGCCAGAGAACGTCAGCAACAAAAATAACCGGGCCTGGTGCCCTTCCCTCCAGGCAGCCTGAACAGGCTGCCTGTTTTTTATCCACGCAGGCAGCCCTTCCCCCGCGACCACACTTTCCGGATTTGCACATTGCCCCGTCATTCCGGACAATAGAATTTTAACCAGAGATTAACACTATGGTCCGCCACCCGCTTGAAACCCTGGTCAGCGCAGGGGGTATATTATTACTGGCGCTGCTCTCCTGCCTGCTGCTTCCCGCCCCGGCCTTCAGCCTGCAGATGGCCCACTGGCTGATGGCAACGTTCCACCTCCAGGATCTGAACCAGCTCTATACCCTGGTCTTCTGCCTGTGGTTTCTGCTGCTTGGCGCTGTGGAATATGTTGTGATCCGTTTTATCTGGCGGCGCTGGTTCAGCACCGCACAGCCCTGAAAGAATTCCGCTGAATATCGTGTCGCGCATCGCGACACGGACAGTGATATTTTCACGCCTGATACTCCCGCCCGGAATATTCCCTGGCGACAGAATAAATAAAATACAAACAAAAAATAACAAATAAATAAAATCAAAAAATCACTTATTGACTCTACCATGAGTTTTAATCACGTAAGAAACCATCGCGGAATCGTTAATATTTACTGCCATTACAGGCGACACAACAACCTGAACCCTGGCTACTTACATACTCCATATAATAAAAACAAGTAAATATATCTCCTATATCCACCGGTATGTTTTTGATTTGTTTTTCGGTGGTTAACGAAAACAACACGCCAGAATCCGCCGCACACCACCGCCGCCACCTACCACATAACGCAATGATTTATAATCATAAAATAATGATTATTAAGTTAAAAACCAAAGAAAGCCCGCCATGCAATAGATTCCATAAACAATCACACTCATATTAAAGTGCGTTACTATTTCCACGATAATTTTAAATCACCCGATACCTATACAGATTTAAAATTATTTCTTTACATAATATTAACCATTAAATCTGATTAATTTTATTCTGTTGCTTTATGTGAGTTATGTCACGGCGGAAAGGGAACTTTATATTGATCCCGAAAAGGTTATTGGTAGTATTCAGGCATCGGATAAAAACCAGCACCGATATCATCGACAATGGCGACAATAAATAACAGCCAGTCTTAAATATCAATAACTATAAGCAGAGTGTTATTCCTGCTCTGGATTAATTACGGGTAATCGAATGAAATATAATAAATTGGCAGTGGTTGTTTCATCCCTCCTGTTAGTCTCTGCGGGCATTCATGCGGCAGAAATTTATAATAAAGACGGCAACAAACTGGACCTGTACGGTAAGGTTGATGCGCGCCATCAGTTCTCTGATGACAAGGGCGCAGACGGCGACCAGACCTACGTGCGTCTGGGTTTCCGCGGTGAAACCCAGATCAACGACCTGCTGACCGGCTATGGGCAGTGGGAATACAACATGCAGGCGAACAACACCGAAGACAGCGGCAACCAGGCCTGGACCCGTCTGGCATTCGCCGGTCTGCGCGCTGGCGACTACGGCTCTGCCGACTTTGGCCGTAACTACGGCGTTAACTACGACATCGAAGCCTGGACCGATTTACTGCCGGTCTTCGGCGGTGACTCCTACACCCGCACCGACAACTTTATGCTGGGCCGTGGCAACAGCATGGCCACCTACCGCAACAACGGTTTCTTTGGACTGGTTGACGGCCTGAACATCGCCCTGCAGTACCAGGCGAAAAACGAAGAGCGCAGTCTCAACAAAGAAAACGGCGACGGCTTTGGTGTTTCCACCACCTATGAATTCGACGGCTTCGCCATCGGTGGTTCTTATGCGAACTCCAACCGCAGCACCTTGCAGAAAAAAACCGAGAATTATGACGTGGGCGACCGTGCGGAAGCCTGGAACGTGGGTATGAAATACGACGCCAACAATATCTACCTGGCGGCCACCTACGCGGAAACCCGCAATATGACCGCCTACAGCAACGGCAACACCACCGGTACTGGCCCGACAACCAGCATCGCCAATAAAACCCAGAACATCGAAATGGTGGCTCAGTACCAGTTTGACTTCGGCCTGCGCCCGTCTGTGGCTTACCTGCAGTCCAAAGGCAAGCACCTGAACACCGCCAGGAGCAGCGAAGACCTGGTGAAATACATTGAGGTGGGCAGCAGCTACTACTTCAACAAAAACCTCGCCACCTATGTTGATTACAAAATCAACCTGCTGGACAAAAACGACCTCGGCATCAAAACTGACAACGTTGTCGGTGCCGGTATCGTTTACCAGTTCTGATGCACCCGCGTAACGGTTAACCCGGGTTCATATAGCCCCCGCTCCGGCCTTCCGGACGGGGGTTTTGCTTTAACTGCCGGTACGTACTCCCCGGTAGACGGGTTTATCACCCAGCACGGTTGCCCGGTGCATCACCCGCCGCCCCGGCAGATAGCCCGCATTAGCATAATGCTGGGTGACCCGGTTGTCCCAGATAGCCACATCCCCCGGCTGCCAGCGCCAGCGCACCTGAAACTCCGGGCGGGTAATATGGGCAAACAGAAACCCCAGCAGCGCCTCGCTCTCTTTCGGGTTTCCCCCCACAAGCCGGGTGGTAAAGCCCTCATTCACAAACAGCGCCTCCCGGCCGCTTATCGGGTGGGTACGCACCGCCGGATGCCGCACCGGAGGGTGATCGCTGACCGCCTGGCGCCAGCGCTGGTGCGCCTGCTCAGTGTGGCTAAATTTATACTCCGGGAAGGATTTTCTGACGTCATGCTCCCCCTGTAACCCGCGCAGCAGGGTTTTCAGCCCCTCAGACAGTGCCTCCCAGGCGGCAATGCCGCTGCTCCACAGGGTGTCTCCGCCGCTGTCGGGGAGCTGCCTGGCCGCCAGCAGCGCCACTGCGGGCGGCGTCTCAATAAAGGTGACATCCGTATGCCAGTTGTCGTTATCCGGCAGATTATCCTCATGGGTATCAAGGACGATAATCTCCTCCACCCCCGGGGCATGCGGGTAGAGCGGGTGAATATGCAAATCCCCGAAGCGCCGCGCCAGCGCCCGCTGTTGTTCCGGCGTAATAGCCTGGCCGCGGAAAAAAATAACCTGATGGCGCAGTAGCGCGTGATACAGCTGCTCAAACTGGTTGTCACTCAGGGCGCGGCGTAAATCCAGCCCGCTAATCAGGGCACCAATGGCCGGGCTCAGCGCCTCGATACTGATTCGTTCATTCATTGCATCTCTCCTCGCCAGGGTGTCAGACGGCGCTGTAACGCCCGCAACCCCAGCTCCAGCACAAAAGCGATTACCGCAATCACCATAATCCCGGCCAGCACCACGTCGGTGGCCAGAAACTCACCGGCAGACTGCACCATAAACCCCAGCCCGCGGGTGGCGGCGATCAGCTCAGCCGCCACCAGAGTTGACCAGCCCACCCCCAGGCCGATACGCAGCCCGGTCAGGATCTCCGGCAGCGCCCCCGGCAGAATAACCAGCCACAGGATCTGCCAGCGGCTGGCCCCCAGCGCCTGGGCCGCACGCACCCGCACCCGGTGTGCATTTTTCACACCGGACAATGTCGCCAGCGCCACCGGCGCAAAAATAGACAGGTAAATCAGTAATATTTTTGAGGTTTCACCAATACCAAACCAGATAACCATCAACGGCAGATAGGCCAGCGGCGGAACGGGCCGGTAAAGCTCAATCAGCGGATCCAGCACCCCGCGCACCGCCGGGCTAAGCCCCATCGCCAGCCCCACAGGAATACCGATAACCGCTGCCGCCAGCAGGGCTATCGCAATACGGGCAAGGCTTGCCGCCAGATGCTGCCATAAGGTGGCATCCATAAACCCCCGGGGACCGGCAATCTCCACAAATTTCACCACAACCTGCCCGGGCGGCGGCAAAAACAGCGGGCTAATAACACCGGCGGCGGTCACCAGCCACCACAGCGCTACCACCATCACCAGGGTTGCGGCGCTCAGCCACCCGCGCCCCGGCCTGCGCCAGCGGCGCACCACTGCCGCCCGCTGCGCGTGGCCTCTTTCCGGTAATACCACACTCATGCGAACGCCTCCCGCTGCTCAAAGACCCGCGCCAGCACATATTCGCGCATCGCGATAAACGCCGGATCAGACTTAATTGCCCGGCAGGGCTCACCGGCCACATAGCGCCGGCCAAAATCCAGGGTCAGCCGCTCCCGGATACTTCCCGGCCCGGCAGAGAGCAGCACCAGATCCGTTGCCATAAACAGCGCCTCTTCAATATCGTGGGTGATCAGCAGCATCTGCTGACCACTGGTATGCCACAGCCGCAGCAGCAGGGTCTGGATCTGCTCCCGGGTAAAGGCATCCAGCGCGCCGAGGGGCTCATCCAGCAGCAGCAATTGCGGATCTGCCGCCAGCGCCCGGGCAATACCGACCCGCTGGCGCTGGCCGCCGGACAATTGCCAGATAAACCGCTGCTGCGCACCGGCCAGCCCCACCTGACGGAGCATGGCGCAGGCTCTCTCCCGGCGGGTGCGCTTCTCTACCCCGGCCAGTTGCAGCCCCAGCGCCACATTGTCCTGCACGGTGCGCCAGGGCAGCAGACCGTCATGCTGAAAGACCACCCCGCGCTCTGCCCCCGGGCCGGTGACCGGCTTACCGTTCAGGGAGATAACGCCAGACTCGCAGGGAATAAACCCGGCAATCAGGTTCAGTAAGGTGGTTTTACCGCTACCGGAGGGGCCAAGCACCACCAGCAGCTCCCCACGATCCAGGGTCAGATTGATGTCTTTGAGCACCGGCTTACCGTCATACCAGGCCGAAAGCTGTGAAATCTCCAGCATCATCGCCTCCGTTTACCGGGCCGTATCCGGGATAAACCGGTCGGTAACAAACGGGCTGTAGTCTGCGGCCACATTCGCAACTTTTCCCTGGGCTTTGAGGAATGCGGCGGTGTCCGCAATCGCCTTGCTGACCGGCCCGGCAAGTTGCGCCCGCTGCTGGCTGGCATCCAGATAGGTATTGCCTTTCACCAGTTGCGCAATGTCCGCCTCCGGTACCCCGCTCAGGCGCGCCAGCTTGCGCAGATTATCCGCCCCGGAAAGCCAGCTCTCCGGGTTAGCCAGATACGCCTGCTGGGCCTCCAGGGCGCTTTGGACAAACGCCTTCACAATTTGCGGATGCTGGCGGGCGAAATCTTTACGGACCACCCAGACATCCAGGGTCGGTGCCCCCCACGCCCCCACCTGGCCGGAATCCGTCAGGACGGTGCCGCTTTTTTCCAGCTCACTGACCGCAGGTGCCCACACATAAGCACCATCAATATCGCCCCGTTGCCAGGCGGCAATGATCGCGGCGGGCTGAAGATTCACAATCTGCACCTGGTCCGGGGCGATCCCCCAGTGTTTCAGGGCCGCCAGCAGGCTGTAATGGGTGGTGGAGATAAACGGCACGGCGATGCGCTTACCGACCAGATCCTGCGGCGTGGTGATATTTTTCTTCACCACCAGCGCTTCTGAGCGGCCCAGTTGAGAGGCCAGCAAAAAAACCTCGATCGGCACCTGCTGGCTGGCGGCCACCGCCAGCGGGCTGGAGCCGATATTGCCTATCTGCACGTCGCCGGAGGCCAGCGCCCGGACAACACCTGCCCCGCTGTCAAACTTGCGCCAGTCAACCCGGGCACCGCTCAGGCGGGCAAAGGTGTTATCTGCCTGGGCAACTTTGGCCGGTTCAGCAGACGTCTGGTAGGCCACGGTAACCGTCTCGGCCCGGGCCTGGGACATGACCAGCCCCAGCAGGGCCAGCAGCGTGGTGGTGATTGCGGTGATTCTTGCCATTCGTCTTCCCCTTCTGGTTGTTATGGGGGAAGTATTCCGTGGAACCGGGGCGCCATGAAGGAATCAATCATTATGACTCATAGCCATTTGTACTTAGATAAATTACGCAAAAACAGCGCACTTTTATCGATTAGGCAGATGTTGTATCACCAGCGGCAGCCAGCTTTAGCCGCACATTATGAAATTTTAGCCCGCCCGGTTTGGGATATGATCCCCGCCTCGCCGGGTATCCCACAGCCTGCAATACCTGAGCACTGCCGCGCGCTACATCGCCGTGCGCCATATCCATTTTTTCGTTTCTGTGCCGGTGAACGGGCTATTCACCGTGAGATTCATCGCCAGGGGTAAGCCAAATATGTTGCGAATGAGCCTGTTATTTCTCTCTTTACTGACTGCCGGGTGCGTATCGCTGGATCCCGACTATCACCAGCCAGCCGCGCCGGTTCCGTCTGTCTGGCCCGGGGCACAAAATGATGCCGCCGGTAAGGCGGTACTGCGCGACTGGCAGGAAGTGGTCAACGATACGCGCCTGAAAAGCGTGGTACACACCGCCCTGACCAATAACCGGGATATTCAGAAAGCCATTGCCGATATCGACGCGGCCAGAGCCCTGTACGGCGAACAGCGCGCGGATCTCTTCCCGAGCCTGGATGCGGGACTGAGCACCACCCGCAGCCGCAGCCTGACAGCCGGGTATGCCACCAGCAGCAGCGCGGTGGGCACGGCCAGCTTTGAACTGGATCTGTTTGGCCGCAACCAGAGCCTCTCCCGGGCGGCCAAAGAGAACTGGCTTGCCAGTGAATTTACCGCCCGCAACACCCGCCTGACCCTGGTCGCGGAGATAACCACCGCCTGGATAACCATGGCTGCGGACAACAGCAATCTGGCGCTGGCAAAAGATATAATGAACAGCGCCCGGGACTCGCTGAATATCGTTAAGCGCCAGCAGTCAGTGGGGGTGGCCTCAGTGACGGATGTCAGCGAAGCCATGAGCGTTTACCAGCAGGCCCGCTCCGCCGTTGCCGGTTACCAGACCATCGTGATGCAGGATAAAAACGCCCTCGATCTGCTGGCGGGCCAGCCCCTGGCGGCCAGCGTCCTGCCCGGCACCCTCGAAAGCCTGAACGACAACACCATTGTGCTGGTCCCGGCGGGGGTCTCTTCTTCCGTGCTGCTGCGCCGCCCGGATATTCAGGAAGCGGAACACCAGCTCAAAAGCGCCAATGCCAGCATTGGCGCGGCGCGGGCAAACTTCTTCCCCAGTATCTCCCTGACCGGCACCGCCGGTTACGCCAGTGGCCCGCTGGGCCAGCTCTGGGGCCACGGAATGAATATCTGGTCGTTTACGCCGTCCATATCCCTGCCCATCTTTAATGCCGGGCGCAATGAAGCCCAGCTGCAATATGCCGAGGCAGAAAAACAGGCGCTGGTCGCCACCTATGAGAAATCCATTCAGAGCGCTTTCCGGGATGTGTCGGACGCGCTGGCCCGCCGTGCCACCCTGGATGAGCAACTGGACGCCCAGCAGCAATATGTGCAGGCAGAGCAGCAAACTCTGGATGTCGCCCAGCGCCGCTATCAGGAAGGTGTGGGGGATTATCTGACCGTGCTGACCGCCCGCCGCACCCTGTGGAGCGCCCGGCGACAGCTGATTGCCCTGCAGCAAACCAACTTTAATAACCGGGTCACCCTCTGGCAGTCTCTGGGGGGCGGCGTCGACTGACGGGCAATCCAGTTAGCGGCTTTTATACCCTGCCTGGCTGACCTGCGCACACAGGGCACGGATCCACTGGTGCGCCGGGTCACGGTGCACCCGCTCGTGCCAGGCCATACTTTTGGTAAAGCCCGGGATATCCAGCGGGGGAGCCATCACCGCCATCTGCTCCTGGCGGCAGGCCAGGCGGCGCGGCACAACCGCTATCATATCCGTGGCGCGCAGCATTTCGCTCAGTACCAGAAAGCTGTTGACCACCAGCCCCACCCGGCGGCTGCGGCCCAGGGCCGCCAGCGCTTCATCCGTGGGGCCACGAAAGCTGCCGCGCCCGGAGACCAGGATATGCTCCAGACTGCAAAACGTCTCCATGCTCAGCGGGCCGTCACCGGCGTGGGGGTGGCTGGCGCGCATCATACAAACATACTGCTCCTGATACAGGGGCTGGCTGTGTAAATCTTCCGGCGTAGTCTGGGGGGTCACCAGCGCCATATCGACCTCTCCCTGCTCCAGCTGACGCCCGAGGCGCCCGTGATCCACCGCCACCACCGCCACACGGATCCCCGGCGCCTGCTGTTTTAGCGCCGCCATCAGCGGCACCACCACAGCTTTAAGCGCATAGTCCGTTGCCGCAATGGTATAGGTTATCCGGGATTCAGACGGCTCAAAGGCCACCGGGGCCAGCAATACGGAAATATCACTCAGCACCTGTTTAACCGGCCCGGCCAGCGCCAGGGCGCGGGCGGTTGGCACCATGCCCCGCTGGGCGCGGATAAACAAAGGATCATCGAAAAAGTCCCGCAGGCGCGTCAGCATCGCGCTGACGGCAGGCTGGGTGAGCGACAGGCGCTGTGCGGCCCGGGTAACGCTGCCTTCATCCAGCAGCGCGTCGAGGGTTTTAAGCAAATTAAGATCGAGGGCTCTGATATCAGAACTCATGATAGTAACCAAAATATGAAATAAAAATGTTATATAGAATGCTAACTATCCCGGTATAGCGTGTCTATCCTTTAGCGCACAAGATGTAACATACCGGTGAATTCTGGCCCCGGTGCCCGGTATTACCCCAGCTGATAACTGCGTAAAATATACAGCCCGAACGACGTGGTAATGATGGAGCCCACCGTCGTCAGGCCAATAATATTGGCCGCCAGCACCCCGTTGCCCCCCATCGCTCTGGTCATCGCGTAACTGGCCGCCGCCGCCGGGGTACAGGAAAATAAAAACATCACCCCCAGCTCCGCCCCGCGAAACCCGCACAGCCAGCCGCCCACCGTCAGCAACAGCGGGATAATCAGCACCCGCGCCAGCGAGGAATAGAGCGCCGTGAGCGAGGCACTGAACGCGGCAGATAAATCCAGCGAGGCCCCGGCACACAGCATCGCCAGCGGCAGCGCCAGGCCAGAAATCAGATCCCCCGTCCGGGCAATGGCGTGGGGGATCTGCCAGCCGGTACTGCTCCACAACAGCGCCACCACCAGGCTGATAATCAGCGGGTTTTTCACCACCCCACGCACCACCGTAAACCCGCCCTTTACCCCGGCCCCTCCCGGGCTCAGCGAGCGGGTCAGCGAAATAACCGACAGCAGGTTAAACAGAATAACCGTGACCGCCATATATAGTGAGCCGGTGGCAATGCCCTCTTTGCCGTAAGCCATGGACGCATAGGCCAGGCCAACGATGGCCGTATTCGCCCGGAATCCCCCCTGCACAAAAATCCCCCGCTCGCGGCGGTTTTTGACCAGCAATGGCGCCACCAGCTCCAGCAATAACCAGGAGATCAGCGTGCCTGCCCCGCCATATAACGCCAGCGGCAGATTACTCGCCAGCGGCAGCGGGTGGCTGGAGATACTGAAAAAGAGCAGGCAGGGTAACGCCAGTAAAAAAACTAACCGCGAGGCCCCTTCACAAAAAGTGTCGTTTAACAGGCCGCAGCGGCGCAGCACAACCCCCAGCACCAGCAGCAATAAGTTCGGCAGTGTCACGCCCAGTACAAATATCCATGTTTCCCATACCATAACTCTGTGACCTTTATTGTTATTTACAATTCGTCTACTGCCAGCACATCCGTTTGACCAGCTTTGAGTAACATTAAACCTTAATGACAAAATCTTACCATCAGTATGATTTTATAGACCTATTACCCTGATGTAAGCGTAATTGCCTTTGCCGCCAGCCTTCTCGCTGCGCGGCATTTTTTTTGCCCGCTGTTCAGGGGGCCGGGAGCTGGCCATCTCCCGGGCCTGGCGGGGCGCATCCCTGTTTATCATCCGGCACGCGTCAGTGGCCCGCAGCGCGCTGTTGCCTGTTTACCGGTAAATATTCTATAACGGTGTATCCACCTGTTAACACTCAACGTCTTAATCCGGATACCACACATCATGAATCCATCCAGAAAAGGGATGCTCTGCGTATTACTGGCTGCCGTTTTGTGGGGCAGCTCCGGCGTATGTGCCCAGTACATTATGGATAACAATCAGGTCTCCCCGGCCTGGCTGACCATGCTACGGCTGGTGTTTTCCGGCGTAATTATCCTGACGCTGGCCTTCTTTCAGGGGGAAAGCCTGTGGCGCATCTTCGCCCGACGCCAGGATGCCTGGCGGCTGTTCGCCTTCTCCCTGTTTGGCGCACTCACCGTGCAGCTGACATTTCTGGCGGCCATTGCCCATGCCAACGCGGCCACAGCAACGGTACTGCAGTTTCTCTCGCCGACGATCATCGTGCTGTGGTTCGCCCTGGTGCGTAAACAGTTCCCCGGCGGGCGGGTGATCAGCGCCATTATCGCCTCGCTGGCGGGCACCTTTTTACTGGTTACCCACGGGGCGCTGGATTCGCTGTCCATCTCCCTGGCGGCCCTGATCTGGGGGGTTACCTCCGCCATTGCCGCCGCCTTCTACACCACCTACCCCTCCGGGCTGATTGCCCGTTACGGCACCCTGCCGGTGGTGGGCTGGAGCATGCTGATTGCCGGGCTCGCCCTGGCGCCGTTTGCCCTGTCCGGCACCCAGCACATCGCCCCTGGCGGGGGCAATCTGTTCGCTTTTTTCTATCTTATTGTCATCGGCACCGCGCTGAACTTTACCCTCTACCTGAAAGGGGCCCAGCTGATTGGCGGCCAGAAGGCCAGCATTCTGAGCTGTGCCGAGCCCCTGAGCAGCGCGCTGTTGTCCGTATTATTGTTAGGGGTCAGCTTCACGCTGCCGGACTGGCTGGGCACCTTATGTATTGTCGGCTCCGTGGTGCTGATAGCCCTCGGGAACCGGGGAAAACTGCACCGCACCCAACAATAACGTGTTACATTAATGCCACATTTAAGTAACAACAACGGAGCCCTCTCTGGAGATCCTGCGTCGCGCGATTGAACGTCAGGTGCTGAGCCTCACCGGAATGGCACTTAACCAGGTTAACTTTGAGCAGCCGCCGGGCGATCCGGGCCGCTACGGCCCGGACTCTGCTATCTGGCAAGTACACGGCGACTTCAGCTCCATGCTGTGTGGCGGGATAAGCGCCCTGCTGCTGCAAATGCTCCACCCCCTGGCCCTGGCCGGTGTCTGGGATCATTCCCGCTTCCGGGAGGATATATACGGCCGCCTGCGGCGCACCAGCCTGTTTATCTCCGCCACCACATTTGCCCCGGCCCCGGTGGCTGAGCAGCTCATCGAGCGGGTCAGGGCTATTCACTTGCAGATCAACGGCACAGACAGCGCCAGCACACCTTATGCCGCCAGCGATCCGGATCTGCTGACCTGGGTACATGTTGCCGAATGCCGTAGTTTTATGGCCGCCCACCTGCGTTACCGGCGGCGGATTGTCACCACAGAGCAGCAGGATCAGTATTACCGCGAAGCGGCACACATCGCACTGGCCCTTGGTGCCCGCCATGTTCCGGCCAGTTGCGCGGACATTGCCGACTACCTGGCGCAAATGCGCCCCCGGTTACGCTGTGATGAGCGCACCCGGGATGTCGCCCGGGTGCTGTTTCAGGCCCCGGCCCCTTCCCTGCTCGCCCGCCCGGCAGTGGCAATTATGCTGCACGGTGGTGTGGATCTCCTGCCGGACTGGGCAAGCCAGATGCTCGGGCTCACCCAGTCCGGGCTTCGCCGCCGGATGGTACGCGCCGGGGTGCACAGCCTGGCAACCGTGATCCGCGGTTGTGTCCGTAACGGCGCGTACCACTGCGCCATGCGCCGCATGGGGCGCCCCCTCTGATATCACCTACATTTACCTGAAAGGAGCCATAATGACCGTCTCTCACTCACTGACCGACACGCTGGGGATCCTGCCGCTTATCCAGGCGCCGATGGCCGGTGTCTCCACACCCGCTCTGGCTGCCGCCGTGAGTGAAGCCGGCGCACTGGGCTCCCTGGGCATTGGCGCCAGCACCCTCAGCCAGGCCCGGGAGATGATCCTGGCGACCAGAGCGCTGACCAGTAAACCTTTTAATGTCAACGTGTTCTGCCACCAGCCCGCCCGCCGCGACGCGCAGCTTGAGCAGCAGTGGCTAAACCATCTGGCACCGCTGTTTGACGAGTTTTCCGCCTCCACGCCAACACAGTTAACGGAAATTTACCCCAGTTTTCTCAGCGATCCGGCGCAGTTATCCCTGCTGCTGGAAACCCGCCCGGCGGTGGTCAGTTTTCATTTTGGCCTGCCACCGGCAGAGCAGGTGCAGGCCCTCCGGGACGCGGGAATCTACACCCTTGCTTCGGTGACCTCACTGCCGGAAGCCCTGGCCGCCGGGGAGGCAGGCGTAGACGCCCTGGTCGCCCAGGGGATTGAGGCCGGTGGTCACCGGGGAATATTTGATCCCCACGGGCCTGACGAGCAGCTCACCACCCTGGCGCTGGTCCGGCTGCTGCACCAGCACCAGTCGCGGCCGGTCATTGCCGCCGGTGGCATTATGCACGGTGACGATATTCAGCAGATGCTTAACGCCGGTGCCTGTGCGGTGCAGCTGGGCAGTGCGTTTTTACGCTGCCCGGAATCGGCCACCACCGCCAGCTGGCGGGAAAACCTCAAAAGCCCGGACACGGCACACACCCGCCTGACCCGCGTCATCTCCGGGCGCCCGGCCCGGGGAATCGTCAATCGCCTGATAACCTGGGGTGAAACCGCAGATGCCCCGCCCCCGGCGGATTACCCGCTGGCTTATGACGTGGCAAAACAGCTGAACGGGCTGGCGGGCCGCCATGGCAGCCACGCCTTTGCCGCCCAGTGGGCCGGTCAGCGGGCCTTTCTGGCCCGTGAAGCCCCGGCGGCTGATATCGTCAGCCAGCTACTGGCAGAACTGCACCAGGCCAGGGCCGCATCCTGATTCCGGAACCGGAGGGTCGGCCCTCCGGTTATTTCGCTGAATATATTGCGGTGAATCCCCCTATTTCCCGCCCCGTTTACTCTCCCCCCTAAAATAAAAAATGTTATTTTTTATTTTCCATAACGTGACCAGTTACGGCAGGCATTATCACTCACGAAAATAAATACCGGTCAGACAGCCAGCTGATGGGCTATTTTTTGTGATCTATATTCCAGTAATAGCTATAACTTGCATAAAAAAAGTAGTTTCAGTGTAATGTTTTGTCAATCAGGCTGATTACATAGACTACTGAATAGTGAGTGTTGCATTAAGGCAACCGCGCCGGTGTAACTTCAGGGATGGCGAGAATAGATAAGAAATAATAAACAATGAAATATGCACTACTGTGTTTGTGTTTTTTTCTGACTTGTTGTGATGATACCGATATTGAAGTCCAGACCATCAAATGCGGGCTGGCTATCTCTGAAGTGGGCAATGAGCAGGCAAAAAATAACTTTCTTACCCACGGTAATATACCCCATATTATGGCCGATATCTTCCTGCTGGAAGAAAAAGCAAAAGATGAACTGGGCATGTACAGCGATAACCAGCAACAGCAGCGCCAGCTGATTATTGAAGAGTATAACTCCTGGTTTTGCCGCAATATTCACGCCCAGGCGAAAATAGCACTTCCCACGCGCTCTGCTTCATAACGGTATCACGCCGCTTACCTGCAAAACTCGCGCTGGCAGCCAGCTATTGTGGCTGCCAGGCGTACTATTATCAGCGCTTATCAATATTGCGCCGCGGAACACAATAAAACACCGGCAAATCGCCATAGGTCAGCAGCCGGTTATCATATTTATCCCGATCCATTGCCAGGGTAAGAAAGCGCCCCGAGGTTGAAAAAAACGACGGTAATAATCTTCCCACCACATGTTTTTGCTGGTCAGTACCCTGTAACTGCTCAATTTGCGTGCTCTCAAGCGTCAGGCTTTCCCCGCTGTACTTATAATTAAAATGCACCTGGCGGCTAATGGCCCCCTGCTGAACGCCATCACTCACCACCCCGTTCACACTGAACATGCCCGAGCCGTGGTTAAATAAAATGGTATACCTGGCGTTAATGGATAAATTACCCTCAACAAAACGGCTTTCGCTGCTGCAATACACCGGGAAGGAGACCTGCTGCATATAAAAATAGCGCCAGACAGCCACCCCAAGCGCAAACGCGACCACACCACCTGCGATCATCAGAAGTCGTCGTTTCATACCGCAGGCCTCCGGCTAACCAGCAGAACCTGACATTGCTGCTGGCGGGACGAATAGTGCTGACAAATTAAAAATGAGGTCCGCATAACGCGCGGGTTTTGCATAACAAATATCGCGCTGTTTTCCGTGCAGCTGATCTGGTTACGCTTCATCTCCTGGAGGATAAGGTCCGGGTTATCGCTGCCTTTATAACGCACCTGGCAAAACTGCCCGGGCAGCGTTTTCCAGCTGGAAAACACATCATTCTGGCGGGTTATCAATAAACCGGTCAGCAGCGGCAACAGGAAAAGGATCATACACCAGCCAGCAAACCACACGGGCTTTAGCCGGGCAGGCTGAGGCTTTCGCGCCGCTGGTTGCCGGGGCGCCTCCTCCACTGTTATGGCCGGGGTGGCGGTCACTTCCGCAGGCTGGAGCGCCACGCTGTACTCTGCGCTGATCGTCAGGCCAATGCGTGGAATGGTGGTAATCATATTACCGACCCCCGCCGCATCCAGCACTTTTCTCAGGTGCGAAATGGTCTGGTAGAACGTGTTATTGGTAACATATGTAATTGCGCCTTCCCCCCAGGCAAACTTAATTAAGCTCTCCCGGGTTACAACATCCCCCTGATTACGTAATAAATAAACCAAACATAAACATGCAGGAGTCTGGATGCTGTGTTTTTCATCCGACGTTAATGTCTGCAGTACCCGCTGTAGCGGGTTAAATATAATACTGTTATTAATCACATAAACTTCATTATTAAATTCAATCATAATTTATCACACAGCGCTCCTGTCTGAATGAAAATCGAAAAATATCTAATATGCAGATTACCCGCCCCGCCAGCGCGACAGTATTACGACAGACATTAAAGAAAATCCATAACGCGATGCCTGCATCTCACCGCCATGCCTTTGTTCAGCGAACGGGAGAATGACTACGCTGCCACACATGCCAGAAATGATATTTCGTCAGATAATTTATTTTTGTGAAGTGCGCCGAGGAGCCAGAGTTATATACTGATGATACCACTCAGATCTTCAGCAACATCTCCATAAGTTGTGATTAATATGATCCTTAAAATGTTGGCTAATTATTAAAATAAGAGAATATCAGCCTTCATTAAACAAAAGATATACAAATAACAGAATACCTGAGACCACGCCGCTGGCACGCAATGCAAAAGATAAATTAAGGTACTACTCGTTCTTTTTTATTCTGATTCAAGAACTCCTCACTTGTCTGCATGGCAAGAGTATGCTAACCGCGCGGAAAGCTCTGTTGCGTAATTATTAAGCTCACTAAAATAAAGACACCTTTCCGGCAGGCTGATTCAGCATACTTCAGCGCCACACACCTGGAGTAAAGTAAATAATAATTTTTCTATTTTATGAACCAGGTTACTGATACACGATATCAGTGGGCCATATATAAACCACACCACAACACCCCTACGGATTTACCGGTATAATCCTGCACAACACGATCAACCCCGCAAAACAGACGGTTACTTTTGCATCATAATCAATCTTGTATTACAAGAATATTTACCATGTGGTATCAGAAGTTTGCCGGTGTTTATTCTGTCATAAGCGCCAACGTCATAACGCAGGCTCTGAGGGTAACCTGTTATTACTTATTGTTATTTAACGTCATATCTCGGGGGCCCGTCCATGACAACACCGATTGCCGTCTCGACCATGAAGGTGATTAATCAAAGAATCATCCCGTTTTTAATTATTTGCTATTTCATGGCGAATCTGGATAAAACTAATATTTCGATTGCTGCACTGCAGATGAACGCCGATCTCGGATTAACTGCCAGTATGTATGGCTTCGGGGTGGGTATTTTTTACCTCTCCTATATCATTTTTGAGATCCCCAGTAACATATTTATGGTCCGGGTGGGGCCCCGAATCTGGCTGATGCGCATTATGCTCACCTGGGGGATCATCAGCGCCGGGATGTCCCTGGTTCAGACCCCAACCCAGCTGTATATCATGCGCTTTTTACTCGGCATGGCAGAGGCTGGCTTCACCCCCTGTGTCATCTGGTATTTGTCGGTCTGGTTCCCCAAAAGCCACCGGGCCCGGGCCATGTCGCTGTTTTTTATGGGATCGGTGCTGGCCTCGGTGGTCGGGCTTCCCGCCTCGGGCGCGATTCTCAATATGCACGGTATTGCGGGCGTTCCCGGCTGGCGCTGGCTGTTTGCCATTGAAGGGATCCCGGCCATTTTGCTGGGGCTGGCCGCCTTACGCTATATCGCCAATAAGCCCGACCAGGTGACCTGGCTGAGCGGGGAGCAAAAACAGTGGCTCAGCACCACGCTCGCCAAAGATAACGCCAGCGTGGAGCTGGACGACAAGCAGCGCTGGTATACAGCCCTGACCAACAAAATCGTGATTATCCTGAGCCTGGTCTGGTTTCTTCAGGCCTTTGGCACCATCGGCATTACCCTGTTTCTGCCGCTGATCCTCCAGGGGATGAATGTGGCGCAAAGCAGCTTTACTATCGGGCTGCTCTCTTCGCTGCCTTTCGCCCTCGCCTGCCTGTTTATGTATCTCAATGGCCGCCACTCCGATATGCGCAAAGAGCGGCAATACCACCTGGGGCTGCCGCTTATCATTGCCGGGGTGTGCTTAACTGCCGCCATTTACAGTGCTAACCCCTGGGTCTCTTACGGGCTGCTGGTGTGCGCCGTGGGCTGTAATTTTGCCCTTGCGCCGGTGTTCTGGGCCGTCACGACCGAGAAGATTTCCGGGCTGGCCGCTGCCGCATCCATCGCATTTATTAACACCATTGCTAACTTTGCCGGGCTGGGCCTGCCACCGGTCTTTGGCCGCATTAAGGATATGACCGGTGATTATAACTACGGGCTGCTGATGGTGGCATTTGCCCTGCTGCTGGGCGGGATACTCGGTATCCTGGTCGCCCGCCCTGGCCCTTCCGCCGCCTCAACCACAACGCCATCCGGAGAGCAACAACATGACCAGTAAACTTCTGCAACACGGTGATCTGCCAGCAATGCTGATTCAGCAACTGGAAGACAACTGGGGACTGAGCAATACCGACACCGTCCCCCCGGAGGCCTGGGGGCCCTTTACCTGCCTGATAACCAACGGCGAAACGCGGATCGACGCCGCCCTGATGGACAAGCTCCCCGCCCTGGAGCATATCGCGGTTTTTGGCGTGGGCTATGACCAGGTTGATATTTCTGCCGCCTGCGCCCGGGATATTGCCGTCTCACACACCCCGGGCGTACTCACCGATGATGTTGCCGATATGGCCATCGGCATGATGATAGCCTGCGGCAGGCAGATTGTCGGGGCCCAGAAGTTTATTGAAGCCGGCCAGTGGCCGAACACCCGCTACCCGCTCACCCGCGGGTTCAGCGGTGCCCGGCTTGGCATCCTCGGGATGGGGCGCATAGGTGAAGCCATAGCGCTACGCGCCAGCGTTATGAATATGACCATCGGCTTTTTCGACCCGATGGCCCGGGGCACCTACGCCTGGCAGCCCTATGACACGCTGGCGGAGCTTGCCAGCCACAGCGATTTTCTGATGGTCTGCGTACCCGGCGGGGCCAGCACCCGCGGCATGGTTGACAGCGCCATCCTCGCCGCCCTGGGGCCGGAAGGTATTCTGATTAATATCTCCCGGGGGAGCGTGGTGGACGAGCCCGCCCTGATCAACGCCCTGGAGCAGGGGGTTATCGCCGGTGCCGGGCTGGATGTCTTTGCCTGTGAGCCCCACGTGCCCGCAGCACTACAGGGGTGCAATAACATTGTTCTTACCCCGCACATGGCCAGCTCCACCTGGCAAACCCGCGAAGCCATGTCCGGCCTGGTTATCGATAATGTCCGCGCCGGTCTGCTGGGCGCGCCGCTTATCACCCCGGTGCCGGAAAGCCGCCGCACACTTGTGCAGAAAGTGTCCCCGGCGGGCTGACAAGCTGCGAAGCGTGAGCTGGGTCACTTCCCTGTAACCCGTTCAGCCAGTATCATCCTGTTACCAGACCCTCATCATTTATGGTGGGGGTTTTTCTTTATTGGCGGTCGGCGCGTGGCAACTCCGGCCCCGCACCCTGACCATGCCTGATTTTGTTTTTTCATGGAGAGCGCAATGTCCAGACCAGCCATCATCATTAACGAACTCGATGCCGAGCGACTCGACCAGCTACTGGAACAGCCGCAGTACGCCAAATTACCGGTGGCGGATGCGCTGAATGCCGAACTGGATCGTGCCCAGATGTGCCAGCCGGAAGCGATGCCGGCAGATGTCGTCACCATGAACAGCCAGGTGAAATTCCGCGATCTGACCTCCGGAGAGGTGCGCACCCGTACCCTGGTGTACCCGGCCAGCCTGACAGACAGCGAACAACAGCTTTCCGTTATGGCACCGGTTGGCGCCGCACTGCTGGGCCTGCGGGTGGGTAACACCATTCACTGGACCCTGCCAAACGGAAACCAGACCAACCTGGAAGTGCTTGAGCTTATCTACCAGCCGGAATCCGCCGGTGAATATCACCGCTGATCCCTGTATTTCGCACCGGCCCCGGCCGGTGCTTCCCCTGCCCCCTGCCCGATTAACGGCGATAATTAGCCAGAACCGCAAACAGCGTGCAAAATACATCTGGTACACGATGCCAGAGCGGCCCTGCCCGGCATCCACAAAGATGGAGTTGCAGTGGTAATGAGCCAGGACAAACTGTATATCGAAAAAGAACTCAGCTGGTTATCCTTTAATGAGCGCGTTCTGCAGGAAGCGGCAGACAAGCGCAACCCGCTGATTGAGCGCATGCGCTTTCTGGGGATTTACTCCAGCAACCTTGATGAGTTTTTTAAAGTCCGTTTTGCCGATCTTAAGCGGCGCATACTGATTAACGAACTGCAAAGCGGCAGCGCCCAGAGCCGCCACCTGTTAAGTAAGATCCAGAGCCGGGTCGTGAAAGCCGGGCAGGAGTTTGACGCCCTGTACAATGAGCTGCTGCTGGAGCTGGCCCGTAATCAGATTTTCCTTATCAATGAGCGCCAGCTCTCCCCCGACCAGCAAACCTGGCTGACCCACTATTTCAGGCATGAACTGCGCCAGCACATTACGCCAATCCTCCTGACCCCGGAAACCGATCTGGTGCAGTTTCTGAAAGATGACTACACCTACCTGGCGGTGGAAATTATTCGCGGCACGACCATTCACTATGCGCTGCTGGAGATCCCGGCAGACAAACTGCCCCGCTTTGTTAACCTGCCGCCGGAGTCATCCCAGCGCAGTAAATCCATGATCCTGCTGGATAACATTCTGCGCTTTTGTCTGAACGATATTTTCAGCGGCTTCTTCGATTACGACACGCTCAACGCCTACTCCATGAAGATGACCCGCGACGCGGAGTACGACCTGGTCCACGAAATGGAGTCCAGCATGCTGGAGCTGATGTCCTCCAGCCTGAAGCAGCGCCTGACCGCCGAGCCGGTGCGCTTTGTCTACCAGCGCGATATGCCACAGGAGCTGGTCGACACCCTGTGCCGCAAGCTCAGCATCTCTAACTTTGACTCGATCATTCCCGGTGGCCGCTACCACAACTTTAAAGACTTCATCAGCTTTCCCAATGTGGGCAAGGCCAACCTGGTTAACCGGCCGCTCCCGCGCCTGCGCCATGCGGGATTCGACCATTTCCGCAACGTTTTCGACGCCATCCGCGAGCAGGATATCCTGCTGTACTACCCCTACTACACCTTTGAGCATGTGCTGGAAATGCTGCGCCAGGCCTCGTTTGACCCGGGCGTCGTGGCGATAAAAATCAACATCTACCGGGTGGCGAAAGACTCGCGGATTATCGACTCCATGATCCATGCAGCCCACAACGGTAAAAAAGTCACCGTGGTGGTTGAGCTCCAGGCCCGGTTTGATGAAGAGGCCAATATCCACTGGTCCCGCCGCCTTACCCAGGCGGGGGTGCATGTGATCTTTTCGGTGCCGGGGCTGAAAATCCACGCCAAATTGTTTCTTATCTCCCGGCGTGAAGAGGACAAAATCGTCCGTTATGCCCATATCGGCACCGGCAACTTTAATGAGAAAACGGCCCGGGTCTATACCGACTACTCCCTGCTCACCGCCGATGCCCGGATAACTAATGAAGTGCGCCAGGTATTTAATTTTATTGAAAACCCCTACCGCCCGGTGAGCTTTAACCACCTGATAGTCTCGCCACAAAACTCGCGCAACATCCTCTACCAGCTTATTGATAACGAAATTGCCGCCAGCCAGCGGGGTGCCCCCTGCGGCATTACCCTGAAGCTGAATAATCTGGTGGATCGCGGGCTGATAGAGCGGCTGTACGCCGCATCAGGCGCGGGGGTTCCGGTTAACCTGCTGGTGCGCGGCATGTGCGCACTGGTGCCGCAACTGGAGGGGGTGAGTGACAATATCCGGGTGACCAGCATTGTTGACCGCTTCCTGGAGCATGACCGGGTCTATATTTTTGAAGATAACGGGGCCAGAAAGGTGATCCTCTCCTCCGCCGACTGGATGACGCGCAACATCGATTTTCGCATCGAGGTGGGTGTCGTTCTGCTGGATCCGCGCCTCAAACAGCGGGTGCTGGATATTATCGGCATTCTGCTCAGCGACACCACCAAGGCCCGCATCATCGACAAAGAACTCAGTAACCACTATGTCCCGCGCGGCAACCGCCGTAAGGTGCGGGCACAGCAGGCGATTTACGATTACATTCAATCACTGGAGCAGCCAGAATAAACCATGCCAATCACCACTACCCCCCGGCCCCGGGAATTCGCGGCTATCGATCTGGGCTCGAACAGCTTCCATATGGTGATAGCCCGCCAGGTTGACGGTGCCCTGCAAATTATCGGCCGCCTTAAGCAGCGTGTTCACCTTGCCGATGGCCTGGACCAGGAGAACCTGCTGAGCGAAGAGGCCATCGAACGCGGACTGGCGTGCCTGGCGCTGTTTGCTGAACGGCTACAGGGGTTTGACCCGGCCAGCGTCAGCATTATCGGCACCCACACCCTGCGCCAGGCCCGCAACGCGGCCTGGTTTGTCGCCCGCGCGCAAAAGGTTATCCCCTATCCGATTGAGGTGGTCTCCGGTAACGAAGAGGCGCGGCTGATTTTTATGGGGGTGGCCCACACCCAGCCGGAAAAAGGCCGCAAACTGGTGATTGATATCGGCGGGGGATCCACGGAGCTGGTTATCGGCGAAGGTTTCACCCCGCAACTGACAGAGAGCCGCCGCATGGGCTGTGTCAGTTTTGCCCGGCGCTATTTCGCAAACGGCGAGATCTCCGCGCAACACTTTCGCCAGGCGCGGCTGGCGGCGGCCCAGAAGCTGGAAAGCCTGGCCTGGGAATACCGGCTACACGGCTGGAACGTGGCCCTTGGCGCCTCCGGCACAATCAAAGCCATCAACAGCGTGCTGCGGGAAAGCGGCGCGGCCGACGGGGTCATCACCCCGGAGCGGCTCGACGATCTGGTCATGCGGGTGCTGCGCTACCGCCGGGTCAGCGCGCTGGATCTCCCCGGGCTATCTGAAGAGCGCAGGCAGGTTTTTGCCCCGGGGCTGGCGATTATGTGCGGCATTTTCGACGCGCTGAATATCAAGACCCTGCGCCTGTCCGACGGAGCCCTCCGGGAAGGGGTGCTGTATGAAATGGAAGGCCGCTTTCGCCACCAGGACATCCGCAGCCGCACCGCAGAGAGCCTGGCCTGCCAGTACCATATCGACGACGATCAGGCCCGGCGGGTGCTGGACACCACGCTGCGGCTGTATGACCAGTGGCAGGCGCAACACCCGAAGCAGGCCAACCCGCAGATGGAGGCCCTGCTGAAGTGGTCCGCCATGCTCCATGAAGTGGGCCTGAATATTAACCACAGCGGCATGCACCACCACTCGGCCTATATTCTGGAAAACAGCAATCTGCCGGGCTTCACCCAGCAGCAGCAAAACCTGATGGCGCAGCTGGTCAGTTGCAGCCGGAAGTCGATAAAAAAAGAGGATCTGGCGGAAAAACCAGAGGCATTCCCCGCCATGGTCAGGGCCCTGCGCCTCGGGTTGTTATTAAATAATCAGCGCCAGGCCAGCAGCCGCCCCCACACTCTGGAACTGAAAGCCGGGAAACACCACTGGACACTGCGTTTCCCGCCCCGCTGGCTGGAGGAAAATGCCCTGGTGCAGCTGGATCTGGAGCAGGAACAGCAATACTGGCAGGCGCTGGACGGCTGGCGCCTCACTGTAACGCCGGAGGAATAGCCCCGGCGTTTAACACCGCCGGGGTGGCCGTTATTTATCCAGCCGGAACCCCTGGCGCAGGATCGCCGCCAGCACATCCGGGAAGTAAATATGGCTGTAGTAGCTGGCGGTGTTATTGCCCCAGTCTTCGCCATCTGCCCGCTGCTGCTGGCGCCAGTGCTCGCTCAGCGTCTGGTTGTACTGCTCAATGGCAGGCGCAATGCGCTCTTCGTGGTAAAACTCCTCATGGCAGAAGCTGCTTAACGGCAGGCGCGGCTTCTGGGGGGCCGGTTTATCCACATACCCCAGGGTTAGCCCTACCACCGGGAAGGTCAGCGCCGGGAGTTTCAGCAGGTCGGTAACCGCCTGCGGGTTCGCGCGGATCCCGCCGATGGGCACAATACCCAGCCCCTGGGCCCGGGCCGCCGCCATCATCGCTTCCAGCGCTATTCCCGCATCGGTCGCGCCAGAGACAATACTTTCCACACTCAGATGGGCCACCTGCTCCTTGCCCGCTTCGCGAATGGCCATAGCGGATTTATGCATATCCAGCACCACGGCAATAAATACCGGGGCCTGAGCAATCCACGGCTGGCCGCCCGCCAGCTCCGCAAGTTGTGCCCGGCGCTGCGGGTCGCGGACCACCACCAGCGACACCTGCTGGGAGTTTACTGACGTAGGCGCCCGCCATGCTGCCTCAACAATATTCTGCAGCACATCATCAGGCACCGGGGTTGAGAGGTAGCTTCTGTCGCTGCGGTGCGAACGCAGCACATCGAGAGTATCAGACATCGTCAAAACCTTTATTTGTGATGAAACGCACACTACAACACGCCGCCAGCCCCCCTGTAAATACGGCACGAAAGAGGGGCCTGGTCGAAGGCACGTATTATCAATACCGCCTCGCCCGTGGCAAAACCGGCGATATCGGTTAATCCCCTGTGATCAACATGGACATATGTTCTTATGATGTTAGTATTTATTCGATAACCATTGACATATGCGTGTTTTACAGACAGCCAGGATAGCTGATGACCTCCGCCAGAACGGATTCTCCCCCCCATCACGCTCTTCCCGGCACCACGCACCGTCCGCCAACAGGAAGCAGGCAGAGCGATTATGGAAAAACGAAAAGCACGGGCCGTGTGGCTTATTCTCGGGCTGGTGGCGGTTATCGCCGCCGGTGCATGGTGGATAATGCGCCCGGCAGGCTTACCCGAAGGGTTTGCCAGCAGTAACGGGCGCATAGAAGCAACCGAAGTGGATATCGCCACGAAGATAGCCGGGCGTATTGCCGACATTACGGTAAAAGAGGGCCAGTTTGTACGCAAGGGCGACATTCTCGCCCATATGGATACCCGGGTACTGAACGAGCAGCGCCTGGAGGCCGCCGCCCAGATCAAAGAGGCCCAGAGCGCCGTGGCCGCCGCCCATGCCCTGCTGGCACAGCGCCAGAGCGAAATGCTGGCAAATGAGGCCACCGTTCGCCAGCGCCAGGCCGAGCTTAATGCCTCGGCCAAGCGCCACACCCGTTCAACGGCCCTGATCAACCGGGGCGCGGTTTCCGCCCAGCAGCTGGATGACGACCGGGCCGGGGCGGAAAGCGCCCGGGCATCCCTGGAGTCCGCCCGGGCGGATGTCTCCGCCGCCAGAGCCGCCATTGAGGCCGCACGCACCAGCATTATTCAGGCCGAAACCCGGGTAGAAGCCGCCCAGGCCACGGAGCGGCGGATCATTGCCGATATCGATGACAGCGCGCTGAAAGCCCCGCGGGATGGCCGGATCCAGTACCGGATAGCCGAGCCCGGCGAGGTGTTGTCTGCCGGGGGCCGGGTGCTGAGCATGGTGGATTTGTCCGACGTGTATATGACCTTCTTCCTGCCGACCAGCCAGGCGGGTGTACTGGCGCTGGGTAGCGAGGCGCGCCTGATCCTTGACGCCGCCCCCGGCCTGCCCATTCCCGCAACGATAAGTTTCGTGGCAAGTGTGGCGCAGTTTACCCCCAAAACCGTCGAAACCAGCGACGAGCGGTTAAAGCTGATGTTCCGGATCAAAGCGCGTATTCCGCCGGAGCTGCTGGCAGAGCACCTGGAATATGTGAAAACCGGGCTCCCGGGTATGGCTTACGTGCGGCTGGATAACCAGCAACCCTGGCCGGAGAATCTGACCGTGAGGCCCTGGCAATGAACCCGGTGCAGGGCCATGAGCCCCACCCGCCGATAGCCATACTCGACGGGGTCAGCCAGCACTTTGGTGCCACCACCGCGCTGAATAATATTTCGGTGCGGATCCCGTCGCGCTGTATGGTCGGGCTTATCGGCCCGGACGGGGTCGGCAAATCCAGCCTGCTGTCGCTGATTGCCGGTGCCCGCGCAATCGAAAGCGGCAACGTGCTGGTGCTGGGCGGCGACATGCGCGATGCGGCCCACCGGCGCGCCGTCTGCCCGAAAATCGCCTGGATGCCGCAGGGGCTGGGAAAGAACCTCTACCATACCCTCTCGGTTTACGAAAACGTCGATTTCTTCGCGCGCCTGTTTGGTCACGACAAAGCCGAGCGGGAAACCCGCATCAATGAGCTGCTGCACAGTACCGGGCTGGCCCCGTTTCGCGACCGCCCGGCGGGCAAGCTCTCCGGCGGTATGAAGCAAAAACTCGGCCTGTGCTGTGCGCTGATTCACGACCCGGAATTGCTGATCCTCGACGAGCCCACCACCGGGGTGGATCCCCTCTCCCGGGCCCAGTTCTGGGATCTGATAGACAGCATCCGCGCCCGGCAAAGCAATATGAGCGTGCTGGTAGCGACCGCCTATATGGAAGAGGCCGAGCGCTTTGACTGGCTGGTTGCCATGAACGCCAGCGAAATTCTCGCCACCGGCAGCGCCGAAGCGCTGCGCACCCGCACCCACAGCCAGACCCTGGAGCAGGCGTTTATCGCCCTGCTGCCGCAGGCCCAGCGGGAGGCCCACCACCCGGTGGTGATCCCGCCGCGCGATACGGGCACAGAGGAGATAGCCATTGAAGCCCGGGGGCTGACCATGCGCTTCGGGGATTTTGTGGCCGTAGACCACGTTAATTTCCGCATTCCGCGCGGTGAGATTTTTGGCTTTCTCGGCTCGAACGGTTGCGGCAAGTCCACCACCATGAAAATGCTCACCGGCCTGCTGCCCGCCAGCGAAGGGGAAGCCTGGCTGTTCGGCCAGCCGGTCAACTCAGACGATATCGCCACCCGCCGCCGGGTGGGCTATATGTCCCAGGCCTTCTCCCTGTACAGCGAGCTGACCGTGCGCCAGAACCTTGAGCTGCACGCCCGGCTGTTCCACATTCCCGAAAGTGACATCCCGGAACGGGTAGCCCGGATGAGCGAGCGCTTTATGCTCACCAGCGTTGAGGATAGCCTGCCGGAGTCGCTCCCCCTCGGGATCCGCCAGCGTCTTTCCCTGGCGGTTGCCGTGATCCACAGCCCGGAAATGCTGATCCTCGATGAGCCCACCTCCGGGGTGGATCCGGTCGCCAGGGATATGTTCTGGCAACTGATGGTGGACTTATCGCGCAAAGATCGGGTGACTATTTTTATCTCGACCCATTTTATGAACGAGGCCCAGCGCTGCGACCGCATCTCGCTGATGCACGCAGGCAAGGTGCTGGCCAGCGATACCCCGGACAACCTGGTTAAACAGCGCGGCACCGACACCCTCGAAGAGGCGTTTATCGCCTGGCTACAGGAGGCGGCAGAGACCCCGGCCCGGCCCCCTGAAGAGGAAGAGGTGGCCATCCCCGCTCACACCCGTGAAACCACCTCCGCCCCCCACCACGCTTTCAGCCTGCGGCGGCTGTTCAGCTACAGCCGCCGGGAAACCCTGGAGCTGCGCCGGGATCCGGTGCGCTCTACCCTGGCGCTGCTGGGCACCGTGATCCTGATGTTTATCATGGGTTACGGGATCAGCATGGATGTGGAAGATCTGCGCTTCGCGGTGCTGGATCGCGATCAGTCCATCAGCAGCCAGCGCTGGGCTGAAAACCTCTCCGGATCGCGCTATTTTATCGAACAGCCTGTCCTCACCAGCTATGACGAGCTCGACCACCGGATGCGCACCGGTGAGCTGGCGGTGGCCATTGAGATCCCCCCGGGCTTTGGCCGGGATGTGGCCCGGGGCCGCCCGGTGAGTATCGGGGTGTGGGTCGACGGCGCCATGCCCAGCCGGGCCGAAACGGTGCGCGGCTATGTGCAGGCCATGCATCAGGGCTGGTTACAGGAGGTGGTGGCCCGTAAAGCCGCCAGCGCCACCGGCGGGCCGCTGATGAGCATTGAAACCCGCTACCGCTACAACCCGGACGTGAAAAGCCTGCCCGCCATTGTACCGGCGGTGATCCCGCTGCTGCTGATGATGATCCCCTCCATGCTCAGCGCCCTGAGTGTGGTGCGTGAAAAAGAGCTTGGCTCCATTATCAATCTCTACGTGACCCCCACCACCCGCAGCGAATTTATGCTCGGCAAACAGCTGCCCTATATTGCGCTGGGGATGTTTAACTTCCTGTTGCTGTGTGGCCTGTCGGTGTTTGTCTTCGGGGTGAGCCACAAGGGGAGCTTCCTGACCCTGAGCCTCGCCGCGCTGCTGTATGTGACTGTCGCCACCGGTATGGGGCTGCTTATCTCCACCTTTATGAAGAGCCAGATTGCCGCCGTGTTTGGTACGGCGATTATCACCCTGATCCCGGCCACCCAGTTCTCCGGCATGATTGACCCGGTGGCCTCCCTTGAAGGGCCGGCGCGTATTATCGGCCAGATCTACCCCACCAGCCATTTTCTGACCATCGCCCGGGGCACCTTCTCCAAGGCGCTGAATCTGGCGGATCTGTGGCCGGTGTTTATTCCGCTGCTGATAGCCATTCCGGTAGTGCTGGGGCTGAGTATCCTGCTGCTGAAAAAACAGGAGGGGTAATGGGCACATTAGCCAATATTTATAACCTCGGGATCAAAGAGCTGCGCAGCCTGCTGTGCGACAAGGCCATGCTGGCGCTGATAGCCTTCAGCTTTACGCTCTCGGTTTACTCTTCAGCCACCGCCATGCCGGGCACCCTGCATCTGGCGCCGATTGCGGTGGCCGATCTGGATCAGTCTCAGTTGTCATCCCGCATTATTAATGCGTTTTTCCGGCCCTGGTTTCTGCCCCCGGACATGATCACCGCCGACGAGATGGACACCGGGCTGGACACGGGCGAGTATACCTTTGCGGTAAATATTCCCCCCAATTTCCAGCGCGATGTGCTGGCCGGTCGCCAGCCGGAAATTCAGGTAAATGTGGACGCCACCCGCATGAGCCAGGCGTTTACCGGCAACGGTTATATTCAGAATATTATTAACAGCGAGGTAAATACGTTTATTCAGCGCTATCAGAGCAGCGGCGGCTCGCCGGTGGATCTGGCGGTGCGCATGCGCTTTAACCCGAACCTTGAACAGAAATGGTTTGGCGGCGTGATGGCGATAATCAACAACATCACCATGCTGGCGATTGTGCTGACCGGCTCGGCGCTGATCCGCGAACGGGAACACGGCACCATAGAGCACCTGCTGGTGATGCCCGTCACCCCGTTTGAAATCATGCTGGCGAAGATCTGGTCTATGGGGCTGGTGGTGCTGGTGGTGTCGGGACTGTCGCTGGTGGTGATGGTGCAGGGGGTGCTACAGGTGCCCATTGAGGGCTCCGTATTGCTGTTTATGCTGGGGGTCGCCCTGAGCCTGTTCGCCACCACGTCCATCGGGATTTTTATGGGGACCCTGGCCCGCTCTATGCCGCAGCTGGGGCTGCTGATGATCCTGGTGCTGCTGCCGCTGCAGATGTTATCCGGCGGCTCTACCCCACGGGAGAGTATGCCGCCGCTGGTGCAGGACATTATGCTGTCGATGCCCACCACCCATTTTGTCAGCCTGGCCCAGGCCATTCTCTACCGGGGTGCCGGTTTTGCCGTGGTCTGGCCCCAGTTTCTGACGCTGCTTGTCATTGGCGCGGTGTTTTTTGGTATTGCCCTTTTGCGTTTTCGCAAAACCATCGGCACGATGGCATAAACCGGCAGCCCAATCAGGAGGTGGCGTAACCACCGGCAATAAACCAGGTGACAAAACCGACGGCTACCACAAAAATCGCTACCGGAAACAGTATACCAATACGCATATCATCACCCTGTAAATATCAATACGCCCCGGGAGGAACTATCCCGTCCGGGGCGTATACTAACCTGCGTACCGCTATTTACCAGCAAAAATTAAGCTGAACCGTTCCGGCGCAAACCGGCCTCAGCGGCGGTTAAAAGTCAGCGTTGCCGCCAGCGACTGGGTATCGCACCGGGCGCTTTCCGGGTAGGGGGATTTATGCCCCACATGGGCCAGCCAGAACCCGGCACCAACATCGCTGAAGACCACCACGCCGGACGCATCCGTCTTGCCACTGAACTGTGCGGCTATCTTCGGGTGGGGGTTGTCTTTATCCTGCGCCCGGGCCTGGGCTATCTGCTGCTGCACATACTCGGCGGAATTCACCGTCACCTGCGCCCCGGCCAGCGGTTTGCCGTCCAGCTGAACGGCGAATGCCAGCTCCTGGTCGCGGCTCAGTAGCCCCTCCCGGGGAATAATCTCCAGCTGTTGCCCCTGAGCGCTGCCGGTTATCTGCGCCGACGGCTGCGCCGCGGTATTCAGCACCGCTTTGGTGAACTTTTTCACAAACAGACACTGTTTAATGTCGCTGCGCCCGGTTTTGTCGGTTTTTTCCCAGCCGCTGGCGGTCTCTGACCAGTAAGCCGGTGCGGTGGCGCTGGTCATCAGGTATGTTGCGTCGGCCAGCGCCCCCTGATGGCGGTAAACATAAGGCTGGTCAGTAGCCTGAAGGGTGATGGTGGTTTTACCGTCGCTCAGTACCGGTGCGCTGAACATCCCCGGCGCCACCGGCTCTGAGCCCCGGGCGGGGAAATCGTGCCCGTAGCCGATTTCGGCAATCACGCCACTGTCGTCGCTGGTGGGCACCAGCCACAAATCATGTGCGCTGGCGCTCCCCGCCAGTAACGCACCAAACCAGGCTAGCGCCCGTAACCGTGTTGTTTTGTGCATGTTTTATCCTTACCTGCTTGTGTTGGGTGACATAACGTCTTGTGGCCGGTAACAGGCCATAAATTGTTATAACATAACACAATAAATTCAGGATAAACGGCCAGCCCTGCGGCGGGAAGCGGGCCGCGACCGGCCCTCAGCCTGGTTTACTGGCGGGCAGATAACGGCGCCACACCGGCAATATCCAGCAGCGCGTCAACCTCAGAGGCCGGGAACATCGCCCCGTGAGACAGGCCCGGGTACGCCACCGCCTGCACAGGCACCCCTGCCGCCCGGAGCTGGCTGATAACCTGGCGATGGCTGCGCCCTTCCCCCCGGGGAGCCAGCCCGCGAGCGTCCTCTGCGTCGCCTTCCATCAGCCATAGCCGGGCTGCCGGGTTTGCGGCGGGCTGGTGGCTCAGCTGATCAACCAGGCGATACCCGGTCAGCCAGAAGGAGGGGCTGGCGCTGTAGTAACGGGAAAAGCCACGGGAAAAGTTACCGGCATTAAGCCAGGCATCCAGCACCAGCAGCCCGCCGTAAGAGTGGCCCCAGAGCCCGCGCCGCGCCGGGTTAACATCGATCCCCTGCTCTGCCACGGGCATAATGCGGCTCGTCAGCAGGGTTAAAAACGAACGGCTCCCCCCATAGACAATACCGTCCCCGCGCCGGGCCGGGTTGCTGCTGCCGGGCGGGGTGTAATCAAGGCTGCGACCCTGGCGGTTAAAGGGCAGATTCCCCCGATACCCCAGCGCCACAATCACCGGCGGTGTCCCCTGGCTCAGCCGCCCGAGCAGTGCGTCATCCAGCCGGTTCATCACCGCGTTACCGTCGAGCATATACAGCACCGGATACCCCCCGGGCACATGTTTACGCGGCGTGCCGGTCCAGACCAGGTAATGGCGCTGACCATCTGCGGAGGTGAATTCACGGGTGGTGAAGTGATACCAGGCGGAACCGGTATCGGCGATATTTTTGCCCAGCGGGGCCATATCCGGCCGGGCGCTGGCAGGGGAGATCCACAACGCGGTAAGAACAAGTAAACAGACGAGATAGGGCATGAAGAGCTGGCTTCCTGTGATTAGCGCATCAAATGAGACGCATTTTCATATTCAGCCAGCAATCATAATATACCGATACGCCCCGGCATACCGGTTTTTAGCCCGCGGCCTCAGCCGGGCCCGTAGCGCTCAATGAGCGTGCACAGTGTTGCTTTCAGCATCTGGCTGCGCTCTTCCCCGAGCTGGGCAAGCACCGAGGTTTCAAAACGCGCCGCTTCTGCGTTCAGCTCCTGCACCAGTTTCTTGCCGGTAACGGTAACCCGCACCCGGCTCAGGCGCCGATCGCCGCCATTATCCGGGCAGCGTTCGACCTGTTTCTGGTGCTCCAGGCGGTGCAGCAGCCGGGTAATGGTCGGCTGCTTGCTGACCGTTTTCAGCGCCAGTTCGCTGACGCTGGTGGGGCCATTCCCCTCCAGCACCGATAACACACGCCACTCCAGCACCGAGAGCCCGCGGGATTCCACCACCGAGTGAAACTCTGATGACACCACCAGCCAGGCCTGTCCCAGTAATGCGGGCAAATACCCGTTGATAAACGAAGGTGATCCCGTCATGGGCGGCTCCTGATTAATAGCGGCCGGAAAGTAACGAGCCAAAGCCCGGTACGTGAGTATCCAGCCGCAGGCGGTTGAGCATCATCCAGGTGGTGGCCACAGAAGATGAAATCACCGGCAGCCCGACCCGGTCCTCAATCAGTTGAATGGATCCCAGCGACGGCATCTGCACACAGGCGGAGGCCACGATCACATCCACATTGGTATTGAGCTTTTTGGTGATCTCCACCGGGGCCAGCGGATCCCGGCGCCCGACGGCCAGGTTGTCCGGGATCTCCAGGGAGATGCTGTCCACCACTTCAATCCTTTCGTTCTCAATATAGTCAATGACCAGCTGGGTCAGGGGCTTCATATAAGGGGTCAGAATCGATACCCGCTTCGCCCCCAGCGCCTGTAGCCCCTCCACCAGGGCACCGGCACTGGTGATCACCGGCGCCGGGTGGCCGTTTTCGACCGTGCGGGCGTGCAGGCGCTCTTCAGACACCCGGTGGTAGCCCTTGCCCATGCTCATAATGGCCACCAGGCAGGCATAGCCCAGCACATCAACGGCCGCGTCGGAAAGCTCCAGCGCACAGCGATCGCTGTCCGCATCCATGGCGGCAAGCTCGTCTTTGGTCACATGTTTCATGCGCATACGGCTGGAGTGAAAGCTAAAACGCTCCGGCGCGATAGCTTCTCTGGCGCGCAGGATAGCCGGGATCTCCGTCTCCATGGTGGTGTTGGAGGACGGCACAATCTGGCCGATACGCAAAGTACGTGGCGTCTGCATTAGAGTGGCTCCTGGAACGGCTCCGCCGTCTCATTCAGATGTGTAAAATCCGGCCCGTTGTCCGGGGTGTCAATAAAGGTCGCCGGGTTCATGGGGCGGCGGTTGACCTGCAAATCGAAAATATCAAAGCGGTTATAGTGGCCGGTGATGTCGTGCATCTGGCGCGGCTGGATACAGCGCCCCAGATCAATCTCACCGTAGACGATACCTTCCTGGTCGATAAGCGGCTCACCCACGACCCGGCCATCCGGGCCGATAATGCCGGAGAACGCGCTGTTCGGGCGCGCCAGCAGCTCCCGGGCCTGGGGGTGGCTGGCGGCCATGGCCTCGATAATCTCCTCGCTGATGGTGGAGCAGGCGATCACGGTAAACACTTTGCCTTCAAAGCAGTGGGCCGAGGCGCGCAGGCGGATGGCTTCCGCCATGTCGTAATCTTTCGGGGCCACCGGCAGTGAGATATAGCTGGCCACGTGGACCAGCTCCCCCTGAGCCAGCAGGGAAAAGCGCGCCAGGGTGTTGGTGTTTTCACCGCAGGCCAGTGCCCCCAGCGGGCCGATGCTGGTTTTGTGCACCCGCAGGGAAGAGGCATCCCCGTTGGCCCAGGTGAGTTTTTCCGCCCAGGTCGGCACCAGTTTGCGGTGGCGGCCGATGATTTTGCCCTCGTCGTTGATGGTCACCAGGGTGTTATACAGGGTGGCGATACTTTGCGGGTGGCGCTCATTAACCCCGATCACCACGTTAATGCGGTGGCGGGCCGCCGCCTGGGCGATTTTGCGGATCTCCGGCCCCGGCACTTCAATGGCGCTGCGGCACAGCTTGTCAAACCACGGGCTCCCCTCTACCGGGTTCATCACCCAGCTCCAGTACGGGTAACCGGCGATAAACACCTCCGGGAAGGCGACCAGTTTCGCCTCGTTGGCCGCCGCCTCGCCAATCAGGCGGCAGGCTTTGTCCACGGTGGCGTCCGTGTCGAGGAATACCGGGGCGGCCTGCACGGCCGCTGCGGTAAATACAGGCAATTCCAGCATGTTTGTCTCCTTATACCGCAACAACCGGGTGGCGCAGGCTGCCGATGTACTCCACATCCGCGTCGATAACATCCCCGGGCCATACCCACTCCTGAGGAGAGCGCCCTGCCCCCACCCCTTCCGGGGTGCCGGTGGCGATAATGTCGCCGGGCTCCAGGGTGATGCCCTTGCTGATATCAGCAATCAGGGTCGGGATCTTAAACAGCATATGGCGGGTGTTAGAGCTCTGTTTGGTTACGCCATTTACCCGCAGGCTCAGGTTCAGGTTGTGGGGATCGGGGATCTCGTCGGCGGTGACGATGCACGGCCCGAACGGCGCGTAGGTGTCCTGGCCTTTGGAGTAGATCCACTGCCCGGCGCGGCGACAGTCCCTGGCGCTCATATCGATCATCAGGCTGTAGCCGAACACATAGTTCAGCGCCTGGGCTTCGCTGACGCGCTTCGCGCGGCTGCCCATAATCACCGCCAGCTCCACTTCCCAGTCCAGCTGCTGGGTAATGGCACCGTTATGCTCGATGGCCTCATCCGGCCCGATAACCGATGTCGGCGGCTTGGAGAAGATAACCGGCTCCGTGGGCAACTCTTTTGAGGTGTCCAGCGTGCGGCTGGACTCAGCCACATGTTCAACGTAGTTCAGGCCGATACCGAAGATGTTCTTACGCGGGCGCGGGATCGGCGCCAGCACTTTCACGTTCACCAGGGGCTGGGCGCAGCCCACCGGCCAGTTGCCTTCGTATTCCTGCATCAGGGCGGTGGCAGCGGTAACCGCCACCGGGCCGAGGTCGATAAAGTCCAGCATATTGTCCGGTAATTCAGACCCGCAATGGCGGGCCAGTTTCGCCAGATCCACCACATAATCCCCGGCAATCGCCCCCAGACGACCAGCCCCGGCAACTTCACTACGATAAGTAATCAGACGCATTATGCTTTCCCCTCGGATAAAATGGTTTGGTGGCCGCCGTTGTCCAGCAGCGCTTCTTCGTAATACAGGCTCAGTGACTGCATCACCGGCAGATCGTTAAAACAGAACAGGCAGGCGTCTTCGCTTTGCGAGAGATTGACATGCTCATGGAGTGCCCATGAAGGGACACAGAAAATATCCCGCTCCCGCCAGTCAAAACGCTGCCCGTCGATAATCGAATACCCTTCCCCTTTCGCCACCTGGTAGATAAAACTCCCGGTATGGCGGTGCGCTGTTCCCACAAACCCCGGGCGCAAGCGCTGCATACTGGCACCGATGGTGGGCATCACATGGCCGCCGGTCACCGGATTGGTGTAGTGCATCAGCACATCGTCATAGGGGGTGCCGTCGCTGGCTTGCGCCGCCCGGCACAGGGCGTCATAGGTGGGGCCCCACTGGTATTTAAACAGCGGCGAGTAGGGTTTATCCCAGCCCAGGTTATGGGGGCGCAGCGCCGCCGCCCCCCACAGGGCGACACTGTCATCCACCGGGGCGGTGATCTGCTGGCGCAGATCCGGGTGGACTTTGTAAAACCCGGCTTCCATGGCATTGACCAGCGGGATATCCAGCCCGTCCTGCCAGATGCAGGGCGCGCCGTCCGCTTCGACCCCGTGCTCATGCCAGGTGCCGTTCGGGGTCAGGACAAAGTCGTTAGCCTCCAGGGGCATTTTGTGGCCGTCCACAATGGTGTATGCCCCGCGGCCTTCCATAATAAAGCGCAGCGCCGACGCGGAATGGGCATGGGCGGAGGCAGCCTCCCCCGGGTGCATCACCTGCAGGCCCGAGTACAGCCAGCCCACGGCCGCCGCCACATCCTGGCGCCCCGGGTTGTTCAGGTAGATAACCCGGCGCCCGGCTTTTTCCGGGGTGACCAGCTCCACCGAGCGCAGCACATGCTCGCGCAGATCCCGGTAGCGCCACAGCACCGGCACGGAGGACGACTTCGGCTGCCAGGGCTCAATTTTATTGGCAACCGTCCACAGGGCGCCGGTTTTCAGCTCCGCGAGCTGCTGGTAGTAGGCCACCAGCTCCGGGGTATCTGCCACATCCGCCCGGCCCGCAATATTTTCCCGGTATTGATCGTGTTTCATGGGTTTCTCCCCTGTGGTCCTGTGGCCCGTTGTAATACGTCCCGCCCGTAGAGGTAGGCCGGGTGCCAGGCCACCTGTTCCCAGCCGTAGCGTGCGCATTCGCGCTGCAACCAGTTGGCATCTGCCAGCATCGGGCGGCCAATGGCGCACAAATCCGCCCGGCCAGAGGCGATAATCCCGTTGACCTGGTCTGCATCGCTGATGGCCCCGACCGCCATGGTGGCAATGCCCCCTTCGTTACGCAGCCGGTCTGCCATCGGGGTCTGGAACATGCGGCCATATACCGGTTTCTGATCAACGGACACTTCCCCGGAAGAGCAGGTGATCATGTCGGCCCCGGCTTCCCGGAACAGGCGGGCTATCTCCACTGACTCATCCACCGTGGTGCCACCCGCGACCCAGTCAGTGGTCGACAGGCGCACGGAAATCGGCAGCCGGGCAGGCCAGGCCGCGCGTACCGCCCGGAAGACCTCCAGCGGGAAGCGCACCCGGTTTTCCAGGCTGCCGCCGTACTCATCCCGGCGCTGGTTGGTGAGCGGGGAGATAAAGGCCGACAGCAGGAAACCGTGGCCTGCCTGCAACTCCAGCCAGTCAAAACCTGCATCAACCGCCCGGCGGGCCGCGGCGACAAATTCCTCGCAGATTGCCGCCAGTTGCGCCTGGCTGGCCTCTGCCGGAATTTGCGATACCCCGGCCAGATAAGGCAGCGGCGAGGCCGACACCAGCGGCCAGTTGTCCTGCACCAGTGGCGTATCCGGCTTATCCTGGCCGCACTGGGTGGAGCCCCGGCGACCGGCGTGACCAAGCTGCACGCCAATGCGGGCGTTGCTGTTCTGGTGGACAAAATCGGTTATCTGGCGCCAGGCCCGGGCCTGCTCATCGTTCCACAGCCCCGGACAGCCCGGAGTCACCCGCCCGCCAGGCGAAACGGCGGTCATCTCGGTCAGGACCAGACCGGCCCCGCCCAGCGCCCGGCTCCCCAGGTGAACCTGGTGGAACGCACCCGGCACCCCGTCACGGGCCTGGTAGAGTAAGGTGGGCGACACCACCACCCGGTTGGCGAGGGTCACTTCCCGCAGCCGGTAAGGGGTCAGCACCGGCGGCACGCCGGGCTCCCCGGCCAGCCACTGTTCGTAGCCTGCCAGCCACTGGGGATCCCGCAGGCGCAGGTTTTCATGGGAAATACGCTGGGAGCGGGTCAGCAGCGAGTAGGCAAACTGCTCCGGGGCCAGGTTTTCATAACGGGCGACATTTTCGAACCACTCGGTGGAGTTACGCGCCGCATTCTGGATTTTGAGCACTTCCACACTGCGCACCGCCTCGTAATGCTCAAGGCCCGGGCGCAAATTGCCCTGGTGCTGGCGCAGGCTGTTGGCCAGCTCAATGGCATCTTCAAGGGCGAGCTTAGTGCCGGAGCCAATCGAGAAGTGGGCGGAGTGGGCCGCGTCCCCCATCAGAACAACGGGGATCTCTTTTTTATCCCGGGTGGTCCAGTGGACCCAGTGGTTACAGATAACCCGCGGGAAGCGGATCCAGATGGCCGCCCCGCGCAGGTGGGCGGCGTTCGACATCAGCGGTTCACCGTCCAGCCAGGGGGCGAACAGCTTCTCACAATAGGCGATGCCCTCTTCCTGGCTCATGGTGTCCAGACCGGCGGCCTGCCAGGTCTGCTCGGTGGTTTCGACAATAAAGGTCGATAAGCCCGGCTCGAACTGGTAGGCGTGCACCTGGAACCAGCCGTGGGGCGATTCGGCAAACAGGAAGGTGAACGAATCAAACACCTTGCGGGTGCCCAGCCAGACAAAGCGGCACTGGCGCTGGTCGATATCCGGCTGGAAAATTTCCTGGTAACGGGTGCGGATACGGCTGTGGATCCCGTCAGAGGCGATAACCAGATCCGCCTGGTAGCGGGCCGCCAGCGCCTGATCGTCTTCCACCAGGGTGTCAAACACCAGCTCGACCCCCAGCGCCTGGCAGCGCTCCTGGAGGATATTGAGCAGTTTTTTGCGCCCGATCCCGATAAACCCGTGGCCGCCGCTGCGGTTAACGCTGCCTTTAAAGTGGATGTCGATATCATCCCAGCGGCTGAACTGGCTGGTTATCTGTTCGGCGCTGACCGGGTCCGCCTGGCGCAGGTTTTCCAGGGTCGCATCGGAAAACACCACCCCCCAGCCGAAGGTATCAAACGGGCGGTTACGCTCCACCACCACAATGTTGTTAGCCGGGTTCTGTAACTTCATTAACAGGGCGAAGTAGAGCCCCGCCGGGCCGCCGCCGATACAAACAATGTTCATGGAGCTTCTCCTGATGCGTTCAGGGCAGCGGACAAGGCTGCCGGGATATCAATGGCGCGGTGGGTATCAAGGGAGGTGGTGACCAGGGTCTGGACCACCTGCATGCGTAACTCCCCCTCAAGGCTGGTGCAGCTCAGGGCCAGCTTCAGTGACCGGGTGCCCTGATGGATAACTTCCAGTTGCAGCACCACATCGTCCCCCATACGGCTGACGGCTTTAAAATCCGCTTCCAGGTGTACCGTGGGCAGGCCAAAACGCTGCTCGCCGATATAACCGGCGAAGCCGCCGGGCACTAACTCATCAACCCACTGTTCCAGCAGATTGTTAAACATCACAAAATACTGGGGGTAAAACACGATCCCGGCAGGATCGCACTCCGAGAAGCGGATGCGATGCGGGCGGGTAAACGTGGTGGCACTCATAAAACGCTCCTCAGTTCAGGGCCAGACGGCGCTGGCATTCGCGCAACTTGTCACCGTGCTCATCGGCCAGGGCCGCATCACGCAGCTCACGCAGGGTGGCCGGTGCCAGGTGACGGTCGTGGCGCTCGACAATATCAATCAGGATCTGGTAGTTGCGCAGACCCCGGGCATGGGTATCCCCGTAGCCCTTGACCAGCCGCTGGCACTGGACAATTTCCAGCGCCAGAGCCGGGTTAAATGCACCCGCCCGTACGACATACTGCAACCACTGGGTAATGCGGGCCGTTTCCAGCTGATAACGCAGCGTCAGCCGCCGCCCGCGCCGCCAGCGGGAAAGCCCCCACAGCAGCAGATACCCCCCGAGGGAGCTGGTGGTCACTACCCGGCCTTTACGGGTAGTGGCACTCAGCAGGCGGTTCGCGGTGCCGGGTTTCAGCAGCCAGCGGCCAAGCCCGGCGGGCAGGGTTTCGCAGATCTCTTCCAGCCGCGGGTGCATATATTCATTAATGCTGAGCAGTTGCCGCTCCTGAAGGCGCACCTCGTCACGCACCCGCGCAAAACGGCTGGCGCGGATTTTCAGATCCGCCACCCGGATGGTGTCCTCCCAGGACATCCACAACGCCAGGTGGCGCGCCGCTTCGCGCAGTAACACCGGGCTGTCGCAGCCCGGCTGGCGGGAGAGATCCCGCAGCCGGTCAAGGTATAAACTGGCGTAGGCCACATCCTGGTAGTCCAGCATCCGGCGTACCCCTTCAATGGCGGTGGCGCTGGCCTCTTCCGGCAGCTCCCGGGGAATACGCTCCAGCAACGCCGCCACCCGCGCATCTGTCGGGGCCGGTGCCGGGGGGATCGCCACCATCGGGGCGGCCTCTTCCAGCCGGGCGTTTTGTGCCCCGAGGGCAAACGCCGCCAGGCTCGGTTTCACCCCTACACCGCCCCGTTTAATGGTCTCGGTAAACTGCTCTTCGCTAAACGGCAGCACCCCGGAGCCATACAGCGCCCCGAACAGCACGGCGCTTATCACGCTGCCGGTCTCTTCCGCGGCCCGGGCCATATCGAAGCGGATAAACTGCTTAGCCGCGTTACTGGCGTGGCTGATTAAGGTGTCGTTATTCACCCGGCCATCCCCCATGGCGGTTTTCTCGCCAATGGCGTACACCCGGTGGGTAGAGGTAATAAGGGTGGTGCGCTCCGGGGTGACCAGCCCACGCTGTACTGCGCGCCCGGCCTCCATCAGCTCGGAGGCCAGCACCACATCCACATCACCCGGCATCGGCATCAGGGCCAGTACCGGGGGCTGCGCCCCGGGCTTGCCGAGCCCCGGGAACAGCTCCACATAATAGATAGTGGCGCCGGTGCGCTGGGCCACGCCGGGAACCGAGGTGGTCTGGGCAAAATAGCCGTTATCTTCCCCGAGGCTGACTATCCAGTCAGCCAGTACGCCGCCCCCTTCTCCCCCCATGGCGAGAATGGCAATTTTGATTGGTTGTAATACCGGCATAACAGAGACTCCTCAGAAGCTATAGCGGGCAATGCGACGGGCATCCCGGCGCTGTAACCAGTTAATTAACGGCCGGCGCAGCGCTTCCAGCAGCCGCTCTTTGCGCCCCGGATGGGTCACAATGCGCGCCCGATAGAACGACGGGCACAACACCGCCGCGTGGGAGACTTCCCCGCACAGGCCACACCCGACACAGCTGTTGATAACCGTTGCGACCGGGTCGGTGCGCAGCGGATCCGGGTTAGGCTTAATCGATAACGACGGGCAGCCGGACAGGCGGATGCAGGAGTGATCCCCGGTACAGGTGTCCGGGTCCACCCCGAAGCGCTCGCGCACCACCCGCTCGCCTTTTTCCAGCGCTTTGCGGGTTTGCTGCTTCTCGCGCCGCTGGCGGTTTAACATGCACTCGCTCTGGGCTATCAGCACTTTCGGCCCCGGGGTTTTGGTGGTCAGCGCCTCGCGCAGGGTGGCGGTCATCGCTTTCAGGTCATAGGTGCGGCGAACGGTTTTCACCCACTTCACCCCCACCCCTTTCACGGCGTTTTCAATGTCATGGCCGGTACTGCGGGTAGCATTAAGGGCGGTGGAGGATAAAATATCCTGGCCGCCGGTGGCGGAGGTGTAGCTGTTGTCCACCACAATGGTCAGGTTATTGCTCTGGTTAAAGACACTGTTGGCGATGCCGCTGGTCAGGCCGTTGTGCCAGAAGCCCCCGTCCCCCATCACCGCAATGGCGCGTTTGCCCTCTTTGCTGTTCAGGGCCGAGGTGCTCGCCCCGCCTAATCCGTACCCCATGGTGGTGTTGCCGAGGTTAAACGGCGGCAGGATAGAAAACAGGTGGCAGCCGATATCGGCGCTGACGTGGTGCGGCCCCAGCTCCCGCTCAATCAGCTTCATGGCGGTAAAAATGGGCCGCTCCGGGCAGCCGGTACAAAATCCCGGCGGGCGGGCGTGGATGGCATCCGTTAACGGTGGGGCACTGGCAGTGGCCTGGGCCACGTTCACCACCGGGGCGGCATTGACCACATCCGGCACCACGCTTGCCATCGGGATCCGCACCTGACGGGCCGCCACTGTGGATTCCGGCTCCAGAACTTCATAACGCTCAAGGAAGGCGCGCAGCCCGGCCAGTACCGTGGCGGTGTTGTAATCCCCGGCCAGCGGCAGCAGATCTTTACCGTGCAGGCGCGTGCCCAGATCCAGCTGGCGCAGAATACTGGCGATGTTCTGCTCAACAAAGTTCGGCTGGCCCTCTTCAAGCACCAGTACCGCCCGCTTGTCGCGGCAGAAGCGGTCCAGCTCTTCATCCACCAGCGGGTAGGCCACATTCATCACATACAGCGGGATTTGGCTGTTGCCGTAGACATCCGCCAGCCCCAGCTGATTGAGGGCGCGGATCAGGGTGTTGTAGTTCCCGCCCTGTAGCGCGATGCCCACATCCCGGGTGCCTTCGGCAAAAAACTCGTTCAGCCCCCGTTCGCGGATAAACCGGATAGCGGCAGGCCAGCGCTGGTGAATTTTCTCTTTTTCATGCAGAAAGCTGGCCGGTGGCAGCACGATACGGTCAATATCGCGCTGCGGGTTTTCCAGCGCGTCCTGGACGGTAAAGGCCGGTGCCCGGTTCTCCCCACTCACAAACTGGCCGTGAACATGGCAGGAGCGGATGCGCATTTGCAGCATTACCGGGGTGTTGCTGGCTTCGGAAAGGTCAAAACCGTCTTTCACCGCCTGGACGATACAGGGCAGGTTCGGGCGCGGGTCCAGCAGCCACATCTGGGATTTCATGGCAAAAGCGTGGCTGCGCTCCTGCATAATCGATGACCCTTCACCGTAATCCTCCCCGACGATAATAAGCGCGCCGCCCATCACCCCGCCGGAGGCAAGGTTTGCCAGCGCATCGGATGCCACGTTAGTGCCGACAGTCGCTTTGAAGGTGACCGCGCCGCGCAACGGATAGTTTACCGAGGCAGCAAGCGTGGCGGCGGCAGTGGCTTCACTGGCGCTGTTTTCAAAACGGATACCGTACTGATCAAGAATGGGCTGCGCGTCTGCCAGCACATCCATCAGATGGGAGATAGGCGCCCCCTGGTAGCCCGCCACATAGGCCACGCCGGACTCCAGCAGTGCCTTGGTCACCGCCAGAATCCCCTCACCGCTGAAAACTTCCCCTGCCGGTAAGTTGAGTTTTTTTACCTCTTGTGCAAACGAACGTTCAGCCATCGCAACCCCACTGTCATTAACGTTTTTAACCGATATGCATAACTTGTATGCAACAGCACGACGCCAGGCAATCCATGATTAGTCATGGAATTGCCTTTTATGCGAAAGATGGATAAGCACTGCACAGGAAGGATAAATCGCCGGGAAAAGCGCCCCGGGCTCAGGGGGGGAGCCCCCCTGATACCTGAATTAACGGCGCGGCAGCAGTAGTACCGCCAACGCCGCCACCAGAGAGACCAGCGCAAACGCGGCAAAATTCCACGACAGCGCCAGGCCGCTTCCGGCAATCCAGGCCCCGAACAGCGGCCCGCTCATGGCCCCGATACGGGCGAAGCTCAGCGCCCAGCCGGTGGCCGCAGCCCGGCTGGCACCGGGATACCAGGTGGCCAGATAACCGGTGAGGATAAGCGAGGCGGAAATACTCCCGAGCCCGGCAATCCCGGTCAGCAGAATATTGACCCCGAGGCTGTGTTTGAACATCAGCGCACAGATCCCCGCCGCCCCCAGCAGATAAGAGAGCGCCACCGCCCGCCGGGCCCCCAGCCGGTCGGCAATGCGCCCGAGACACAGCCCGCCAATGGCCGATGTCAGGCTGAACACCACCAGAAACAGCAGGCTCGGGCCCAGGGCATAGCCGCTTTTACGCATAATGGTGGGCAGCCAGGTATTGAGACCGTAGACCAGCAACATGCCGCAAAACAGCGCCACCCAGAAACAGAGCGTGGCCCGCAGCCAGGCAGGTGAAAACAGCAGCCCCAGAGTGTGGCGCCACCCCGGCTGCTGTGCGCCCGGGTGCGGGGCTCCGGTCTGGGGCAGCGGCACCCCCAGTTGCTGAGCCAGTTGCCGGGCTTCATCCATTCTGCCGCGGCTGACCAGATACTCCAGGGATTCAGGCAGCAGCCGGGCAATGGGCACCAGCGCCAGCAGCGGTAACGCCCCTACTCCAATCACACTGCGCCAGCCAAAGTGGGGAATAAGCCACATAGCCACCAGCGCCGCACACAGGATCCCCAGCGAATAGCCCGAGTACATGATCCCGTAGTTGTAGCTGCGCCGGGCCGGGGGCGAATACTCCACGGTAAGGGCCGCCGCCATGGGAATAACCCCACCCAGCCCCAGCCCGCCGATAAGCCGGGCCACCCCGAACCAGAACGGCGTGGGCGCCCAGGCCGTCGCCAGCATCGCGAGGGAAAACAGCCCCACGCACAACAGCAGCATGCGCCGCCTGCCGATGCGCTCACTCAGCGTACCGGCAACACACGCCCCGAAAAACATCCCCACCAGGGCATAGCTGCTCAGCGCCCCCAGTTGCATCGGGGTCAGCCCCCAGCGGGAATCTTCCGCCATGCTGGAGAGCACCGCCCCCATAACGCCAACGTCGTACCCTTCGAAGAGAATACTCAGCCAGCAGGCCAGTAATACGCGCCGGGTTGCCGCATAGGGGCGCACCTCACTTTGGGTTATTTCAATTGTCATGACTGGCTCCGGTTAATTGACACGTTATCAGCCATAGAAAAAACCACTAACAGGGTCAATAAACCGCGCGTTATCCGCAGATATATCGGCATAAACCGGATAACGACAGCACAGGATGGCGTAACCACGGGGGGATCCGTTGTGCGCACAGAATGATCAATGTCTCGTTATCGGATTCTCGTCTGACAAAAATCCGCGAACCTGGTTAACGTGTATATCGTTGCATGATTGATCATGCATTGTTAAAAACGTGTTGATTCAGGCAACGCCTCCGGCGTATGACGGCCACCAATCAGCAGACAGGACGTGCCCCGGTAAGCCATCTGTGAGGAGTCTGTTATGTTGATCAATGAAATCGCGTCGCCACGGTTATCTGCGGCCCTGAGCCACCTGAATTCATCCGCCAGTTTGCTGTTTACTTCCGCCACCCTGGAGCAGGCCGGGGCCGTGGTGGGGCGGATCTTTAAGCCCTGTCAGGTTGATCTGGTCGACAGCGGTGCCCGGGCCGATGTGCGGATGCACCATATCCCTATGGGGGATATCTCCCTCAACCGCCTGCGTTACAATTCGCGGGTGGATATCGCCCCCTGCCAGCTCCGGGATTTCTTCCTGGTCCAGATGCCGCTGCACGGCAGCGCCAGCGTCACCTGTAACGGGCAGACCACCCACTCCACCCCGCAACTGGCTACGGTGATTAACCCGGATGATGTCACCCACATGCGCTGGGAGCCCGGCAATGATCAGTTCCTGCTGCGGGTGTCGCGCCCGCTGCTGGAAAATACCCTGATGGGCCAGCTAGGCCAGACCCTGAGTGAGCCCCTGCGCTTTGACACCGGGTTTCGCTGGCAGGAGAGCCCCGCCTGGTGCGCCCTGATAGGCTACCTGCTGGAGTGTGTCAGCCAGGGGCTGGATCTGGATAAGCACCGGCTGATCCGCCAGCAAATGGAGCAGCTGGTAGCCACCACCCTGCTGCACAGCCAGCCACATAATTACCTGCAACCCGCCGGGCAGAAGCGCAGCGCCATCCGCCCGGCCCATGTGCGCCGGGTGCAGGAGTATATTGACGCCCACGCCCACGAGCCCCTGAGCGCGGAGACACTGGCAGAGATTGGCGGGGTCAGCCTGCGCGGCCTGTATGCCGGGTTTAAAAACTTTCTGGGGATCAGCCCCATGCAGTACCTGCGCGATATCCGTATGGAGCGGGTGCGCGCGGAGCTGTTGTCCGGTGAGATTGATAACGTGACCGGGGTGGCTCTGCGCTGGGGGTTCGCCCATATGGGCCGCTTCAGCGCTGAGTACAAATCCCGTTTTGGTGAGTCGCCCAGCCAGAGCATGCGTAAGCGCTGACCGGGCGTAACTGCTATTCGCTGACCAGCGCCATCACGCGCAGCGGGCTGCCGGAACCCTGCTCAATTTTGAGCGGGGCGGCAATAATCAGCGCCCCCCGGGCGGGTAATTTATCCAGATTGGTCAGACACTGCAGGCCGTATTTATTGGCCCCGTGCATCAGCGTGTGGCACGGGTAGGCAACCGGCCAGCTGTAAGACTGCCCCGCATCCGTATTGATGGTCTCCACCCCGAAGCCGCGCACATTGCGCTGGTGAATCAGCCACTCTACCGTCTCCTGCGAGGGGCCCGGCGTGTGGGCGCCGTCGTCGCGGATATTGAGGAATGCCGCTGCGTCATCGGCCTTTTTCGACCAGTCGGTGCGAAACAGTACCCAGGCACCGGCCGGGATCTGACCGTGCTGCTGCTCCCAGCTTTCCAGGTAGTCCACACTCAGGACCCAGTCCGGGTTCTGAGCCACTTCCCGGCTGGCGTCTACCACCACTGCCGGGCCGATAAATGCCGCGGGGTCGATGGTATCGACGGTATTTTCGCTGTATTCACGCCCGCTGACCCAGTGGGCCGGGGCGTCGAAGTGGGTGCCGGTATGTTCACTGCAGCTGAAGTTGTTCCAGTACCAGCCGGGGCCTTTTTCGTCATAGCAGGAAATAGCCTCTTTGCGAAAACCCCAGGCCTGACCAAACTGCGGCGGAAGCTGCAGCGTGGGGAAACGTTCGCTCAGGGTTTGGGTTAAATCGATAATGCGGATCGTGCCGCTGGCGATCCCTTCAGACAATGCGGCCAGTATTGTGGTATTCATCAGTGCTCACCTGTTGTCCGGGTAAAAGTAACGAACAAAATTAACAAACAAGCCGCATTGTAAACGCCTGGTACTGGCTGGCTATCCATTTCCTGAAGCCGCTATCCGGAAAGCGAAAAATTGTTATGCCACCGTATCCCGGGTAAAGCGGTATTTAAACTGACCGAGCAGCTGATACAGTTTCGCTTTTTCCTCACCGGGCAGGTGGGCCAGCAGCTCATTAAGCCAGCCCTGGTGGGCCCGGGCCATCTGATCAAATTGCTGCTTCCCGGCGGCGGTGAGCTTCACCCGGCAGGAGCGGCGATCCTGGGGATCATAAACCCGCACCGCCATGCCCTCTTTTTCCAGGCTGTCTGCCAGGCCGGTAATATTCCCCCCGGTCACCAGCATCAGACGGGATAATTCACCCATTTTGATGCCGTCCGGAAAGCGATCGAGCTGGGCGAGCATATCAAAGCGCGGTAATGTGCTGCCAAACTGCTCGCGCATACGCTGGCGCAACTCGGTTTCAATAAGGCTGACGCAGGAAAGCAGCCGTAGCCAGAGCTTAACATCCATCACTTCTGCGTCTGAATCAGTTACATTTACCTTTGATTTCATTAAATATTTTCCTCTTCAGGTGGGCAGCACATTACGGGAAATTCTCACCATCCGCGATGTGACACTTCTCACAGCTGTGCAATTATCCACCAGGTGTGGCTGGACAAATTTATTTTAAACATAAAATATTCATATGTGAAATATACGCCCTTTTGCCCGATTATCTTGATAATCTTTCCCTGACAGGAGCCTATCATGGCGGAATTAAAAGCAAACCGGATGTTTAACAACAACAAGTTCAAGCTGGGTTTCTTTGCAGCTAACTGCTCTGGCGGTATGGCGGTAACCAAACTGGAAGAGCGCTGGGATAACTCCTGGGAGAATAACCTCAAAATGGCCCAGCTGGCGGATGCGGCCGGTCTGGAGTTTCTGCTGCCTATCGCCCGCTGGATAGGCTACGGCGGCGAGACCAACTTCCACGGTAATGTGCTGGAAACCACCACCTGGGCTGCGGCCCTGCTGGCGGCGACCCGCCATATCAGTGTCTTCTCCACGGTGCATACCTCGTTTAACCACCCGGTGGTGGTTGCCAAACAGCTGGCGACCATGGACCAGATTGGCCAGGGCCGTGCCGGGCTGAACGTCGTCTGCGGCTGGAACCGCCCGGAATATGAAGCGCTGGGCGGTGACCTGCCCTATGACCACGTCAGCCGTTATGCCTACGGGCAGGAGTGGTTCGACGTTATCCGCAAACTGTGGCAGGAAGAGCAGCCCTTTGACTGGAAAGGCAACTATTTCAACCTGAAAGATACCTATAGCCTGCCCCACCCGCTGCGTAAAGATGTGCCGATTTTTAACGCGGCCGGCTCCGGTGAAGGGCGCGCTTTTGCGGTGCGCAATGCGGATTTCCTGTTCACCTCGGCCATTAGCCTTGCCCGTTCAGAGCAGGAGATTATTCAGCTTAAGCAGCAGGCGGCTGCCGTTTCGCGCCGTAATCCGCTGAATATTCTGACCTTCTCTTATGTAGTGTGCCGCCCGACCCGGGCCGAAGCCGAAGAGTACCACCACTACTATTCTCAGCAGCACGCAGACTGGAAAGCGGTGGATAATATTATTCGCCTGATGTTTGAAAATGCCGAGTCCTTCCCGAAAGATCAGCTGCAGCTTATCCGCGACCGGTTCTCTGCCGGGCACGGCGGCTTCCCGCTGGTGGGCACCCCGGACGATGTGGCCGACGGTATTGAGCAGTTATACCGGGCGGGCTTCTCCGGCTCGACGCTCGCTTTTGTCAACTATGCGGAGGATTTCCCCTACTTCCGCGACGAAGTGCTGCCGCGCCTGGAAGCCAGAGGGCTGCGTGAACCCTTTACGCCGGATCAGGCGCAAATCTCAGGAGCCGCTGCATGAACCAGTATCCTCTGTCCGCAGATGACTTCAGGCAGGCCATGCGCCTGCTCACCCTGCCGGTCGCGGTGATTACCGTTGACTCCGGCGGGCAACGCAACGGGCTGACCGCGTCGTCATTTTGTTCCGTGAGTGTCGATCCGCCACGGATCCTGGTCTGTATTGGTAAGCACGCCAGTGCCCACAGCCAGCTGGTGGCCGGGGAAGGAATTGGTATCAATGTGCTGGCCCCGCACCAGATGGATCAGGCCATGCTGTTTGCCAGTAAAACCCGGCACGGCGAGCAGCGCTTCAGCAATGAGGGGTGGCACACCCTGAAAAGCGGTGCGCCGATTCTTAAAGATACGGCGGTGAGTTTTGACTGTATTGTCGATCAGATTATTGATGACACCACCCACAGTATTGTTACCGCAACCGTGGTCGCGGTAGAAAAGGGAGCCGGTGAGTGCCTGCTCTACCGTAATGGCGCCCCGGTGGCAGTACCTGCCGAAGCCTGACACCACCAGAGGCTGCCTCCGGGCGGCCTCTGTTACCAGCCGCAGACGTTGGCGTCTTCTTCTGATTCGTAACCGCGCACAATATTAATCAGATCTTTTACACCGTCGGCCGCGGTGACCGGATCGCGCAGCAGGCTGAGGCGGGAAAATTCTTTATCCACCGATACGCCGTTATTTTTATTGGTGACGGTCATCATCATCTCATCCTCATCACGGCTGGCCGGGGCGAGTGTTTCCAGCAGTGCCGCTACGGCATTTACTGCCTGCTCAGGAATTAATAACGCCATCGGTTTAAGAAATATATTCTCGCTGAGCTGGCCGGTACGGTTATTGGTAATGGCTAAGGCATACCCCTGGTTTTCACTGTTCATACTGTCTCTCCGGTTATTCCATCAGAATCTTAGGGTCAACAAAAAAATCCACGTTAAATACGGTGTCCCCGGTCAGCGCCTCAATGCGGTGCCATTTTTCCGGCGGGAAAACGCCAAATTCACCGGCATTGATGGTCAGTGTCTCGACCGGCTCCGGGCTGGTTTCATCGGCATAACCGTAATAACGAATTGCCCCCTGCATAACGCTCAGGCGCGGGTAAACCCCCTGGCGTGTCCCTGCGTCCAGGTGGCGCTTCCAGATCCCTGCGGGGGCGGTTTCTCTGGTCCAGAACGGTGTGGCTTTAGTATGAATAAAACTGGCGGGAATAATAATACGTTGCATGGTCAACCTCGATATTGCGTTGCCGGAGATTATCCGCAGTACGCGCTGATATGTTGCATATCATATACCTCTTAATAAGATTGAAAATGCCATTTAATGGGTATGCCTGGCGCACCAGCGCCTGTTAGTTTGCCCTCAGACCCGCAGACCACTGTTTTAGCGGAAATAATCAGTGGCTGCGGGTCTTCTGCTGTTAAATAATCCAGCTCAGCACAATGACCGCCAGCAGGCCGACCACGGAGTTTATCAGCTCCAGCAGACCCCAGGTTTTAAAGGTGTCTTTCATGGAGATCCCGAAAGTTTCTTTAAATAACAGGAAGCCGCCGTCATACATCAGGGTGATGGTATTACTGCCGCAGGCCACGGCCAGCGCCATCAGGGCCGGGTTCATATTGAATGCGTCTATCATGGGGGCCACGATCCCGGCGGAGGTAATGGCCGCCACGGCACCCTGCCCGGTCAGAATGCGGATAATGGCGGTAATGATCCACGCCACAATAAACGGAGAAAGGTTAACCCCGCTCATTACGTGCACAATATTATCGCCCACGCCGGAGTCAATAATCACCTGCTTGAGGATCCCACCGGCACTGATAACAAACAGCACGTTAGAAATTTTGGCAATCGAGTCCGCCACATTGGCGGTGATAATTTCAGACTTCATGCCCCGGCGCGCGCCCAGAAACCAGATGGCCGTCATGGTCGCCAGCAGCATACTGATTTCAGCACTGCCCAGGAAATCACACACTTTAACCAGCTCACTTCCCGTCCCCAGCAGCGGTTTCAGGACAGAGGCCAGAATCATCAGGATGGCCGGAATTAACGGAATCGCGATACTGACCCCAAATGAAGGCAGCTCGCTGGCCGGTTTTTCGGCCACCGGTTTAATCATGGCGTTAAGCGGCATCTGAGCAATACCCGGTAAAAAACGGGGCAGCAGAATGCCTGCGCAGAACAGCGACGGGATCAGCACAATCGCGCCGTAGATATAGACCTGAACAATATCCGCATGGAAGGCGCTGATTAACGCCACCGGCCCGGGCTGAGGGGGGAACAGGCTATGCCCCATGGTGGCGCCAACCACCGTCGGCACCACCAGCTTCATATAAGGAATATTGGCCTTTTTGGCAATGTTCATCACCAGCGGCATGGCAATCAGGAACGCGACCTCATAGAACATGGCGATACCAAAAATAACGCCAATGAACATCAGGCCCAGGGGCAGAAAGCGGGTGCCGCAGCGGCGGATAACCGTATCGGCAATCTGCTGGCTGGCACCGGACTCGGTCATAAACTTACCGATAATCGCACCGAAAATGATAATCAGCGCCAGGTGCCCCATAATGCCGCCTAATCCCTGCTGAATCACAGAGACAATTTTGTCGACCGGGATACCTTCCATTATCGCGACAAAAATACCGGCAATCAGTAACGCAAAAACATTATGGAATTTGAACTTAATATTCAGCACGATCAGTATAACGATACCAACCAGCACCCAGAGCAAAGACATAAGCGGAGACATATCATCCTCATATGATTCATATAATAATAGCGACACTCAACGCGGTATCGCGTTAGCATGTGTATGGCGTTTTTTTGTAGTATCAGATTTCCATCGATATTCCGTGGTCATGATTATTTAACTGGCATACTAGTATCTACTTTTATCCTGCCGGTAAATCAGAGCGCGATCACATAACCCCCGCCCCCCGGTTCGCGGCCACTTTCCGGGCTGAGATTATTTTTAATGCCGGTTAATCATCATGTTAAAGAGAGTTACCGCGCAAAACCGCACCACAAGAAATGTGAATTCAGGTAAAGAAAACCAATAAATGAGATGTTCATCACATTTAGCGAATTACATAAAATAAAATTAATCACCTTAAGTGACTATACTACTTTCGGGAAATATCACCGGTGACGTCAGGCTGCCCAGAAATAACCCCGCAGCAAATAGAGTATGGTAAGAAATAATAAAACAGTGGGCAGCAAACAGAATTATTTTCCCGCCTCCCGGTTGCGGTGCAGGCCGCAGGGCCGCTGCGTTTACCCCTTCGCAGGCTAAGGTTTTTGTTGTCCGGCGCGGGCATAAAATGAAAACGGCCGGGGTTCCGCGCTCCCGTCTCGCCTGATCTGGTCATTAAAATATCAACCCCCTATTTTTAATCATTTTTTATCAAAGTTATATTAAATATGCATAATAACGCGGCCGGTTCCGGCACCACCTACCATAATCTGGAGTAAATAATGTTTGATTTTTAAAATAGCTGCGTCATGTAGCGTTCTATTATCAGCAGAATAATCTCCCCCAATAGAGGGGTAATCACAACCGGTTGATATTGCTGTTAAAAAATAATTCCCACAGCAAAGATAAAACTATTAACGGGTTGATTTTTAGCCTGTTTAACCCCCCGGTTTAACTTTTCAAATTAGTCAGCAAGTTTTGTCATCATATCTATACTTAAGGCGAATCTGGCATCACACGGATAATATCCCACGTTAAATCATGTATTTTTCAGGAGTGGTAACTCATGGCTGACGTAAAAAAAATAGGCCTAATTGCGTGTACAGGCGTGGTAGCCGGTAACATGATGGGGAGTGGTATCGCACTATTGCCCGCCAACCTGGCCAGCATTGGTTCCATTGCGATTTACGGCTGGATTATTGCGCTGATAGGCGCAATCTCTCTGGCCTATGTATATGCCCGTCTTGCCACCAAAAACCCCCAGGAAGGTGGTCCGATAGCTTACGCGGGTGAAGTCAGCCCGGTGTTCGGCTTCCAGACGGGGGTCTTGTATTATCACGCTAACTGGATAGGTAACCTCGCAATCGGGATCACCGCCGTTTCTTATCTGTCCACCTTCTTTCCGATTCTGAACAGCCCCATTCCCGCCGGTATTGCCTGTATTGTTATCGTCTGGATTTTTACGTTAGTGAATATGCTGGGCGGCACCTGGGTAAGCCGGTTAACCACGATTGGTCTGGTGCTGGTATTGATCCCGGTGGTTGGTACCGCCATTGCCGGGTGGTACTGGTTTAGCCCGGAAACCTACATGGCGAACTGGAACACCTCCGGGGATACCAGCTACAAAGCGATTATCAGCAGTATTTTACTGTGCCTGTGGGCGTTTATCGGGGTGGAATCCGCCGCAGTAAGTACCGGTATGGTGGATAACCCGCAGCGTACTGTACCGCTGGCTACCATGATGGGGACCTTCCTGGCCGGTGTGGTTTATATTGCCGCAACCCAGGTTATCGCCGGTATGTTCCCGGCCCACGTGATGGCCTCTTCCGGGGCGCCGTTCGCGGTCAGTGCTTCCACCATGGTGGGTGGCTGGGCGGCAGCGGCGGTCTCTGCGTTTACCGCCTTTGCCTGTCTGACATCTCTCGGCTCCTGGATGATGCTGGTAGGCCAGGCCGGTGCCCGCGCGGCCCACGACGGTAACTTCCCGAAAGTTTACGGTGAAATGGACAAAAACGGCATTCCGAAGAAGGGCCTTATCCTGGCCTCTCTTAAGATGACGGTTCTGATGGTGTTAATCACCGTGATGAACGCCAGCAGCGGTAAGGCATCGGATCTGTTTGGTGAGCTGACCGGGATCGCCGTATTGCTGACTATGCTGCCTTATTTCTACTCCTGTATTGACCTTATCCGTTTTGACGGTGTGAACCTGAAGAATATCCTCAGCCTGATCGCTGCCGTGTGTGGCTGTATATTCTGCTTTATCGCCCTGATGGGTGCGAACTCGTTCGAGCTCGCCGGTACGTTCATCGTCAGCCTGATAATCCTGATGTTCTACTGCCGTAAAATTGGCGCGAAAACGCCCGTGACCAACTGACAGGCAACCTAATTTCTGGCAACCGTCTTCCCCGCACCCTGAATGGGTGCGGGTCCCCAAAATCTGGAGAAGTGTATACATGAATATCATTGCGATTATGAATGACGTTACGGCCTACTTTAAGGAAGAAGCACTCCGTGAATTACACGAAGAGCTGGAAAAAGAAGGCTTTCGCATCGCTTATCCGCAAGGGAAGGCCGACCTGTTAAAGCTGATTGAGAATAATGCCCGCCTGTGCGGTGTTATTTTTGACTGGGATACCTTCAGCCTTGAACTCTGTGCGGATATCAGCAAGCTGAATAAACGCATGCCGGTTTATGCTTTTGCCAATAATTACTCCAGTCTTGATGTCAGACTCAGCGATCTGCAGCTCAATGTGCGTTTCTTCGAATATGCGCTGGGCACCGCCGGTGATATTGCGGTGAAAATTCGCCAGAGCACTGACCACTATATTGATACTATTCTGCCGCCGCTGACGAAGGCGCTGTTTAAGTATGTCAAAGAGGAAAAATATACCTTCTGTACCCCGGGTCATATGGGCGGTACCGCCTTCCAGAAAAGCCCGGTGGGCACGCTGTTTTATGATTTCTACGGCGAAAACACCATGCGGTCCGATATTTCCATTTCGGTAACCGAGCTGGGTTCGCTCCTTGACCACAGCGGCCCCCACAGAGAAGCAGAAGAGTATATTGCCCGCACGTTTAACGCCGAGCGCAGCTATATCGTCACTAACGGGACCTCTACAGCGAACAAAATTGTTGGTATGTACTCCTCCCCCGCCGGGGCAACCATCCTTATTGACCGTAACTGCCATAAATCCCTGACCCATCTGATGATGATGAGTAACGTGATCCCGATTTATTTCCGCCCGACCCGTAACGCCTACGGTATTCTGGGGGGGATCCCGAAGCAGGAATTTACCCGCGAGAGCATTGAAGAGCGGGTAAAAAATACCCCGAACGCCACCTGGCCGGTTCATGCGGTCATTACCAACTCCACCTACGACGGCCTGCTGTACAACACCGACTACATTAAAAACACCCTGGAGGTGAAATCTATCCATTTCGACTCCGCATGGGTGCCTTATACCAACTTCAGCCCTATCTACAAAGGGCTCTGCGGCATGAGCGGTGACCGGGTGCCGGGCAAAGTAATTTATGAAACCCAGTCGACCCATAAACTGCTGGCGGCATTTTCTCAGGCGTCGATGATCCACGTTAAAGGGGATTTCAATGAAGAAACCTTTAACGAAGCCTATATGATGCACACCTCTACCTCGCCCCATTACGGGATTGTCGCCTCTGCCGAAATGTCGGCCGCCATGATGCGCGGCGTAACGGGCCAGCGCCTGATTAACGACTCTATCGACGGGGCTATTCGTTTTCGTAAAGAGATCCGCCATCTGAAGGCGGAATCTGAAGGCTGGTTCTTTGATGTCTGGCAGCCGGACAGCATTGACGATCTGGAGTGCTGGCCCCTTAACCCGCGCAATAAATGGCACGGTTTCGCCGATATGGACGAAAACCACATGTACCTTGACCCCATCAAGGTGACCCTGCTGACCCCGGGGCTGAGCCCGGACGGCGCCCTGGAAACCAGCGGTATTCCGGCCTCTATCGTCTCGAAATATCTTGATGAGCACGGGATTATCGTTGAGAAAACCGGCCCTTATAACCTGCTGTTCCTGTTCAGTATCGGGATCGACAAAACCAAGGCGCTCAGCCTGCTGCGCGCGCTGACCGATTTTAAACGGGTCTATGATCTCAACCTGAAGGTGCAAAATGTCCTGCCGTCCCTCTATAACGAGGCGCCGGATTTCTATAAAAACATGCGCATCCAGGATCTGGCCCAGGGGATCCACGATCTGACCGTGCAGCATAACCTGCCGGATCTGATGTACCGCGCGTTCGAAGTGTTGCCGGAAATGGTCATGACCCCGCACGACGCCTTCCAGGAGGAGGTGCGTGGCAATGTTGAGAGCTGCGAGCTTGATGATCTGCTGGGCAAAGTGAACGCCAACATGATCCTGCCGTATCCTCCGGGTGTGCCGGTGGTTATGCCGGGTGAACGGCTCACCGAAGAGAGCCTGCCGGTGCTGAGCTTCCTGCAGATGCTGTGCGAAATCGGCGAGCACTACCCGGGCTTTGAAACCGATATCCACGGCCTGCACCGTAACGAGGAAACCGGTAAATATGAAGCCATGGTGCTGCTCGACAGCGTAGTGCACTCAGACTCAAAACCCAGTGACACGGTGAAAAAACACGCGGGGAAAAAGGCCGTCTCCGGTGAGTAATCACCAGGCCCCTCTGCCCTGAACCCGGGCCCCGTACCGGCCATACCGGCCGGTGCGGGGTTGCGGGCTACTTCCCTGCCCCGAAAAGTAACGCAGTATAGTGGTGATTAACCCGACCACTGCGCTTCCCGTCCGGACCGAAATAGCGATCGTCACGGCACAGTTTTTCCTCCACATCACAAAACACACCGCCTGCGAAGGTAAATGCCCGGGTATCAAACGCCCCTGCCGCCGCCAGTTTATCCGCCCGGCCCTGGCCGAGGTATTTACCGGTCAGCGCCTGTGAAATCCCTGTGCTGTCGGCACAGATATAAGCATCACACAGCACCCCCGGGTGGGGTGAATAAGGGTGATGAACGGCTGCGGCCCACAGGCCAGGGGCGCACATCAGGCCCAGCGCTATCATCAACCCTGCTTTACGGATCGCCATCTTCCCTCCTCCTGTGATCAGGCCATCATTTCCTGATTAAAATAAAATGCAAACAATTAATCCGTGATAAGGCTCAAACACAGAAAAATAATCTACATATGACGAATAACATAGAAAAATATCATCACAATCTCGTTATAATACGTTTTTTATTGTGACATTTTTCTCTGCGCGCTCAGGTATCATTTTTTCATTCTAATAATATGCCTGCGCCAAAAATAAAAACTATCGCATTGATATAAAAACAAAAACCTCCCCCTACAATGACGAGATAAATTATGGCAACAATCGATAACAACGGGCTGGTGCAGCCGCCCTGTGCCGCAGCGCGCCGCGCGGGCATGACCCAGGCCCAGTGGCAACAGGCAATCAAATTCGACAGTACCGATACCGGCTGGGTGATCATGAGTATCGGCATGGCTATCGGCGCCGGTATTGTGTTTTTACCGGTCCAGGTTGGGCTGATGGGGCTGTGGGTCTTTTTATTGTCTTCGGTCATCGGCTACCCGGCTATGTATCTCTTCCAGCGGCTGTTTATTAATACCCTGGCCGAATCCCCGGAGTGCAAAGACTACCCCAGCGTGATAAGCGGCTATTTAGGGAAAAACTGGGGCGTTCTGTTAGGCTTTTTATACTTTGTGATGCTGCTTATCTGGATGTTTGTTTACTCCACGGCGATCACTAACGACAGCGCGTCCTACCTGCATACCTTTGGCGTCACCGAGGGGCTGCTATCCGAAAACCCGTTTTACGGGCTGGGCCTGATTTGTATTCTGGTGGCTATCTCCTCCCGGGGTGAACAGCTGCTGTTTAAAATCTCCACCGGCATGGTGCTGACCAAGTTACTGGTGGTGGCGGCCCTGGGGGTCTCCATGGTGGGTATGTGGCACCTGCATAATGTTGGCGCTCTGCCGCCTGCGGGGCTGTTAATTAAAAACGCCATTATTACCCTGCCCTTTACGCTGACCTCTATTCTGTTTATTCAGACACTCAGCCCGATGGTTATCTCTTACCGCTCCCGGGAGAAATCCGTTGAAGTGGCGCGCCACAAGGCCCTGCGCGCAATGAACATTGCGTTTGGCGTGCTGTTTGTCACGGTGTTTTTCTATGCGGTCTCATTTACCCTGGCCATGGGCCACGATGAAGCCGTCAAAGCCTACGAGCAGAATATTTCGGCACTGGCTATCGCGGCGCAGTTTATTGATGGCGCCGGGGCCGAGTGGGTGAAAATCGTCAGCGTTATTCTGAATATCTTCGCCGTTATGACCGCCTTTTTCGGTGTTTACCTCGGGTTTCGCGAAGCCACCCAGGGCATTGTAATGAACCTGCTGCGCCGCAAAATTCCGGCGGAGAAAATCAATCAACGCCATGTACAGCGCGGCATTATGCTGTTCGCCATTCTGCTGGCCTGGAGCGCCATTGTGCTCAACGCGCCGGTACTCAGTTTTACCTCTATCTGTAGCCCGATTTTCGGCATGGTCGGCTGCCTTATCCCTGCCTGGCTGGTGTGGAAAGTCCCGGCGCTGCATAAATATAAGGGTGCCTCGTTGTACCTGATTATCGTCACCGGTTTATTACTGTGTGTTTCTCCGTTCCTGGCATTCTCCTGATGTACCTGAAAGTAAGGTTGTAGATATGTTTGAGAAAAAAACAGACTCGTTATGGCCGCGTTTTATCCTGGCGGTACAAGAAGAAGTGAAACCGGCACTGGGCTGTACCGAGCCCATCGCCCTGGCCCTGGCCGCCGCCACGGCAGCCGCCGAGCTCAGCGGCCCGGTAGACCGCGTTGATGCCTGGGTCTCCCCGAATCTGATGAAAAACGGCATGGGCGTCACCGTGCCGGGCACCGGAATGGTGGGGCTGCCGATAGCCGCCGCCCTGGGTGCCCTGGGCGGGGATCCCGGTGCCGGGCTGGAGGTGCTGAAAGGCGCCACCGCCCCAGCCATTGCCGCGGCCAAAGCGCTGCTGGAGGCCGGAAAGGTCCGGGTGATGTTGCAGGAGCCCTGCGACGATATTCTGTACTCCCGGGCCAGAGTCTACAGCGGTGACAGCTGGGCCAGTGTCACCATTGTGGGGGGGCACACCCATATTGTGCACCGGGAAACCCACCTGGGGGTCCAGTACACCCGGGACAGCGCGCACCCGGCAGCCGGGGCGGAATCCCCCCTTGAGGTGATGGCGCAGGCGTCCCTGGCGGATATTGTCAACTTTACTGAGCAGGTGCCCTTCGCGGATATCCGCTTTATTCTCGATGCAGCGCGGCTCAATGGCGAGCTCTCCCGCGAGGGCATGAGCGGGCGCTGGGGGCTGCATATTGGTGCCACCCTGGCGCGCCAGCGCGCAAAAGGGCTGATGGCTGACGATCTCTCCAGCGCGATTGTTATCCGCACCAGTGCCGCCTCCGATGCCCGGATGGGCGGTGCCACCCTGCCCGCCATGAGCAACTCCGGCTCCGGGAATCAGGGCATTACCGCCACCGTGCCGGTGATGGTGGTGGCTGAACATGTGGCGGCCGACGAGGAGCGCCTGGCCCGGGCGCTGATGCTCTCGCACCTGAGCGCTATCTATATTCATTATCAGCTGCCCAGGCTCTCGGCGCTGTGTGCCGCCACCACCGCCGCCATGGGGGCCGCCGCCGGTATGGCCTGGCTGATGGATGGCCGCTACAACACCATCGCGATGGCTATCAGCAGTATGATTGGCGATGTCAGCGGCATGATTTGTGACGGCGCCTCAAACAGCTGCGCCATGAAGGTCTCAACCAGTGCGGCCACCGCCTGGAAAGCGGTGCTGATGGCCCTGGACGATACGGCCGTTACCGGCCATGAGGGGATTGTTGACCATAATGTGGAGCAGTCGATAACCAATCTGTGTGCCCTTGCCAGCCATGCTATGCAGCACACTGACCGGCAGATCATTTCGATTATGGCCAGCAAAGCGCACCGCTAAGCCCGGGTGACCCGCCAGGCCGTGACTGCCGGGCGGGTCAGTGGTTAGCGGAAGAAGCGCGACATCTCTTCAATAGCACCACTGAGCGCCTCCCGGCTGGCGGGGCGGTTCAGCGGCTGTAAATCCGGTGCCAGTGTGGTCTGCATCCCGTCCGGGGTGATAACGTCCAGCTCGTCCGGGGAGACTATCGCATAGTTGTAGTAGCTGCCGACAATCAGATGGCGCGGCGCGGCTGGCGGCGTAAACAGATCCTGCCCGACACTGTAATCACGGGCCGGAGTACTCACCCCCAGGGCCCGGGTCATCAGGGTGGGAACAATATCCATATGCGACGTGCGGTACGCTACCTTCTGTGGTGCCATGCCCGGCCAGCGGATAAACAGCGGCACATGCACCTGCGCCGGGCTGAAATTACTGCCGTGGCCCCAGTAGTTACGGTGGTTGTCGTTAAACTCTTCCCCGTGGTCCGTGGTGATAACCACAATGGTGTTCTCTTCCAGCCCCTGGCGGGCCAGGCTCTCCAGCACTTCGCCGATCAGTTTATCGTCGTAGCGCAGCACGTTGCGGTAGCGGTTGTGGTAGGGCTCAGGATCAAACTGGTTGTTCAGCATAATGTGGTCTACCCGCTCCCAGTACGGCCGGAACGGGGTGGGCATGGTATCCGGGTGTAAGTCATAACCGTGTACCGCGTCGTAAAACAGGAAGCCAAAGAACGGACGTTTGCGATCCCGGGTCTCCAGGAAATGGAGAAAATCGTCGGTTATCTGCCGGTCACGGGCCGCCGGGTCCTCCCCCGGGGTGTTGATGGCTAAATTTTTGATACCGGTAAACACCGTGCGGTCAAAAGGCGGATGGTCAAGGGAGGCGGAGCCATGAACCGAAAACTGGTACTGGTTGTCGGCCAGTTGCTGCATCAGTACCGGGCGGCGCCCGCTGCTGCGCACGGCGGTAAAATAGGTGGCCGGAATACTGTAGAACAGGCTGAAAATCCCCGCCTGCGTGGAGTTCCCGCCGCTTTCATGGCGGGTAAAGGTCTGCGCCTTGCGGGCAAACTGCATAATATGCGGGGTGGTTGCCGCCGCGGCGTCATCAAACCGCCAGGCGTCAATCATCAGAAACACGATGTTGGGCGGTGTCTGTGGGGGTGTGGCGCTCAGCCCGGTCAGCGGGTAGTGAAAATGGCCACGGGGAATGTTGTCCAGTTTTTCCGCCTCCTGGCGTCTCGCCTCGATACGGGCGGCATCCACCAGCCCCCAGCGGATCAGGGTGCTTTTCGCCGTGAGCGGATAATAGAGCGGGAAGGTGTCGCTATAGTTGGGGATCACCCGCTGGTAGTTCGCCTCCTGCCAGGCGTGGATCCCCTGGCTTGCCACCAGCGCCAGCAGTACAGCCCCATAGCCCGCGGCCAGATAGCGCCGGGTAAACCGTGACCGGGCCGCCAGCCAGCCGGCCCCCAGCAGCACCAGCGTCAGTACGGCTACTGTCAGCATGGCGATAAGCCAGGTCAGCCAGGAGAACTCAATGGTGTCGCCGCCCTGGAAAAACAGCGTGAGCACCACCCCGTTAAGGTGAAAGCGGTACTGATCAAAGACCCGGGTATCCACCACCAGCAGCACGGCAATCGCCAGGCTCAGGGCCCCGCAGATCACGCGCCCTGCCCCGCGCGGTAACACTGCCAGGGGGAGTGTGACAATCATGCCCGCAATCGCAAACAGGCCAAACCAGCCTGCCTGGGTCAGCACCAGGTACAGGGCCGCCAGCCAGTCCCCTTTCGGGATAATAAACCACGGCCAGTAGCCCAGCCCCAGCAGCATAAACAGCCCGCCCGCCAGCAGCCAGTAGCGTAATGCCCAGCGCTGATTAGCACAGATACGGTTCAGAAAGGGGGAATTCAATATCATAATAGCTCAGTACAGCGCACTTGATTACAAACTAATAATTTCAACCAAGATAATTGTTAGTCTAAATATTTTCCAGAAAATAATATCTATCAATAATATCAGGCGGCAGGAAGCAGCCCCGGCAAATGCCGGGGCGGGTGGTGTCAGACAAGGGCGTACAGCAGGGCAGATACCGTAGCGATACCGCTCAGCATCACGAGCAGCGCGGTTACCCCACGCAGTGCTTTGAGCGATTCGCGGGTAAAAATCAGCCAGGTGGGGATAATAAACAGGAAGATGGCAATCAGCGGGCCACAGAGGGTCTCAATCATGCTGATCACATCCGGGTTGAGGTAGGTCACAACCGCTGTCACCATAAACATCAGCACCGATACCACCAGCTTCAGGCGCTTCATCCGGCCTGCACTCCGGATACCAAACATGTCGGCCGCCAGCACATAGAATGTTTCCGCCACCGGCATCGACACCCCGAGGAAGGACTTCACCATACCGACAATGGCAATAAAGGGCGCCAGATACAGCAGAAAGGCCAGGTGCCCGCTGCCGCCAGTCACCGAAAGCACATTCAGGTTTTGCGCCTTCGCCATGACAAAGGTTTCCCGTGGCGTGCTCAGTATGCAGCTCAGTACGAAGAAAATAATGCTGAAGAAAATCAGCCCGTAGGCCCGGCGGATCACCCGTACTGACTGGCTCTCTCCACCGGCGCCCGGCTCCCGGTACCAGGAAGAGAGCGCCGGGATAAGCGGCGCAGAGCACAGTGAAAAGGCGATAAGCGGCAGTGTCAGCCAGACCCCTTTCACAGACTCACCCACCGAGACCCCCTGGGTTTGTTGCCAGGCCCGGGTCAGGTTCGCCATGTCCCAGGCGGGGATTTGCGACACCGCAATCAGAATGATGGCCAGGGCAAAAGGCAGTGCCAGCGCGCTCATGGTGTTGACCACTTTGTCCCGCCCTTTGCTGAGCACCAGATGCAGCAACACCAGGACAACCAGTGTCAGCGTGCCGCGGTTAATGCCGGTAATATGCAGGCGATCGGACAAAAAATGGCTCAGGGCATTCACCAGCGAAACCGCATAAATCAGCGTGACCGGGTAGTGAGCCACACAGAAAAACAGCTTCATGGCCTGGCGCCCTTTGGGGCCAAAGAAGGCACCAAACAGCGGCAGTGTGTGGTCCTGGGTCTGGGTGTCGCGCATAAATACCCGGCAGATCAGGACATGGGGCACCAGCGACAGCGGAAAGCCGAGTAGGAGTAGCAGGATAAACACCAGCGGACCGCGCGTACCGATTTCCACCGGTAGGAATAGCGTGCCTGCACCAACAGTCGCGCCATACACACCCATCATCCAGATGGTATCCCTGGTCGTCCATTTCGGACGTTGTATCTCATTTATCCTGGTCATAATACTCTTTATATGGGTTCGTCAGTGACGAACGGGAAGCGAAAAATACCGGAGTGGTTAATACGAGGGTAAGAGGAATGAATCGCTATTATTATGAGTAAGCCTTAAAGTACCACAGCATTCTACTAATAACCTACGTTACCAGCAAACTGTTCTGGTACTCCGTACACCCATATTAACCATAAACAACTCACCTACCGGCGTGGCGCTGGCTTCTTCCACTGGTAGGCTGGCCCACTTATCATGGTGTGATACCTGCTGGCCCGGGCGATGCCGTCCATTACATCCCGTTCAATAGCCCGCTGTTCTGCCGGACTGAGCTGGTGGCTGTCATGCTCCGGAAAGCATGACAGCCGGATAAACGCCAAATACAACACGCTTCTCTTTGCCTCCAACACGGTACTTTAAACGCCAGCTTTTAGTGCCATTGGGGAAAATCTCAAGATACATGCCCCCAGCAATGCCCCCATTCAGGTGTTGATTTCAATAGACCGTAGTAGGCGTTGAGATAATAGAATTTATGAAAATAGCTTGTGGTACAGGGGTTTTGTAGACGCTGATGGACGACAGGGGAAGTAAGGATGGTGCGCCCTGCAGGATTCGAACCTGCGACCCACGGCTTAGAAGGCCGTTGCTCTATCCAACTGAGCTAAGGGCGCGTAACTCTCAGAAACTCCGGCACAAAGGATACCACGCGGAGCGGATTGGGATTATACGGAGCAAGGCACGCCAGTCAATGGCTTTTCAGTCAGATGCGGAACAATTGTACGTAACCTTACAAACATAACTGACAGCGCCGCTGGCTTCTGACACAATAGTCACATCCCCTTTTCTTCTCTATGACAGATGGAATCCTCTCTCTGATGGCAGCAAAGATTATTGACGGTAAAACGATTGCGCAGCAGGTCCGCTCTGAGGTTGCTGAAAAAGTGCGGGCGCGTGTTGCGGCCGGAAAACGCGCCCCTGGCCTGGCCGTTATCCTGGTCGGGGAAAACCCCGCCTCCCAGATTTATGTCGGCAGCAAACGTAAAGCCTGTGAAGAAGTGGGGTTCGTCTCCCGCTCTTATGACCTTCCGGATACCACCAGCGAAGCTGAGCTGCTGGCACTGATCGATACCCTGAACGCCGATACCACCATCGACGGGATCCTGGTTCAGCTGCCGCTGCCCGCCGGTATTGATAATGTCAAAGTGCTTGAGCGTATTGATCCGGACAAAGACGTTGATGGCTTCCACCCCTATAACGTCGGCCGCCTGTGCCAGCGCGCGCCGCGCCTGCGCCCCTGCACGCCGCGCGGGATAGTCACCCTGCTGGAGCGCTATAACATTGACACCTACGGCCTCAATGCCGTGGTGATTGGCGCTTCCAACATTGTGGGCCGCCCGATGAGCATGGAGCTGTTACTGGCGGGCTGCACCACCACCGTTACCCACCGCTTTACCAAAAATCTGCGCCACCACGTCGAACATGCCGACTTACTGATCGTGGCCGTGGGTAAACCGGGCTTTATTCCGGGGGAGTGGATCAAAGAAGGCGCCATTGTGATTGATGTGGGCATCAATCGCCTGGAAAATGGCAAAGTTGTCGGGGACGTGGTGTTTGAGGACGCGGCAGCCCGCGCCTCTTATATTACGCCGGTTCCTGGTGGTGTCGGCCCGATGACGGTCGCCACCCTGATCCAGAACACCCTGCAGGCATGCGAAGAATATCACGACATTGAGGAGGCCTGAGATGGCTACATTTTCTCTGGGTAAACACCCGCACGTAGAACTGTGCGATTTACTGAAACTGGAAGGCTGGAGCGAAAGCGGTGCCCAGGCAAAAATCGCCATCAGCGAGGGCGAAGTCCAGGTTGATGGCGCAACGGAAACCCGCAAACGCTGCAAAATTGTCGCCGGGCAGACCGTCACGTTTGCAGGCCAGAGCGTAACCGTGACCGCCTGATAAACATCTGACCATAAAAAAAGCGGCCACATGGCCGCTTTTTGACAACTCACCGTTACTTACGCCGCCAGGTCGTGCCCTGCGGGCCATCTTCCAGCACGATCCCCATCTCATTTAACCGGTCGCGGGCCGCATCTGCCGCCGCCCAGTCTTTGGCTTTACGGGCATCCAGACGCTGCTGGATCAGGGCTTCAATCTCAGCCACTTCCCCGTCGTCGGCCTGGGCTCCGCTTTGCAGGAATGCCTCCGGCTCCTGCTCCAGCAGCCCCAGTACACTGGCCAGCTTACGCATATGGGCCGCCATCTGGTTAGCCTGTGCCATGTCTTCTGCCTTCAGGCGGTTCACTTCCCGGGCCATATCGAACAGTACCGAATAGGCCTCCGGCGTATTGAAATCATCGTCCATCGCCTCACGGAAGCGGGCTTCGAACGCCTCGCCGCCTGCCGGTGCTGCCTCTTTATCTGTACCGCGCAGCGCGGTGTAGAGGCGCTCCAGCGCCGAGCGCGCCTGTTTCAGGTTCTCTTCGCTGTAGTTGAGCTGGCTGCGGTAGTGGCCGGACATCAGGAAATAGCGGATGGTCTCGGCATCGTAATATTTCAGCACGTCACGCACGGTGAAAAAGTTGCCCAGGGATTTGGACATCTTCTCCCGGTCCACCATCACCATGCCGGAGTGCATCCAGTAGTTGACGTACTCGCCGCCGTGGGCGCAGGTAGACTGGGCGATTTCGTTTTCATGGTGCGGGAACATCAGATCCGAGCCGCCGCCGTGAATATCAAAGTGATTGCCCAGCTGTTTGCAGTTCATGGCGGAGCATTCAATATGCCAGCCCGGGCGCCCTTCTCCCCACGGTGATGTCCAGCTCGGCTCGCCAGGTTTGGACATTTTCCAGAGGACGAAGTCCATCGGGTTGCGCTTAACATCCGCTACCTCTACCCGGGCACCGGCCTGGAGCTGCTCCAGATCCTGGCGGGAGAGGACACCATAGCCCGGATCGGTCGGCACGGAGAACATCACATCGCCATTGTCCGCCACATAGGCGTGGCCACGGGCAATCAGCTGTTCGGTGATCTCAATAATTTCGTGAATATGGTGGGTCGCGCGCGGTTCGCTGTCCGGGGGCAGGATATTCAGCGCGGCGAAATCTTTGTGCATTTCACCGATCATCCGATCCACCAGATCGGTAAAGGCTTCGCCATTCTCACTGGCGCGGCGGATGATTTTGTCGTCAATGTCGGTAATGTTGCGCACATATTTAAGCCGGTAACCGAGGAAGCGCAGATAGCGGGTCACCACATCAAAAGCGACAAAAGTACGTCCGTGGCCGATATGACAGAGATCGTAAACGGTGATACCACACACGTACATGCCAACTTCTCCGGCATGAATGGGTTTAAATTCTTCTTTCTGGCGGCTGAGTGTATTGAAGATTTTTAACATCAGAGTGTTCCGTGTCTGTGTGTGGTCATAAACAAATTTAAGCGAATATCTTAACCCATAAATCTGTTTCCGGGCCATGTTTTGCAAGATGATCAGGGTGGGCAAGATGTGTTATAAAACCAGCTACGCTGGCCTGCCATCGCGGGCCCGGGCAATTGTTAACCCAACAGGATGCAAACATGGTTACTTTTCATACCAACCACGGCGATATCGTCATTAAAACTTTCGATAAAGAAGCGCCGATTACCGTTAAAAACTTCCTGGATTACTGCCGCGAAGGTTTTTACAACAACACCATTTTCCACCGTGTGATCAATGGTTTTATGGTCCAGGGCGGCGGTTTTGAACCGGGAATGAAGCAGAAAGAGACCAAAGACGCTATCCAGAACGAAGCCAACAACGGCCTGAAGAACACCCGCGGTACGCTGGCAATGGCCCGTACCCAGGCACCGCACTCTGCAACTGCCCAGTTCTTTATCAACGTGGTGGATAACGACTTCCTGAACTTCAGCGGTGAAAGCCTCCAGGGCTGGGGCTACTGTGTCTTCGCCGAAGTGGTTGAAGGTATGGATGTGGTCGACAAGATCAAAGCGGTTGCGACTGGCCGCAGCGGCATGCACCAGGATGTGCCTAAAGATGACGTGATCATCGAAAGCGTTACCGTCAGCGAATAAGCTGTGTCCACGCTGTTTATCGCAGATTTACATCTGTGTGAAGAAGAACCGGCGATCACCGCCGGTTTTCTGCGTTTTCTGGCCGGGCGCGCCCGCAACGCCGATGCGCTCTACATTCTGGGGGATCTGTTTGAAGCCTGGATAGGCGACGACAACCTCACCCCACTCCACCAGACCATCGCCCGGGCTATTCACGCCCTGGTCAGTAGCGGTGTGCCCTGCTATTTCATCCACGGCAACCGGGATTTCCTGGTCGGCAGGCGTTTTTCCCGGGAAAGCGGCATGATCCTGCTCCCGGAGGTCCAGCGCCTGAATCTGTATGGCCGGGAGCTGCTTATCATGCACGGCGACACCCTCTGTACCGACGATACCGGCTACCAGGCATTTCGTAAAAAAGTGCATAACCCGTGGATCCAGCGACTGTTTCTTGCCCTGCCACTGGCCCTGCGCCGCCGTATTGCCGCGCGCATGCGCGCCAACAGTCAGGCGGCCAACAGCCAGAAGTCCGTTGGGATTATGGACGTCAACCCCGGGGCCGTAGTGGCCGTGATGGAGCAATACCAGGTGCAGTGGCTGATCCACGGCCATACTCACCGCCCGGCCATCCACACCCTGCAGGCTAACGGCAAACCCGCCTGGCGCGCTGTGCTGGGGGCCTGGCACCAGGAAGGCTCGCTTATCGAGGTCACCCCGCAGAATACCGAGCTGCAGTTTTTCCCTTTTCAGGTTTAGAGCCATCAGGGCTTTTTCCCGCTGATCATCGCCACGCAACCGTTTTCCCTGGCCGTTTTACGTGCTATTCTCATGCTCTCTCAAAACAACGCCCACGTTGTTTTGCTTGCACATCCACAGGAGTTTTAAGACCCATGTCTGCCAACCAGACCCCGGCTCGTATCGCCATTGTGATGGGCTCCAGAAGTGACTGGGCCACCATGCAATTTGCTGCAGAGATTCTCGATCTGCTTGATATTTCCTACCATACGGAAGTGGTTTCCGCCCACCGCACCCCGGATAAGCTGTTCAGCTTCGCCGAACAGGCCCGGGACAACGGTTATCAGGTGATCATTGCCGGCGCTGGCGGTGCGGCCCATCTGCCGGGGATGATTGCGGCAAAAACCCTGGTGCCGGTATTGGGTGTACCGGTACAGAGCGCCGCCCTGAGCGGGGTAGACAGTCTGTACTCCATTGTGCAGATGCCGCGCGGGATCCCGGTAGGCACCCTGGCGATTGGTAAAGCCGGTGCCGCCAATGCCGCCCTGCTGGCAGCCCAGATCCTCGCCACCCACGATAGCGCACTGCTGGCCCGCCTCAGCGCCTGGCGCCAGCAGCAGACCGATGACGTGCTGAACAACCCGGACCCGCGGGAGGGCGCATAATGCAGGTGTGTGTTCTTGGTAACGGCCAGCTTGGCCGGATGCTGCGCCAGGCCGGAGAGCCGCTGGGGATCAGCGTTTACCCGGTTGGCCTGGATGCCGAGCCCGGGGCCGTGCCCTTTAAGCAGAGTGTTATCACCGCCGAGATCGAGCGCTGGCCAGAGACCCCCCTCACCCGGGAGCTGGCGCAACATAACGCCTTCGTTAACCGCGACGTTTTCCCGATAATCGCCGACCGGTTAACCCAGAAACAGCTGTTTGATAAGCTCGGCCTGGCGACCGCCCCCTGGCAGCCGCTTTCCTCCGCCGCACAGTGGCCGGAGATTTTTGCCCGCCTGGGTGAGCTGGCTATTGTGAAACGCCGCACCGGTGGCTATGACGGGCGCGGCCAGTGGCGCCTGGGCCCCGCAGATACCGCACAGTTACCCGCAGACTGCTACGGGGAGTGCATTGTCGAGCAGGGAATTAACTTCTCCGGCGAGGTATCACTGGTGGGTGCCCGTGACCGCAGCGGCCATACGGTCTTCTACCCCCTGACCCACAACCTGCATCAGGACGGGATCCTGCGCGCAAGCGTGGCGTTTCCTCTGGTTGATATTGCCCGGCAGCAGCAGGCTGAATCTATGCTCAGCGCCATCATGCATGAGCTGGACTATGTGGGCGTGATGGCGATGGAGTGCTTTATCACACCCGGCGGGCTGCTGATTAACGAGCTGGCCCCCCGGGTACACAACAGCGGCCACTGGACCCAGAACGGTGCCTCCATCAGCCAGTTTGAGCTGCACCTGCGCGCGATCCTCGGCCTGCCCCTGCCCCCGCCGGTGGTGAAGGGCGTGTCCGTGATGGTTAACCTGATTGGCACCGCCGTGAATTACGACTGGCTCAAACTGCCCCTGGTCAACCTCCACTGGTATGACAAAGAAGTCCGCCCGGGGCGCAAAGTGGGCCACCTGAATCTGAACGACACCGATACCGACCGGTTAAGCGCCACCCTTGAGGCGCTCACGCCGCTGCTGCCGGCGGACTACCACAGCGCCATCCAGTGGGCGCGCCAGAAACTGCAATAATCCTCTGCGGCGGGTTTTCCCGCCGTTTAATCGTTGCATCCTGCCCCCGGCCCCCGGTAAAATTTCCGCTCTTCATTTTCCGGAGCCTGTCGGCTCCGGCACGCCAGGTTTGGCAAGGTCTGTTCATGGTTCAGGATTTATCAGCACGCCCGGACACCCGGGACTATCACCATCTCTTACTGGCGCAAGTACCGCTTATTGATGTGCGCGCCCCTGTAGAGTTCGCCCAGGGCGCCCTGCCGGGTGCCCGTAACCTGCCGCTCATGTCCGACGAGGAGCGGGCCGCCGTGGGGCGCTGCTATAAACAGCAGGGCCAGCAGCAGGCCGTGACCCTGGGCCATTCGCTGGTCCAGGGGGATTACCGGGCCACGCGTATCGCCAGTTGGCTGGATTTCTGCGCCCGCCACCCGGAGGGCTACCTGTGCTGCGCCCGGGGCGGAATGCGCTCGCATATTGTGCAGCAATGGCTGGCGGAAAACGGCGTTCACTATCCGCTGGTGGAAGGCGGCTACCGGGCACTGCGCCAGTACGCGGTTGACGCTATCGCCCGCCTGGCGCAACAGCCGATGCTGCTGGTCAGCGGCAATACCGGCTGCGGTAAGACAGATATGATAAACAGCCAGCCTACCGGTATCGATCTGGAAGGGCTGGCCCGCCACCGGGGCTCTTCCTTTGGCCGCACACTTGAGCAGCAGCCCTCCCAGGCCAGTTTTGAAAACCAGCTCGCTATCCGGCTGCTACAGGGGCACCAGCAGCACGGCAACCGCCCGACATTTCGCTGGGTCATTGAGGATGAAGGGCTGACCATCGGCTCGCGCCATATTCCGGCGGTTTTCCACCAGCAGATGCGCCTGGCGCCGATCGTGGTGATAAGCGATCCCTTTGAGCTGCGTCTGGAGCGGTTAACCGAACAGTATTTTGTGGCGATGCGGCGTGATTTCATCGCCCTTGAGGGTGAGCAGCAGGGCTGGGAGAGTTACTGCGCCTATTTGCGCCACGGTCTGGAGGCCATCCGTAAGCGGCTGGGGCTTGAGCGTTTTACCCGCTGCCTGGCGGCGCTGGAGAGCGCCCTGGAGCTTCAGCAACGCACGGAAGACTGCCGGGGTCACTGGCAGTGGCTGGTGCCGCTGTTACAGGATTACTACGATCCGATGTATAAATATCAGCTGGAAAAACGCAGTGGGCAGATTGTGATGCGGGGGGATTACCATCAGGTCGCGGAGTGGCTGGCCAGCAACGCGTAAAAACATCCCCCGCACAAGGCGGGGGAAGGCGCATCAGAAGTCGTAACGTACACGAACGAGGTTCATGTCGCCCTGATCATCCGTGCTGGAGGTAAAGACGTGTTCGTAATCGATACGGAAGCCGTAATCCAGCTGGAAGGAGATACCCAGACCGTTGTCGATACGTTTGTAGTTAGTGCCGCTCAGGTATTCCAGACGGTCACCCATGAAGTAAGGCTGGATGCTCTTAATCATGTACTGGCCGATCGGGAAGGTGTAGCCTGCGAAGTATTCAATACCCCATGCATCGCCCGCAAAGTAGTTAGCAGGTGATTTTGGTGATCTTTTTGTCACCAGGTAGTTCTGGTAGTAACCACCACCGGCAGACAGGGTCCAGTTTTCCGGGGTCCAGCTCAGCGCTGTACCGTAGAGGCTCTGGTTGTAGGTTTTACCGTCACCGCGGGCGCTGTTCTGGTAGATGCTCGCACGGGTGATGTTCCATGCAGTACCCCATTCCAGATCATCAGTAATGTGGTAGTTCACACCCAGAGAGCCGCCGCCTTTACGTTTGTAGCTGTAACCGTTGTAAACGCCATTGCTGTTTACGCGATACGGCTCATCTTCAAACAGGTAAGAAGCGTAGAGATCAGCATCACCGAAGGTGTTTTTATACTTCAGCATGCTACGTGAACGGTAAGAACCGTCGTAGTTACCGTTGATACCGTTACCCGGTGCCTGGGCTAACATATCGTAATCCCAGATATCGGTTTTGGCCCCGATAACATCATAGTAAACGCTGTTTTGTTTACCGTAGGTCAGCGTACCGTAAGTGGCGCTCTTCAGCCCGGTATACAGCATACGACGGTCAGTATCGGTAGAGCCTTTGGCGTAGTGGTTATCCCAGTTAAACAGCGCAGGAATATTCACACCCAGTTCGTAGTAGCTTATCCAGCTGATGTCATCGAACAGGTAGTAATCAGCAGAGAAGCGGAAACGAGTACCGCCATCAAAAACATTTCGTTTATATGAACCTTTGTCGCCATCGCCGGTCATATTGTTTATCTGCGGACGAATAGAACCGCCCACTTTAAAGTCAAGACGGCTGAGGGGATCGCCCGCCTGCGGATCCTGCTTGAGCAGGGTGATTTCCGCCTGGGACGCGAAAGAGACAGAACCTAATACCACTGCTGCGCCGATCGCTTTTGCCAGCGCATTTATTTTAATTTTCATTACTAATCCTTAGTGTCCTGCTAATTGTTAGCCAAGGCATGTTACCGTGCTTTCATGGCGGATTCGGTTACAAAATTATCAAATCGTGCCGTTAAAAAGTGCTTAATATGTTACCAGGTGTTTCTACCATGCCTGTTTTTGTATATTAATTGTCATTTTTAGTCAGCCCGGTATCGTAAAAAATTCCAGATTAATGAATATATTAGTCGGAATAGTGCCGGTAAATCGCCCGTTTATTCAGCAGTTTTCCGCCCAGCAAGCCGCCACAGAATGACAACAACGCCATTCCGCAAAGTGGTAAAGCTATCCATAACTGCCAGTCCGGCTCCCAGGGGAAATCAAAAACGCGGATCTGCAGCAGCGCCAGGGCGCTTTCAGCCCCCAGGGCGGCCACCACCCCGGAGACCGCCCCCAGTAGAGCAAACTCACTCCATAAGGTGGTGCGCAGCAGGCGGCGGCTGGCCCCCAGTGTCCGGCAGACCACCAGCTCCTGGTGGCGCTGGCGCATTCCTACCTGTACCTGAGCCAGCAACAGCAGCAGGCCACAGGCCGTCACCAGAATTACCATCACCTCCAGCGCCCGGCTGACCTGGCTGAGCACCTGCCCGACCTGGCGCAGGATCCCGCCGATATCCAGCAGGCTCACCGTCGGGAAGGCGCGGTTCAGCTCAATAAGCACCGATTCCGGGCCGTTCCAGCGGAAGCTGGTCAGCCAGGTTTGCGGCTGTTGCTCCAGCACGCCCGGCGGGAAGATAAAATAGAAATTGGGCCGCAGGCTTTCCCAGTCCACCTTGCGCAGGCTGCTGATGGTGGCGGAAAATGCCCGGGTATCGCCGCTAAAAGTTAACTGATCGCCGGGTTTAATGCCCAGGCGGCGGGCCACCCCCTGATCAACGGAAACCTCCCCGGCCTGTGGCGGCCAGTGCCCGGCAACCACCGGATTATGGTTACGCTGCCCCTCCTGCCAGGTCAGATTCAGCTCGCGGTTAAGGGCCTCGTCTTTATTGCCGCTGGTGCTCACGCCGTTAATGTGTGTCAGCCTGGCGCGCACCACCGGATACCAGGCATCTGGAATTATCTGGCGCTCAACCAGAAACGTTTTTACCGCCGGGACCTGATCTGGCGCGATATTCAGCAGAAAATAGTTAGGGCTCTGGGGCGGCAGTTGCTGCTGCCAGCGCGCCAGCAAATCGCCGCGCAGCACCAGGAGCAGCGCCAGCAGCATAAACGACAGTGAAAACGCCGCCAGCTGGCTGAAGGTGGCCCAGGGCTGGCGCAGCAGGCGGTTTATTGCCAGGCGCAGCGGCAAGGCGCGCACCGCACAGCGGCGCAGCAGATACAGCAGCCCCCACCCCAGCGCCGCGCACAGGGCGGCCATTGCCAGCGTGCCGCCCAGCACCGCCCACAGCAGCGGGCTGGCCCCCATCAGCCCCACCAGCAGCAACACAATGACCCCCGCCATCACCGGCAGGTAGACCGCCAGCGGCCATACCCGGGCTACCGCGTCCCGGCGCAGCACCCTGACAGGCCGGGTTGCCAGTAATAAGCGGTACGGGCGCAGCCCGACCAGCAACGAGATAACCACCAGGGTGCCCAGCGACCAGATCCACGGCCAGAAACTGGCCGGGGGCAGTACCGCCGGCAGCACCGGTTTTAACGCCCGCAGCAGCAGCGCTTCAAACAGCGCCCCCCCTGCCCCCCCGGCAAGGGCAGACAACAAAAGCAGCATCAACCACTGGCCGATAATCAGCCGGTTCAGGGCCCGGCGCCCGGCCCCCAGGGTTTTCAGGATCGCCACCATATCGTAGCGGCTGCGGCAATAGAGCCCCATCGCCACCGCCACTGCTGCCACCGCCAGCAGCAGAGTCAGCAGCGCGCACAACAGCAGAAACTGGCGCGCCCGCTCCAGTGACTTACTGAGCGCCCCCTCATCCTGCTCCGGGCTTATCCAGCGCTGCCCCGGGCTCAGTTTGGGCACAATCGCCGCCTCCAGCGTGCTCAGGGCCGCGGGCTCCCCGGCAAACTTATAGCGCCAGCTGACCCGGCTGCCGGGCTGTACCGCCCGGGTGGCCGGGACATCGGCCATATTCATCAGCAGGCGCGGGGCCAGCTGGAAGGGGTTAAAACCGCCATCGGGCTCCTGGATAACCTCACCGGCAACCCGCAGGGTCGCATCCCCCACATCAAGCGTATCCCCGATGCGCAACTGCAACTGCGCCATTAGCCTGGGGGCCAGTAACACCGTCCCCGGGGCTACCGGCAACCCGGCCGGGCGGGTTTGCAGCGCGCCATAGAGCGGATACTGGTTATCCACCGCGTTGACATCCGCCAGCTGGGGGGTATCCCCGGCAAACGCCATGGTGGTAAAAGAGAGCTGCGGGCTCACCCGTACCCCCGCCGCCGTGGCCTGCTCCAGCCACGCCTGCGGTATGGCTGAGGACGAACGCAGCACCCGGTCTGCGGCCATATATTCACGGCTTTGCTGGCTCAGCCCTTTTTCCAGCCGGTCGCTGATGTTGCCCAGCGCCAGCACGCAGGCCACCGCCAGGCTCAGGGCCAGCCAGACAATCAACAGCGAGGGTGAGCGCCATTCGCGCCAGAACCAGCGGGCTATCATGGCACCTCCCGTAATGTACCGTCCTGCAGGCGCAGGCGCCGGTCACAGCGCGCCGCCAGCCCGGCGTCATGGGTGACCAGGATAAGCGTGGTGCCGCGCTCGCGGTTTAGTGAAAACAGCAAATCGGCAATTCTCTCCCCGGTCTGGCGGTCAAGATTCCCGGTGGGTTCATCGGCAAACAGAATTCCGGGGCTACCGCTGAACGCCCGGGCCAGAGCCACCCGCTGCTGCTCCCCCCCGGAAAGCTGGGCGGGCAGATGGTGCAGGCGCTTGCCCAGGCCAAGCTGCTCCAGCATCGCCCGGGAGTGGGCCCGGCTGGTTTCGCTGCTCTCGCCGCGCAGCAGCGCGGGCAGCTCTACGTTCTCCAGCGCGTTCAGGGTGGGGATCAGCATAAAAGACTGGAACACAAACCCAACGTGACGGGCCCGCAGCCGGGCCCGCCCTTCTTCGTCCAGCCGGTTGAGGGGCTCGCCGAGTAAGATAACCTCGCCGCTGCTGGCGTCATCCAGCCCGGCAAGGATCGCCAGCAGAGTGGATTTCCCGGAGCCAGATTCCCCAATCAGGGCAATGGTTTGGCCCGGTTTGACAAGCAAGTCAACTCCGGTAAGGATGGAAAGCGCCTGTTCACCCTGACCGACGGATTTTTTCAGATGATGCACTTCAAGAATATGTTGCGCTGGCATTTACCTTTCCTGTTACTGGTCCTGTTGATGTGCCGCACCGCCGCCGCAGACACCCTGCTGGTGCTGGGGGACAGCCTGAGTGCCGGCTACCGGATGCCCGCAGAAGAGGCCTGGCCGGCGCTGCTGGATAAACAGTGGGAAAAGCGCCAGATCCGGGTCATCAACGCCAGCATCAGTGGTGATACTGCCGCCCAGGGGCTGGCCCGGCTGCCGACACTGCTGGCTGAGCACAAACCGCGCTGGGTGGTCATAGAACTGGGGGGAAATGATGGCTTACGTGGCTTTCCGCCTGCGGGGATAGCCGCCACCCTCAGCCAGATTATCAGCCAGGTGAAAGCCGCCCGTGCCCGGCCTATCCTTGTGCAGATCCACCTGCCCGCTAACTATGGCCGCCGTTATAACGAGAGCTTTGGCGCGATTTACGCTACCCTTGCGGCCAGCAACGATATCCCCCTGCTGCCATTTTTTATGGAAGAGGTGTACCTCAAACCCCAGTGGATGCAGGATGACGGTATTCATCCGAATGCCTCCGCCCAGCCGTTTATTGCCGACTGGATGGCGCAACACCTCAATCCGCTAGTTAATCATGACTCTTGATAAATCAGGACGCTACCCACGTAAAGTTATGAAAAAAAATATCCTCATCACCGGTTGCTCCAGCGGTATCGGGCTTGCCACCGCCGCACACCTGCAGCGCCACGGGTTTCACGTGCTGGCGGCCTGCCGCAAACCCGCCGATGTGGCGCGGATGAATGAACTGGGTTATACCGGTATCCAGCTTGATCTGGATGACCCGGCCAGCATTGAGCAGGCCGCAGCACAAGTGCGGGAGCTGACCGGTGATCGGCTGTATGGCCTGTTTAATAACGGCGGCTTCGGGGTCTACGGCCCGCTGGAGAGCATCAGCCGGGCCCAGATGGAGCAGCAGTTTTCCAGCAATTTTTTTGGTGCCCACCAGCTCACCATGCTGTTGCTGCCGGCCATGAAACCCCATCAGCAAGGGCGCATTGTGATGACCAGCTCCGTTATGGGGCTGATCTCCTCCCCCGGGCGTGGCGCTTATGCGGCCAGTAAATACGCCCTGGAGGCCTGGTCAGACGCGCTGCGCCTTGAGCTGCGCCACAGCGGGATCCAGGTCAGCCTGATTGAGCCCGGCCCCATCCACACCCGCTTTACACAGAATGTGAACCAGACCCGGGCAGATAACCCGGTCGAAAACCCCGGCATTGCGGCACGCTTTGCGCTCTCCCCTGACCATGTGGCCCGCAAAGCGGTGGCGGCGTTTACCGCCCCCCGGGCCCGGGTCCGCTATCCTGTGACGCTGGTAACCCATGTGGTGCGGGTACTGAAACGGCTGCTACCGGATCGCTGGATGGATAAAATATTAAACCACTAAGTTGAAGCGGGCTGGCACTGCCCCCATCTGCTTAACAAACCTTTATAACGAGGGCGACGCATGTCTGCACAAAACATTATTGATATCACTGAAGATAACCTCCACCAGACCCTGGATCAGTCCGTCACGGTGCCGGTTCTGTTTTACTTCTGGTCAGAGCGCAGCCCGCACTGCCAGACGCTGACACCGGTACTCGAACAGCTGGCAAACCAGTACCACGGCCAGTTTATTCTGGCGAAAGTGGACTGCGACGCCCAGCAAATGCTGGCTTCTCAGTTTGGCCTGCGCGCGATCCCGACAGTCTACCTGTTCCAGAACGGCCAGCCGGTTGACGGCTTCCAGGGCCCTCAGCCCGAAGAGGCAATCCGCGCCCTGCTGGATAAATTCCTCCCCCGGGAAGAGGAGCTGAAAGCACAGCAGGCCTCCGCCCTGATGGAAGAAGGCAAATTTGCCGATGCACTGCCGCTGCTTAAAGAGGCAAACCAGCTGGCGCCAACCAACAGCGAAATCACCCTGTTGCTGGCCGAAACGCTGATTGAGCTGAACCGCAGCGACGATGCCCAGACTGCACTGGACACCATTCCCCTGCAGGACCAGGATACCCGCTACCAGGGGCTGGTGGCGCGCATCGAGCTGCTGAAACAGGCAGCAGACACCCCGGAAATTCAGGAGCTGCAGCGTAAGGCGCAGGAACACCCTGAAGATGCGCAGATTGCCACCCAGCTGGCGCTGCAACTGCACCAGGTCGGCCGCAACGAAGAGGCACTGGCGCTGCTGTTTACGCACCTGCAGCAGGATCTCACCGCAGCCGGTGGGCAGGTCCGTAAAACCTTCCAGGAAATATTGTCCGCCATGGGCACCGGCGATGCGCTTGCTTCGCGCTATCGTCGCCAGCTATATTCGCTGTTGTACTGAGTCTCCGACTGAACCGGCGGAAAGCCATGTGGCTTTTCGCCGATCCCGCTACACTGGCAACACAGGGCAACGACCTTTCCCGGTCTGCGGCATGGCTCGCCTTTGCCTGCCCTATACAGGAGGTATGTGATGCTGACCGTGATCCCGATTCTTATCTTTGTTGCCCTGATGGTGGTTATCGCCGGGGTAAAAATCGTTCCCCAGGGTTTTCAGTGGACCGTGGAGCGCTTCGGGCGCTACACCAAAACGCTCCAGCCCGGGCTCAGCCTGGTGGTGCCGTTTATGGACCGCATCGGCCGCAAAATTAATATGATGGAGCAGGTGCTGGATATCCCCTCCCAGGAGGTTATCTCCAAAGATAACGCCAATGTCACCATTGATGCGGTGTGCTTTATCCAGGTTATCGATCCCGCCCGGGCGGCCTATGAGGTCAGCAACCTGGAGCTGTCTATCATTAACCTCGCCATGACCAATATCCGCACCGTGCTCGGCTCCATGGAGCTTGATGAGATGCTCTCTCAGCGCGATAACATCAACTCCCGCCTGCTGCATATTGTTGATGAAGCCACCAACCCCTGGGGGGTGAAAGTCACCCGTGTGGAAATCCGCGACGTGCGCCCACCGGCTGAGCTTATCGCCTCCATGAACGCCCAGATGAAAGCCGAACGTACCAAACGCGCCTATATTCTGGAGGCCGAAGGGGTGCGCCAGGCCGAAATTCTCAAAGCCGAGGGGGAGAAGCAGTCGCAAATCCTCAAAGCCGAAGGGGAGCGCCAGTCGGCATTTTTGCAGGCAGAGGCCCGCGAGCGCTCGGCCGAAGCCGAAGCCCGCGCCACCCAGATGGTGTCCCAGGCTATCGCCAGCGGCGATATTCAGGCGGTGAACTACTTTATTGCGCAAAAATATACCGATGCGCTGCAAACGATAGGCTCGGCAGAAAACAGCAAAGTGATCATGATGCCGCTGGATGCCAGCAACCTGATGGGGGCGATTGGCGGGATCAGCGAGCTGATTAAACACAGTACCGACCAGCGTAAACCATCATGATAGCCCTGATAGCCGAACACCCCCACGCCTTCTGGCTGAGCCTGGGCGGCCTGTTGCTGGCCGCCGAAATGATGGGCGCCAGCGGTTACCTGCTGTGGAGCGGTATCGCCGCCGTGGTGACCGGGCTGTTGGTGTGGGTGCTCCCGTTAAACTGGGAGTGGCAGGGGGTCTGCTTTGCGGTGCTGACGGTTATCTCCGTCTGGCTCTGGTGGCGCTGGCTTTACCGCCGCCGCCAGCGGGACACGGGCGCCCCCAAACTGAACCAGCGCGGCAACCAGCTGATAGGCCAGATTTTTGTGCTGGATACGGCGCTGGTTAACGGACGCGGGAATGTGCGTATCGGGGACAGTACCTGGCCGGTCAGCGCCGCAGACGATCTCCCGGCGGGCTGCCGGGTACAGGTTATTGCTCTGGAGGGGATCACCCTACGGATCCGGGCGCTGGGGCCTCACGCCTGAGGGGTGTGGCAACACCCGGAAAGGGTGTCGATAATCGGGCATTCGGCACCCTCGTCCCCGGGGCACTCCGCCGCCAGCGCCAGCAGCCGGTCGCGCATGGCCTGCAGGGCTGAGATATGCGCTTCAATATCCGCCACTTTTTGCAGCGTGTAGGTTTTGACATCTGCACTGTGGCGCGCCGGGTTGTGAAACAGCCCCACCAGCTCCCGGCACTCTTCCAGGGTAAAACCAACCTGGCGGGCCTGGCTTAACAGGGTCAGCTCTTCAAGATGTTTTCTGGTGTAGGAACGGTAGCCGTTTTCGCTGCGGGCCGGTGGTGTCACCAGCCCCTTCTCTTCATAAAAGCGGATAGCTTTACTGGTCAGGCCGGTTTTTCTGGCCACATCGCTGATGTTCATACGCGGATATTCTCCCGGGGCAGTAGGTGCCAACAGGCACTATTGTAACGCCAGCACGGTACCTGCCAACCCCGGCGTGCGATCAGCGGATTAACTGCACCACGGTTTTGAGCATCGAGGGCTTAACCACCATGTTAAACGTCATGACCGCCAGGCCTTTCGCCACGTGGCGGGTAAGGTGGCGCACGGTGGTGTCGATATAGGCTTTGTCTTTTTGCGCGCTCAGCCAGCCTTCCGCTTCGATATGCGCCAGCAGCGCTTTACTGCTGATTTTGTGCTCATCAAACCGTACGGCGACCGATCCGGCATAGCGGCGGTGAACCACCTCCAGAACCCCGGGCATTCCTTCCATCGTTGCCACTTGCCGGGCAACCATGCCCGGGTTACGCAGAATAAAATCAGAGCGCACGCGAATGCGATTTTGTGTTTGATGCAGGTAGGGACTCATGCGTAACTCTCGCGTGATAACAGGAATGAGAATAATTTACGTTATGTTTAGCATAAATGCCACGTTTCTTTGCGCGCTTTTTGTGCCATATCCCGGTGCGCGCCCCTCCCCCTGCACTCTTTGACCTGCCGCAACGTTCCCTCAACTATCCCTATAGTTGATCAGCCATCTCCGGGGTTTTGGGGTACAGTAACAGCGCTATATAACACACTATATAGTAATGATTATCATGATGATGACAGACAGGACTCTCCATGCAGTTAGACGATCTCAACAGTCTGATGACACTTCGCCGCTACGTTGACATTGCCCACCACATCCCCGGGCGGCTGCGGTTGCGCTTTACCAGTAAGCTGGTCTCCAGCCTGAGTAAGAACCGGCTCAGCGAGCTGGAAAATCTGTGCGCGCCAGATGGCTACCTGCGCAGTTATACCCTGAACACCGCCACCGGCAGCCTGCTGCTGGAGTATAACGCCGGGGCATTACCGCCTGCGCTGCTGTCACAGCTCTTCGGGCCGGATGAACACCAGGCCCGCCAGGCGCTGGACGATATCTACGCCATCCTGTCTCACTGATGCACAACACCATAAACAAGGGAATACTATGAGCAACGAGACCCAGAACCAGATGCCCCCTTACTGGCCGCCTTATGGCTACCCGATGTACCCACAGCAGCCGGGCATGATGCAGCAGCCAGCTGATCCTGCGCAGCAGCCGCAAATGGCACAGATGCCGCCCCAGGGCTGGCCACAGCAGCCGGTCTGGCCCGGCCAGATGATGCCCGGCTATATGCCCGGCTATGCCATGCCGCCCCAGATGCCGCCACAGCCGATGATGCCCCCCCAGGGTTTTGCCCATCCGCACCACCATCATCACCATCACCAGCCGATGCCCGCAGGCGTTGACTGGAGCCACCAGGCCCAGGGCATGGTGGAAGAGATGATGGGCGAACAGGCCGGTATGCTGAAAAACATCATCAGCATGATTGGGGCAGACGACAAAGAGTTCTGGAAAGGCGCCATGATCGGCGCAGCGGCTACCCTGCTGCTGACCAACGAAAACGTGCGCAACATGCTGATGCAGACCCTCTCCGGCACCGGTGAGATGCTGAAAACCGGCGGCAGCAAAGTGAAAGACGCCGTGATGAGTGGCGCGGGGAATATCCGTGATACCGCCGTGACCGGTGGCACCATTTTCCGCGATACGGTCAGCGCCGGGAAAGAGGGATTCCAGGAGTCTGTCGCCCGCAACCGCAAAGCCCCACAGCCGGATGCCGGAGAGCCTGACCATGAGCAACAGCCGTGATGCATTAAGCCCGGTTAACCGCGCCATGATTGCCGGGGCACTGGTGGGGGCCACCAGCTCCTGCCTGGCCCAGTGGAAAACCTACCAGTCCGGTGAACAGTCCCTGAACCAGACGGCGGTGAATGTGGCCCGCGACGCCACCAAAGCCGGGTTAATCAGCGGTGGCGTCATGGCCGTGGCCAACGCCAGCGCGGGGCGCCCGCTGCTCACCATGCTGGCTATTGTCAGCGCCGGTGTCGCCGGTATGTACCTTCTGGATGAAGTACAAAATAAGAGAGATGACCATGACACAGCAGAATAACAACTACCCGTATGGATACCCTTATCAGCTGCCAAACGGCCAGATAGTCTGGAGCCCGTACCCGGTTTCGCAGCCAACTTCCGCTCAGGGGGCTCCGGCTTATCGCCAGGCCAACAGCCGGACTCACCTGCTCACCGGTATGGTGGCGGGCGCAGCCATTACCTACCTGCTCACCAATCGCCAGGTCCAGAAAGGGATCTCCAGCACTGCCGGTAAAGTGTGGGGAACGGTGCGCGGCGAAATGGAAGAGATGAAAGAGCGCCTGGCTGATTTACAGGCCGAGCTGGAATATTACCGCAGCCAGGAGCAGGACAAACAGTGAGCCACCCAGCAACGCAAGAGATAAGCGTCGTACACAGCCTGCCTGGCCGTGTACGGCTGAGGGTTCCTCAGCTGGCGCGTTATCCGGACGCTGCCCTGTGGTTTCGCCAGCAACTGCTCTCTTTACCCGGGGTCAGCGGCGTGCGCCTGCGCCCCGAAGCCTGCTCTGTGATTATCGAGTACCATCCGCAGCAGACCGACAGCCCGGAGCTGCTCCGCCAGATTGCCCACGTCGACTGGCAGCAGCAGGCCCACGGCGAATATGAACCAGAATACTGCATGGCAGATAACCTGGTGAACGCCGGTGGCCTGGCGCTGGCCCAGTTTTTACCCCGCAAGTGGGCCACGCTCCCTACCCTGCTGCTTACCGCCCCCACAATTCAGGAAGGGCTGGAGACACTCTCCCGGCGTCAGCTGCGGGTAGAAGTGCTGGATGCACTGGCGCTGGGGGTCTCTATGGCCCGTGGCGATAACCGCACCGCCATGATAACCCAGACCCTGCTGACCCTCGGGGAGTATATGGAGCAGGAGACCAGCCGCCATTCCGATGCGCTTCTGGCCAGCCTGATGCAGCCCCATGAGCACCCGGTGTGGGTTGAGCGCAACGGCCAGAGTGTTGAGATCTCCTCAAGCGAGCTGGCCGAAGGGGATGTGATGCTGCTGGGGCCGGGCGATAATATCCCCGCCGACGGTACGGTTCTGCGCGGCGTGGGGCTGATTAACCAGGCCTCAATGACCGGTGAAAGCGTGCCGGTGCGCCGGGAGTACGGCGCCTGGCTGTATGCCGGAACACAGGTGCAGGAAGGGAATATTGCCGTGGTGGCAGAACGGGTGGGCGAAGCCTCCTCAACGGCCAGCATCCGGCGCTTTATTACCGACTCCCTGAGCCAGCGCAGTGAAACTCAGCAGGTCACCCAGCAGATGGCCGACCGCCGGGTGGCTATCACCCTCGGGGTGGGGGCCGCGGTGTTTGCCATGACCCGGGACGTGCGCCGCCTGGCATCGGTCTTCCTGGTGGATTACTCCTGTGCGCTGAAGCTCAGCACGCCGATCGCTTTTAAATCGGTGATGTACCGCGCCGCCCGCAGCGGCCTGTTACTGAAAGGTGGTCGGGCCATCGAACAGCTGGCGGCGGTAGATACGGTGGTGTTTGATAAAACCGGCACGCTGACCATGGGGGATATGCAGGTAACCGACGTGGTGAGTTTTGATCCGCAACACACCTGGGCGGAGCGCCTGCTGGCGATTGCCGCCTCGGTTGAGGAGCACAGCAATCACCCGCTGGCCCGGGCGGTTGTTGCCGCCGCAGCCCACCACGAGCTGCCGCATATTAACCACGGCGAGGTGGAATATGTGATTGCCCACGGGCTTATCTGCGAGCTGGACGGCCACCAGATGCAAATCGGCAGCCACCACTTCCTGAGTGAGCACTACCCTATCGACTTCGCCCCCTACCAGGCAGAGATAGACGCCCTGGAGCAGCAGGGCCGCCATCTGCTGTTTATCGGCCTGGATAATAAGCTGGTCGGCATGATAGGGCTGCAGGATAACGTGCGCCCGGAAGCGGCAGACATCATCGCCGGTTTACGGGCAGGCGGTATTCAGCAGGTTATCCTGCTTACCGGGGATAACGCCCACAAAGCAGAGCAACTGGCAACCACCCTGGGGATCGATCGCTACTACGCCCAGTCCACCCCGGACAGCAAAGTCGAGGTGGTCCGCCAGCTTCAGGAACAGGGCCATAGGGTGCTGTTTGTCGGCGACGGGATCAACGATGCGCCGGTTCTGACCCAGGCCGATGTGGGGCTGGCCATGAACCAGAGCACCGAACTGGCCCAGCAGGCGGCGGATGCGGTGCTGTTGCAGGACAATCTGCACGGTGTTGCCACCGCCCGAACCCTGGCGCTGGAGGCAATGAAACTGGTGAACAGCAATATCAAAATCACCGAGTGGGTGAACAGCTCGATTATGCTGGCCGCCGCTCTGGGCTGGCTGTCACCGGGGGCCAGTGCCCTGCTGCATAACGGCACCACCCTGGGCGTGCTGCTCCGCTCACTTTCCGCCCGGAAAAAGGGCTGATCCGCTGACCGGCAGCCCCGCCGCTGCCGGTCAGTTATTCACCACGCCCCAAATGTTAACCGGTAACATTTCCCGGGGCTCACGCCTCCCCCGAGCACGGCGCTTTCAGTCCCGCAGCTTATTAATTTCGTGGCGTAACTTCACCGCCCGTTATCATTGTTATGCCTTTGTAACATCCACGGCAATACGTGCGGCTCAGGGCAATCCGGCATCGTTTTTTATCCAAATAATGACCACCATCGCAAAATATTACTAAATATTTCATTTTTTGTTTACAACTGCCGGGGCCAGACGTCAGCATGATGTTACGGGTATCACCACGCACGGTAATCAACCTGTCGCGCGGGTGATAGCGCATGTTAATAAAAGGAGTATTTAATGAACGAACTGACATACGCCTACGGAGCGGGCACATTACTGGGGATTGCTGCGGGTGCAGTGGCCCTGCTGTTAGTGCTGATTATGCGCTTTAAAATTCACGCATTTTTGTCGCTGACGCTGGTCAGTATCGTTGTTGCGCTGCTGACAAAAGTGCCTTTTGATAAGATAGTGCCGACACTGCTCAGCGGCTTTGGCAGTACCCTTGCCGGGGTGGCATTGCTGGTTGGTCTGGGGGCGATGATTGGCCGCCTGCTGGAGATTTCCGGCGGGGCAAAAGTGCTGGCCGATACGCTGATTAACAAGTTCGGCTCCCACCGTGCGCCTTTCGCACTGGGGGTTGCTTCTCTGTTATTTGGCTTCCCTATCTTCTTTGACGCCGGTCTGGTGGTGATGCTGCCGATTATCTTCAGCGTTGCCAAACAGTTTGGCGGCTCCACGCTGAAATACGCCCTGCCTGCCGCCGGTGCCTTTGCCGTGATGCACGCGCTGGTTCCGCCGCACCCGGGCCCGGTTGCCGCCAGTGAACTGCTGGGGGCCAATATTGGTCTGCTGGTTGTGGTGGGCCTGATTATCGCCCTGCCGACCTGGTATATCGGTGCGTACCTGTATGGTCTGTATGCCGGTAAAAAATTCGATGTCAAACTGCCGTCGTCTTTCCTCGGCGATGTACAGGCAGATCCGAATCACCAGCCGCCGTCCTTCGGTATCGTGATGGCTATCCTGCTGCTGCCGCTGGTGCTGATTTTTATGGATACCGGTCTGAATACCGCAACTGTTCTGGGCTGGGTCGACAAAGACAACGTGGTGGTTAACTTCCTGCGTATGCTGGGTAAAACCCCGGTAGCGCTGCTGATCACCGTGTTCTTCACCCTGGCCGTGTTCAGCGGTCGCCACAGCCGCCAGCATCTGGAAAAAGTCTGTGACGGTGCCCTGGGCCCGATCTGCGGCATTATTCTGGTTACCGGCGCCGGTGGGATGTTCGGTGGTGTACTGCGCGCCAGCGGTATCGGCGATGCGCTGGCCGGTGTACTGGCAGAAACCGGTATGCCGCTGATTCTGGCTGCGTTCGTTATCTCTACCGCACTGCGTGTGGCGCAGGGCTCTGCAACAGTGGCACTGACAACAACGGCGGCACTGATTTCGCCGATGGTTGCCGCCACTCCGGGCCTGAGCCAGTTCGATCTCTGCTTCCTGGTGGTTGCTATCGCCGGTGGCGCAACGGTGCTCTCCCACGTGAACGACTCCGGGTTCTGGCTGGTTGGCCGCTTCCTGGAAATGGATGAGAAAACCACCCTGCGCACCTGGACGGTAATGGAAACCCTGCTGGGGACCATCGCCTTCCTGCTGGCCGCCGCAGGTAGCATGATCCTGTAACGGCTCTGCTGGTTCGCTATAACGCCATCTGTCTGTCCGCAGGTGGCGTTTTTTTTGCGGGGGGAAAGTATCAAAAGGGCCACCGCCCGGAGGCGGCGGCGACAGAGAGTATTAGCGCAGAGCCAGCTGGAAAATTACCGTTTCAACCTGGTAGGCGAAAGTAAATGTCATATCCAGCTTGTAGCCACCTTCGCAAGGTGCGAGAGTCGTTTCGATCTTGCAAGGTTCAGACGCTGTTTCCTGGGCTTTTTTCTCCAGGGCATCACGCTTAGCGACAGCTTCAGCTTCGCTGGCAAAAACAGCGCTGAAGGTTGCTACATTATCGGAGTTGTCCAGAATAGTCCCTACGTCCATGCAGCCGCACCCTTCTTTCTCACGGGTGTTAGTGGTATCACAAGCGTTGCTCATCGTTAAATCCTTGTTCTGTAATGCTTACAAGATCTCATGTACTACATGAGCCGTTCGTGCAGGCTCAGAAAGCGGTCCGAACCGGCATTTATCTTCAGTGGTTATTCTACATCAGACAATAGCAGGATTGATTACTATTTGTGGTAATACATTAAATAGGCCACAGTGATAAGTGCCCATAATAAAATAAAAACCCGTTACTTTTCATACCACTATAAAAATAATCCGCATATTACCACGCCGGCATTCAGAAAATTTAAACCTGACGGTGAAATTATTTACGCTATAAAAAACACTGCGTTAAATATTAAAAAACACAAAATTAACATTATTAGCATTATATTCACGGCAATTCCCCGCCGGTGCCCCGGCGGGGAATACTCAGCCTGCTTTCACCACGGCCAGGCTTGCGCCTGCGGTGACCTGCTCCCCGGCCTGCGCCTGGTGAACCAGAATACCGCTCTGCCCGGCCTGTACCTGCACCTCCATTTTCATCGCCTCTATCACGGCGATGGTCTCCCCGGCCTCTACCGGGCGCTGATCACCCACCAGCCAGCTGTGCAGAATACCGGTAACCGGGGCCGGCACCGCGCCGGGTTGTTCCGTGTCGTGCGCTACGGAGGCTGCGTGCGCCACACCGGGCCCGCTGGCAAACAGCCCTGCGGGGAAGCCCAGCGTAACCCGGCGCCCGTCCAGCTCTATCCAGCTGCGGGTGACCTCCGGCTCTGCTGCGGGTAACTGGCGCGGTGCTATCGCCACCCGCCCGGCAAAGCAGGTTTCAATCCAGCGGGTGTGGACCTGGAAATCACCGCAAAAGTCCGCCTCTGCCATCACCGCCCGGTGAAAAGGCAGGACCGATGCCACCCCCTCAATGGAAAACTCCGCCAGCGCCCGGCGCGCCCGGCGAATCGCCTGTTCGCGGGTATCCCCGGTGACGATAAGTTTCGCCATCAGCGAGTCAAACTGGCCGGGCACCCAGTCCCCCTGGGCCACGCCGCTGTCCAGGCGGATCCCCGGGCCTGCCGGGGGCATAAAACCGGTTATCTGCCCCGGGGTGGGCAGGAATCCCCGCCCGGCATCTTCCGCATTGATCCGAAACTCAAAAGCATGGCCCCTGACCGGGGGCGCTTCACTGAAAGAGAGCGCCAGCCCCAGGGCCACGCGCAGCTGCTCCACCACCAGGTCCACCCCGCTGGTCTCTTCCGTGACCGGGTGTTCAACCTGCAGACGGGTGTTCACCTCCAGGAATGACAAGCGGCCATCGTTGCTGAGCAGAAATTCGACGGTTCCGGCCCCGATATACCCGGCCCGGCGGCAAATATTGCGCGCGGCGTCATGGATCTGCGCCCGCTGCTCATCGCTGATAAAGGGCGCGGGGGCCTCTTCCACCAGTTTCTGGTTACGCCGCTGGAGCGAGCAGTCCCGGGTGCCCACCACCACCACATTGCCGTGGGTGTCGGCCATCACCTGCGCTTCAATATGTCTGGGGCTGTCGAGAAACTGCTCCACGTAGCACTCTCCCCGGCCAAAGGCGCTTTGCGCTTCACGCACCGCCGAGTCATACAGCTCCGGGACAGACTCCAGCGTGCGGGCCACTTTCAGCCCCCGGCCACCGCCGCCAAAGGCCGCTTTAATCGCCACCGGCAGACCATACTGGCGGGCAAACGCCAGCACCTCACCGGCCCCAGAGACCGGACCGTCGCTGCCCTGCACCAGCGGGGCCCCCGCTTCGCGGGCAATTTTGCGCGCCTGCACTTTGTCGCCCAGTTGTTCGATGGTTTCCGGGCGGGGGCCAATCCAGATAAGCCCGGCCTGTTGCACCGCCCGGGCAAAATCCGCCCGCTCCGATAAAAACCCGTATCCCGGGTGGACCATCGTCGCCCCGCTGCGCCGGGCCGCATCAATAAGTGCGTCAATATTCAGATAGGTTTCCCGGGGGGAGCTGCCCGGCAGCGCCCAGGCCTCATCAGCCATACGCACATGCAGCGCATGGGCGTCTGCGTCTGCATAGACCGCCACCGCTTTAATGCCCAGATCGCGACAGGCGCGGATCACCCGCACCGCAATTTCGCCCCGGTTGGCAATCAGCACTTTATGGCAGACAGGATGGTTACTCTTCATGGCACTTGCTCTCCGGCACAGGGGTAAAAGAAGAAATAAGATGAAAACGGACCAGACATCCGGGGGGGATTTGCCCCGCCAGATCCCGGTGGTGAGGCGCAACGGCGGCAATTACCGGGTAGCCCCCGGTCAGCGGATGATCGCGCAGGAATAACACCGGCTGGCCGCTGGCGGGCACCTGAATCGCCCCCATGCAGGTGCCTTCGCTGGGCAGCTCCTGGTGCTGGCTGCGGGCCAGGGGCTGCTCGCCGTTCAGCCGCAGGCCGATACGGTTTGACTGCTCACTCACCGCCCAGGGCTGGCTGGTCAGCAGGCTGAGGGCCTCCTCGCTAAACCAGTCGGTGCGCGGCCCGGCAATAATATCCAGGGTGACCGTCTCAGCCGCTGCCGGTAGCCAGTCCGCAGGCGTTTGCGCGGGCCCGACAGCCTCGCAGGCCTGCTGCGGGCTGGTAAATATCTGCCCGCCCGCAGTCAGGGGCTCCGGCCCTACGGCCGCCAGGGTATCCCGGGCGGCACTGCCCAGTTGCTCCGGCGGCGGGCAGACACCGCGAATCGCCAGATAACTGCACACCCCGCGCCGGGCAGGCCCAATGTGCAGCTCATCCCCGGCCTGCATGGCAAATGCCTGCTCCATATTCAGCGCAAAGTGCTGCCCCTCAGCCACCAGCGTGAGGGCGCAGGGGGCACCGGTCACCGCCAGCACCAGATCCTGCCCGGCCCGGGCCCGCAGGCCGCCGCCGGTTATCTCCAGCGCCGCCACATCCGGGTTCCCCACCAGGCGATTCGCCCGGCGCCAGGCGCCGTTATCCCGGGCGCCGGACACACCCACCCCCATCGCCGCCCGCCCCGGGCGCCCGGCATCCTGCCAGGTGGTCAGCAGCCCCGGGGTGATTATCGTCATCGCCCCGGTGGCCGCCTGGCCGGTGGGGCACACCACCTCCGCCGCCCCGGGCAGGGAGACCAGCCGCTGGCCGGAAACCGGCATAAAGCGGACCTCTGCCCCGGGCTGTAACAGCGCCGGTTGCTGGCGTGCTATATCCCACATTTTCTCAGCCGTGTGGCCTATCAGTTGCCAGCCGCCGGGGCTGGCCTGGGGGTAAATACCGCTAAATTCACCGGCCAGCCCCAGGGCCCCCGCCGGGATCCGGGTGCGCGGCGTGGTGCGCCTTGGGATCTCTTTTGGCCAGTCCGGGCTTGCCAGGTACGCAAAGCCCGGCGCAAAACCGGTAAAGGCCACTTTCCAGCGTACCGACTGGTGGTGCTCCACCAGCTGATTCACCGTCAGCCCCAGCAACCCGGCCAGGGCGGGCAGATCTTCACCGTCATAACACACCGGGATAGTAATCAGTGGCAGCTGGCGCCTGCCCTCTCCCCCCGGGGGCAGTAGCCGGATAGCCCGGCACAGGGCCGCCGCGTCGGTAAGCCAGGGGGTAAAGCGCACCAGCAGGGTGCGGGCGGCGGGCACCAGCTCTTCAATACCGGGAAGTATCGCCGCGCTCAGCGCATCATGCAGCGCCAGAGTGTCATGCAGGGTGGGAAGCTCGACCAGAAAACTGTCTGTATTGACCGGCAAAAAACGCATCTCAGCCCCCCTGCCAGGCAGTGTCCGGAATGTCGGTAATAAACATATGTCCCGGCGCATGGCTGATGGCAAAAGGCACCCGGGAGCGCATAACCGCCGCCTGGGGGGTCACCCCGCAGGCCCAGAATACCGGGATCTCCCCGGGCTCAATACGCACCGCATCGCCAAAGTCCGGGCGGGAGAGATCGCCAATCCCCAGCTGGGCCGGATCGCCAATATGGACCGGCGCGCCGTGTACCGCAGGCAGCCGGGCGGTGATCATCACCGCGTCACTGATCCGGGATGCGGGCACCGGGCGCATGGAGACCACCAGCTCGCCGGATAACCGGCCCGCAGGGCGGCACTGGCGGTGGGTTTTATACATCGGCACGTTGCAGCCGTCGGTAATATGGCGCACCTCAATACCGGCGGCCATCAGCGGCGCTTCAAAGGTAAAACTGCAGCCGATCAGAAAGGTCACCAGATCCGGGTGCTGCTCCCATAAGTCGGTCGCGTCGGTTACCTCACCGGCCAGGGTGCCGTGCTGCCACACCCGGTAGCGGGGAATATCGCTGCGAATATCGGCCCCTTCGGCCAGGGGAGTCCGGTAGCCACCGGCTTCGATAACATCCAGCACCGGGCAGCTTTGCGGGTTACGCTGGGCGTAAAGCAGAAAATCAAATGCCCAGTCGGCGGGCAGGCTTATCATGTTGGCCTGAGTCATGCCCGGTGCCATTCCGGCGGTGGGGCTGGCAAACCCGGCGCGGATCTGCGCCCGGGCCTCGCGGGCGGCCGCAATGGCCTGGGGGGTGGCGCGAATCGCGTTGTTCATACCGCCTCCGTAAACGGGGCAATCTCAATGCCGTGCGCAGTCAGCAACTGGCGGGTGTGGCGCGCCATCTCAATGGCGGCCGGGCTGTCACCGTGAACACAGATGGAGTCCGCCTTCAGTGCGGTAAATTCACCCTCCACGGAGAGGATCCCCCCGCCGCGGATCATGTGCAGCATCCGCTGTGCAACCTGCTGCGGATCATGGAGCACCGCCCCGGCCTCGCGCCGGGAGACCAGGGTGCCGTCGCTGTGGTAGGCCCGGTCGGCGAAGGCCTCCGCCACCGTTCTCAGCCCCTGCTCCGCCGCCAGAGAAAGAATGCGCGACCCGGCAAGCCCCATCAGCACAAGCGAGGGATCCACCGCTTTGATCGCGGCAATGACCGCTCTTCCCTGCTGTTCGTTGTGGGCGATGGTGTTGTATAGGGCGCCGTGGGGTTTCACGTAGCGCACGCGGGTTCCCGCGGCGGCCGCCATCCCCTGGAGCGCGCCAATCTGGTAGATAACGTCTGCCATCAGCTCATCGTGCGAGAGATCCATATTGCGTCGGCCAAACCCCACCAGGTCCGGGTAGGAGACATGGGCCCCCACGGCAACCCCCCGGGCGGCGGCGGCCCTGACCGTCGCCAGAATCACATCCGGTGAGCCCGCATGGAAACCGCAGGCCACATTGGCACTGCTGACCAGCGCCAGAATGGCGTCATCATCACCGAGGGTCCACTGGCCATAGCTTTCCCCTAAATCACTATTTAAATCAATTCGCTGTACTTCACTCATGTTAAACAATCTCCAGGAAGCTAAAGATAGTACCCACGGATAACGCCCCCATATACCAGGTCAGCAGGCAGACCAGAACGCCGCTCCACAACAGCCAGCGGGGATAATGATAACCGCCCATCAAATCTGCCCGCCGCCAGCCCACATAGACAAACAGCGTTAACCCCACCGGCAGGATGAGCCCGTTAAACCCTCCGGCAAAGACCAGCAGGGCGGCAGGTGCCGTGCCCAGCAACAGATAGACCCCCAGCGAGATGGCAATAAAAATAAGGGTGGCGATGCTCCGCTGGCGCTCAGTGAGCGTTTTTTTAAAGACGGTAATAAACGAAACGGAGGTATAGGCCGCGCCAATCACGCTGGTCAGGGCGGCGGCCCAGAAGATAAACCCGAACAGGCGAACCCCCACATCCCCGAGGGCATAATAAAACGCCTGGGATGCCGGGTTAGCCGCCTGGCCGGAAAGATCCAGCGTCACCCCGCTGGCGACCACCCCGAGGATGGCAAGAAACAGCACATAGCGCATGATCCCGACCACCAGGATACCTTTATTGGCCGCAGAAGAGACCGCCTCAATATGTTCTGGCCCACTCAGGCCTTTATCCAGCAGGCGGTGCGCCCCCGCATAACTGATATAGCCCCCCACGGTTCCGCCGACAATGGTGGTAATGGTGGCAAAATCAATACTGTCCGGCAGGATAGTCTGGTACAGCGCCTCCCCCACTGGCGGGTGGGTGACAAACATCACCCCCACCATCAGCAGGATCATCAGCAGGCCGAGTACCACCATCAGCCGGTCAATGGCGGTGCTGGCCCGGCGGGAAGAGAAAATCCACATGGCAAACAGCGCGCTGATAAGACCACCCAGCTTCGGGCTAATGCCGAACATGGCGTGCATACCCAGCCCGGCCCCGGCAATATTGCCAATGTTAAAAATCAGCCCGCCAAACAGCACCAGTACCGCCAGCAGGTAGCCGCTTCCCGGCAGGGTGGCGTTGGCCACGTCGGCGGCGCGCATCCGCGTGAGCGTGACCACGCGCCAGATATTTTGCTGCACCACAAAATCAATCACGATGGAGGCGAGGATCCCAAAAGCGAACGCCGCGCCCATGGTGGAGGTAAACGCGGTGGTCTGGGTAATAAAGCCCGGGCCGATAGCCGAGGTCGCCATCAGGAAGATTGCGGCAATCAGGGACGATCGCCGGTGGCTGATAAACGCCTTTTTCTCTGTATCCAGTGCAGACATGCAGATACTCCTTGCGGAATTGGTTGTCACTGTAACAAGCAATATCCGGACCGTTGTTGAGTTGTGTTTATGTTTTGTTAATCAATCTTTTTCAGATTGTTGAACAATACACTAGATAGTGAAGATAAATTAAACAATATCCCGCTGCCGGGCGTGTGAAGAAATCAGACACCGATCACCTAATCCTCTGCGCGGTGCCGGGAGATGCACTTAAGCAGTGCAGAACGACGGCGGGATGCACCAGCGCGGTGCGCAGGCGGGCAAGGCTTGTGGCACTGTTATAAATATGTGAAGATTATCCGCTCCCGACCGCACCAGTGATGATGTCATGACAACCCAGCCCGCCCCCCTGACGCTTATTGACCGTACCGCAGATATTATTCGGGTAAAAATTATTTCCGGTGAGCTGACACCGGGGGCCCGGCTATCAGAGGCGGCACTCAGCGAGCAGCTCAGCATCTCGCGAAATACGCTGCGCGAAGTCTTTCGCCTGCTGACCCAGGAGGGGTTGCTGCACCATGAGCCGAACCGGGGGGTAAAAGTGGCGCTGCCGGACATGGCGGCCGTGATTGATATTTACCGGATCCGCCGGTTAATTGAGTGCGATGCCCTGCGCCACGCCGACCCGCTGCACCCGGCCATTGCCCGCATGACAGACGCGCTCACCGCCGCCCGCCGCTGGCAAGAGCACGGCGACTGGCGCCACGTGGGGACAGAAAACATGGTCTTTCACAGTGCCCTGGTGGAGCTGGCAGACAGCGAGCGCATGAACCGGATATACCGCCAGATCTCCGCCGAGCTGCGCCTGGCCTTCGGCCATCTTAACGATCACCAGATGCTGCACGGCCCCTATATTGAGAAAAACGCGCATATTCTTGAGCTGCTGCTGGCGGGGGATAACAGCGAGGCGGCCAGCGCCATGGAAAGCTATCTTTATTTGTCGGAGCGCACGGTTATCGCCGCCCTGGCCCGCCACCAGCAGGCCAGCCAGCGCGCGCGTTAACCGCGCAAACGGCGTTTAAACTGTTTCAGCCGGGCCTTCAGGGTATTGGCGAGCGAAAACGCCGGCACCCAGGGTAATGCCGTTTGCCAGGGGCGCGGGGAGCCATGAAAACAGACGATACGCGCCCCGGCAGGCAACGTGCCATTTGCCACCCCGTCGTGCAGTTTTTCACTGAAGCCCGGCATCGTGCGGGTGGCGATATTCGCTTTATAGCTGATAATTTTGCCAGGCATCACGGTCTGCCAGCGATCCGCCTGCGGGTAAATCTGCCCAATAAACCCCTGGTCACCGTGGAACGGCGGCGCTTTTTTCTCGGCCATTATCTGTGCGGCGTTATCTTTAAACGCCTGCCAGGCCCGGTGCTTTTCGCGGGCGGGAATAAACATAATCCCGGAGGCGGGGGGCGCATTTTCCTGCCCTTCGCAGGCGAAATCCGTCAGCATGGTGATGTTTTTCAGGGCGGTGAAATCATCCAGCGGGCCGGTAATCACCGTATCAATGTCGATATACAGCAGATCTTCATGGCCAATCTGCGGGTGATCCGGGTTAAATAACTCCAGTTTTGCCCACCAGCCCGGCCAGTCGTAGAGCAACGGGGCGGTGGGCACACCGGGGATCTCAGCGGCATCGGTCAGGCACAGGGCGCGCCGGTCGCCAAGCTGGCGGTGGAGCCACTGGGCGTGCCTGGGGGTGAAATCCTTACCACAGCGCAGCACGGAAACAATCAGCATTATTTATAATCCCTCTACTGACAAATATTCGGATCGGGCGCAGTTTACGCGAAATTGCCGCCAGCGTCCCTCATGAAACAACAAATAACTGCCCGGGTGATTTAAACACTTGACCTTCCCCTTGCGGCAAGGTTTAACCTCTGTCACCAGTGAAGCCCATTCCCCGGGACGGGGAGTGTTCCAGCCATCTACTGAGGAAGATAATCATGTCTCAAGTTATTGATTTGAAGTTAGACGGTCTCTCCTGCGGGCACTGCGTGAAACGCGTTAAAGAGAGCCTTGAGCAGCGTGCAGATGTCGAAAGCGCCGATGTTACCGTCACCAGCGCCCGGGTGACCGGCAGCGCATCAGCAAGCGATCTGATAGAAACCGTAAAACAGGCCGGCTACGGTGCGGAGTTAAGCCACCCAAAAACTAATCCGCTGGCAGAGTCAGATACCCCGTCGGAAGAGCTGACAGCGGAGCCACAATCCCTTCCGACAGCCGCTCCTGCCGCCAGTGATGAGGGCGATAACAGCCTGCAATTGCTGATTAACGGCATGAGCTGCGCCAGCTGTGTAGGCCGGGTACAGACGGCACTGCAAAATGTGCCCGGCGTGAGCCAGGCGCGGGTAAACCTGGCCGAGCGCAGCGCCCTGGTCATGGGCTCTGCCAGCCCGGAGGCCCTGGTAAAAGCCGTGGAAGCCGCCGGTTACGGCGCAGAGGCCATTGAAGATGAGCAACTGCGCCGCCAGCGCCAGCAGGAGACCGCCCTCGCGGCGGTCAAACGCTTCCGCTGGCAGGCTATCCTTGCCCTTGCCGTGGGGGTGCCGGTCATGATCTGGGGCATGATCGGTGACAATATGATGCTCACCGAGCATAACCGCAGCCTGTGGCTGACCATCGGCATTATTACCCTTGCGGTCATGGTGATCGCCGGGGGGCATTTTTACCGCAGCGCCCTGAAAAGTTTACGCAACGGCACCGCCACCATGGATACCCTGGTGGCACTGGGCACGGCGGCGGCCTGGCTCTACTCCATTACGGTCAATATCTGGCCGCAGCACTTCCCGCCGGAAGCGCGCCACCTGTATTACGAAGCCAGCACCATGATCATCGGTCTGATAAACCTTGGTCATATGCTGGAGCAGCGGGCGCGTCAGCGCTCCTCTAAAGCGCTGGAGCGCCTGCTGGATCTGGCACCGGCCACGGCGCGCCTGGTCACCGATGACGGGGAAAAAGAGATCCCCCTCGCCCAGGTTGAGCCCGGAATGATCCTGCGTCTTGCCACCGGGGACCGGGTGCCGGTTGATGGCACCATCACCCAGGGGGATGCCTGGTTTGATGAAGCCATGCTCACCGGGGAGCCCGTACCCCAGCAAAAAACCACCGACGATCCGGTGCACGCCGGGACCGTGGTCCAGGACGGTAGCGTACTGTTCAGCGCCCAGGCAGTCGGCCAGCACACGACGCTTTCGCGGATTATCCGCATGGTGCGGGAAGCGCAAAGCAGCAAACCGGAAATTGGCCAGATGGCCGATAAGATAGCCTCGGTATTCGTACCGGTGGTTGTGGCGATTGCGCTGATCAGCGCCGGGATCTGGTACTTCTTCGGCCCGGCCCCGCAAATCGTCTACACCATGGTGATTGCCACCACAGTGCTGATCATTGCCTGCCCCTGCGCCCTGGGTCTGGCAACCCCGATGTCGATTATCTCCGGGGTGGGCCGCGCCGCAGAGTTTGGTGTGCTGGTGCGTGATGCCGATGCCCTGGAGCGTGCCAGCAGCGTGGACACGGTCGTGTTCGACAAAACCGGCACCCTGACCGAAGGCAAACCCACCGTGGTTGCGGTAGAGACCGTGGAAAATACCGACCGGGACGACGCGCTGCGCCTGGCGGCAGCCCTGGAGCAGGGCTCCAGCCACCCGCTGGCGAAAGCGATTGTGGATAACGCCGGGCAGGCCCGGCTCCCCCAGGTGGAGGCGTTCCGCACCCTGCGTGGTCTGGGAGTCAGCGGCACCGCGCAGGGGCACACACTACTGCTGGGGAATCTGGCGCTGATGAAGGAGCAGCACATTGAGACCGCCGCCCTTGAGGCACAGGTCGAGCGCTGGGCCAGTGAAGGGGCGACCCCGGTACTGCTGGCAGTAGACGGGAAACTGGTGGCGCTGTTTGCCATCCGCGACAGTCTGCGGGCCGACAGTGTTCAGGCGCTGGAGCGCCTGCATCAGGCAGGGTATCGCCTGGTAATGCTCACCGGGGATAACGCGGTCACCGCCCGGGCCATCGCCCGCGAGGCGGGCATAGATCAGGTGATTGCCGGGGTGCTGCCGGACGGGAAAGCCCAGGCGATAAAAGACCTGCAGCAGCAGGGGCACAAGGTCGCCATGGTTGGTGACGGCATCAACGATGCGCCCGCGCTGGCCCAGGCCGAAGTCGGGATCGCCATGGGGGGCGGGAGCGATGTGGCTATCGAAACCGCCGCCATGACCCTGATGCGCCACAGCCTCAACGGTGTGGCCGATGGTCTGGCCATTTCCCGGGCAACCCTGCGCAATATGAAGCAGAACCTGGCCGGGGCATTTGTTTATAACTCCCTGGGCATTCCGATTGCCGCCGGGATCCTCTGGCCGGTCACCGGCACCCTGCTCAACCCGGTGGTTGCCGGGGCGGCCATGGCCCTGTCGTCCATTACTGTGGTCAGTAATGCCAACCGGTTACTGAGGTTTAAACCCAAAGCGTAACCCCCCAGCCCTGAGGCGCACCCTGTGGTGCGCCTTTTTTACGGCTTTCGGCCACCGGGTTTGCAGCCCCCAGGCGGACGCGCTAGCATGGCATTTCCTTCAGTGTTCTTTCAGGATGTGGCCCATGAGGATGCTCAGCACAATCAGGAGATATCTGGTTCATCTGCGCGGCGGCGGCGAAAGCTGGCCTGCGGTGGATATCACCCTGCCCGGGCAACGCCATTTTCATCTGGTGGGCAGCATCCATATGGGCACCCGGGATATGGCTCCGCTACCGGCCCGGCTGCTGGAAAAGCTGCGCCACTGCGATGGGCTGATTGTGGAGGCGGATATCACCCACAGCGATTCCCCGTTCCCCCCCGAGCCCGATCGCCCGCCGCTCCATACACGCCTCTCCCCGCCGCTCTGGCAGCAACTTTGCCTGCTGACCGACGAGCTGGCGCTGCCCATATACAGCATTGATACCCTGCCCGCCTGGCGGGTTGCGCTGGTATTGCAGATTTACCAGGCGCGGCAGCTGGGGCTCTACCCGGAGTACGGTATCGACAGCCAATTACTCACGGCGGCCCATTCTCAGGGGATTGCGGTGCAGGAGCTGGAGGGGGCCGAGCGCCAGGTGGCGCTGCTGACCACCCTTGACGACGACGGTATGGGCCTGCTGTCCGATACCCTGACCCACTGGCATACCAATGCCCGGCTGATGCAGATAATGATCAGCTGGTGGCTGAGCAGCCCCCCGCGGGGAGATCACGTTGCGCTGCCCAACACCTTCGGGGAGGCGCTCTACGATGTGCTGATGCTGCAACGCAACCGGGCGTGGCAACGCTACCTGTCTGCCCTGCCCGCCGGGAACTATATGGTCGCTGTCGGGGCGCTGCATTTGTATGGTGAGAACAACCTGCCCGGTATGCTCAGGCCATAAAAAAAGAGGCCAGTATCGCTACTGGCCTGTCAAAGAGGAATTTCATTTTGTTGTTATACCGGCCGCCGTAGCGACCGGATTCGGGATTGTCGCTCAACTTTCGCGTTTCTGCCAGGCAGATATTGCGCAATCCGGTACTATTTTTCTGCGCCCGGGCAGCGGTATGATCCGGGCGGTAAGTCAGCATGATTAAAGAAGGGCATTATGACTCCCGCCGTAAAATTACTCGAAAAAAACAAAACCGCGTTCACGCTCCACAGTTATGAGCACGATCCGCACGAAACAAACTTTGGTGATGAGGTGGTCCGCAAGCTGGGGGTAGACCCGCTGCAAACCTATAAAACGCTGCTGGTGGCCCTTAACGGCGATATGAAAACCCTGGCCGTGGCCGTTACGCCGGTTGCCTCCCAGCTGGATCTTAAAAAGGTGGCCCGGGCCTTCGGGGTGAAAAAAGTGGATATGGCAGATCCGCAGGTTGCCCAGCGCAGCACCGGTTACCTGGTGGGCGGTATCAGCCCGCTGGGCCAGAAAAAGCGCCTGCCGACCGTGATCGATGAGCAGGCCCGGGCCTTCGCCACGATTTATGTTTCCGGTGGCCGGCGCGGCCTGGATATTGAACTGGCCGCCGCCGACCTGGCTGCCCTGCTTAATGCCGGCTTTGCCGACATTGCGCGCCGGGATTAACTACTGCCAGACAATTTCCCCCTGCGGTGCCAGTGTTGCGGCATCCAGCGGGGAATGCTCCCCGATATACTGCTTAAGCACTTCGGCATCAATAAGCCCGGTGTTCACATAGCCTGGCCGCTGCTCAATCACCGGGTAACCATCGCCACCGCTGGCGTTAAAGCCCGGCATCGCTATCCGGTAGGTCTGGTGTGAGTTCACCAGCTGGCCGTTGACTTTCACCATGTGCAGCGCGCCATCACGCACAATAAAGCTGACCCCGGCAAACTGCGGATAAGCCCCGGAGTCTGGTTTTTTCTGCGCCACCTCGGTGAGATAGGCCACCAGTTCACTGCCCGGCATATCGATATAGGTCAGCAGATTGCCAAAGGGCTGCACTTTCAGCACATCTTTATAGGTGATATTCCCGGCCTCAATGGAGTCGCGGATCCCGCCCCCGCTCATCACCGCGAGATCGGCCCCGCTGCGCGCCATGGCAGCGCGTAAAATCAGCTGCGCCAGGTTGGTCTGCACAAAGCGCACTTTATTGCGATCCCCCTCCAGGCGGCCATTCACCGTGCCAATTTTGGCATTCAGCTGGGCCTGGCCTTTACGCTGGAACGGCGAAAGCAGGTTCAGCATGCGCTGATCTTCAGCAATTTTCGGGGTGTAGAGCACGCGCTCGGTTTTGCCGTCCGGCCAGCGGATTTTGCGTTTCAGGTTAACGGGGAGCAGCTGGTAGCGTACCAGGGTCATCTCGCCGTTGCGGAATTCAAAATCAGCCCGCCCGACATATTTCCCCCACTCGTGGGCCTGGACAATCCAGGTTCCGTTCTGGCGATCCGGGGCACAGGGGGTGCCGGGGATATAGTCCCGCTGTTTCTGGTTCTCCTGAGCCATGCAGACCGGATCCTGGGAGTGGCCGCCAACAATCATGCTCAGGGCTCCGACAGGCAGGCTGCGCGCCAGGGTCACATCCCCCGGGGCATTGGAGCCATGCTGCCCGTTGTCGTAGTGCCCCATATGGGTTGCCGCGATAATCACATCGGGTTTTTCGGTTTGCTGTAGCTCGTCAATCACCAGTTTCGCCTCCTGGGCGGGGGCCCGGAAGACAATATCGTGGAAGAATTCCGGGTTCCCCAGGCGGGCGGTATCGTCGGTGGTCAGGCCAATCACGGCGATTTTCAGCCCACCGGGCTTAAAGATGGCCCAGGGCTTAAACAGCCGCTCCCCGGTGCTCTTCTGGTAGATATTGGCGGACAAAAACGGGAATTTGGCGATTTTTTCCTGCTGGCGCAGCACGGTGAGCGGGTTATCAAACTCATGGTTACCCACTGCCATGGCGTTGTAGCCAATCAGGTTCATGCCGCGAAAATCCGGCTCCGCATCCTGAAGATCGGACTCAGGCACGCCGGTATTCACATCCCCGCCGGACAGTAACAGCACGCTGCCCCCCTCGCGGGCGACCTCATCGCGGATCCGGTCCACCAGGGTTTTCTGGGCCGCCAGCCCGTACTCGCCATCGTCATTGCGCCAGAAATGACCGTGGTGATCATTGGTATGCAGTATCGTGATGCGGTAAGTTTTATCCTTTTCCCACGCCAGCGCCGGGCCACTCAACAGCAGAGTGGTCAGAACTATCAGCGCTACTTTTTTCCCGGTAAAAAACATCAAAAATCTCCGTATTAAATACAAATAACCACGCATCGCCGCAATAAATAGCCGGATAATATTATTTTCCTGAATGATACTTTCATCATAGCTTACAGACGGGTATGTTAGCGAAGTTACTATCACCTGCAGATCCTTTCACCCCTACACAACAAAAAGACAGACTTATGGCTATCAGTGAATCGGGTTCATCCCTGGCCTGCAATCAGGGTTCTCAGAAAAAGGCCGGCACCGCCTTTGGCATTTTAGGCGCCATCAGCGTGTCACACCTGCTCAATGACATGATTCAGTCGTTATTGTTGGCTATCTACCCGCTGCTGCAATCGGAATTTTCTCTCACTTTCATGCAAATCGGGGCAATTACGCTCACGTTCCAGCTGGCGTCGTCATTACTGCAGCCGCTGGTGGGCTATTATACAGACAAATACCCCATGCCCTGGTCGCTGCCGATTGGCATGTGTTTTACCCTCTCGGGGCTGGTGCTGCTTTCGGTTGCCGGGAGCTTCACCATGGTGCTACTGGCGGCGGCGCTGGTGGGGACCGGCTCTTCTGTATTTCACCCGGAGTCCTCACGGGTGGCGCGCATGGCCTCTGGCGGGCGCCACGGGCTGGCCCAGTCCCTGTTCCAGGTGGGGGGGAATTTTGGCAGCTCCCTGGGGCCGCTGCTGGCGGCAGTGATTATCGCCCCTTACGGGCAGGGAAATGTGGCCTGGTTTGTGCTGGCCGCCATTCTGGCCATTATTGTGTTGCTTCAGGTCAGCCGCTGGTACGCCGCCCAGCACCGGATCGCCCGCGCCCGGCCAGTGGCGCCGGTTGTGCAGACCTTACCGCGCAATAAAATTGTGCTGGCGGTGAGCGTGCTGCTGGTGCTTATCTTCTCCAAATATTTTTATATGGCGAGTATCAGCAGCTATTACACCTTCTATCTGATGCACAAATTTGGGCTGACGATACAAAATGCACAGTTCCATTTATTCGCGTTTCTCTTTGCTGTCGCGGCTGGCACGATGATCGGGGGTCCGGTCGGGGATAAGATTGGTCGCAAATATGTCATCTGGGGGTCAATTCTCGGCGTAGCCCCTTTTACTTTGCTTCTTCCTTATGCCTCACTGTGGTGGACTGGCGTACTGACCGTGATTATCGGGTTTATTCTCGCCTCGGCTTTTTCCGCGATTCTGGTCTATGCCCAGGAGCTCTTACCTGGCCGTATCGGCATGGTTTCTGGCCTGTTTTTCGGTTTTGCCTTCGGTATGGGCGGGCTGGGTGCGGCGGTGCTCGGGATCATTGCCGACCACACCAGCATCGAAACCGTGTATAAGATTTGCGCATTCCTGCCGCTCCTGGGAATGATGACAATATTTCTTCCTGATAATCGCCCCGGCCACAACTGACACACCTCAACCCCCGGTCATTCGGGGGTTTCATCTCCCCCGCCTTTGTTTCATTTTTGTTAGTTTATAAAAAAACGGTATTTTCTGATTTTTCCCGCGCAGACTCGATATTTTTGTAAAAAATGCCCGATATACACAAACACGACGGAAAAAATTGTCATAAACTGTTAACCAGGATGTCGCATTATGTCTAATCAGCAAAAAACCATTTAAGGAGAGCGAATGCACCACGCCACACCGCTAATTACCACCATTGTCGGAGGTCTTGTCCTGGCATTTCTGCTGGGGATGCTGGCCAACAGGCTGAAGATCTCTCCACTGGTTGGTTATCTGCTGGCGGGTGTACTGGCCGGGCCGTTTACGCCGGGCTTTGTGGCGGACACCAGGCTTGCCCCGGAGCTGGCAGAGCTTGGGGTTATCCTGCTGATGTTCGGCGTAGGGCTGCATTTCTCCCTCAAAGATCTGATGGCGGTAAAAACCATCGCCATTCCCGGGGCTATCGCCCAGATTGCCGTTGCCACCTTACTGGGGATGGGGTTGTCCGCCATTCTCGGCTGGTCGCTGATGACCGGTATCGTCTTTGGCCTGTGCTTATCCACCGCCAGTACCGTGGTGCTGCTGCGCTCCCTGGAAGAGCGCCAGCTCATTGACAGCCAGCGGGGGCAGATAGCCATCGGCTGGCTGATTGTGGAAGATCTGGTAATGGTGCTGACCCTGGTCCTGCTCCCGGCCGTGGCCGATATGGTGGGCAAAGGGAATGTGGGGTTTACCACCCTGGTTATCGATATGGGGGTGACTATTGGTAAAGTGGTCGCCTTTATTGCCCTGATGCTGCTGGTGGGCCGCCGCCTGGTCCCGTGGATCCTTGCCCGCAGCGCCGCTACCGGCTCGCGGGAGCTGTTCACCCTTTCAGTGCTTGCCATGGCGCTGGGGATCGCCATGGGGGCGGTGGAGCTGTTTGATGTCTCTTTCGCGCTGGGGGCCTTTTTCGCCGGTATGGTGCTGAACGAGTCCGAACTCAGCCACCGGGCAGCCCACGATACCCTGCCGCTGCGCGATGCGTTCGCCGTGCTGTTTTTTGTCTCCGTGGGGATGCTATTTGACCCGCTCATTCTGCTGGAGCAGCCGCTGGCAGTGCTCGGCACCCTGGCGATTATTGTGTTTGGTAAATCCGCAGCGGCCTTTTTGCTGGTGCGCCTGTTTGGCCACTCCCAGCGCACCTCGCTGACCATTTCCGTAAGCCTTGCGCAAATCGGTGAGTTCGCCTTTATTCTGGCGGGGCTCGGGATCTCCATGGGGCTGCTGTCGCCCACCGGTCAGAATCTGGTGCTGGCCGGGGCGATTTTGTCGATTATGCTAAACCCGATTCTGTTTGCGGTGCTGGAGCGCTACCTGGCGAAGAACGAAACCCTCGATGAGCAGACCCTGGAAGAGGCCACCGAAGAAGAAGAGCAGAACCCGGTGGATATCTGTAACCATGCCCTGCTGGTGGGGTATGGCCGGGTCGGGCGCCTGCTTACGGATAAACTCGCCGGGCAGGGGGTGCCGCTGGTGGTGGTGGACACCAATCGCAACCGTATCGACGAGCTGCGCCAGCGCGGGATCCGCACCATCCTCGGGAATGCGGCCCGGCCGGAAATTTTATCCCTCGCCCATCTCGACTGCGCCCGCTGGCTTATTCTGACCATCCCTAACGGCTATGAGGCGGGGGAAATTGTCGCCACGGCCCGGGAAAAGTGCCCGAATATTGAGATTATCGCCCGGGCCCACTATGACGATGAGGTCGACTATATTACCGAGCGCGGCGCCAGTGAAGTGGTGATGGGCGAGCGGGAGATTGCTAAATGCATGTATTCGCTGATGTATCCGCACCCGGACGCGCCGGAAAGCCCGGCCCCGGCCACCCCGCACTGAGTGCGGGTTAGCGCGCCCAGTAGGCTTCTTCCAGGCTGTCTTCCCGCTCCGGCAGGCCACGGCTCAGGCGCGGCGCATGCTGCTTCAGCACCTGATAGCTGACCCGGTTTGCGTATTTGCACACTTGCGCCAGGGAGGAGTACGTCAGCCAGGGGTGCTGGTGCTTGCCGGAATCGGGCACATTGCTGCGGTGATACTGATTGGCGCTGATGTCGTGCAGCAGCGCGGCCAGCGCCCCGTCCCCGGCACCGTTGGTGTTCATTATCTTTTCCGGCCCGCCCATATAGGGGGCGATATGTGAATAGATCCGCTGCGCCCGCTGGCACGCTTTACGGCGCATGGCGCGGCTGAACTCATACTGATTAAACCCCTCAATGGCACCCGGCAAAAGCGGATGCCGGGTTTCGCGCCGGGCGCTCTCTTCCGTATAACCGGCCATAAACAGCCCCTGGGGGCCTGCGGTACACAAGACCAGATCCACCCAGTCCAGGGCTTTGTCGGCGGCCATCAGCGGGTCGCTCTCGCCGGTCAGGGCGGCGGCTTCTTCTTCGTTCATGGCCAGAATCGACACGTTCTCACGCAGGAAGTCCTGCCACCACTGGGGGTTATCCGCAATCACGTATTTCGTTCCGAGGGTGAGCACAATGGGGACATCGTGTTTTCTGGCATAGCGGATGGCGCACAGGGTGGCATCCAGCATCGGCTCCCCGGGCTTGCAGCGCACCAGGTAGGCACTCAGCACCAGGGCTGCGGCCCCGGCGATAATCTCTTCAGGGATACTGTCCGGCGACAGGTGGTTCATCATTCCGGGGCTGATGGCGAAGGTGCGCTCCCCCTGGGCATTGATCAGGGTAAAGCAGCGCCCGATGGGCCCGTCTACCCCCTGCAGATAGTTAAGATCCGTGCGGCTGGAGGTATTACACAGGTAGCGGTACGCATAGCTGCCGATGGGAATATTGCGGCACATCACCCCCAGCAACACGGAGCGATCGTCCGCCAGGACCGAGTAGTTATGCATGGTGTTGCCAATGGTGCCCCCGGCAAACTGATGGGTAATAAGATTTCCCGCCACCAGCTCCTGGTAGAGCGCTTCGGCTGTCGCATCCTCAATCACCAGTGAGTGACCAAAACTCAGCCCGTAACGCTGTACAAACTCATCATCCACCCGGGCTTCGATATCCACCAGAGTCTGGTCAATACCCACGACCCACGCGGCGCTGGCCTCGCTTTCGGGGTGTGCAGGTGCTGACAGGGGCTCCCGCAGGCTGACGGGGAAATAGTGTCTGGATTTACGTTTTCCGGGAAATCTCATGGTAATAATCAGGCGTAATGACAGGGCCGGCGATAGTAACACATCACCGGGCTGCCGGGGTATGTGCCCGGCGTTCAATATCGGATACCTGGCTCCCGGTTCTGCGCTTTTTGTTGCTTACAATGGGGCTTTTACCCGGAGGCGCCAGCCAATGTCTTCTGCCCGTTACTCTTCTGAGCGCAATAAAGTCCCGTTGCAGGATAAGCTCTCCCGCGAGATGCGCCAGATAACCGAATACCCCACCCCGGACACCCCCGCCCCTGCGCCTGACGACTACCCGGCACAGCGGCGCAACTACGCCCGGGAACGCCAGCACTGGAACCAGGAGCCCCCGGCAGTCTACGCACTGCGCCAGGTCACGGTTCCCACCGGGTACGGCCCGGTTAATACCCGGATTTACCGCCCGACGGGGGCCTCCCCGGCAACGCTGTTTTACCTGCACGGCGGCGGGTTTATCCTCGGCTCGCTGGATACCCATGACCGCATTATGCGCCTGCTGGCCAATTACAGTGGCTGTGATGTGGTGGGTATCGATTACACCCTCTCCCCGGAGGCCCGCTTCCCCCAGGCCATTGAGGAGACCATTGCGGTGTGCCGCTTCTTTGAAGAGAACGCGCAGCGTTATCAGCTCAGTATGGCGGATATCGGTTTTGCCGGGGATTCGGCCGGTGCCATGCTCGCCATGGCATCCACCCTGTGGCTGCGCGAGCACCCGCTGGCCTGCGCCAGGGTGCGCGCGGCACTGCTGTGGTACGGGTTATTTGGCCTGCAGGATTCGGTCACCCGGCGCTTATACGGTAACCAGTGGGACGGGCTGCGCGCGGAAGATATCGCCGGTTATGAGCAGGCTTACCTGCGCACCCCGGCGGACAGGGAATCGCCCTGGTACTGCCTGTTTAATAACGATCTCACCCACCATGTTCCGCCGTGTTTTCTGGCCGGGGCGGAGTATGATCCGCTGCTGGACGACAGCGTAACGCTGCACCAGATCCTCCGCGCCCACCATCAGCCCAGCGTACTGAGTATTTACCCGGGCACCCTGCATGGCTTTTTGCACTATTCGCGGGAGATGCAGGCCGCAGATAATGCCCTGCGCGACGGCGCGCGCTTTTTCACTCAGCAGCTGGCGGGTTAACAAGCGCCTGCATCATGGCGATATGATCCGGGTTATCGTTCAGGGCGGGAATATACTCATAGCGCTCCCCGCCCGCGCCGATAAATAACTCCCGGTTCTGGACCGCTATCTCTTCAAGGGTTTCCAGGCAATCGGCCGCAAACCCCGGACACAGCACCTGGAGGTGCTTAACGCCTTTTTCACCCAGCATTTTCAGGGTGTCATCGGTGTAGGGCATCAGCCAGGGTTCACGCCCGAAGCGGGACTGGTAGGTCATCATCACCTTGTCGGGATCCAGCCCAAGGTGATTCACCAGCTCCCGGGTGGTGGTGCGGCAACGCTGGGGGTAGTCGTCCCCTTCCCGGGCATAGCGCTGGGGAATACCGTGATAAGAAAGCAGCAGAATGTCCGGCTCGCCGTGCTCTGCGAAGGCGCGTTTCACGCTGGCGGCCAGTGCGGCAATATAGGCCGGGTGATCCGCATAATCCCGGATAAAGTTCACCGCCGGAATCGCACGCTTACCGGCCAGGCAGCGCGCCAGCTCATCCCAGACGGCCGCCACGGTGGAGCAGGAATACTGCGGATATAACGGCAGCACCGTCAGCCGCTCTACCCCCTGATCCAGCAGGGCGTCCAGGGCACTGCGCAAAGAGGGCTCACCGTAGCTCATGCCCAGCGCAACCGGTATATGGCTGCCCAGCGCATCGGCCAGTGCCTGTTGCTGACGCTGGCTGTAAACCAGCAGCGGCGAGCCCTGCTCCATCCAGATGGACTGATACAGCCGGGCCACCCGCCGGGAGCGCAGCGGTAAAATCACCCCATTGAGCAGCGGCCACCAGAGCGCCCGGGGGGTATCCACCACGCGCGGATCGCTTAAAAACTGGCGCAAGTAACGTTTTACTGCCCGGGGAGTTGGCGAATCGGGCGTGCCGAGGTTAACCAGTAGAATACCCTGCTTTTCCGGATGCAAAATCCACTCCTTTCTATGCTAACTGGCTGGATATTGTAGCTGAAAATCCACGGCACCGAACCTGTCAGTGCGAAAGGTAACAGTGATGGCAGGCGTGACATTATGGCAACCCGGATTATCGAAAACAGCCCCTTACCGGAATTAAAAAACCAGGCCGTAGCCTGGTTTCCTGTGGTGCTGTGGCCGGTATCAGCCGAGGATTGTTTCCAGCTCAGCGCGCACATCAGCAACGGCTTTGGTGCCGTCGACTTTGGCATATTTGGTGTTGCCCGCTTTAGCTTCCTGGCTGTAGTAGCCGATCAGCGGCGCTGTCATCTGATGGTATTCCACCAGACGCTTACGCACGGTCTCTTCCTGGTCGTCTTTACGGGTGGTTAGCGCTTCGCCCGTCACATCGTCTTTATCGGCCACTTTCGGCGGATTGTATTTGATGTGATACACACGGCCAGAAGCGGCGTGTACACGGCGGCCGATAATACGGTCAACGATCAGCTCGTCAGGTACGTCAAATTCCAGCACGTAGTCAACGTTGATGCCGGCTTCTTTCATGGCATCCGCCTGCGGGATAGTGCGCGGGAAACCGTCCAGCAGGAAACCGTTACGGCAATCTTCCTGAGCAATGCGTTCTTTTACCAGGGCAATAACCAGATCATCCGTCACCAGTTTACCGGCGTCCATGATGTCTTTTGCTTTTTTACCCAGTTCAGAACCGGATTTTACTGCAGCGCGCAGCATATCGCCGGTGGAGATCTGCGGAATACCGTATTTCTCCATGATGAACTGAGCCTGAGTGCCTTTACCCGCGCCCGGAGCGCCAAGCAGAATAATGCGCATTGCGAAAATCCCCTTCAATTTTGTTTAATTTTTCAAAATGCGCTAAACCATACCACTACACCGGGTATGGCTCAACAATGAGACGTGGGCTGAAACGGTTAACAGACAATATATTGTTCTGAACCGGTAAAAACCGGCGGCAGCCAAAGAAAAAGCGGCCCGGGGGCCGCTTCTGCGCTACATCATCAGTCTGGTCATTACACCAGCAGATCATTCACCCGCTTAATAAACAGGTTTGGATCTTCCAGGGTGCCGCGTTCTGCAAGCAGCGCCTGATCAAACAGCAGCTCAACCCATTCGGCAAAGCGGGCTTCATCCTGGGTGTCGGCGGCGCGTTTCACCAGCGGGTGATCCGGGTTCAGCTCGAACAGGTATTTCACTTCCGGCACCTCCTGGCCCGCGGCGGCAAACAGTTTTGCCATCTGGGTGCTCATTTCGTCGCCGTCAGTGACCACAATTGACGGGGTATCCGTCAGCCGGTGGGTCAGACGCACTTCTTTTACCCGATCGCCAAGCAGCCCTTTCACCCGCTCAACAAACGGCTCCAGCGCTTTTTCGGCCTCTTTGGCGCTCTCGTCCACGTCGTCTGCCAGTTTATCCAGCGAGGCGTCCGCTTTGGCAACAGACTGGAAGGCTTTACCGTCAAACTCGGTCAGGTAGCTCATCATCCATTCGTCGATACGATCGGAAAGCAGCAGAACCTCGATGCCTTTCTTACGCAGCAGCTCCAGGTGCGGGCTGCTCTTGGCGGCCGCGTAGCTGTCTGCGGTGATGTAGTAAATCTTGTCCTGGCCTTCTTTCATCCGCGAGACGTACTCGTCCAGAGAGACCGTCTGCGCGGAAGAGTCCGTATGGGTGGAGGCAAAACGCAGCAGTTTAGCAATCGCCTGCTGGTTAGCCTGATCTTCCGCCGGGCCCTCTTTCAGCACCATGCCGAACTGTTTCCAGAAGGTCTGGTATTTTTCGCTGTCGTCTTTGGCCAGTTTTTCCAGCATCTGCAGCACGCGTTTGGTCAGTGCGCTGCGCAGGCTGCGGGTGATGCTGTTGTCCTGGAGGATTTCACGGGAGACGTTTAGCGGCAGATCGTTAGAATCTATCAGGCCACGCACGAAACGCAGATAGTTCGGCATAAACTGTTCGGCGTCGTCCATGATAAATACGCGCTGCACGTACAGCTTCAGGCCATGTTTATGATCCCGGTTCCACATGTCCCACGGGGCCTGGGAAGGAATATACAGCAGGCTGGTGTACTCCTGTTTCCCTTCTACCCGGTTGTGGCTCCAGGTCAGCGGATCGCTGTAATCGTGAGAGACGTGCTTATAAAATTCTTTATATTCATCGTCGCTGATATCGGCTTTATTGCGCGTCCACAGTGCCTGGGCTTTATTGATCTTCTCCCAGCTGATAACGGTTTCGCCGTCTTTTTCTTCGCGGGTTTCAATCTCAACCGGCAGGGCGATATGGTCGGAATATTTGCCGATGATCGAACGCACGCGCCAGTCGTCGAGGAATTCATCTTCCCCTTCACGCAGGTGCAGGGTAATTTCCGTGCCGCGATCCGCTTTGGTGATGTCGGCAACGGTGTACTCCCCTTCCCCGGCAGATTCCCAGAATACCCCCTGGTCCGCAGGTACACCGGCTGCGCGGGTGCGTACCGTCACTTTGTCGGCAACGATAAAGGCAGAATAGAACCCTACCCCGAACTGGCCAATCAGCTGGCTGTCTTTTGCCTGGTCGGAGCCCATCGACTCCAGAAACGCCTTCGTGCCGGATTTGGCAATGGTCCCGAGGTGGTCGATCACCTCGTCACGGGTCATACCGATACCGTTATCAGAGATAGTCAGGGTACGTTTGTCTTTATCAAATGAGACGCGCACCCGCAGCTCACCGTCACCTTCGTAGAGATCCGCCTGGGACAGTGCGCGAAAACGCAGTTTATCTGCCGCATCAGAAGCGTTAGAGATAAGTTCACGCAGGAAGATTTCTTTATTTGAATAAAGAGAGTGGATCATCAGATGCAGAAGCTGTTTCACTTCCGACTGAAAACCACGGGTCTCTTGTCCTTTCATAGTGTTATACCTCAATAAACTGTCTTAAACAGAGGGTTATCTGCCGCTAACCGGCAAGGATAAAAACGATGAGGCAGAGATGGGGATGTCTGGCGAAGAATTCAAGCGGAGCGCAGGTGAACGCGCTCCGAGTGGTTAATATTTGACCTTCTGGCGGCCCAGCAGAGAGTGGGACAGGGTTGTCCCGTCGACCATTTCCAGCTCACCGCCAACCGGCACGCCGTGCGCGATACGGCTGGCTTCAACACCATATTCCGCACACAGCCCGGCAATATAGTTTGCTGTCGCTTCGCCTTCCACCGTGGGGTTGGTGGCCAGGATCACTTCCTGGATGGTTTCACGGCTCAGGCGCTGCTCCAGACGATCAAGCCCGATATCTTCCGGGCCGATACCGTCCAGCGGGGAGAGGTGCCCCATCAGCACAAAGTAGCGCCCGGAAAACTGCCCGGTCTGCTCAATGGCGTAGATATCCGCCGGGCTCTCCACCACGCAAATCTGGCCGTTTTCCTGGCGGCGCGGATTGGCGCAAATGTGGCAGACTTCCTGCTCCGTGAAGGTGCGGCAATCGGCACAGTGGCCTATCTCCGACATCGCCCGGGTCAGGGTCTGGGCCAGGCGCATACCCCCACTACGATCCCGCTGTAGCAGGGTAAACGCCATGCGCTGCGCCGATTTGGGGCCAACCCCCGGTAAACAGCGCAGCGCTTCCATTAACTGGGTTAACAGTGGGCTGGTCTGCATCAGAACGGCATCTTGAAGCCTGGCGGCAGCTGCATACCAGAAGATACAGACGCCATTTTCTCTTTCTGGGTCTCTTCAATACGGCGGGCCGCATCGTTAAAGGCCGCAGCGATCAGGTCTTCGAGCATCTCTTTGTCGTCTTCCATCAGACTCGGGTCGATCTCTACCCGGCGGCAGTTGTGCGCCCCGTTAATGGTCACTTTGACCAGGCCCGCACCCGATTCGCCAGTCACTTCCAGTTTGGCGATCTCTTCCTGCATCTGCTGCATTTTTTCCTGCATCTGCTGGGCTTGTTTCATCAGATTACCCAGGCCGCCTTTACCAAACATACGCTTCTCTCTTTTGTTCGGGCCGCATCAGCACAATCAACGATGCGGCGGTTAAAGATAACAATATGCAGCAGAGCTACACATCAAAGGGGACGAATACTGTCTTCATCCAGATCCGCATCGAAGAAGCGACGCAGGGTCTGGATATTGTTATCCGACAAGATAGACTCGCGCGCCTGCGCCAGTTTCTCTTCGTAAATTGCCTGTCGCCATTCCAGTGGCGTCAGCGTGGCACGATTATCATCTTCAATGATAGTCAGTTCAATGGGTCTTCCGTAAAGGAGCGCCATTGCCTCCGCCAGAGTTTTTTGTGCCGACGGGGAGTTCAGATGCCGCTGGGCAGGGCGCAGATGTAAACACACTTTATCCTCACCCTGCGGCTCCTTCCAGGCGTTCAGCGCCAGCTGCTGGACCAGTTTGGGGATAACCATCCGGTGGATCTCTTCAGCCCAGGGATCCCGCGCCAGAGACTCCTGCGCCAGTTTTGCCGCAAGCTCGGGCGTTTTTTCATGCTCCAGCGCCTTTTTCAGCGCCTTCGGCGTGGCGACCACTTCCGGCACGGTTTCTGCTTTGGTGGTGGCTTTCCAGCGATAGGCCTCTTTCTTCGCGGGCGCCTGTTCCAGCGCGGAAGGCGCCGGGCGGCTTTGTACTTTGTCGGTAAACGAGGCCAGACGCTCCAGCGCACTGCTGGCTACCGGCCGCGCGGAGGATCCCTGCGCTGCCGGTTCACTCTTTTTTGCCCGGGATCCCCCCTGGCGGTTTAACTGACTGCGCGCCTGTAGCACCTGGCTTGTGGCATCTGGCAGTGCCGCGCCAGCCGGCGGGGTGCTGCCTGTCGGCGGAGCCGGTGGTAGCGGGTAGTCCGGCTCACTGTGCCGGGGGGCACGGGTGCCCGCCGGGGCAAGCCCCTTCCCCGCGGGTGCCTCCTGCTCAGGTGCCGGAAGCGGGTTTACCGGGTGAAACGCCAGCGCCCGTAACAGGGTCATTTCTACGCCCATCCGGCGGTCTGGCGCCCAGGCCAGCTCTTTGCGGCCAATCAGTAACGTCTGGTAGTAGAGCTGAACATCTGCGGGGGGAACGGTCCGCGCCAGCTCGCGCATCCGCTGCTCAATGGTGGCCATCTCCTCCCCCAGTGCGGCAGGAGACAGTTGCAGCATGGCTATCCGGTGCAGCAGGCTGAGCATCTCAACCAGCAAGGCTTCCCAGTCCGCCCCCCGGGCGGCGGCCTCGCTGACCAGCGCCATGAGTTTGTCCCCGTCGGCCCCGGCGATGGCTTCAACCAGGGAAAGCGCCTGATCGTCATCCAGGGTGCCGAGCATTGTGCTGACTGCGCTGGCGGTCACCTGACCATCACCACTGGCTATGGCCTGGTCGGTGAGGCTCAGGGCGTCGCGCAGGCTGCCTTCCGCCGAGCGGGCCAGCAGTTGCAACGCACGCGGCTCAAAGGTGATGCTCTCGGCGCTGAGAATATGCGCCAGCTGATCGCGGATTTGCCCCACATCCAGCGCTTTAAGATGGAACTGCAGGCAGCGGGATAAAATCGTCACCGGCAGTTTCTGCGGATCGGTGGTGGCCAGCAGGAACTTCACGTGCTCCGGCGGCTCTTCAAGGGTTTTCAGCAGCGCGTTAAAACTGTGGCGGGACAGCATGTGCACTTCATCGATCAGATAGACCTTGAAGCGGCCTCTGGCCGGGGCATACTGCACGTTGTCCAGCAGTTCCCGGGTATCTTCCACTTTGGTGCGCGAGGCGGCGTCTATCTCGATTAAGTCAACAAAGCGACCCTGCTCTATTTCCCGGCAGTTCTGGCAGACACCGCACGGGGTTGCCGTAATGCCGGTTTCGCAATTCAGCCCTTTCGCCAGCAAACGGGCAATCGAGGTTTTCCCCACCCCACGCGTACCGGAAAACAGGTAGGCATGGTGGATGCGCCCCATGGTTAAACCGTTAGCCAGCGCGGTCAGCACATGCTGCTGTCCGACAACATCGGCAAAGGTTTGCGGGCGCCATTTACGGGCTAAGACCTGGTAGCTCATCAGAGAATTTCTACATTGCGGGAAGGTGAATAAGAGGGCGTCATGCTATCACAGCCCCGCCAGAACGGCGAGGCTGTACTTCACGGATCTTACGCCGCCCCTCAGTGGCCGGGGAATGGCACCAGGCTATAGCAGCGGATCCCCTGCTGCTCAAGGCGCTGTTCACCGCCTAAATCAAACAGGTTAATGACAAATGCCGCACCGGCCACGTTGCCGCCCAGGCGGCGGATGAGCTTAGCGGTCGCTTCAATGGTGCCGCCGGTTGCCAGCAGATCATCAACCACCAGCACGTTGTCGCCCGGTTGAATGGCATCAACGTGAATTTCCAGTTTGTCTGTGCCGTACTCCAGCTCATAAGACTCGGCGATGGTTTCGCGAGGCAGTTTGCCGGGTTTACGCACCGGTACAAAGCCCACCCCTAACGCCAGAGCAACCGGGGCGCCAAACAGAAAGCCGCGTGCTTCGGTGCCCACTACTTTGGTGATCCCGGCATCTTTGTATTTTGCCGCCAGCAGTTCAATGCTGAGGGCATAGGCGTTGGGATCTTCCAGCAGGCTGGTGACATCACGGAACAGGATGCCCGGCTTCGGGTAGTCCTGCACACTCTTAATGCTGTTTTTGAGAAATTCAAGCTGCTGCGCAGTCGCGGTCATGGGTATTTGCCTGATAAAAACATGTTACTTACAGGGCGGCTGGCACTACCTGCCTGTCCGTTGTTCATCCATTAACCGGGCGCGCCTGTACTCGAAAACGCTCGAATTTACTGGCTGGCGGCGACAAATGCAACCTTCCCGGGAAAGGTTTACGGTTTTTGTTGTTTTCCATCAACAACCGGAATTCGCCATAAAAAGAGTAGCAGCACGGCCAGAATTATCACCAGCAGGATCCGTACCCAGAGCAGCTTCACCAGCCACAGGGAAAACGCAAATGTTATCAGGGTAAAGCCTATTGCCCGGAGTTTGGCCCCCGGGGGCATGGCCCGGTACTGCTGCCAGTAGCGAATATAGCCACCAAACCAGGAGCGGTACAGCAGCCAGCGGTGAAAACGCGGCGATGAGCGGGCAAAGCACCAGGCCGCCAGCAGCAGAAAAGGCGTGGTGGGCAACAGGGGCAACACCACGCCGATAGTCGCCAGCCCTACCGCAAGCCAGCCAATAATGAGTAGAATGGTACGATGCATAGCAATTCTGTTGCCCGTCTTACTGGTGACATCATGTTAACACAATGACCACAAACCAGGAGCGTGATGAAAACCCGGATCCTTATCGAGACGCTCACCGGGCACTGCGCCGCGCTGCGTGAACAGCTGGCGCCGCTGGCGGAACACCCCACCCTGACCCCGCGCTTTGACCGGCAGCTGTTCCGCTGCCGCTCAGCCAAAATGGGCGACTATTTACAGGAAGCCGAACACAACCTGGCGGCACTGTGCAGCGCCGTGGACGCCGGGGAGACGGAAAAAGTGGCCTGGCTTGCGGAGCATCTGGTCAATCAGATGGCGGCCCTGAGCCGGGAAGCGGCCACCTGGCAGCTGCGCAGCCACGACAGCGCGCACCTGTATTCCGGCCGGTTACACCGCCAGCTGTTACAGCACCAGGAGTATGAGCGCCGCCTGGTGGAGATGTGTCAGCAGCGCCGCCAGCAGTGGCGCGACGCGCAGCAATTTGACACCCAGCAGCGCCTGGCCCGGGAGGTGACCGCGCTGGAAGGCCGGTTAAGCCGTTGCCGGGAGGCGCTGGATAAAATCGAACGCCGGATCGCCCGGCGTACCCGTTAACGTAAAAACAGGCTGAAGAGATGTCACTGGAACAGGCCCCGGATGAAGTTAAACTCGCGGTTGATTTGATTATGCTGCTGGAGCAGCACCAGATCCCCACGGCCACGGTGCTGGCGGCGCTGGATATTGTGCGTCAGGACTACTTAAAGAAGCAGGAGGCGGAAACCGCCTCCTGATAACGGTTATGCGGAGGGGAGTTCGCCGTTCTGTTTGCCGTCCGGCCCGCGTTTAACTTCGGTCACCTGGTCGCCGCTGGCGTTGTGCAGGTGAACTTCCAGCTGGTTAAACGCAATGTCGATGCCGTTTTCGCGGCACAGGCGGTCAATGGTGCGGTTCAGCTCATCAACGGTGTAGCTGCGATCGCGCAGTTCACGCACATACAGGCGCAATTCGTGATCCAGCGTGCTGGCCCCGAAGGTGGTGAAGAACACGGTGGGTTCCGGGTCGTGCATCACCCGCGGGTGCTCTTTTGCCGCCTTCAGTAAAATCTCACGCACTTTTTCCAGATCCGAACCATAGGCGACACCCAGCTGGATAACCACCCGGGTGATGGTGTCCGACAGCGACCAGTTAATCAGCCGTTCGGTCACAAAGGCTTTATTCGGGATAATCACCTCTTTGCGGTCAAAGTCTGTAATGGTGGTGGCGCGGATCCGGATCTTGCTGACCGTACCGGAGAAGGTGCCAATCGTCACTGTATCCCCGATACGCACCGGGCGCTCAAACAGGATAATCAGGCCGGAGACAAAGTTCCCGAAAATCTCCTGTAACCCGAACCCGAGACCAACCGACAGGGCAGCGGCCAGCCACTGCAACTTATCCCAGGAGACCCCGAGGGAACCAAACACCACCATCGCCCCGATGGCGATAATCGCGTAGTTCAGGATAGTAACAATGGCATAAGAGGCGCCCTGGCGCATTTTGAGGCGCGACAGGACCAGCACTTCCAGCAGACCGGGCAGGTTTTTAATCAGCGCCCAGGAGACCATCGACGCAATCAGCGCAAATAACAGATTGCCGAGGGTCACATTCCGGGTTACCGCGCCGCTGGCATCGGTGCCGCTGTAGTGCCACAGGGTGATGCTATCCAGATAGGTAAATACGGTAATTAAATCTGACCAGATAGCCCAGAACACCAGCCCGAACAGGGCAAACATCATCAGAACCGCAATACGCAGGGTTTGCTGGTTAATCTGATCAAGGCCCAGTGGCGGCTCTTCCACCGGTTCGGCCCCTTCGGCCCCCTCTTTGACGGTATTCTGGCGCCGGGCAACCGCACGGCGGTAGGCAATGCGCCGGGCGGCGATGCTCAGCCCGCGCAGCATTGTCTGGTACAGCAGGTTCCAGACAATCACCAGGTAGACCGTTTCAATACAGCGGCCCGCCAGGCGCAGTGTGGTGTAGAAATAGCCCATGGAGGTCAGCACCAGCAGGGCCACCGGGATCACGGACAGCAGCGTGATGGTTATCAGGCGCATGGCGTGGGATTCTTTATCCCGCCAGCTCTCCCGGCACATAGGCCACACCAGGATGGCGATGACCAGCTGATTGATAAACATCATAAACTGACCCATCACGTCGTCCATCAGACTCAGTGGGATCATCTCGCCCACGACCACCCAGAACAGCAGCGGCAGTAACGCAAGGCTGATGCGCACAATCTGGCGCCGCCAGTGGCTGGTGCGATCTTCCGGCATACCGAAGTGGCGGATAGCCACCCCGTCTTTTTCCAGAATGCGCCAGCACAGGCCAAATACCAGCCAGAACAGCGCCAGCTGTCTGGCGAAGCTCCACAACAGTGCGCTGATATTCAGCTCCATGGCGTAAAGGATAAGCCCCACGGCCAGGATTATCAGGCATACCGGCAGCGCCTTAAGCAGGTTAAGCGCTATCGCCTTCGGGGTGTGCAGGTGCGAATCATGGCGGAACTGGCCAACTTCTTTATTGAGCTTCGCCAGATACTGGTTGATCCAGCCAAACCGCCAGCGGATAACCCCGGCTATCAGCAGCAGCGGTAAACCGGCCAGGAAGGCGATAAACCCGGAGTTCAGCGCTTTATGCCAGTTGGTGGTGATTTTTAACGACTTAACCTGTGATTTCAGCGCCTGGGGGAAGGCTTTGAACCACTCCCAGTTCATGGGCTTGTTGGAGTTTACCCAGAAGATCTGCTGGGTCAGCATTTTACGCAGGGTCTGGCTGACGCTCATCAACTGCTGCTGGTTAACCTGCAGGTTAATCGACATCATCAGCTGGGCGCCAAGCTGCTTATTCAGCTGGTCGAGCAGTTCACGGCGCATATCCATCAGTTGCAGCAGCGCGTCGTGCACTTCGCGGTTCACCTCGTCTTTATGGCCCTCTTCCAGTTTGGCGACGACTGCGTCGGTCTGGAACAGCTCATCACGCTGCTGGTTGACATTAAACTGCTCAAGGCGCAGATCGGCAATATGGTCACCCAGATCTTCAAGCTCATCGGACGACGGCAGCGCCTGTTGTTGCTGGTAGAGAATACGCGATAACAGCAGGCTGCCTTTCAGCACCGCGATTTGTTCTTTCAGGGTGTGTTCCGACTGCTGGGCCCGATCCAGCCAGTTTTTTACCCGCACGTTGCGCGCCACCAGTTCGTTACCGCTCTGGGTGGCCGCAATCAGCCGCTGGCTGAGTTGCTGGTTAATGTCCATCTCCTGGCGCACCAGCGGGTTATTCTGGATCCGGGTGGAGTCATCCGTGGTGACCGCTTCCTGCACGGTTTGCTCCGTCAGCGACAGGCGTTTGGTACTTGCCGCCTGCTGCACCAGTTGCATCTGGTGCTCCAGCTGGTTGATACGCTCGCTGGTGTAATCGCGCTGTTTTTGCAGCGCATCCTGAATGGCGGTATTCCCCTCCAGGCTTTTACGCTGCTGGTCTATCTGGGCCTGCAACAGTGCCTGTTGTGCCTGTAACAGCGTCTTCTGGGACGGGCGCAGCGCCCCGCCACCGGCAGTACCGTTGAGCTGATTGCGCACCTGCTGCAGTTGCTGAGAGGCAGAAAGCATCGCGGTCTGGGCCCGCTCTGGCTGGGTCTGAAGCGACACCAGCTGGCTGTTATAGGCCGCAAGGTTATTTTGTTCGGTTTGTAGCTCTTCACTGGTGGCCGAGAGCTTCGCTTCCAGCTGGCGCAGGGATAACGCGGCAAAGGATTTTGCCAGCTCCTCGTTATTCTGCGGGTTCGCCATGGCGTTCAGATTTTCCGTCGCCAGGCGTAGCTGCTCCGGCGCGGCTTTCACCTGGGCCTGAAGCTGGGCGGTTTCCTGTTTGACTTTGTCTGTTTTCTCCAGCACTTCCAGGGTCTGGGTCAGATCCTGTTCGACCAGTTTATCCATAGCCGAAAGGCTTTTTTGTTTCGTCAGCGCCTGAAGCTGGGCCTGAATATTTGCGCTGGTGGGTAACTCCTGGCCAGACTGGGCTGCAAATACACCCGGGGAGTAACCCGCAAGGCATCCGAACATTAAAGACCAAATAACAACAAATGCGGACATCATGTTCCGCGGCGAGGTGTTGGGCTGCATAATCTATATATGTTACGAATTAATTAAGTACCGTTCGCCCCCGGATGGGGGTGGCTGGAGATGTAGCCCGGCAGAATAGCACGGCGGACCTGCGCTGGATAGCGCAGAACAACACCGGGAAGGCGTGGAGAAATCTGAATTATTCGCCGCCCGCTGAGGGCGGGTTTTCGGGCGCGATGCGCACCGAGGGGCAGCGGCAGAACATCTCGATAAGAATATCCACGTACACTGCGGATTCCTTATCAAGATCAAAAAGTTGCGGGGTAAAAAGCCAGTTTTCCATCAGCCCGCATATATAGCTGCGCATTAATACTGCGGCGCGGTGGACATGTAAATCAGCCGGGAGTAACCCGGCGGTGATGCAGCGCTGCAGCGCATGCTCAATGCGATCGTAGCCTTCCATGCAGAGCTTTCGCTGGGCCTCCCGGGCGGCGGCCATCTCCCCCACAAACTCACATTTGTGAAACAAAATTTCCATCATCAGGCGCCGCCGCTCTTCGGTCACTGTGGCACGCAGAATGTAGATTAAAATTTCTCTTAACGCCGCCAGTGGATCATCGGGGTATTTTGCCCGATACTCTAGCTCTAAGTCGCTGATTGTTGCCTCTGATGATTCCCATATTTCATTGAACAAATCAGCTTTGTTTTTAAAATGCCAGTATATCGCGCCACGCGTTACCCCCGCGGCGATGGCAATATCCGTTAAGGAAGTCGCGGACACGCCCTGCTGCGAGAATAATTTAATAGCAACATCAATGATGTGCTTTCTGGTTTCGAGCGCTTGTTGTTTGGTTTTTCGTGCCATGGGACGGTGTATTTACAGAGGGCAGTGTTACATACAATAATGAATGTATGTACCATAGCGGAACAATAATATAAAGCAGCAATGGCTTTTAACCCATCAATCCATTGATCTATTTTCAAATCGGACACTTGAGGTTCACCTATGAATAAAAACAGAGGGTTAACGCCTCTGGCGGTCGTCCTGATGCTCGCGGGTAGCGCCGTGCTAACCGGATGTGATAATAAGGACGCTCAGCAACAGGCTGCCGCTGCGCCTGAAGTCGGCGTTGTCACACTCAAAGCTGAAACACTGCCCATCACGACAGAACTTCCGGGCCGCACCAGCCCGTACCGGGTGGCTGAAGTTCGACCTCAGGTGAGTGGTATTATTCTGAAACGAAACTTTATCGAGGGCAGTGATGTCCAGGCCGGGGTTTCGTTATACCAGATAGATCCCGCCACCTATCAGGCCACATACGACAGCGCGAAGGGCGATCTGGCGAAAGCCAACGCCGCGGCCAAAATCGCACAGCTGACCGTTAACCGCTATAAACCGCTGCTGGGTACTAAGTACATCAGTCAGCAGGATTACGACACCGCGGTGGCGAATTTACAGCAAGCCAATGCGGCCGTTGTGGCGGCAAAAGCAGCGGTTGAGACTGCGCGGATTAACCTCGCTTATACCAAAGTGACCTCCCCGATTACCGGGCGGATCGGTAAATCTGCCGTGACCGAAGGGGCGCTGGTGCAAAACGGCCAGTCCACAGCGATGGCGGTAGTGCAGCAGCTGGATCCTATTTATGTGGATGTGACCCAGTCATCAGAAGATTTTCTGCGCCTGAAGCAGGAGCTGGCAAACGGCACCCTGAAACAGGAAAACGGCAAGGCGAAAGTCACGGTGGTGACCGCTGAAGGGGTGACCTTCCCGCAGACCGGGAGCCTGGAATTCTCTGACGTTACCGTAGACCAGACCACCGGCTCTATTACGCTGCGGGCCATTTTCCCCAACCCGGACCACACCCTGCTGCCGGGGATGTTCTTAAGAGCCCGGCTGGAAGAAGGTGTACGCAGCGATGCGCTGCTGGTTCCCCAGCAGGGTGTGACCCGCACGCCGCGTGGTGATGCTTCCGCGCTGGTTGTTGGTGCAGATAATAAAGTCGAAAACCGCACGATTACGGCACCTACCGCAATCGGTGATAAATGGCTGGTTACCAGCGGCCTGAAAGCAGGTGACCGGGTGATTGTCACCGGTCTGCAGAAAGTCAGAGCCGGCGCTCAGGTGACTCCTCAGGAAATCACCGAAACCGCCCCGGCCAGCACCGGGCAGACTAAGTCTTAACTTAAACAGGAGCCGTTAAGACATGGCTAAGTTTTTTATCGATCGCCCGATTTTTGCCTGGGTTATCGCCATTATCATCATGCTGGCAGGGGCGTTATCGATCCTGAAGCTGCCGATTGCGCAATATCCGACGATTGCGCCACCGGCCGTTCAGATCTCCGCCGTCTACCCGGGTGCTGATGCGAAAACCGTGCAGGATACGGTGACACAGGTTATCGAACAGAATATGAACGGGATTGACGGGCTGCTGTATATGTCCTCAACCAGTGACTCTTCTGGTACGGTACAAATCACGCTGACCTTTGATTCCGGTACTGATCCGGATATCGCGCAGGTTCAGGTTCAGAACAAACTGTCGCTGGCAACACCGCTGCTGCCCCAGGAAGTACAGCAACAGGGGATCAGTGTTGAAAAATCCTCCAGTAGCTTCCTGATGGTTATGGGGATGATCAGCAGTGACGGTTCCATGGACCAGAACGATATCGCCGACTATCTGGCATCAAACCTCAAAGACCCGGTCAGCCGTACTAACGGCGTGGGTGATGTGCAGCTGTTCGGTGCCCAGTACGCGATGCGTATCTGGATGGACCCGAACAAACTGAACAACTACCAGTTGACCCCGGTTGATGTGATTACCGCCATCAAAGCGCAGAACGCCCAGGTTGCCGCCGGGCAGTTAGGCGGGGTGCCGGCCATTAAAGGCCAGCAGCTGAACTCCTCTATCACGGCCCAGACCCGTCTGACCAGTGCTGAAGAGTTCGGGAAAATCTTCCTGAAGGTAAATCAGGACGGCTCCCGGGTGCTGCTGCGCGATGTGGCGAAAGTGGAGCTGGGTGGTGAAAACTACGACGTGGTTGCTAAGTTCAACGGCAAACCGGCGTCCGGGCTGGGGATTAAACTGGCTACCGGCGCAAACGCCCTTGATACTGCGAACGCCGTGCGCGCCACCATCAACAAACTGAAGCCCTACTTCCCCCACGGTCTGGAGGTTGTTTACCCTTACGACACCACCCCCTTCGTTAAAATTTCTATTTTCGAAGTGGTGAAAACCCTGGCCGAAGCTATCGTGCTGGTGTTTGTGGTGATGTACCTGTTCCTGCAAAACTTCCGCGCTACGCTGATTCCGACGATCGCGGTGCCGGTGGTGTTGCTGGGGACATTCGCCATTCTGGCGGCGTTTGGCTTCTCCATAAACACCCTGACGATGTTCGCCATGGTGCTCGCCATCGGCCTGCTGGTGGATGACGCCATCGTGGTGGTGGAAAACGTGGAACGCGTCATGGTGGAAGAAGGCCTGCCCCCTAAAGAAGCGACCCGTAAGTCCATGGGCCAGATTCAGGGCGCGCTGGTGGGTATTGCCATGGTGCTGTCTGCGGTATTTATCCCGATGGCCTTCTTCGGCGGCTCTACCGGGGCGATTTATCGCCAGTTCTCCATTACTATCGTTTCCGCGATGGTGCTGTCGGTACTGGTGGCAATGATCCTGACCCCGGCGCTGTGCGCCACTATGCTAAAACCGGTTAAACAGGGTGACCACGGCGAAGACAAAAAAGGGTTCTTCGGCTGGTTTAACCGCATGTTTGATAAGAGCACCAACCACTATACGGACAGCGTGGGGAATATTCTGCGCAGCACGGGCCGTTATCTGGTGCTGTATCTGCTGCTGGTGCTGGCGATGGCGGTGCTGTTTATCCGCCTGCCGACCGCGTTCCTGCCGGACGAAGACCAGGGTGTGTTGCTGAGTATGGTGCAGTTGCCTGCCGGTGCAACCCAGGAGCGGACGCAGAAAGTTATGGATGAGGTGACCAACTACTACCTCAGCCATGAGAAAGACACGGTTGAATCTGTGTTTGCGATTAACGGCTTCGGGTTCCAGGGCCGTGGTCAGAACGTGGGCCTGGCGTTTATCTCCCTGAAAGACTGGTCTGAGCGTGAGGGCGAAGAGCACAAAGTACCGGCCATTGCGGCCCGCGCAACGCAGTATTTTGCCGGGATCAAAGACGCCATGGTATTTGCCTTTAACCTGCCGGCGATTGTTGAGCTGGGTACGGCAACCGGTTTTGACTTTGAGCTTATCGACCAGGGGGGTCTGGGCCACGAAAAACTGACCCAGGCACGTAACCAGTTACTGGGTGAAGTGGCTAAGCGTCCGGATCTGCTGGTTGCCGTTCGTCCTAACGGGATGGAAGATACACCGCAGTTCAAAATTGATATCGACCAGGAAAAAGCACAGGCGCTTGGCGTCTCCATCAGTGACATCAACACCACCCTTGGCTCCGCCTGGGGGAGTAGCTACGTGAACGACTTTATCGACCGTGGCCGCGTGAAGAAAGTCTACGTGATGTCTGAGGCCGAATACCGCATGCTGCCGTCTGATATCAACTCCTGGTATGTACGCGGATCCAACGGTCAGATGGTGCCGTTCGCCGCCTTTGCCTCTACCAAGTGGGAATACGGTTCACCGCGTCTGGAGCGTTACAACGGCCTGCCGTCCATGGAAATTCTTGGTCAGCCGGCTCCGGGTAAGAGCTCCGGTGAAGCGATGCTGTTAATGGAAGAGCTGGTCTCCAAACTGCCAACCGGTATCGGCTACGACTGGACGGGGATGTCTTATCAGGAACGTCTGTCTGGTAACCAGGCGCCGTCTCTGTACGCCATCTCGCTGATTGTGGTCTTCCTGTGTCTGGCGGCCCTGTATGAGAGCTGGTCAATTCCGTTCTCGGTTATGCTGGTCGTTCCGCTGGGGGTTGTGGGCGCCCTGCTCGCCGCCAGCCTGCGCGGTATGAATAACGACGTTTACTTCCAGGTGGGTCTGCTGACGACCATCGGCCTGTCGGCGAAAAACGCGATACTTATCGTAGAATTCGCCAAAGATCTGATGGAAAAAGAAGGCAAGGGCCTGATAGAAGCCACCCTGGACGCAGTGCGTATGCGTTTGCGCCCGATTCTGATGACATCACTGGCGTTTATCCTCGGGGTAATGCCGCTGGTTATCAGTTCTGGCGCCGGTTCCGGTGCGCAGAACGCGGTCGGTACCGGGGTAATGGGCGGTATGGTGACAGCAACCGTACTGGCTATCTTCTTCGTGCCGGTGTTCTTTGTGGTGGTTCGCCGCCGCTTCAGCCGCAAGGGTGAAGATATTGAGCACACGCATAAAATAGAAAACCAGCAGCAATAATTCGCTGACTGAGACCAAAGGCCGCCTTGTGCGGCCTTTTTTATATGCAGTTTTGCAACGCTGTTTTTTTGTTTTTGAACACTCCCCGCATTTTGTAACGAAAACACCCTGTGGCAATTGTGTTACTCAACGATTAGCGTTAGCATAGCGACCCGTACAGCAAACCTTCCTGCTTTCTGTGCCGGTTAAGTCGTGGCTGTTGTCTGGTCTGGTATTTATTCGGCTGGCTGATATTACTCCTGGTGTAATTAACATTTTTTCGAGAATCACGAAAAAATCAGTATCTTAATCGCGTTGTCAGTACCGCGACGCCGCCGGGGCAGACATGTTGTTTATTACAGCACTACTGAGTGCAGGAAACATTTAGTCGTAATTGTAATTTTTCGTAATCACAGAAGGAAAAAAGGCCCGCGGTGATTTATAGTTAACACTGTAAGTCTATGGTAAAGCCAATTCATCTCCACCAGATGGTGTGTTCACGCTAGCCCGACGTATTTATCCGAATATCTGATAATGGGGGGATGCAAGATGGACGAGTACTCACCAAAACGGCATGATATAGCGCAACTGCGTTTTCTTTGCGAAACTCTCTATCATGACTGTCTGGCGAATCTTGGGGAAACTAACCGGGGTTGGGTTAATGATCCAACATCTGCCATAAACCTTCAGCTGAACGACTTAATTGAGCACATAGCGACTTTCGCACTTAATTATAAGATTAAGTATGATGATGACAGTAAATTAATTGAACAAATTGACGAGTATCTGGACGATACCTTTACACTTTTCAGCAACTACGGCATTGATGCAAAAGATCTCCAGAAGTGGCAGAAGTCAGGAAATCGCCTGTTCCGGTGCTTCGTCAACGCAAGCAGAGCTAACCCGGTTAGCCTCTCTCTCGAAAAATAAAATGATGATTTAAGGCAATAAATTATGTCCGAAAAGCCACTAACTAAGACCGATTATTTAATGCGTCTGCGTCGCTGCCAGACAATTGACACCCTGGAACGCGTTATTGAAAAGAATAAATATGAATTATCCGATACAGAGCTGGCGGTGTTTTACTCAGCAGCGGATCATCGCCTTGCAGAGCTGACGATGAATAAACTTTATGACAAAATCCCATCATCTGTGTGGAAATTTGTCCGCTAAACAGCGTAAATGGAATAGCCCGGCGCAATTATCATGCTAAAGCATTAACAAATTATCTGGTGCCCTCCCCTTTTTATACCAGCAATATTATTAGTGCTTTTTCCGCGATGCGATATTTCAACTATTATGCACGGCGCAGAATCATTTTCTGGCAGACAGCTGTACCCCCATTGTGGTACTAAAAAAACGAAAACACAGCAATACCCTCATGCCGGGACCGGCATTGCCGCGTTTTTTAAAACCGGGGCCCGGGCGTACCAGACGCCCGCCCGCCGCCACTGAAAATCTGTTACGCTTTTTTTGTTATCAACTGTTACTGTTATGTAACATCAGAACAAGGCACACTACGCGGGAAATCACCTGCCTCGCTAATTTGTCGAAGAGTTCATAACATGACAGAAATCCAGCGCCTGCTTACCGATAATATCGCCCAGATCAACCGCCAGGAAAAACGCGATAACCTGCCGCGTTTCAGTATCAGTTTCATTCGCCGCTTTCCGGGCCTGTTCATTGCCATGTATGCCGGATGGCTGGCCACGCTGCTGGTCATGCTCTACTCCCCGACCCTGGCTGACTCGGTCTGGCTGCTGAATGTCCTGTTTATCATTCTGAACGGCTTTTTCTTTTTCGACGTCAACCCACGCTACCACTATAGCGATATTGACGTGCTGGACTTCCGCGTCTGTTATAACGGGGAATGGTACAACACCCGCTATGTCCCCCAGTCGCTTATTGACAATATCCTGCACTCACCGGCGGTGAGCAGCGGGCAAAAGCATCACCTGCGCCGGATGTTAACCACCAAGGGCCAGCTCTCTTATTATGATATTTTCGCGCTGGATAAAAACAGCGCCACGACAGCCTGAGCACAACATACCGGCAGGCAGAAACAAACGGGATAACGACAGGAAGATACAAATGGGTGGGGGCCCTGCCAGCTACATCCCGGCACACACGTCATCTGCTCTGGCTGCTTCCTTCCGGACCTGACCTGGTAAACAGAGTAGCGTTGCGGGAGAACCAACAGGGCCCCCATTGAGAGCTGCGGAAACTTCCCCGCAGCGCAGGCGCATTATCCCTGCTGGCGCAGGCAATTGCAAGCCGTTACCGACCGGGTGCCGTTTTCTTGCTCAGCGACCTCTTCACAGCCCTCTTCCCGGCGATTATGCTGAACAGCTTACTGATAAGCGGAGCCCGGATATGTCTGACGCCACCTTCCCCCAGCGGGTATGGCAAATCGTTGCCGCCATTCCAGAAGGATGCGTGACAACCTACGGTGAAGTAGCGCAGCTTGCGGGATCGCCACGGGCGGCCCGCCAGGTGGGCGGCGTGCTAAAACGCCTGCCGGAAGGCAGCCAGCTCCCCTGGCACCGGGTGGTGAATCGTTACGGAGCAATTTCCCTGACCGGGCCCGGTTTACAGCGCCAGCGCCAGGCCCTGCTGGCTGAAGGCGTGATGGTCTCCGGCGACGGGGTGGTTGATCTGGCGCGCTATCGCTGGCGACCCTGAGCACAAAAAAAAGCGATACCGGCTGGTATCGCTTTTTTATCCATCCCGCGTTTAGCGGGCAAGAAACGCGCCATTACCGGTGGTATCACCGTTAGCGCTGTTAACCGGAACCGCAGTTTGCGGCACCGGCACCAGGTTCAGGTCGGCACGGGTGCCCCCCTGGTTGATAATCGGCTGTACCGTATCGGTAACAAACATCAGCCGCCCGTTAACCGACACAGCGGCACTCAGCAGAATCCGGGCCCGGGGCTGGATTTGCGCAGGATCATAGGGCAGAACAAAACTGAACGGCGACTGTTTACCTTCCGTTCTTACTGCCTTCTGCGCCAGGACTCTGGCGGGCGCATCCGCAAGGCTTGCATCAGACAGGGTAACCGTCAGAATGGCATCCGGTGGCAGCGCAACACGCTGGCGGATAATCACATTACCGGAGACATTAGGCTGAGAGGCCTCCCCCTGAGACAGAGACGCGATACCGTAAGGATCCGTTCCCTGCGGAGCCGTTCCCGCGCTGTTCTGCTGTGCACAGCCCGCAAGGATAGCCGCAACGGCTACGCCCGTGAATAGTGGTATAAGTTTCATTAATTTCTCCTTATTATCAAAGCCGTTCCCCATCACACCATAATGGGGCTGGACGGCCAATGAAACACCGGCTTCACAGTAAGTGTGGCACAGACCACAGTTTTTGCTTAAAAATCCCGACTATCCGGACCAATCTTAGCCACCTTGTCATGTGACGAACATGTTATAATTCACGGTATTAGACACCGTTTCCACTGAGGATCCACCATGAGTCACGCCCTTGATACGCTTCTGGCATTGCTTAATCTGGAAAAACTTGAAGAAGGTCTGTTTCGCGGTCAGAGCCAGGATCTGGGCCTGCGCCAGGTATTTGGCGGCCAGGTCGTGGGTCAGGCACTCTATGCCGCCACCGATACGGTGCCCTCAGAGCGTTTCGTGAACTCGTTTCATAGCTATTTTCTGCGCCCCGGGGACAGCCAGAAACCCATCATTTACGACGTCGAAGTGCTGCGCGACGGCAACAGCTTCAGCGCCCGCCGGGTCTCCGCCATTCAGAACGGCAAACCCATATTCTATATGACGGCCTCTTTCCAGGGGCCGGAGCCTGGTTTTGAACACCAGAAACCCATGCCCGAAGCCCCCGCCCCGGAGAGTATTCCCACAGAAACGGACATTGCGCGTAAATTCGAGCACCTGCTGCCGCCGGTACTTAAAGAAAAGTTTCTGATTGAAAAACCGCTGGAAATCCGCCCGGTGGTGTTCCATAACCCGCTCCAGGGCCATGTGGATACCCCCACCCGCCAGGTCTGGCTGCGGGCTAATGGCACGGTGCCGGACGATTTGCGCATCCATCAGTATCTGCTGGGTTATGCCTCTGATTTCAACTTCCTGCCCACCGCGCTACAGCCGCACGGGGTCGGATTCCTGGAGCCCGGCATGCAGGTGGCCACCATCGACCACTCCATGTGGTTCCACCGCCCGGTTAATATGAACGACTGGCTGCTGTATAACGTGGAGAGCACTTCCGCCTCCGGCGCCCGGGGATTTGTGCGGGGCGAGTTCTATACCCGCGACGGGGTGCTGGTCGCCTCTGCGGTGCAGGAAGGGGTTATGCGCCAGCGCCAGCCCTGAGGGTAAAAAAAAACGGTGCCTGCGGCACCGTTTTTTTATCTGTTCCGGTCAACTGTTATACGCATTCTCACCATGGCTGTTCACATCCAGCCCTTCGCGCTCCTGCTCTTCCGGCACCCGCAGCCCGACTATCACATCCGCCAGTTTAAAGCCGATAAACGCCACCACCGCAGACCACACCACCGTGATAACGACGCTCTCCAGCTGGACCATCACCTGATGGGCCATGGTGACCCCCTGCGCATACCCCACGCCGCCCAGCGAGGTGTCTGCAAATACCCCGGTCAGAATGCACCCCACAATACCGCACACCCCGTGGACACCGAACACATCGCAGGGATCATCAACCCGCAGCCAGCGCTTGAGCATCGTGACCCCCCACAGGCCAGCCAGACCAGCCGCAATACCGATGAGCAGCGCCCCGCCCACCCCCACATAACCACAGGCAGGCGTAATCCCCACCAGCCCGGCAATCGCGCCAGAGCAGGCCCCCAGTAATGACGGCTTACCGCGCAGCGCCCATTCACCAAATATCCAGGCCAGAATTGCCGCCGCCGTCGCCACCACCGTGTTCACAAACGCCAGAGCGGCAATTTCATTCGCGGCACTGGCTGAACCGGCATTAAACCCGAACCAGCCAAAATAGAGGACAGCAGTGCCGGTAAACACCATCGGCAGATTATGAGGTTTAAATGACTCTTTGCCGAAGCCCACGCGCTTGCCCATCAGGTAGGCGCCCACCAGGCCCGCCACGGCGGCGTTAATATGCACCACGGTGCCGCCTGCAAAATCCAGCGCGCCGTGGCTCGCCAGCAGGCCGCCGCCCCAGACCATATGGGCAACCGGCAGGTAAGAGAATGTCAGCCATACCACCACAAAAATCAGCAGTGCGGAGAAGCGAATACGCTCCGCCAGCGCCCCGACAATAAGCCCCACGGTAATACAGGCAAAAGAGCACTGAAACGCAACATGAATATACTGGTAGAACGACCCGCTCAGCGCTGTCAGCGCAATGTTTTTCAGCATCGCCCACTCAAAGCCGCCAAAGAAATGATTCCCGCTGCCAAACGCCAGCGAGTAGCCATACACCACCCACAGCACGCACACCAGCGCAAAGGAGACCGACACCTGGGTAAGCATCGACAGCACGTTTTTCGCACGAATCAGACCGCCATAAAACAGGGCAATCCCCGGTATGGTCATAAACAGAACCAGCGCCGTACACAGCATCATAAACCCGTTGTCGGCTTTATCCGCCACGCCAGAGTCAGCCGCTATCGCCAGAGAAGGCAGCAGCGCCAGAGCAGCCAGTAAGCACAGTTTTTTCATCTTTTTATCCCCTTATTATGGCTTCAGTGCTCAGAGCGCGGCTTCATCGGATTCGCCCGTGCGGATCCGGATAACGCGCTGCAGTTCAGCAACAAAGATTTTGCCGTCGCCAATTTTCCCGGTATAAGCCGCCTGGCTGACCACCTCGATCACTTCATCGAGCTGCTCATCCGCAATCGCCACGTCTATCTTCACTTTGGGCAGAAAGTTCACGCTGTACTCCGCGCCGCGATATAACTCCGCATGCCCTTTCTGGCGGCCAAAGCCTTTCACTTCCGTGACCGTAAGCCCCTGAATACCGATGGAAGAGAGCGCTTCCCGGACGTCTTCCAGCTTGAACGGTTTGATTACCACAGTAACCAGCTTCATAGATCCCCTCCCGTGAGTATTAAGGTCTGTATCTGTACCGGGGTAAGCAAAGCAATTGCTGTGCCAGAAATAAACAGCACCGCAATGGCGCAGCGAAGAGACAGGGAATCACCGGGCCGGGCGGCCCGTAACCTGTGGAGGAGACATCAGAAAATAAAAAAACGCACCGTGATAGTGCGTTTTTTGTTCAGTATTGCACTCCCGGTGCGCGCCGGTCAGGGGGGTGTGGCGATACCGGCCCCGGCGGCCTGGTGCCCGCCCTGCGCCAGCTCCTGGCCTGCCAGCTGGAGCTGGTACATCTGCCAGTAGCGGCCACGGGCGGCCAGCAGCTGCTGGTGGGAGCCCCGCTCGACTGCCTCGCCGCGGTGCAGCACCAGAATGGTGTCCGCCTCGGTAATGGTGGACAGCCGGTGCGCAATCACCACCAGGGTGGTGTGCTGGCGCACCAGTCTGAGCGCCTGCTGAATCGCCTGCTCAGTACCGGAGTCAATATTTGCCGTTGCCTCATCAAGGATCAGGATTTCAGGCAAATCCACCAGCACCCGCGCCAGCGCCAGTAACTGCTTTTGCCCGACGGATAACGTATTGCCCTGCTCCCCGAGCAGGGTGTGGATCCCCTCCGGCAGGCTGCGGGCCAGCGCCGCCAGTTGTACCGTTTCCAGCGCCTGCCAGACCTGCGCTTCGCTGATATCGCGCCCGAGGGTGACGTTTGCCAGAAAGGTATCGGCCATCACCACCGGATCCTGTTGCACCATCGCAATTCCGCTGCGCAATACGCTGTGGCTCAGGCTCTCCAGCGGGCGGCCGTCAAACAGGATCTCCCCCCGGGTCAGCGGGTAGTAACCCATCAGCAAATTGGCAAGCGTGCTCTTGCCGCTGCCCGTGTGCCCCACCAGGGCCACAAACTGCCGGGCGGGAATATGCAGGTTAATATCGCGCAGCACCAGGTTATCGGCCCGGTAGGCAAACGAGAGATCCCGCAGGGTAATCTCCCCCGCCTCCAGCGGGCGCGTATCCGGGCCATACCCCTGGCGGGGTTTATCCATCAGCTCGAAGACCCGCTCCCCGGCCACTACCGCCTGCTGGAGCATGGACTGCTGAGTGGTCAGCTCGATTAAAGGCTCGTTAAGCCGCCCGAGGTAGCTGATAAACGCATACAGCACCCCGACCTCAATACTCCCGGAGGCGGAAAACCCAAACAAAATCAGCAGGCCACACAGAATCAGGGCGGAAAACAGGCTCAGCAGCGGGCGCAGTAAAAAGCCGTCCAGGCGCAGGATCTGCATCCGGGCCTGATAGTGGGCTTCGCTGGCGGCCAGCATCCGCTCGCCAAACCGGCGCTGCTGGCGGAACTGCTGAATCACGCTCATCCCGTTGATGATTTCATTAAAACCATCGTTAATATCCGCCAGGTAACCACGCACCCGGCGCACCACCGGCGTACTCAGGCGCTGGTAAATCACCATCACCACCAGAACCGCCGGGAAGATGGCAATCGCCACCAGCGCCATGCGCCAGTTCAGGCTGAACATCGCCACCAGCATCGCCCCCACCAGTGCGGCGCTGCGCAGTACCGTTGCCACCACCGTCACATACAGATCGCGGATCACCTCCGTATCGTTCGTCACCCGGGAGATAAGCTGCCCCACCGGCTGGGTATCAAACTCGCGCAGCGGCTGGCGCAGCGCGGCATCCATCACATCGGTACGCAGCTGCTGCACCACCCCGACGGCGGCCTGGTTAAACAACAGCGACTGGCTGTAATGCAGCCCGGCGGCCAGCAGTTGCAGGCCAATGTAGGCCGCCACCAGGCCAGAGACCCAGCCCAGGGGTAGCTGGCGGCTGACCACCAGATTATCAATAAAATAGCTGATAAGCGCCGGCCCGCTCACCTCTGCCGCAGCCGCGACCCACAGCATCACCACCGCAATAATCAGCTGCTTACGCCATGGCGAACCATAGGCCAGCAGGCGCTTTAACGTAGGCCATAACTGCCCGAAATTACGCATTGCTTGCCTCTTCTTCCTGCTTGTTACGGGCCTCTGGCCCGTCATCCAGCGCGGCTTCCAGTTGCTGGTAACGGTACATATCACGATACCAGCCCGGCCGGGCCAGTAGCTGCTCATGCTGACCACGCTGGGCAACTTCCCCCCGGGCGAGCACCAGAATCTCACTGGCGTGGGTCAGGGCGGATAACCGGTGAGCGCTGATAATCACCGTGCGCCCCTGCCCCCAGTGGCGCAGATTGTCGAGGATCTGGTGTTCCGTGCGCCCGTCCACCGCAGAGAGCGCATCATCCAGCAGCAGAATTTCTGCCTCCATCAGCAGCGCCCTGGCAATCGAGATACGCTGTTTCTGGCCGCCGGAAAGCATTACGCCGCGCTCGCCTACCTCGGTGTCGTACCCTTCCGGCAGGCGTAAAATATCCTCATGGACCGAGGCCAGACGCGCCGCCTGTTCAATCTGCTCCCGGGTGGCCTCTGGCCTGCCGAGAGCAATATTACTGGCAACCGTGTCAGAGAATAAAAAAGGTGTCTGGCTGACGACCGCCAGCCGGGCGCGCCAGCTATCCAGTTGCAGCTCAGACAGCCCAATCCCCTGGTAGCAAATACTACCCTGCACCACATCGAACTGGCGCTGTAGCAGCCCCAGCAACGTGCTTTTCCCGGAGCCGGTCGGGCCGCATAATCCCAGCATATTGCCCGGCGCTAACCGGAAATCCACCTGGTGCAACGTGGGCTGTTGTGTGTCCGGGTAGCAAAACTGCCGGATATCCACCGCCAGCACGCCGCGCCCTTCCGGCACCGGCCGGGTGCCATCGGCCACTACCGGCGGCTCGTTCAGCAGGCTGCGGATCCGGCTGTAGGCCGCACTACCGCGCTCAACAATGTTAAACATCCACGCCAGCGCCAGCATGGGCCAGATCATCAGCCCCAGGTACATCATAAAGCTGGTGAGCTGGCCCAGTGTCAGGCTGCCGTGGAGTACCATCCAGCTACCGCCCCCCACTGCCAGTAAGTTCGCCATACCGATGGCGATATAGATGGTCGGGTCAAAACGGGCGTCAACCCGGGCAACCCGCATATTGCGCTCGCCGGTCAGTTTTGCGTCGCGGGCAAACAGGGCCGACTGGCGATCTTCCAGGCCAAAAGCCTTGATCATCCGGATACTGCTCAGGCTCTCCTGGGTGCGATCGTTTAGTGAGGAGAACGACCCCTGAGCCAGTTTAAACCGCTCGTGAAGCTGATTGCCGTAGCGGTGGATCACCAGCGCCATGACCGGCATCGGAAGCAGCGCCAGCAGTGTGAGCGGGCCGCTTATCTGGGTACTCATCATGATCAGTACCGCACAGCCCATTACCATCGAGTCCACCAGGGTTAATACCCCTTCCCCGGCCGCAAACACCACCCGATCCACATCGTTGGTGGCGCGGGCCATTAAGTCGCCGGTGCGGTGGTTAAGGTAAAAACGGCTCTGCTGTTGGCTGAGCTGGCGATAAAAATCTGCCCGCAGGCGCACCGCCAGCTGGTAAGACGCACCAAACAGCAAAATGCGCCACACATAGCGCAGCAAGTAGACCATCACGGCGATGAGCACCATCACCCCGATCCACATCAGGATCCGGGAGGCGCTGGCGTGTTCGCGGGTCACGCTGTCAACGATTACCCCCACCAGCCGTGGCGGAATCAGTTGCAGCATGGCAATAAACATAAGCAGAGCCACAGCGCCGAGGTAGCGCCGCCACTCCTGGCTGAAGTACCAGCCTAACTGAGTAAATAATCGCACGCGATTGGGTTCCTGGTAGCCGGTAAACGGCACGGGAGAAAAAACAAAAACGGGCCGCCGGGATCACTCTCCCAGCGGCAGTGCTGTGGTGTATTTTATCTGCTCCATGGCAAAACTCGAAGTGACATCGCTTAGCCCGGGAACCTGGTTGACCATCCGCTTGTAAAAATCATCATAGCGTTTCATATCTGCCACCTGAACGCGCATCAGATAGTCATACTCCCCGGCCATGCGCCAGAAGCCCAGCACCTCCGGCATACTGCTGACCACCCGGACAAACTCACAGTACCACTCGCGGCTGTGCATCTGGGTTTTAATCAGCACGAAAGCCGTCAGGCCGATGCCCAGTTTTTCCGCATCCAGCAGCGCCACATGGCCCTGGATAATGCCGGACTCTTCCAGCCGTTTCAGGCGCTTCCAGCACGGGGTGGTGGTCAGATTAACTGCATCTGCCAGCGCCTGCAAAGAGAGTGTGCAATCCTGCTGCAGCAGTGCCAGCAGCTTCCGGTCAGTTTTATCTATCATTTCGCCACCCTGGAGTAAAATTTTCCCCAGAAAAGCATTTATATGGGCAATTTAGCAACCTTTTTTTCCGCAGTTTGCCATAGCATAGCTCCCTGAAAGATTGTCTGCCCCGCAGGAGCCACCATGACCGCTAACTGGGTAACCTACGCCATTAATGAAATCAATGCCGATGCCCAGCGCTCGGCCGACACGCACCTGATCCGCCTGTGTTTACCGGCGTTTCCGGGCATCAATATCTACCTTAAAGATGAAAGCACCCACCCCACCGGCAGCCTGAAACACCGGCTGGCCCGCTCCCTGTTTTTATATGGTCTGTGTAACGGCTGGATCAAACAGGGCACGCCGGTGATTGAGTCCTCCTCCGGCTCTACGGCGGTGTCTGAGGCCTGGTTCGCCCGCCTGCTGGGGCTGCCGTTTATCGCCGTGATGCCCGCCAGCACCGCCCGGCGTAAAATTGAGCAAATTGAGTTTTACGGTGGCCGCTGCCATTTTGTGAACAGCGCCTGTGAAATTTACGCCGCCTCTGAGCAGCTGGCCCGGGAGCTCAACGGCCACTATATGGATCAGTTTACCTATGCTGAGCGGGCCACCGACTGGCGCGGCAATAACAATATTGCCGAGAGTATCTTTCGCCAGATGCGCTGCGAGCCCCACCCGGTGCCGGACTATATAGTGATGAGCGCCGGAACCGGGGGCACCTCGGCAACCATTGGCCGCTACCTGCGCTACCAGGGGCACCCCACCCAGCTGGTGGTGGTTGATCCTGAAAACTCAGTATTTTATGACTACTGGCAGCAACGGGATCCGCAACTGCGCAGCCACGCCAGCAGCCGGATCGAAGGGATCGGCCGCCCGCGCGTGGAGCCTTCCTTTATTCCCGATGTGGTGGATAACATGATCCCGGTGGCAGACAGCGCCAGCATTGCCACCCTTCACTGGCTGGAGACGGTTCTGGGCCGCAAAGCGGGGGCATCTACCGGCACCAATATGTGGGGGGCCCTGCAGCTGGCCGCGCAAATGCGCGCCGAAGGTCGCCAGGGGTCTATTGTGACATTGCTGTGCGACAGCGGAGAGCGCTATCTGGATACCTACTACAACAAGGCGTGGGTTGCGGAGCATATCGGTGACTTAAGTGCCAGCCAGCAGCAACTGGCAGCATTGCTCGACGGCAATAGCCATAGTATGTAGCCGCCCCGTCCTCCCCAAATAGTCGCTTTAGTGCTGGCAATATGATTCGGAACATGTCCATTCAGTGAACGGGCTCCGCGCCCAGACAACCGACATTACTTTTACGCAGGGCTGCCCCCTGCGGTAAAACAAAACAGTTTCAGCGGCTGGAATGCCGCTGAATATCAGTTAATAGCCGCGAGGGTGTTAACCCCCCGCATAAAGGCAATCGGCGAAAACGCAGGTGCAGCTCAAGGACTGGCTGCCAGGATGGCAGCCAGAAGGAAGGTTGAGGCATGGATGCCGAATCCTGACTGGTCCGCCAGAGCAAACCGGAGTTGCAGCGAACCGCGCAGCGGCGATTGACCGCGGGCCGGCGAGGTCTCCAGGAGGGGGCCGGTCCCCCCTCCTGGAACGCGACCAGGTTCCGCACACAACATATGAGTGCCCATCGTAGGGGAGCGGAACCCGTTCACCGGGCGTTCATATGTCTGAACCTGAAGCGGATGCGAATCGCTATTCGCCCCCCTTCACATAAAAAAAGCCGGGACACTGTCCCGGCTGGCTGTAATGCCTCATTATTCGGGGGAATAACTCAGATGTGGTGTGTCCAGCCAATGTGTCAAATAGTGGGCAATGGCCTGACCGGCACAGTGGCCGATGACCGGCAGCTGCGGCAGGGACTGAATAAGCTGGGGCATCGCATTCCCCATTATCACCCCGCGCCCGACACAGGAGAGCATCTCCTGGTCGTTCATCGCATCGCCAAACGCCATACACTCCCTAAGCGGTATCGCCAGCCGCTCGCTCAGCGCCCGCAGCGCGGTGCCTTTGTTGCAGTTGTGAGGCAATACTTCCAGGCAGTCTACCGCTGAAAAACAGACGGCGGCGCTGTCGCCTAACTGTTCCTGCAACGCAATGCGTAACTGGCATAAATCTTCATGGTCGCCGCAAAAACAGATTTTGGTGACCTCATGGGCGCTCAGGCGCCGCAGATCCGCTAACTGATACTGAAACCCGCTGTAGCCGTGGGCCTTCAGCAACTCGGGCAGCGGCTTGTCGGTCAGCCAGCCGCTGTCATTAAACACGTGCATACTCGCCCGGGTATCCCAGTGGCTGTGGAGCACAGACTCCGCCACCTCCGGGGCCAGATCACAGCGAAACAGCGGCTCCCCACTGGCGCTGTGGATCCGGGTGCCGTTACCGGTAATCAGCCAGCCGGATAACCCAAACCGGCGCAACAGAGGCTGCATTTCCAGAATATGGCGCCCGGTGGCGAAGGTCAGCGTAATGCCGCGCTCGCGCAGGCGGCCAAGGGTACGCAGGGTTTCATCCCCGGGGCGGTGATCCGGCATCAGCAGGGTGCCGTCCATATCAAACGCAACCAGTTGTGTCATACATTCCTCGCGGTGTGAGGCACTTAACATGCCGTTCAGTATCGGCTGTTATATGCGGAACAAATAGTGAATACTTAATAAAATTTGTTCCGGTTTTATGTCTATGCGCCTTCTTAACCGACTCAACCAGTTCCAGCGCCTGTGGCAGCCCTCCCGGGGGGAGCCCCAGCAGGTGACCATTCCTGAGCTTGCCGGTCGCTGCTTTTGCAGTGAGCGCCATATCCGCACCCTGCTGCATCAGCTGGCGGAGCGTGGCTGGCTGTCCTGGCAGGCCGCCCCCGGGCGCGGCAGGCGTGGGGTATTGCGGTTTCTGACCACGCCGGATGCGGTGCGCGCCTCCATGATGGAGAGCGTGCTGAATAAAGGCCAGCAGCAGAACGCGCTGGAGCTGGCCCAGCTGGCACCGGAACAGCTGCGCCAGGCGCTGCAGCCGTTTCTTGGCGGCCAGTGGCAAAACGATATCCCCACCGTGCGCATTCCTTATTACCGCCCCCTTGAGCCGCTGCTGCCGGGGTTTCTGCCCGGTCGGGCAGAGCAACACCTGAGCAGCCAGGTTTTCAGCGGGCTGACCCGGTTTTGCCAGGGCAGCGCCCGGCCGGTGGGGGATCTTGCCCACCACTGGGAAATTACCGACGACGGCCGCTGTTATGCCTTCTGGCTGCGCCCTTCCCTCTACTGGCACCAGGGTGAAAAGGTCACCGCCGCCCATCTGGTAGAGAGCCTGACACAGCTATGTGATGATCCGCAGGTGGGCCGGTTGTTTGCCAGCATTGCCGGGCTGGAGGCCCCCGCCCCGGGGCTGGTGCGGATCCGGCTGCATCGCCCGGACTACTGGCTGCCCTGGCGCCTGGCCTGCTACTACAGCCAGCTGCATTACCCGGGGGAGCCGCACACCGGTTGCGGGCCGTTTAAGATAGCGCAGTTCAGCCCGGAGCTGATCCGCCTGGCGCTCCATGAGCGCTACCATCTGACCCACCCGCTGATTGGCGCCGTGGAATACTGGATAACGCCCCAGCTGTTTGATGCGCGCCTCGGCACCAGTTGCCGGCACCCGGTGCAGATAGCCATCGGCGAGCAGGCGCAGCTCACCTCGCTGCGCCCCATTGATAACCGGCTGAGCCTCGGGTTTTGTTATCTGGCTATTAAGCAGCAGGGGCGGCTGTCTGCCCGCCAGGCAAAGTGGCTCATGCACCTGATCCACCAGAGCGGCCTGTTAACCACCCTGCCCGTTGAAGATGGCCTGATCCAGCCCAGCCGTGAGCTGTTGCCCGGCTGGCCACTGCCGGACAGCCGCCACTGTGAGCCCACCCCACTGCCGGCCACACTCACCCTGCTCTACCACTTACCGGTAGAGCTGCACGCCATGGCCAGCCAGCTGGTCAGCCATCTGGCCCGGTATGGCTGCACGCTGACGCTGCGTTTTCATGATGCCAAAAACTGGTCCGGCTGCCCGGATATGGACACGGCCGATATCCTGATGGGGGACCGGCTGATTGATGAGGCCGCCGAATATACGCTTGAACAGTGGCTGCGCAGCGATGTGCTGTGGCAGGCGGTCTTTTCCCCGCCGCGCTACCGCCAGCTTCTGCACCAGCTGGATGAGATCCAGCAGCAGAGCAGCCCGGCGCAGCGTATCGCCGGGCTAAAAGCGCTGTATGAAACGCTGATGGCCGAATCGGTGCTCACCCCGCTGTTTAACTACCACTACCAGATCCACGCCCCCCCAAATGTTCAGGGGGTGCATATTAATGCCCGGGGCTGGTTCGATTTTACCCGCCTGTGGCTACCGCCCCCGGTCTGAAGCACTGGCACCGTGCGCCTGCGGGCGCTACCATATGCGGCTGTCGGTACAAAAAAGGGTGACTATGAAACGCGCAGTTGTTGTTTTTAGCGGAGGCCAGGACTCCACCACGTGTCTTATTCAGGCGCTGCATCAGTATGATGACGTGCACTGTGTAACCTTCGATTACGGCCAGCGCCACCGCGCCGAAATCGACGTGGCCCGGGAGCTTGCCCTGAAGCTGGGGGCCAGGGCGCACAAAGTGCTGGATGTTACCCTGCTTAATGAGCTGGCCGTCAGCAGCCTGACCCGGAACAGTATCCCGGTGCCGGACTACGAACCCGATGCCGATGGCATTCCCAACACCTTCGTGCCCGGGCGCAATATTCTGTTCCTCACCCTGGCGGCTATTTATGCTTACCAGGTCCAGGCGCAGGCAGTGATCACCGGGGTGTGCGAAACGGATTTCTCCGGCTACCCGGACTGCCGGGACGAGTTTGTCCGGGCGCTCAATCACGCCGTATCGCTGGGCATGGCCCGGGATATTCGCTTCGAAACGCCGCTGATGTGGCTGAACAAAGCAGAGACCTGGGCACTGGCGGATTACTGGGGCAAACTGGACCTGGTGCGCAGCGAAACCCTGACCTGCTATAACGGCATCAAAGGGGATGGCTGCGGCGAGTGTGCGGCCTGCCATCTCCGGGCGAACGGTATTGAGCACTACCTGGCCGACAAAGCTGCCGTGATGGCGCAAATGAAGCGCAAAACCGGCCTGGCATAACGCAAACCCGGGGTTATTCAGGCGGGCCCCGCCTGAATAACCGGGTGTACTCCCCGTGTTTACTCCCCGTGGGTGGCAATCATCTGTTCCAGTTTTTCCCGCAGTTCCCCCTCCAGCGCCAGCGCCTTCTGGGTGCGCAGATCCACACAAACGAACGTAATCAGCGCATCGGCAACGGTGATACCGTCTGGCTCCCGGGTGATCACCTGGCTGAGCACGCCGCTTTTGCCGTTCAGCTGTTGCAGGCTACTGGTGATGATCAGCCGGTCGCCCAGCACGGCGGGTTTACGGTAGTTGATATTGATATTGGCCACCACAAAAGCAATCTGGTGCGCCACCATCCAGCGAAAGCTCTCTTCCTGCTCCAGCGCTTCCCAGCGCGCCTCCTCCAGAAATTCCAGATAACGGGCATTATTTACATGCTGATATACATCCAGGTGGTATCCCCGGACTTTTATGGTCGTCTGCATAGCGCCTTACCCTGTCAACGGTTACGGTATTTAGTAAAGAGGTCGTACCAGTTAGCACGACCTCTACAGCTTAGCAAACATCCGGCGTTTTTACGGACGGGATACTCAGAGTTTGATCAGCGCCATATTCCGCTCCACCAGGGCGGTGCCAATGCCGGGAACCTCACTCAGGGATTCGGGGGTTTTAAACGGGCCATTTGCCTCCCGGTGGCGGACTATCGACTCGGCCTTCTTCAGTCCCACGCCGTTGAGGATCTCGGCCAGCTCTTCGGCGCTGGCGCTGTTAATGCTGACCCGCAGTTGCGCCTGCGGGGCGGTGGCGGTTTTCGCCGGGGCCCGGCTCTGGCTGGCGGGCGGCTTTTCTGCCGGGCTTGCCGCGTATACCGGTAACGCAAGGCTCCCGCCTGCAGCCAGCAGTGCCAGTAAAGCCAGCGTGGTTATCTGCTTCATATTGTTCTCCTTTCAGTAAGTGGTCACAGGGACACTACCCGGGGAGCGATACGGGAACAAATAGCAAACGCCAGATATGGAAAAGGCCGCGTAAGCGGCCTTTGGTTGTTTCGGTGGGTTACACCCGGGTGCGAGCCCGCGCGAAGTTATTGCTGCTCCAGCGCGTCGCCCGTCTTAATTTTGGCCTCTTTACGCAGGTTAGACATCAGCGCTTCGAAGGCGATTTGCGCATTGTTCTGGGTTATCCCCTGAACCATGGCTTTTTTCTGCTCTTCCGGCATCTGACCGGCGCGCACTTCCTGCAGGGCGACGATCACCGTATTCCCCTGCATATCGTTGCTGACACCATAAGACGGCTTATCTTTTGCCGGTAACGGCAGGTTAAAGACCGCCTGGCTTACCGGATCCTGAGAGGTCCGCACGAAGGTTTTCACCTCCCCGAACTGCAGCGCGGCGGCTTTCATGGCCTCATCACCTTTGCCGGTCTTCAGGCTGGCCAGTAGTTTGTCCGCCTCGGCTTTGGCCTGGGTATCGGCCTTCTGGCGCTTAACAGCGGCAACCACCTGCTCACGCACCTCGCTCAGGGGTTTTACCGCCTGGGCTTTGTGGTCTGCAATGCGCAGCACAAAGGCGCGATCCCCGTCCACGGTGATAATGTCAGAGTTGCTGCCCGGCGTGCCGTTCTCCCCGACCAGGTTACCGCTGAAAATCGCCTCGGTGACCGGTTTGAAGTTCAGCGCCTCAGGGATGTTGTCGCGGCTAAACCAGTCTGTATCAACAATCTTCACCCCGGCCACTTTTCCGGCGGGCACCAGGGATTCGTTGTCGTTGCTGGCCGCGTCGCTCACTTTCTGCTGCAGGGCGTAGAAGGTATCCAGCGCTTTTTCCTGTTTCACCTTCGCCGCGATGCTGTCGCGCACTTCAGCCAGCGGTTTTACCTGCTGAGGCTGAACATCGTCCAGCCGGGCAATCAGGAAGCCGACTGAGGATTTAATCACGCCAGAGAGCTGGCCTTTTTCTTTCAGGCCCGCGTTTTTCAGCTCTTCGGGCATGGTGGCATCTTCCAGCCAGCCCATATCGCCGCCGTTACGGGCGGAGATGATATCGGTAGATTTCTCTTTGGCGACGCTGGCAAAGTCTTTACCGCTGCTGAGCTCATCCAGTGCGGCTTTGGCGGCGGCCTCGTCTTTGGTCTGGATCACGCTAAAGCGGTAGCGGGCAGGCTGGGTGAACTGATCCTGGTGCTGATCATACCAGGACTGAATGTCTGCATCGCTGGCCCCGGCCTGCATGGCCGCGGCATCCAGCAGGATATAGCTGACTTTAAACTGCTCCGGCGTTATCAGGGCATTTTTATGCTGCTGATACCAGGTATCGATTTCCGCGTCGGTCACCTGCTGTTTTGCCGCCAGTGCGCTGACATCAATGGTGGCTTCGCGGGCCAGGCGCTCCTGGGATACCAGTGCTGCCAGCTCGTCGGTTTCGCCTTTCAGCATAAAGTCGGAGCCCACAACGGCGTTAATCAGCTGCTGGGTGGTGAGCTGGTTACGCAGCGCCTGGGCGTACTGATCGGCAGACATACCCATGCTGGAGAGGATCGCGTTATAGCGGCTGTTATCGAAACGGCCATTGTTCTGGAAAGCGGGCTCTTTAAAAATCGCCTCTTTTACCTGCTGGTCGCTGATAGAGAGCCCCAGCTTGTGGGCGTACTGATCAAGCAGCGCTTCATCAACCATGCGCTGCAGCACCTGCTGGCGCACGCTTTTCATATAGCCTTCGTTACCGGCAATCTCAGAATACTGATCGCCAAGCTGCTGCTGGAGGCGGTTACGCTCCCCGGCAAAGGCGTTTTCAAACTGGGCCCGGCTAATCTCCTGACCGTTAACTTTTGCGGCATAATTATTGTTACCGCCAATCAGGTAGTTACCCACGCCAGTCAACACGAATGACACGATAATCAAACCCAGAATGATCTTGAGTACGACGTGGTTTGCCGCCGCACGTAAATTGTCCATCATGGTGTAACAACACTCCGCTGTAGTGTAATAAGTGAGCCATCGCATCGCGCAATCTGGCCATAGGACGCCAGTTCAGCCCTGCGATGCGCAAGCGTCTATTTTGACAAGAAACAGGGGCGATTGTCAGCCCACACTGGAAAGAAAATCCCGGATAAGAAAAAAGGCACATACGGGATGTGCCTTTTTCATAAACTGTCAGCCAGACGGTGCTTAGTTAACCGCGTCTTTCAGTGCCTTACCAGCACGGAAACCCGGCACTTTCGCCGCAGCGATAGTGATTTCTTTACCGGTCTGAGGGTTACGGCCTGTACGGGCAGCACGCTCTTTTACCGCGAAAGTACCAAAGCCTACCAGAGCAACATCATCACCAGCCTGCAGAGACTCAGTAACAGACGCGATCAATGCATCTAACGCACGCCCGGCCGCAGCTTTAGAAATATCAGCACCAGCGGCAATTTTGTCGATCAATTGGGACTTATTCACTATTCTCTTCCTCTCTTTATATTTTATATCGCACCGGAATCCATTGTAGTACGACCGCGCAGCAGTTATATCAGGGTTGGTATGCCCTTACAACACCCGTTAGTCCGGGTAACACCACCATCCGGGGCGGACTTGCACTAAGGTAGCCAGACAAAAAAAGGCTGGCAAGTAAGAATTACCCTGCCAGCCTTGTTTTTATCAGCGCACTGTGGACTGAATCACTATTTCGCGGTCACCACTTCCATGCCAAATGGTTCATTTTGCAGAGCAAGTTGCAGAACCTCTTCGATGCGTTTCACCGGATGGATCTCCAGATCGGCAATCACATTTTCCGGAATATCCTCAAGGTCGCGCTTGTTCTCATCCGGGATAAGTACCGTTTTAATGCCACCACGGTGTGCCGCCAGCAGTTTCTCTTTCAGGCCGCCAATCGGCAGTACCAGACCACGCAGGGTAATTTCCCCGGTCATGGCGACATCGGCACGCACCGGGTTACCCGTCAGGCAGGAGACCAGCGCCGTACACATAGCGATACCGGCGCTCGGGCCGTCTTTCGGGGTGGCCCCTTCCGGCACGTGGACGTGGATATCACGTTTTTCATAGAAATCCGTGTTGATGCCCAGTTTTTCCGCCCGGGCACGCACCACGGTCAGCGCCGCCTGGATGGACTCCTGCATCACTTCACCCAGTGAGCCGGTGTAGGTCAGCTTGCCTTTACCCGGTATGCAGGCGGTCTCGATAGTCAGCAAATCGCCGCCCACTTCGGTCCACGCCAGCCCCGTGACCTGGCCCACGCGGTTTTCGCTGTCCGCGCGCCCGTAGTCAAAGCGCTGAACCCCCAGGTAGTCGTGCAGGTTGTCGCCGTTAATCTCAATGTGCTTAAGGGATTTATCCAGCAGCAGCTGTTTCACCGCCTTACGGCACAGTTTTGAAATTTCACGCTCCAGGCCACGCACGCCCGCCTCGCGGGTGTAGTAACGAATAATGCCGACAATGGCGCTGTCGTCCACTTTCAGCTCGTTCTTTTTCAGGGCGTTACGCTCAATCTGCTTCGGCAGCAGGTGGCGTTTAGCAATGTTCAGCTTTTCGTCTTCCGTATAACCCGACAGACGAATCACTTCCATACGATCCAGCAGCGGCGCCGGAATATTCATGGAGTTCGAGGTGGCAACGAACATGACGTCGCTCAGATCGTAGTCCACTTCCAGGTAGTGGTCGTTAAACGCCACGTTCTGTTCCGGATCCAGCACCTCCAGCAGTGCAGAGGCCGGATCGCCGCGCATGTCGGATGACATTTTGTCTATCTCATCCAGCAGGAACAGCGGGTTTTTAACGCCCACTTTTGCCATCTTCTGGATAAGTTTGCCCGGCATAGAGCCGATATAGGTACGGCGGTGACCGCGGATTTCCGCTTCGTCACGTACCCCACCCAGCGCCATACGCACGTATTTACGCCCGGTGGCTTTGGCAATGGACTGGCCCAGAGAGGTTTTACCGACCCCGGGAGGCCCAACCAGACACAGGATAGGCCCTTTGATTTTATTCACCCGGCTTTGTACCGCCAGATACTCAAGAATACGGTCTTTGACCCGATCCAGCCCGTAGTGGTCGGTATCGAGGATTTCCTGGGCCTGGCGCAGATCTTTTTTGACCTTGCTGCGGGCGTTCCACGGCACCTGTACCATCCAGTCGATGTAGCCGCGTACCACGGTGGCTTCGGCCGACATCGGGGACATCATTTTCAGTTTCTGCAGCTCGGCCTCGGTTTTTTCCCGGGCCTCTTTGGGCATTTTCGCCGCTTCGATTTTGCGTTTCAGCGCTTCGTTTTCATCCGGCGCGTCGTCCATTTCGCCCAGCTCTTTCTGAATGGCTTTCATTTGCTCATTCAGGTAATACTCGCGCTGGCTTTTTTCCATCTGCTTTTTGACCCGGTTGCGAATGCGCTTCTCAACCTGGAGCAGATCGATTTCTGACTCCATCATGGCCATCAGATATTCCAGACGTTCGTTCACGTCTGACATTTCCAGTACCGACTGCTTGTCCGCCAGCTTCAGCGGCATATGGGCCGCAATGGTATCGGCCAGGCGCGCCGGATCGTCGATGCTGTTAAGGGAGGTCAGCACTTCCGGCGGAATTTTTTTATTCAGCTTGATATAGCCTTCAAACTGGCTGATCGCCGTGCGCACCAGCACTTCCTGCTCGCGCTCTTCAATAGCCGGAGATTCCAGATATTCGGCCTGTGCCGTGAAGTGATCGCCATTGTCAGAAAGCGTGGTGATACGGGCACGCTGCAACCCTTCAACCAGCACTTTGACAGTACCGTCCGGCAGCTTGAGCATCTGTAAAATAGACGCCACAGTCCCGACGGCAAAAAGATCGTTTACACCAGGTTCGTCTGTTGAGGCCTCTTTTTGCGCCACCAGCATGATTTTTTTATCATGGTCCATGGCTGCTTCCAGGCAACGGATGGATTTCTCGCGCCCGACAAACAAAGGAATGACCATGTGCGGATAAACCACCACATCGCGCAGCGGCAATACGGGGATTTCAATGCGTTCAGAACGCTCAGGATTCATAGAGCTCTCTCTTAGTTTAACTTCCGCCAGGGAATGGGCACACGTGAACGCGTTTCACGCCATCTCTATAATTCAGGTAAATCAGTATATGGGGATGTTTCCCGTACATTCAATGTCAGGAATACAGGAAAAATAAATGGGGGATAAAATCCCCCATTTTTGGATAACTGCTTGTCGGAAATGGTTAATTATTCGCCAGATGCCTGTTGGGCTTCTGTCTTACCATAAATCAGCAGCGGCTTAGACTGGCCATCAATAACCGACTCGTCAATCACCACTTTTTCGACATCGTCCAGGGACGGCAGATCGTACATGGTATCCAGCAGGGCGCCTTCAACAATTGAACGCAGGCCACGGGCACCGGTTTTACGGGACACGGCTTTTTTGGCAATCGCCACCAGCGCTTCGTCGCGGAATTCCAGATCGGTGCCTTCAAGGCTGAACAGCGCCTGATACTGCTTGGTCAGGGCGTTTTTCGGCTCTTTAAGGATCTGGATCAGCGCTTCTTCGCTCAGCTCATTCAGGGTCGCCACCACCGGTAAACGGCCAATGAACTCCGGAATCAGACCAAATTTGATTAAATCTTCCGGCTCCGCCTGGGAGAGCAGCTCACCTTCCGTTGCCTTCTGGGATTTGCCTTTTACCGTCGCGCCAAACCCGATACCAGAGCCGGTTTCAACACGGTTGGCAATCACTTTATCCAGACCGGCAAAAGCGCCCCCGCAGATAAACAGGATCTTCGAGGTATCCACCTGCAGGAACTCCTGCTGCGGATGTTTACGCCCGCCCTGAGGCGGTACTGCCGCGATGGTGCCTTCAATCAGTTTCAGCAGCGCCTGCTGTACCCCTTCACCGGAGACATCACGGGTGATAGACGGGTTATCAGACTTACGGGAGATTTTGTCTATCTCATCGATGTAGACAATCCCGCGCTGGGCTTTCTGCACGTCGTAATCGCACTTCTGCAGCAGTTTCTGGATGATGTTTTCCACATCTTCACCCACGTAACCGGCCTCGGTCAGGGTGGTGGCATCCGCCATGGTGAACGGCACATCCAGCAGGCGGGCCAGGGTTTCTGCCAGCAGGGTTTTACCGCTACCGGTCGGCCCAATCAGCAGGATGTTACTTTTACCCAGCTCCACGCCATTGGCGCTGTCGCCATTGCGCAGACGCTTGTAGTGGTTATATACGGCCACCGCCAGCACTTTTTTCGCCTGCTCCTGCCCGATCACGTAATCATCGAGGTGGCTGCGAATTTCATGGGGGGTCGGCAATGCACTACGCTCACGATGCGGTGCAACTTCTTTTATCTCTTCGCGAATAATGTCGTTACATAAATCGACACATTCATCGCAGATATACACTGACGGCCCGGCAATCAGCTTGCGCACTTCATGCTGGCTTTTGCCGCAAAAAGAGCAGTACAGCAGTTTGCCTGAACCGTCTTTGCGCTTATCTGTCATCAGTAAAACCTCTTTTCTGTTACTCTGCGCCACGCCAGGCGACGCAAACGCCATTTACAGGCACAACCGATATCCACGCCTTCAGGGTGCCGCCTCTGTTGTACAGTATAGCGGCCCCCCCGATCAGATCAGGAACGATGCGTTAAAATTGAATCAACCAGACCATACTCCACCGCTTCGCTGGCAGACAGGAAACGGTCGCGCTCGGTATCATTCTCGATTTGTTCCAGCGGTTTACCCGTGTGTTTCGCCATCAGCTCATTCATCCGCGCTTTGACTTTCAGGATCTCTTTGGCGTGGATTTCAATATCCGTCGCCTGGCCCTGGAAACCGCCCAGCGGCTGGTGAATCATCACCCGGGAGTTAGGCAGGCAGAAACGCTTACCTTTCGCGCCCGCTGTCAGCAGGAATGCCCCCATCGAGGCCGCCTGGCCCATACAGATGGTGCTGACATCCGGTTTGATAAACTGCATGGTATCGTAAATCGACATCCCGGCGGTAATCACCCCACCCGGCGAGTTAATATATAGATAGATATCTTTTTCCGGGTTTTCAGCTTCCAGGAACAGCATCTGGGCCACAATCAGGTTTGCCATATGGTCCTCAACCTGACCGGTCAGGAAAATGACACGTTCCTTAAGCAGACGCGAATAGATATCGTAGGAACGCTCACCCCGGGAGGTTTGCTCCACCACCATCGGCACCAGTGCCATATGGGGTGCAAATTGATCGTGTTCGCCACTGTATGACATGTCCGTCTCCTTATTAATCTTTTAACTGACCAGGCAATACTGATGCTACCTGAGCGCCAGCGGGTTCACAATCGGCCGCCAGGCTCCACACGTACACGGACAGAATATCAGCCAGGGTCACCAATACATTATCCTCTAAATGAGGGCGTACTTGTTCTGTTTCAAGCATAACAACCTTTTCCGGTTACGCTAAGCCCTGCTGGTGCTTTTATTCTTGCCGGGTGTTCGTTGTTTCATCAGCCACTTAGACCGTAAACCGCCAATTGGTTCGCCTGTAATAAAAAAAACCCGCCGCCAGAAGGCGACGGGTTTATTGCTTAACGGCGCTGAACCGGGAGGCTATCAGGCCTGCTGGTTCATCAGCTCGCTGAACGTGGTCGCTTTTTCGGTAACTTTCGCTTTTTCCAGTACCGCTTCAACAGCCTGCTCTTCCAGAGCAACATTGCGCATGTTGTCCATCAGCTCATTGTTTTTGCTGTAGAATTCGATAACCTCTTTCGGATCTTCGTAAGCGGAAGCCATCTCTTCGATCAGGGCTTTAACGCGCTCGTCGTCTGCTTTCAGTTCATGAGAACGGATAACTTCACCCAGCAGCAGACCAACAACAACGCGGCGCTTAGCCTGTTCTTCGAACAGTTCACGCGGCAGTTCCATCGCCTGTTTCTGGTTGCCACCGAAACGCTGAGCGGCCTGGCGACGCAGTACGTCAATTTCACCGTCGATCAGGGCAGCAGGGATTTCGATTTCGTTCGCTTTAACCAGACCTTCGATAGCCTGAGACTTGATACGGTTACGTACCGCGCCTTTCAGTTCGCGCTCCATGTTTTTACGCACTTCAGCACGCAGACCGGCAACAGAACCATCTTCAACGCCAAAGCGCTTGATGAACTCTTCAGTCAGTTCCGGCAGCTCACGCTCTTCAACTTTCTTCAGGTTGATAACGAATTTAGCCGCTTTACCTTTCAGGTTTTCAGCGTGGTAATCTTCCGGGAAGTTCACGTCGATGGTGAACTCTTCGCCCGCTTTGTGGCCTTTAACGCCTTCTTCAAAGCCCGGGATCATGCGGCCCTGGCCCATAGCCAGTACGAAATCAGTGGCTTTACCGCCTTCGAATTCTTCGCCGTCTACAGAGCCGGTGAAGTCGATAGTAACGCGGTCTTCTGCTTCTGCAGCGCCGTCTTTATCTTTCCAGGTCGCCTGCTGTTTACGCAGGGTGTCCAGCATGGTGTCCACGTCAGCGTCGGTGACTTCAACAACCGGTTTTTCAACTTCGATGGCGTCCAGATCTTTGAGTTCAACTTCCGGGTAGACTTCAAACTCTACCGCGTAAGTGAAATCCTGGCCTTCTTTGTATTCGCCCGGAACGTAGTTCGGTGCGCCAGCCGGATTGATTTTTTCTTTGATGATGGCGTCAACAAAGTTGCGGCTCATCAGGTCACCCAGCACGTCCTGGCGAACAGATGCGCCATAACGCTGAGCAACGATATTCATCGGTACTTTACCTTTACGGAAGCCGTCAATACGGACTTTCTTCGCCACATCGACCAGCTCTTTCTTCACAGCACTTTCGATGCTGTCAGCAGCAATAGTAATCGTCAGGCGGCGCCCAAGGCCCTGAGTGGTTTCAACTGAAACTTGCATCTTGTTACCTCAAAAAATCACAGTGCTCGGTCAACTCCGGAAGCCCCGTCAGGGTACCTCACGAAACCGGGATGTCTTCGTCGTAGTCAGAACACATTCCCTGTCGCCAGAATCATCCCGAATACAATCCGAAAAATAAGACGCAGCATTATAGCGGCATCACATTAGTGAGTCGAGAACGGTGATACCCCGCAGTGCGGCGCATTTCACAGTTCCCGCCCTCCTGAGTCTGAAATGAAACGGAAACAAGTAGCTTTCAGACAAAATAAAACGGCCCGCAGGCCGTTTTTTGCTTTTCTGCGCCACGCAACATACTGGAAAAGTCTGTTACGTTGCAACCCGAACGCGTCAGGCAATAGAGCCTGCACCGCGGCAAGGCGGCGACGCTGACAGCGTATCCTCCAGCGCGCTCCACTCTTTTGGCGTGTAAGTATGTAACGCCAGCGCGTGGACCGTGTTTGCCAGCTCGTCACTTAATGTACCGTAAATCAGGCGATGTCGGTTCAGAAAGCGCTCACCGGTAAAGCGATCGCTTACCAGTACCACTTTGAAATGACTTTCAGAGCCCGCGGGAACATTGTGACGATAACTTTCATCGGTAACTTCCAGGAACACGGGGTCGAATGCTGTCTTTAATTTTGCTTCTATCTGCTCGCGTACCATCATAATGTTCTCCTCAACATCACTGAGATGCCACCCATCTCGTTAAATATTAGCCGCTTTTACCGCTTCCATTGCGGCACGATAGTAAATATTTGCAGTTCCCGGCACCAGGAAAGCCTGTTCTCATGTTATACCCTCGATTACCCTCCGGTTTCTTGTGTTATTTTTTAGTAAACGACCTGAGTGCTTAAAAAGAGAACAATTCAGCATAAAATAGCCGCTATTCCAGGTGCTGAGCATCCGAGGCGGTGTTATGATGGCGGCGTTTTTATAAATGCTACCAGGCACAAAGAGATACACAACATGCTAAAAAGATTGCTCGTTCCCTTCGTTGCACTGTTTATGCTGGCAGGTTGCGCTACCCCGCCAACAACGATTGACGTCTCCCCGAAAATCACCCTCCCCCAGCAGGATCCGAGCCTGATGGGTGTCACTATCAGCATTAATGGTGCCGATCAACGTTCCGATCAGGCGCTGGCGAAAGTGACCCGGAATAACCAGCTGGTGACACTGACCCCAAGCCGCGATCTGCGTTTTCTGCTCCAGGAAGTGCTGGAAAAACAGATGGCCGCCCGTGGCTATATGATTGGCCCGAACGGTTCTGCGAATCTGCAAATTGTGGTGAATCAGCTCTATGCGAACGTCTCCCAGGGTGACGTGCGCTATAACATCGCCACCACCGCCAATATCGCTATTCTGGTCACCGCTCAGAACGGCAATAAGCTGACGAAAAACTACCGCGCAAACTACAACGTGGAAGGTGCCTTCCTGGCCAGCAATAAAAATATCGCCGAGGCTGTTAACTCCGTGTTAACAGATACCATCACTGATATGGCTCAGGACACCAGCGTTCACGACTTCATTAAACAGAACGCCCGTTAATTGCCATTACGCTGGCCCGAAACACCGGGCCAGCTACCGAGTACGCCATGCCCAGCCATTATCTACGAATATTTCAGCAACCCAAATCAGCCATTCTGCTTATTCTGGGCTTCTCTTCCGGCCTTCCCCTGGCCCTGACTTCCGGCACGCTTCAGGCCTGGATGACCGTTGAAAACATTGACCTGAAAACCATCGGTTTTTTCTCGCTGGTGGGGCAGGCTTATGTGTTTAAGTTTCTCTGGTCCCCCCTGATGGACCGCTACACCCCGCCCCTGCTGGGGCGCCGCCGCGGGTGGTTACTGATAACCCAGATCCTGTTACTGCTGGCTATTGTCGGCATGGGGTTTATGAGCCCCGCCTCGCACCTGCGCTGGATGGCAGCCCTGGCCGTGGTGGTGGCGTTCTGCTCTGCCTCTCAGGATATTGTTTTTGATGCCTGGAAAACCGATGTGCTGACACCGGAAGAGCGCGGCAGCGGTGCGGCGATAAGCGTGCTGGGTTACCGCCTGGCGATGCTGGTTTCCGGCGGGCTGGCCCTGTGGCTGGCTGACCGCTATCTGGGCTGGCAGGCCACCTACTGGCTGATGGCCGCGCTGCTGATCCCCTGTATTATTGCCACCCTGCTGGCGCCAGAGCCGTCAGATGTTATTCCGGCGCCGCGCTCCCTGGAGCAGGCGGTACTGGCCCCGCTGAAAGATTTCTTCGGGCGCAACAACGCCTGGCTCATTTTGATGCTGATTGTGATGTACAAGCTGGGCGATGCCTTCGCCATGAGCCTGACCACCACGTTTCTGATCCGTGGCCTGGGGTTTGACGCGGGCGAAGTGGGGGTGGTTAACAAAACCCTCGGGCTGTTTGCCACCATTGTCGGCGCCCTGGCAGGCGGGGTACTGATGCAGCGGCTGACCCTGTTCCGCGCCCTGCTTATCTTCGGGATCTTACAGGGGGTATCGAATGCCGGTTACTGGCTGCTGTCGGTGACCGACAAGCATATGGTCACCATGGCCTGCGCGGTCTTCTTTGAAAACCTGTGCGGCGGTATGGGCACCGCAGCGTTTGTGGCCCTGCTGATGACCCTGTGCAACAAGTCGTTTTCCGCCACCCAGTTTGCCCTGCTCAGCGCCCTCTCGGCCGTAGGGCGGGTCTATGTGGGGCCGATTGCGGGCTGGTTTGTTGAGGCCCACGGCTGGCCAACGTTTTATCTGTTCTCCGTTATTGCGGCCGTGCCGGGTATTCTGCTGTTGCTGGTCTGTCGCAGAACGCTGGAATATACCCGGCTGACAGAGCACTTTATGCCGCGGCGCTATTTTGCCGGTGCCTACCGGGTGGCGCTGCGCATGCTGATGGCCTGCTGCGCGGTACTGGCCGTGTGGCTGGTGCTGCTGGCCCTTTCCGGGCTGGGTATCACGCTCTTTGCCGACACCAGCCTGCTGCCGGAGGTGGCGTTGTGGCTGGGTATCGCCGGTATTCTGTATGGTACAGGGCTGGATATTGTGGCGCTGCGCCGGGAGTCCATGGCCGCCCGCGATCCCCAATCCTGACTGCCCGAAGCGGCACCGGAAAAAGACTGCTGCGGCAGTCTTTTTTTATTTATTAAATTAATTCAGTAAAAAATTAACCTGGTTCCGGCGATATTTCGCTGCGGATAATAACATAGAGCAATTAATACGGTTAAATATTCACCTACCCGTTCTGCGGATAATTGCGTTTTCGTGCGGAAATAACGCCATCAAATAATAAAACGGGCGAAAGTTAATTTTTTTGGTTTCTCGATTCAGCCACGTAGATTTTATTTTCCCCGTGCGGTTCGCCGTTTATTTTGTTTTGAGATTGTTAATAATTTGTGCTTATTTGTTATTGGTTATACCAATTTACATTGCAGCAATAACGATCCGTCCCGTTTGGTTATAACACCAGGCATCCCGCTGTATCGGCTCACGTTTTATCACATCTGGCAACAGCTGAGATACACTTCCCATAAAGTGCAACACCACACTGACAACATGCCAATTGTATTTACAGTAATGTAACCATCCCGTAAAATACCCGCACACCTTAAAGTCACCACTCCCTCCTGGAATTGAGGTCGTTCAATGAGACTCAGGAAATACAATAAAAATTTGGGATTGTTGTCATTAATCGCAGGCGCTGTGTTACTCAGCGGCTGTGATTCTGCACTTCTCAATCCAAAAGGACAGATTGGACTGGAGCAACGCTCACTGATACTGACGGCCTTCGGCCTGATGTTGATTGTCGTGATTCCCGCCGTCTTAATGGCCATTGGTTTCGCCTGGAAGTACCGCGCGAGCAACAAAGATGCCAAGTATAGCCCTAACTGGTCACACTCCAACAAAGTGGAAGCTGTGGTCTGGACGGTGCCTATTCTTATCATCCTGTTCCTGGCGGTGCTGACCTGGAAAACCACTCACTCGCTCGAACCCAGCAAACCGCTGGCTCACGATGAAAAACCAATCACCATTGAGGTGGTTGCTATGGACTGGAAATGGTTCTTTATCTATCCGGAACAGGGCATCGCCACGGTAAATGAAATAGCTTTCCCGGCGAACACCCCGGTGGAGTTTAAAGTGACCTCCAACTCGGTGATGAACTCCTTCTTCATTCCGCGCCTCGGCAGCCAGATCTACGCCATGGCCGGTATGCAGACCCGTCTCCACCTGATTGCTAACGAACCGGGCACCTATAACGGCATCTCCGCCAGTTATAGCGGTGCGGGCTTCTCCGGCATGAAGTTTGATGCGATTGCCACGCCGGATCGCGCTGGTTTTGACCAGTGGGTGGCGAAAGTGAAGCAATCAGCACAAACCATGAACGACATGGACACCTACGAAAAACTGGCCGCGCCGAGTGAGTACAACAAAGTGGAATACTTCTCCAGCGTCAAGCCGGGCCTGTTCGTGGATGTTATCAACAAGTTCATGAGCCACGGGGATAACGGCATGAAGATGGAAGAGCATCCTGCCGCTGAGCATAACGCTCATGAAGGGATGGAAGGTATGGACATGAGTCACGGGCAAGCCGCTCACTAAGGGGCCGAGGAATATAACAATGTTCGGAAAACTTACACTGGATGCGATCCCCTTCCATGAACCAATTATCATGGTTACGGTGGCCGCAATTATCGTCGGGGGACTGGCGATACTGGCACTGATCACTTACTTCGGTAAGTGGTCCTGGCTATGGAACGAGTGGCTGACCTCGGTCGACCACAAACGCCTGGGGATTATGTATATCATCGTCGCCATCGTGATGTTGCTGCGCGGCTTTGCCGACGCCGTCATGATGCGCAGCCAGCAGGCGCTGGCCTCGGCGGGTGAAGCCGGGTTCCTGCCGCCTCACCACTACGATCAGGTCTTCACCGCCCACGGCGTTATCATGATCTTCTTCGTGGCGATGCCGTTTGTTATCGGCCTGATGAACCTGGTGGTGCCGTTACAGATCGGTGCCCGCGACGTGGCCTACCCGTTCCTTAACAACCTGAGCTTCTGGTTTACGGTTGTCGGGGTGATTCTGGTGAACGTCTCGCTGGGTGTGGGTGAATTTGCCCAGACGGGCTGGCTGGCCTATCCGCCGCTGTCGGGGGCAGAGTACAGTCCTGGCGTAGGGGTAGACTACTGGATCTGGAGTCTCCAGCTTTCCGGTGTTGGTACTACGCTTACCGGGATTAACTTCTTCGTTACCATTCTGAAGATGCGCGCCCCGGGCATGACCATGTTCAAGATGCCGGTCTTTACCTGGGCATCCCTGTGCGCCAACATCCTGATTATTGCCTCATTCCCGATTTTAACTGTCACCATCGCACTGCTGACCCTGGATCGCTATCTGGGCACCCATTTCTTCACCAACGATATGGGCGGCAACATGATGATGTACATCAACCTGATCTGGGCCTGGGGCCATCCGGAAGTGTACATTCTGATCCTGCCGGTGTTCGGTGTGTTCTCTGAAATCGTGGCCACCTTCTCCCGTAAACGCCTGTTTGGTTATACCTCTCTGGTGTGGGCGACGGTGTGTATCACCCTGCTGTCGTTTATCGTCTGGCTGCACCACTTCTTTACCATGGGCGCCGGGGCGAACGTTAACGCCTTCTTTGGTATCACCACCATGATTATCGCCATCCCGACCGGGGTGAAGATTTTCAACTGGCTGTTCACCATGTACCAGGGCCGCATCATCTTCAACTCGGCGATGCTGTGGACCATTGGCTTTATCGTCACCTTTACCGTTGGCGGGATGACCGGGGTACTGCTGGCCGTTCCGGGTGCGGACTTTGTGCTGCATAACAGTCTGTTCCTGATTGCCCACTTCCATAACGTTATTATCGGTGGTGTGGTGTTCGGGTGCTTCGCCGGTATGACCTACTGGTGGCCGAAGGCGTTTGGTTACACCCTCAACGAAACCTGGGGCAAACGTGCCTTCTGGTGCTGGATTATCGGCTTCTTCGTGGCCTTTATGCCGCTGTATGCGCTGGGCTTCATGGGGATGACCCGCCGCCTGAGCCAGCAGATTGACCCGCAGTTCCACACCATGCTGATCGTGGCCGCCTGCGGTGCTGCGCTGATTGCGCTGGGGATCCTGTGCCTGATTATTCAGATCATCGTCTCTGTGCGTGACCGCGAGCAAAACCGCGATCTGACCGGTGACCCGTGGGGCGGTCGTACCCTGGAGTGGGCCACCTCTTCCCCGCCGCCGTTCTACAACTTTGCCATTGTTCCGCAGGTTGATGAGCGCGACGAGTTCTGGGAAATGAAAGAAAAAGGCACGGCCTACAAACAGCCTGCCCGTTATGAAGAAGTGCATATGCCGAGAAACAGCGCCGCCGGTATGGTTATCGCCGCCTTCGCTACGGTATTTGGTTTCGCCATGATCTGGCATATCTGGTGGCTGGCTATCGTCGGTTTCGCCGGGATTGTGGTGACATGGATTGTGAAGAGCTTCGACGAAGACGTGGATTACTACGTTCCGGTTGCTGAAGTCGAGAAGATCGAAAACCAGCATTTCGCCGAAATTACTAAAGCAGGGCTGAAAAATGGCAACTGATACTCTGACCAACGCGCACGCCCATGCGCATGATCACGGGCACCACGATGCGGGATCCAATAAGGTTTTTGGGTTCTGGATCTACCTGATGAGCGACTGCATCCTGTTCGCCTGTCTGTTCGCCACTTACGCGGTTCTGGTGAACGGCACTGCGGGCGGCCCAACCGGTAAGGACATTTTTGAACTGCCGTTCGTACTGGTTGAGACCTTCCTGCTGTTGTTCAGCTCCATCACCTACGGCATGGCGGCTATCGCCATGCACAAAGGCAACAAGAGCCAGGTTATCTCCTGGCTGGCGCTGACCTTCCTGTTCGGGGCCGGGTTTATCGGGATGGAAATCTATGAATTCCACCACCTGATTGCCGAAGGCTTTGGCCCGGATCGTAGCGGTTTCCTCTCTGCGTTCTTTGCACTGGTGGGCACCCACGGTCTGCACGTGACCTCTGGCCTGCTGTGGATGGCAGTGCTGATGGTGCAGATCTCGCGCCGCGGCCTGACCGCCACTAACCGCACCCGGATCATGTGCCTGAGCCTGTTCTGGCACTTCCTGGATGTGGTGTGGATTTGTGTGTTCTCTGTAGTGTATCTGATGGGGGCCATGTAATGAGTCATACAACTGATCAACACGGCGCGTCCCACGGTAGCGTTAAGACCTATATGACCGGGTTTATCCTGTCGATTATTCTGACAGTTATCCCGTTCTGGATGGTGATGAATGGCACTGCGTCGCACGCGGCTATTCTCGGCACTGTCCTGGTTACCGCCGTGGTACAGATTCTGGTCCATCTGGTCTGCTTCCTGCATATGAATACCTCATCTGAGGAGCGCTGGAACCTGACGGCCTTTATCTTTACCGCCATTATCATCGCTATTGTCGTAGTCGGCTCCATCTGGATCATGTGGAACCTGAACTACAACATGATGCTTCACTAAGAGCGGCGAAAATGATTAAGCAATACCTGCAAGTTACGAAACCAGGCATTATTTTCGGGAATTTAATCTCGGTCATTGGCGGCTTTTTACTCGCCGCCAAAGGCCAGATTGACTATCCCCTCTTCCTGTTCACCCTGGCGGGCGTGTCCATGGTGGTGGCGTCCGGTTGTGTTTACAACAACGTCATCGACCGGGATATCGACCGCAAGATGGAAAGGACGAAGAACCGGGTGCTGGTAAAAGGCCTGATCTCGCCGGAAATGTCGCTGGTGTACGCCACTGTGTTGGGTATTGCTGGCTTCACTACGCTGTGGTTTGGCGCAAACCCGCTGGCCATGTGGCTGTCGGTGATGGGCTTTGTGGTTTATGTGGGGCTCTACAGCCTGTATATGAAGCGCAAGTCCGTCTATGGCACCCTGATTGGTAGCCTGTCCGGCGCGGCGCCGCCGGTTATTGGTTACTGCGCGGTCACCGGTGAGTTTGATACCGGTGCGGCAATTCTGCTGGCGATTTTCAGCCTCTGGCAGATGCCGCACTCCTACGCCATCGCCATTTTCCGCTTTAAGGATTATCAGGCGGCCAATATTCCGGTATTACCGGTGGTGAAAGGGATTTCTGTCGCGAAAAACCACATCACGCTGTACATCATTGCTTTTATGGTCGCGACCCTGATGCTGTCTCTTGGGGGCTATGCCGGGTATAAATACCTGGTCGTCGCCGCCGCTGTCAGCGTCTGGTGGCTGGGCATGGCGCTTTCCGGTTACAAAACCGCAAACGACAAAGTCTGGGCGCGCAAGCTGTTCGTGTTCTCCATTGTGGCGATCACCTCCCTGAGCGTGATGATGTCCGTTGACTTTATGGTGCCAGATACCCATAACCTGGTCGCCTGGGTCCGGTAAGCCGGCAAACCACTAAAAGGGCGCATCAGCGCCCTTTTTTATTATTAAAATCAGTGAGAAATCCCTGTAATATTTAGTCATTAACCGGCCATTTACCCACCCCCTCCCCCGCACTACACTAGAGTCGGTTTTTTATCTGAGGTCCCAATGAACGATAACAAAATGACACCCACTGAGCTGCGGGCCACATGGGGGCTTGGAACCGTGTTCTCACTGCGCATGCTGGGCATGTTCATGGTGCTGCCGGTTCTGACCACCTGGGGCATGTCACTCCAGGGTGCCAGCGAGGCGCTGATCGGTGTCGCCATCGGCATTTATGGTCTGGCCCAGGCAATTTTCCAGATCCCCTTTGGCCTGGTCTCTGACCGTGTTGGCCGCAAGCCCTTAATCGTTGGCGGGCTGTTAATTTTTGTACTGGGTAGCGTGATTGCCGCCCTCTCCCACTCTATCTGGGGCATTATTCTTGGCCGGGCGCTGCAGGGCTCCGGCGCCATTGCCGCAGCCGTAATGGCGCTGCTTTCAGATCTCACCCGGGAGCAAAACCGCACCAAGGCCATGGCGTTTATCGGTGTCAGCTTCGGGGTCACCTTCGCCATTGCCATGGTTCTGGGGCCGGTGATTACCCATGCCCTGGGGCTGCATGCACTGTTCTGGATGATTGCCGCCCTGGCAAGCTGCGGGATCCTGCTCACCCTGTGGGTAGTGCCGGAGAGTAAAAACCATGTTCTGAACCGCGAATCCGGCATGGTGAAGGGCTGCTTTCGGGCAGTGCTGTTTAACAAAAAGCTGCTGAAACTTAACTTCGGCATTATGTGCCTGCACATGATGCTGATGGCGACCTTTGTCGCCCTCCCCGGCGAGCTGGAGCTGGCGGGGATGAAAGCGGCACAGCACTGGAAAATCTACCTGTGCACCATGCTTATTTCGTTTGTGGCGGTGCTGCCGTTTATTATTTATGCCGAGTCCAGACGCCGCATGAAGCAGGTGTTTATCGGCTGCGTGGCGCTGATCCTGACCGGTGAGATTGTGCTCTGGGGGGCGGTGGGGCGTTTCTGGGTACTGGCGCTGGGCGTGCAGCTGTTTTTCCTCGCCTTTAATCTGATGGAGGCCCTGCTGCCTTCGCTGATCAGCAAAGAGTCCCCGGCGGGATATAAAGGCACGGCGATGGGGGTTTACTCCACCAGCCAGTTCCTCGGGGTGGCGCTGGGCGGGGCCGCTGGCGGCTGGCTGGCGGGGGCATTCGGCGCCCAGATGGTGTTCCTGGCCGCCGCGTTTCTGGCCACCCTGTGGCTGATGGTCAGCAGCACAATGGAAGAGCCGCCTTATGTCAGCAGCCTGCGGATAGCCCTGCCCGGGCCGGTCAAAGATCCGGATGCACTACGCGAGCGCCTGCTCGCCCGGCCGGGGATCAGTGATGCCATCATCATCAGCGGCGAACAGAGCGCCTACGTGAAGATTGACAGCAAAATCACCAACCGGGTTGAAGTGGAAACCTTCCTGCAAAACGCCTGAGTAAAAACTCCCCGCCAGGGGAGTTTCCCCGGGCTCAGTCGCGAAAGTTATTAAACTGGAACGGCTGGCCCAGCTTACCGCTGCGCACCAGCTGCATAACCGCCTGCAGATCATCACGGGACTTACCGGTCACCCGCACCTGGTCGCCCTGGATCTGGGTCTGCACTTTCAGCTTACTGTCTTTGATCATCTTGACGATTTTCTTCGCCATGGCGCTGTCTATCCCCTGGCGCAGCTTCGCGTTCACGCTCCAGGTTTTACCGCTGTGCTCAAACTCTTCCGGCACCTCAATAGAGCCGCCTTCAATGCCGCGCTTGAGCAGTTTAGCGCGCAGAATATCCAGTAACTGGTTGACCTGGAAATCAGACTCGCTGACCACCTTAATGGTCTTTTCTTTGTCGTTCAGTTCAAAACTGGCAGTCACATTACGAAAGTCGAAGCGGGTTTCCAGCTCACGGGTGGCGTTATCCACCGCATTCTGGACTTCCTGAATCTCGACTTCAGAAACAATATCAAAAGATGGCATCTTCGCTTCTCCCTCAGGTTTAACTGGCAAGCATGATACCCGCTGAATGGTACAAAACAACCCGTTAAAGCGGTTAGCCGCCTATTAGGGCTATAATAGGGGAAATAATAATATCCGTGCCATTCCGGGTAGGGAGGAACAATGAAAATAACCGTTCTGGGCTGTGGCGCTCTCGGGCAGCTATGGCTGGCGGCGCTTTATAAACAAGGACATGAAGTCCAGGGCTGGCTACGGGTCACACAACCTTATTGTAGCGTCAACCTGATTGACACTGACGCCAGCGCCTTCAACCAGACACTCACGGCAAACGATCCGGCATTTTTACAGTCCAGCGATCTGCTGCTGGTGACCCTGAAGGCCTGGCAGATTTACGGGGCGCTGAAAAACCTGCAACCAGACCTGCCCCCCAACTGCCCGATTCTGCTGCTGAATAACGGCATGGGCACCCTCGGGGAGCTGGCCGATTTACCCAATCCACTCATCCAGGGTATTACCACCCACGCGGCGCGGCGCGACGGTAATGTGATTATCCACGTGGCGGGCGGGACGACCCACATCGGGCCCGGGAACCCAGCCGGTAAATCCTACAGTGAGCTTGCCGAGCGGCTGCACCAGGCCCTCCCCGACGTGGCCTGGCATGATGATATCGCCGCCGCCTGCTGGAGAAAACTGGCGGTAAACTGCGTCATAAACCCGCTTACTGCCCTCTATAACTGCCCGAACGGCGCGCTGATTATGCATCACGATGAGGTCAGCGCCGTCTGCCAGGAAGTGGCGCAAATTATGGGCCTTGAGGGATACCATACCTCTGGCGAAGGTCTGCTGAGCTATGTGGAGCAGGTGATAGAAAGCACCGGACCGAATATCTCCTCCATGCTCCAGGACATCCGCCAGCAGCGCCATACGGAAATCGACTATATTACCGGCTATTTACTCCAGCGGGCCCGGGCCCACGGGGTTACGGTGCCGGAAAACCGGCGCCTGTTTGAAATGATTAAACAAAAGGAAAGTGAATATGAGCGCATCGGCACTGATATGCCTGGCACCTGGCTGTGAAGAGACCGAGGCCGTCACCACCATTGACCTGCTGGTCCGGGCCGGGATCCAGGTCACCACGGCCAGTGTCGCCAGCGACGGGAGCCTGGTTATCCCCTGCTCCCGGGGGGTGAAGCTGCTGGCGGATGCACCGCTGGTTAACGTGGCCGACGGCGATTTTGACGTTATCGTCCTGCCCGGCGGCCTGCAGGGGGCCCGGAATCTGCACGACAGCCTGCTCCTGGTGGAGACGGTGCGCCAGTTTCATCTCTCCGGGCGGATTGTGGCCGCTATCTGTGCGGCTCCGGGCATGGTGCTGATCCCCCATGATATTTTTACCCCGGGGAACATGACCGGCTTTCCGGGCCTGAAAGAGACTATCCCCGCCGACCGCTGGATGGACAAACGCTGCTATTACGACGAGCGCGTAAAACTGCTCACCAGCCAGGGGCCGGGCACCAGTATTGATTTTGCGCTGAAGATTATCGACCTGCTGGCAGGCAAAGAAAAAGCCGCCGAGGTGGCGGCTCAGTTAGTGCTGGCGGCGGGGATCTACAACTACGCAGATTAACCCCGCGCCGGTGTGGCCCGGGCGGGCCACACCACGGTTACGGGCGGTAAACCTTCACATTGTTAAAGCCCTGCTCGCGCAGATACAGCGCCTGCAGGCGGCTCATTACCCCACGCTCACACCACAGCAGGTAGGTTTTGCTCTGGTCAAGATCGCCAAATTTGGTGCTCAGCTTGTAGAACGGCAGCCCCACCACGGAGACCTCCTCCACCCGGAGCGGTTTTTCATCCTGCTCATCCACCGAGCGGATATCGAGGATAACGTCATCCGGCCCAAAGCCGCTTACGGTCTCGACCTCAACCACGCTCTCTGTGGTCTGCTTGCCAATTTCGCGGATATCGACATTCACCGCCTCTTCCACAACTTTGTCGAGGATGGCGAAATCAAAGTGTGCTTCTTCCGCTTCAATCCGCGCTTTTACCGCTTTCACCGTCGGGCTTTTGGAGATAACACCGCAATATTCCGGCATGGTGCGGGCAAAATCTTCGGTGCCAATCTCGCGCGCCAGATTGATGATGTGCTCTTTATCGTGGGAGATAAGCGGGCGCAGGATAAGCGTGTCAGAGACGTTATCAATCAGCCGCAGGTTGGTCAGGGTCTGGCTGGAGACCTGGCCCAGCGCCTCCCCGGTGACCAGGGCCTGCACGCCGTAGCGCTCCGCCACTTTAGAAGCGGCACGCACCATCATGCGCTTGAGGACCACGCCCATCTGGCCGTCGTCCACTTTTTCGAGGATCTCCCCCACCACCGGTTCAAAGTTGATCGCCACAAAGCGCACCCGGTGGGAGCTGCCAAAGCGGTTCCACAAATAGTGGGCCACCTGTTTAACGCCAATCTCGTGCGCGGCCCCGCCCAGGTTAAAGAAGCAGTAGTGCACCCGGCAGCCGCGGCGCATCAGCATATAACTAGAGACCCCGGAGTCAAACCCGCCGGAAATCAGCGACAGGACATCTTCCTGCGTCCCGATGGGGAAGCCGCCAATCCCTTCATAGCGCCCTTTCACCAGCAGCAGGCGATCGTCTTCAATTTCCAGATTCACCGTCACATCCGGGTGGGTGAGCTTCACCCGGGCCGATTCGATATGCTGGTTCAGGCCGCCGCCAACGTAGCGCTCAGCCTCTATGGAGGTAAATTCGTGCTTGCCGCGGCGTTTAACCCGCACGCAGAAGGTTTTCCCTTCCAGGCGCTCCCGGTACAGCTCCAGCGCCTGCTCAAAAATATCGTGCAGCGAGGTGAACGGCACGTCGTCCACATCCAGGATATGGTGGATCCCCGGTATGCGTGTCAGCGCGTCGCGGATCGCCGTTTTCTGATTTTCGTCTTTGGCGCGAACCACAATGTGATCCCAGTGGCGGACCACGGCCAGCTCTTCATCGTAATGTTTCAGGACGTTGCGAATATTCCCGGTCAGGATTTTGATAAAGCGCAGCCGCACCGACTGGCTTTTGATGGTGATTTCCGGGAATAATTTAATGATAAACTTCATGGCGACTAAGTATTCGTTGGTCAGCCATGCAAGGGTAAAATCCGCTGGCTGAAGACAGTAAACAGGCAGGAACACCACCGGTGCCTGCCTCCAAAGCGCGCAAGTATATCACTGTTGTGAGACGGCGCACACAACCAACCTATTAAGGCTTATTTGCTTATCTCAGGGTTCTGGTTACCATACTGCTTCACAAAATGATAACTACTTACCGGGTTAAAGATTTACCATGGCGAAGAAAAACGACACCCCTGCCAGTTTTGAAAGCGCACTGCAGGAGCTGGAACAGATAGTCGCCCGTCTGGAAAGCGGCGATTTACCCCTGGAGAGCGCCCTGACCGAGTTCGAACGCGGCATTCAGCTGGCGCGCCAGGGGCAGGTAAAGCTCCAGCAGGCTGAGCAGCGGGTGCAGATCCTGCTCAGCGACAACGAAGACGCCCCGCTCACCCCTTTTACACCGGACGCTGAGTAATGGATTTTACCCAACAGCTACAGGCCCAGGCTTTACGGGCCAATCAGGCACTGATTCGTTTTATCGCCCCCCTGCCATTTCAGAACAGTCCACTGGTTGAGTGCATGAACTATGGCACACTGCTGGGCGGAAAACGGCTGCGTCCGTTTCTGGTGTATGCGACCGGCGATATGTTCGGGGTCTCCCCGGCGGCGCTGGATGTTCCGGCAGCGGCCATTGAGTGCATTCACGCCTATTCGCTGATCCACGACGATCTTCCCGCCATGGACGACGACGATCTGCGCCGTGGTCAGCCCACCTGCCATATTAAATTTGGCGAGGCCAGCGCGATCCTTGCCGGGGATGCCCTGCAAACCCTGGCGTTTTCTATACTGTCTGATGGCGACATGGAAAATGTGGCGCTCAGCTCGCGGCTGGCGATGATCTCAGAACTGGCCCGGGCCAGTGGCGTTGCCGGAATGTGTGGCGGGCAGGCGCTGGATCTGGCGGCGGAAGGCCAGGGGGTAGATCTCACCACCCTGGAGCAAATCCACCGCCACAAGACCGGTATGCTGATCCGCGCCGCCGTGCGGATGGGCGCGCTGGCCGCCGGTGAACCAGGCCGCCAGGCATTACCGCTGCTGGATCGCTACGCAGACTGTATCGGGCTGGCCTTTCAGGTCCAGGATGACATTCTGGATGTGGTAGGCGATACTGCCGTGCTCGGAAAGCGCCAGGGCTCTGATCAACACCTGGGAAAAAGCACCTACCCCGCATTACTGGGGCTGGAACAGGCCAGAGCGAAAGCCCATGACCTCTACCTTAACGCCTGCCAGGCGCTGGAAACCCTCGCGGCGCAGCAGCCCCTGGACACCACCACACTGGAAGCGTTAGCCCGATATATTGTTCAGCGTGACAAATAACACATAATGAGTCTGTGATGAGTTTTGATATTGCCAAATACCCCACTCTGGCGCTGGTAGAGTCCACTGAGGAACTGCGTCTGATCCCCAAAGAGACGCTGCCCAAATTATGCGACGAGCTGCGTCGCTACCTGCTGGACAGCGTAAGCCGCTCCAGTGGACATTTTGCTTCCGGGCTCGGGACTGTCGAGCTCACCGTAGCACTGCATTATGTCTATAACACCCCTTTTGACCAGTTGATCTGGGATGTGGGCCACCAGGCGTATCCGCATAAAATTCTTACCGGCCGCCGGGACAAAATCGGCACGATTCGCCAGAAAGGCGGGCTGCACCCCTTTCCCTGGCGCCAGGAGAGCGACTATGACGTGCTGAGCGTTGGTCACTCGTCCACCTCCATCAGCGCCGGTATCGGCATTGCGGTAGCCGCCGCCAGAGAAGGCAAAGACAGGCGCACAGTGTGTGTCATCGGCGACGGGGCTATCACCGCAGGTATGGCGTTTGAGGCCATGAACCACGCCGGGGATATTCGCCCGGATATGCTGGTTATCCTCAACGACAACGAAATGTCCATCTCGGAGAATGTCGGCGCCCTGAATAACCACCTGGCGCAGTTACTCTCCGGGAAGCTCTACTCTTCCCTGCGCGAAGGGGGCAAGAAAGTCTTCTCCGGCGTTCCGCCAATTAAAGAGCTGCTCAAACGCACCGAAGAGCACATTAAAGGCATGGTGGTGCCGGGCACGCTCTTTGAAGAGCTGGGCTTTAACTATATTGGCCCGGTAGACGGCCACGATGTGCTGGGGCTGGTCAACACCCTGAAAAATATGCGCGACCTGAAAGGCCCGCAGTTTTTACACATCATGACCAAAAAGGGCCGCGGCTACGCACCGGCGGAGAAAGACCCCATCAGCTACCACGCGGTGCCGAAGTTTGACCCCCAAAGCGGTCACTTACCCAAGAGCACCAACAGCACCCCGAGCTACTCAAAAATCTTCGGCGACTGGCTGTGTGAAACCGCCGCCACAGACGACAAGCTGATGGCCATCACCCCGGCGATGCGTGAAGGCTCAGGGATGGTGGAATTTTCCCGTAAATTCCCGGATCAGTATTTCGATGTGGCCATTGCCGAGCAACACGCGGTGACCTTCGCTGCCGGTCTGGCTATCGGCGGCTATAAACCGGTGGTGGCTATCTACTCCACCTTTTTGCAGCGCGCCTATGATCAGGTGATCCACGATGTGGCTATCCAGAAGCTGCCGGTGCTGTTTGCCATCGACCGGGCCGGGATTGTCGGGGCAGACGGCCAGACCCACCAGGGGGCGTTTGATTTGTCCTTCCTGCGCTGCATTCCGGACATGGTGATAATGACCCCCAGCGATGAAAACGAATGCCGCCAGATGCTCTATACCGGCTACCACTACGAAAAAGGCCCCACCGCCGTGCGCTACCCGCGCGGTAATGTGTCCGGCGTGGCGTTGCAGCCGCTGGCCGCGTTACCCATCGGTAAAGGGGTGATTAAACGGGAAGGGAAAAAACTGGCGATCCTCAACTTCGGCACCCTGATTGATGAGGCCCGGAAAGTGGCCGATACGCTGGATGCCACCCTGGTTGATATGCGTTTTGTAAAACCCCTCGACGAGGCGCTGATCCTTGAGATGGCCGCCCGCCACGAGGCGCTGATAACCCTTGAAGAGAACGCCATTATGGGCGGTGCCGGTAGCGGCGTAAACGAAGTACTGATGGCTCACCGTCGCCCGGTGCCGGTGCTCAACCTGGGCCTGCCGGACCACTTCATTCCCCAGGGAACCCAGGACGAAGCCCGGGCCGATGCGGGCCTGCAAAGCGACGCCATCCTGAGCCGGATTAACAGCTGGCTTTCCTGAGACAGCTCCCCGCAGATGCCCGGCATCTGCGGGGGTTTTACCTTGTGCCGTCAGCCGTAATAGTGGCCTGCCAGAAAGATAATCCCGGCAGAGATGATCCCGGCTACAATATCATCCACCATAATGCCAAGCCCGCCGTGAACATTGCGGTCAAACCAGCGCACCGGCCAGGGTTTCCACATATCCAGCACGCGAAACACCACAAAGCCTGCCAGCACCCACTGCCAGTTATAGAGCGGCAAGGCTGCCAGGGTTATCCACATCCCGACAAACTCGTCCCAGACGATACTGCCGTGGTCGTGAACCCCCATATCCCGGGCGGTAACGTGGCACAGATAGATACCGATACCGGCCGCAACCAGCACCACCAGCCAGTACATCGGCCAGGGCAGCATAATCAGCAGGCACCAGAACGGGATAGACGCCAGCGAGCCCATGGTGCCCGGCACCACCGGGCTCAGGCCACTGCCGAAGCCGGTAGCCAGTAAATGCCAGGGGTTGGCTAAATTCAGGCGTTGTTTCGCCAGTTGTTTATCGCGCTGCGAAATGGTCATAACCTTTTTCATCCACAGTTACCGGCTCACCGTGACGGGTATAGACCAGCCCGTCCGATGGCGCACACATTTGCCCGATACAGGTAAACGCCACCCCAAGATGGCCCAGCGCCACATCCAGCGCCCCGCGGTTGAGCTCCGGTACGGTGAAGCACAACTCATAATCTTCCCCGCCGCTCAGCGCCCAGCCGAGTGCCTGGGCGGGCGGGACAGATTCACGCAGCGCCGCCGAGAGCGGCAGCGCCTCAAGATCAATGCGCGCGCCGCACTGGCTGGCCGTAAGAATATGGCCCAGATCAGAGGCCAGACCGTCCGAGAGGTCAATGGCGCTGCTGGCCAGATCCCGCAGCCCCTGCCCCTGCAAAATACGCGGTGTTGGCCGTAAATGGCGCTGCACCAGATAGTCGCGGGCCGCCTTATCATTTACCGTAAGCCGCTGCTGCAATACCGCAAGCCCGGCGGCGCTGTCCCCCAGGGTGCCGGTCACGTAGATCCAGTCACCGGGTTTTGCCCCGCTGCGGGTCAGCGCCCGCCCGGCCGGTATCAGCCCGTGGATCCCGAGCGTCATAGAAAGCGGGCCACGGGTGGTATCGCCACCAATAAGCTGCATATCGTAATAGTTGAGCAGTTCAAACAGGCTGTCGCTGAAGGCTTCCAGCCAGGGCTCATCGACCCCGGGCAGGGTCAGCGCCAGGGTCAGCCAGGCAGGATCGGCACCCATTGCCGCCAGATCGCTTAAGTTCACCGCCAGGGCTTTGTAGCCCAGGTCTGCCGGGTCAATATCGGCAAGAAAATGAATGCCGGAGACCAGCGTATCGGTACTGATAGCCAGCTGTTGCTTATCCGGGACGGTGAGCAGTGCGCAATCATCGCCAATGCCGGTATCGACATCTGCACGGGCACGGCGTACCCGGTCAAAATAACGGGCAATCAGGGAAAACTCGCCACAAGCCATGGGTTTTTCCTCGGGAAGAAAAGAAGGCCGGAAACCCGGCCTCAGGGATTACTTTCTGTGGGGGCGGATCTGCGGAGCGGCTTTATCCAGCACGCCATTGACGAATTTATGGCTGTCTTCGGCGCCGAAGGTTTTAGCCAGCTCAATCGCTTCGTTGATGGCCACTTTGTACGGCACATCCTCGCGTTTTGACAGCTCAAACAGCGCAATACGCAGAATGGCTTTTTCCACCTGTCCCAGCTCTTCCAGCTGACGGGACAGCCAGGGCTTCATCAGGCCATCCAGGTACGCGCTATTGGTTGCCACACCGGCCAGCAGTTCGCGGAAATACAACACGTCCACATCTTTTACGTCCTGTTCAGCCAGGAACTGATATTCAACATCAGCAATGTCGTTATGGGACAACTGCCAGGAGTAAAGCGCCTGTACGGCACACTCACGGGCGCGGTGACGAGCAGCAGGTTTCACAGAATTCCCCTTACTAAATTTCTCAAGCCTTGATGGCTTTCAATATATTAATCATTTCCAGCGCGGTCAGTGCCGCTTCGGCACCTTTGTTGCCGGCTTTAATCCCCGCGCGATCCATGGCCTGTTCAATGGTTTCGGTCGTCAGGACACCAAACGCCACCGGGATTTCACTTTCCTGAGCGACATGCGCCAGACCATTGCTGGCCCCACCGGCAACATATTCAAAATGCGCAGTACCACCACGAATGACCGTGCCTAACGCAACTATCGCGTCATATTTGCCGGACTTCGCCAGGGCACCTGTTGTCAGCGGCAGCTCATACGCACCCGGAACCCAGACCACGGTGATGTTTTCATCTTTCACCTGGCCAATACGTTTTAACGCATCAAGGGCACCCTGCAGCAGGCTGTCGTTGATAAAGTGGTTAAAACGGGCAATGGTGATGGCAACACGAGCATCTGGCGCAGATACGTTAGCTTCAATAATGTTCATATTCTTCCTTAACGGGTTCAGGTGCCCCTGAGGGGGGCGGATTTTATCATAATCTTTTCGTTGCTGCTTACGTTTTACATGGCAACTCAGGCCACGGACAAATGCAGACACAGATCCGGCCCGACACGGCGGATCTGGCTAAAACTGAACGCCGGGGCATCCGCCAGTGCGGTCAGCCCCGGTAACTGGCACAGCCCCCGGGCATCACTGCCCAGCAGTTTCGGCGCCACATATAAAATCAGCTCATCGACCACCCCGGCCTGCAACAGCGCCCCCGCCAGCTGCGGGCCTGCTTCAACCCAGACACTGTTAATCTGGCGCTTGCCCAGCTGCATCAGCAGCAGGACCAGATCAATATGCCCCTGGTGCTGCGGAATAATCAGCTGCTCCACAGACTCCGGCCAGCTGAGCGCATCTGCCTGCGGGCGCACCAGCCAGGTATTGCCCGGCTGCGTTACCAGCCGGTGGGCAGGTGTGACCCGGCTCTGGCCGTCGATCACCACCCGCACGGGCTGGCGGACATCTTCCCGGGGATAGATGGCCCGGGTCTCGTCGTCCAGCTCGTCCCAGCGGACCGTCAGTGACGGATCATCGGCCAGCACGGTGGCGCTACTGGTAAGAATAGCCGCACTGCGGGCTCTTAGCCGCTGCACATCCCGGCGGGACTGGGGGGAAGTAATCCACTGGCTCTCGCCTGAGGCCATGGCCGTGCGCCCGTCCAGCGAGGCCCCCAGCTTCACCTGTACCCAGGGGAAACCGGTGCGCATACGCTTAAAAAAACCGCGGTTCAGCGCTTCTGCTTCGTGCCTCATCAGCCCGTGGCTGACCTCAACACCGGCCTGCTTCAGGCGATGCAGCCCGCGCCCGGCCACTTGCGGGTTGGGATCCTGCATAGCGGCAACCACCCGGCTGACCCCCGCTTCGATAAGCGCATCGCAGCACGGGGGGGTGCGGCCGTGGTGACTACAGGGCTCAAGGGTGACATACGCGGTGGCGCCGCGGGCTTTCTCACCCGCCATACGCAGGGCGTGAACCTCCGCGTGGGGCTCACCGGCCCGGTAGTGAAACCCTTCACCGACAATCTCCCCGTCGCGCACGATAACGCAGCCCACATTGGGGTTGGGCGCGGTGGTAAAGCACCCACGGCCCGCAAGCTGTAGCGCCCGGGCCATGTAAAATTCATCACGCATGGCGTTAGTCCTGTAAACGGGCGATCTCTTCGCCAAACTCACGGATATCTTCAAAACTGCGGTATACCGAAGCAAAACGGATATACGCCACCTTGTCGAGTTTTTTCAGCTGTTCCATCACCAGATTGCCGATAAATTTGCTGGGGACTTCCCGCTCCCCGGTGCCGCGCAACTGGGATTTAATATGGTTTATGGCGTTTTCGACGTCATCGGCACTGACCGGCCGCTTTTCCAGCGCCCGCAGCATGCCGCTGCGTAATTTTTCTTCGTTAAAGGGTTCGCGCACGTCGTTGCTTTTTATCACCCGCGGCATGACCAGCTCGGCAACTTCAAAGGTGGTAAAACGTTCGTGGCAGACCAGACACTGGCGACGGCGGCGAACCGATGCCCCTTCCCCTACCAGGCGGGAATCGATCACTTTCGTGTCCACGGCAAAACAGAATGGGCAATGCATAGTGCTTCCTGAGTAACGATAATGGGGAAAATACCCCTTAGTTTACCCCGACTCCCCCCGGGACAAAAGCAAGAGCACGCTTTGGGACAAATACCACCTGATTTTCCCGTGCCAGACGACTACCATAAAGAGAGAGCAAATCACCGGGAAATGACCCATGAGACCAGGACGTTATCTTAAAATAGTGGCACCTGTACTGTGCCTGACCCTAACCGCCTGCGCCCCGCGCAGTGAAGTGCGGCAAATTCGCCAGGAAGTGACCAGTCTCAACAATCAAATGGATCAGCTAAGCGATCAGAGTATCGCCCTGAGCCGCCAGAACGCACTGAATGCTGCCTCTGAACAGGGGGCCTACTTACTGCCCGAGGCCAACGGCCCGGCTAAGCTCTACAGCCAGCTCGGCACACTGGTTATCACCCTCGATCCGGCCCAGAACATTAACGGCCGGATGCAGACCGTGATGCATATTCATACCCAGTCCGGCCGGGCCCTGCCCGCGTTCAGCGCCCAGGTGGTGTGGGGCCAGCTGACCGGCACCGTCGGCCACCCGGTAGAAACAGAAACCCGCCACAAAACCGTGCGCTTCCCGGCAGCCCTGGCCCGCACCCAAATTGATCAGTCCGTTGAACTGCCGGGCCTGATTAACGACGAGAACACGTTTATCCGCGTTCATAATATCCAGCCGCTGGCGCAGTAATCGCCGCCACAGATGCCGGGTGGCGCAGCACTTGCCCGGCATCCACACCACCGCTACCGCCCCCGTCCCGGGTAAATCGCCAGTCCCTGGCGTGCAATCCTTATAAATGTGAGAGCAATCGATTACGTATGCGGTATAATTGTGAAACAAAACATATTTTTGTGAGCAATGATTTTTATAATAGAGCCCGGAACAAGCCAGAGCAAAAACTGGTCATTCTGCACAGGCGCGACCCCCGTCCCGCAGGTCTCACCAACAAATTACAGTGGCAAAAAAATGAAAAACACGCTTTTAGCGGCCGGCACCGTGCTGGCACTTTCCGGCACATCCGGCGCCCTGGCAGCCGACAATCAGAATGAATACCTCTCAGACTGGTGGCACCAGAGCGTTAACGTGGTCAGCAGCTACCACACCCGCTTCGGGCCCCAGTTACGCAATGACACCTACCTCGAATACGAAGCCTTTGCCAAAAAGGACTGGTTTGATTTCTACGGGTATGTGGATGCCCCGCGTTTCTTCGGCGGCGACGGTAACTCAACCGGGATCTGGAACCACGGCTCACCGCTGTTTATGGAAATCGAACCGCGTTTTTCCATCGATAAGCTCACCGGGCTGGATCTGAGCTTCGGGCCGTTTAAAGAGTGGTATTTTGCCAACAACTATATTTACGACATGGGCCGCAATAAAGACGGCCGCCAGAGCACCTGGTATATGGGTCTCGGGACCGATATCGAAACCGGCCTGCCCATCGGGCTGTCGCTGAATATTTATGCCAAGTACCAGTGGCAAAACTACGGTGCCGCGAACGAAAACGAATGGGACGGCTACCGCTTTAAGGTGAAATATTTTGTGCCAATCACCAGCCTGTGGGGCGGTAATCTGACCTATATCGGGTTTACCAACATTGACTGGGATTCCGAGCTGGATAAAACCGGCGGCAGCGATCTGAACGGCGGGAAAATGCGCACCAGTAATTCTGTCGCCTCCAGCCATATTCTCGCCCTGAATTACGATCACTGGCACTATTCTGTGGTTGCCCGTTACTTCCATAATGGCGGCCAGTGGAATGACAATGCAGAGCTGAACTTCGGGAACGGTAATTTTAATGTGCGCTCAACCGGCTGGGGTGGTTACCTGGTGGTGGGTTACAACTTCTGATCCGGCAATATCCCCGCTTATCTGGCCGCTATCTGCGGCCTTTTTTATTCGGGATAATGACGCCACAGGCTAAATAACCACCGGTAATAATCCGGTCGCGGCGGATAATTATATTTCAGGCTGCCGGAAATGCGCCCGGCAAAAAAAAACTCCGGACCATCAGGCCCGGAGTTTTCAGACTGCGTATGCATCAGCATGCATCAGAAATCGTAGTATACGGTAAACCAGGTGGTATCCGGCTCGTTGTCTGACGTGCTCGCAATGGTGCGTTCCAGATAGAAGGAGAAGCCATAACCAATGGTGGTCCAGACACCCAGATAGGTGTGGTTCGCATGGTAATTTTCAGAGCCCTTCAGCTGTAACGTATCCTGAGCCACATACGGCATGATGGAGTCGAGATACGGCTGGTTGATTTTGAAGGTATACCCGGCAAAACCTTCCAGACCATAGCCATCACCGGCAAAGTAGTGGCTGGCATCGGCGGTGTCGCGTTTGCTCGGCACATAGTGATCGTAATAGGTCGCGGTGGTCACCAGATACCAGTTATCCGGCTGCCAGGTTAACGCCATACCGGAGAACTGCTGGCGGTATTTACGGCTCTGCCCGCCGGCATAATCGTCTTTCACGGTCGCGTTGGTCTGGTTCCAGGCGGCGCTGACAGTCAGATCGTCCTGGATTGCGTATTCAACACCCAGCCCCATACCGCTGTTACGGCGGTAGCGCATAGAGTCGGCAACGTAGGTTTCATCTTCCGGCAGCAGGTAGTCTGCGCGTACGGTCCACTTACCGAATGTATTGCTGTATTTGATGGTGTTTTTCGGGCGTTCGCCGCCGTCGTAGTCCCCACCAAAACCAATCCAGTTAGCGCTCGCGTGACCGTCGTTATCCCAGACGTCGCTCTTTACGCCGACTGTATCGTAATACACACCATACTGGTGACCGAAGGTCAGTGTACCCCAGGTGTCGTCTTTAATACCGCCATATAACTGGCGCTGAGTATTGCTCGGGCTGTCATGATCGTAATGGGCATCCCATTTCAGCACATGACCCAGGTCCACACCCCACTCGTAATAACCGATTAATGACGTGTGATCCGTCAGCGCATAATCACCCGTAAAGCGGAAACGCGTACCCGTATCATAACCATTTTTGTAGTACCCAGGTTCGTCGCCCGCATTCCAGGCAAATCCCGGACGGATACTACCACCAACCTGAATACTTAACGGATCGAGCAGAGAGTTACCATCTTTATGCTTATCAAGAATAGTGATCTCTGCATGCGCGGGCAGTGTCAGCATTGCCAGTGCCAGGCCACCTGTCGCGCTAAGAATACGAATTGAAGCTGCTTTAGAAAATTGCACTTCAGTCTCCGGTATAACAGTGAGGAAATATTATGGCGATAAGAAATATCAATACTGGAGCTTATTAGAATAAGTTGAATAATTTATCGCCTGCCACGAGTTTTCGGATTATACAGAAAGTTCCCGACAAATTAATTGCATTCCATTTTAAGTGCACAGAATGTTAATTTTTACAGTTGTAAAATTTTGTGTATCCGTTCCTGAAGTCAGCTATTTTTCCTAATGGATATATCATCATTGTCATTTCTGAATGACGATTTTGCTGATAAAAAAATGATTAATAGTAAAACCACATTAAATACAGGTAATTAGGAAAGGATTTAAGAATTAAAATATGTGCGCTAACGTCAGAAACTATAACTTAGCGTAACCACTCTGTCCAGGACAGGGGGTAAATAATCCCCCGCTATTATTTTCCCGTCACGGTCGGGAAATTACCGCTATAATTTCAGGTTCACCACAAAACCGGCATAGTTTATTACCGGTAATAACATCCATAATATTATCAGGGACGATAACCACCTGCCCGCCCGGGCAATTCACCGGCCAGCGCGCAAAAAAAAACCGCAGCCAATACTGGCTGCGGTGTTGTTCTGCCTGACGGGCAGTTACGGCAGAATGGACGGCTGATCCGCCCCTTCTTTTTCTACTTTCTGCTGCAGCATATGTTCACGCTTCATCCCCAGTTTCAGGGCCAGCGCAGAGGCAACATAAATAGAGGAAGCCGTACCGATAGACACCCCGATGAGCATGGTCAGCGCAAAGCCCTGCAACAGTGCCCCACCGAAGATATACAGCATCAGGATAACCATTAAGGTGGTCCCGGAGGTAATCAACGTACGGTGCAGTGTCTGGGTCAGCGAAACGTTAAAGATCTCATAGGGCGTGCCGCGGCGGATCTTACGGAAGTTTTCGCGAATACGGTCAGATACCACGATACTGTCGTTCAGCGAGTAGCCGATAACCGACATCAGAGACGCCACGATGGTCATATCAATTTCGATATGAAACAGCGAGAGGATCCCAAGGGTAATGACCACGTCGTGGGCCAGGGAGATAACCACCCCGGCCGCCAGACGCCACTCAAAACGGAAACCCACGTAAACCAGGATACTGATCAGCGCCACCAGCAGCGCCATCGCACCGGTTTGCGCCAGATCAGCCCCCACGCTCGGCCCGACAAACTCAATCCGCTTCACGGTAGCGTGCTGATCGGTAGACTGGTTCACCACGCTCAGCACTTTACTGCCCAGCTCCTGGTTGCCATTCTCGCCAGAGGCTGGCGGCATACGCACCATAATGTCGCGGCTGCTGCCAAAGTTCTGAACCAGAGGGTCTTTAAAACCCGCCTCTTCCAGAGAGGTACGCATGGTGTCGAGATCTGCCGGTTTTTCCAGCGTGATCTCAATAACCGTACCGCCGGTAAAATCCAGCCCCCAGTTAAAGCTCTTCATGCCAATGATTATCACCGAGGCGATAAGCAAGATGCCCGAGAGCGCAAAGGCCACATAGTCCCAGCGCATAAAGTCATAGACTTTACGCCCGTGGTTCAGTTGTTCAATCGTATATTCCTGTGCCACAACGCACTCCTCAAATAGACAGCTTGTTGATGCGTTTGCCGCCATACAACAGGTTTACGATGGCACGAGTACCAACGATTGCGGTAAACATTGACGTGGCAACACCAATACCGGTGGTAATAGCAAAGCCTTTAATTGCCCCGACACCCACTGCATACAGGATGATAACCTTAATCAGCGTGGTGATGTTGGCATCAAAGATTGAGCTAAATGCCCCTCTGTAGCCTTCGTCAATGGCCTGCTGCACTGTACGACCGTTACTAAGCTCTTCCTTAATACGCTCGTTAATCAGTACGTTCGCATCCACCGCCACCGCAAGGGTCAGCACGATACCGGCAATCCCCGGCATGGTGAGCGTGGCCCCTGGCAGCAGGGACATGATCCCGACAATCAGCACCAGGTTTGCTATCAGCGCGGTGGTCGCGATCAGACCAAATTTCTTATAGAAAAGAATCATAAACGCAATGGAGATCAGCAGGCCCCACAGGCAGGCTTCAAGCCCCTGCGTGATGTTCTGCATCCCGAGGGTTGGCCCGATGGTGCGCTCTTCGACAATCTGAATCGGCGCAATCAGCGCACCGGCACGCAGCAGCAAGGAGAGCTGGCGGGCTTCATTCGGGTTGTCTATCCCGGTAATACGGAAGCTATTGCCCAGGCGAGACTGAATATTCGCCACGTTAATCACTTCTTCGTCTTTTACCAGAACCGCACGGCCGGTGCTGTCCTTCTTACCGCTGTCTTTATACTCCACAAACAGCGTCGCCATCGGCTTACCGATATTGTCCTTGGTGAAGTTAGACATAATGTTACCGCCAGCGCTGTCCAGGGAGATATTAACCTGGGGCTGGTTGTACTCATCGGTGCTGGAGGTGGAGTCGGTAATATGGTCACCGGTCAGGATCACCCGCTTGTACAGCACAACCGGACGCCCGTCACGGGTCGGCTTCACTTCGGAATCGCCCGGTACACGGCCGGAAGCCGCTGCCGTCTGATCCACGTTGGTATTCACCAGGCGGAATTCGAGGGTGGCCGTTGCGCCCAGAATCTCTTTAGCGCGCGCCGTATCCTGAATCCCCGGCAGTTCAACCACAATACGGTCAGAACCCTGGCGCTGTACCAGCGGCTCGGCAACCCCTAACTGGTTAACGCGGTTACGCAGGATGTTGATGTTCTGCTGCACGGCATATTCGCGGGATTCACGCAGACGATCGTCGCTCATTACCGCACGCAGGCCGGTTGCGCCCTGTGAGCTGATCACCAGATCGCGGTGGCGCGGCTGCAGCCAGGAAATGGCGTTATCGCGGGACTGACCATCACGGAAGGTAATATCCAGACCATAGTTATCCGCTTTGCGAACGTTGGTCCAGGTGATGCCTTTTTCGCGCAGATCGCTGCGCAGGCTATCCATATTCTGTTCCTGGAGCTTGCTAAGTGCGGTATCCATGTCAACTTCCATCAGGAAGTGCACACCGCCGCGCAGGTCAAGACCCAGCTTCATTGGCTCCGCATTGATCATTCTTAACCACATCGGCGTTGCCGGTGCCAGGTTAAGGGCCACAACATACTGGTCGCCCATTACGCCCATCAGCGCTTCCCGGGCGCGCAACTGAGTATCGGTGGAATCAAAACGCGCAAGAATGGCACCGTTTTCCAGCGCCACAGACTTCGTCGAAATATTATCTTGTTTTAAGGTGTTCTGGACCTGGATCAGCGTTTTTTCACTGGCGGCGACGCCGCGCGCGCCAGTGATCTGAACAGCCGGATCCTCACCATACAGGTTGGGGAGCGCATACAGCAGGCCGACGATAATCACGACGACCAGCATAATGTACTTCCACAAAGGATAACGGTTTAACACGGCAGTTCCCTTTGGGAAATCAGAAGATTACAGCGCCTTCATAGTGCCTTTCGGCAGAACGGCTGCGACAAAATCACGCTTGATAACCACTTCGTTGGTTTCATTAAGCGCAATAGCGATATAACCATTGTCTGCCACTTTCGTGACGCGACCTACCAGGCCACCATTGGTCAGCACTTCGTCGCCTTTCGCGATGGAGTCCATCAGCTTCTTGTGTTCTTTGGTGCGTTTTTGCTGCGGACGCAGGATCATAAAGTAGAAAATCAGACCGAAAACCACCAGCATCAGAATCAGTGATACCGGGCTGCCCTGCGCTGGAGCACCCGTGGCGGCTACCGCATCAGAAATGAAAAAGCTCATGAAAATTCCCTCATTTATTAATTAACATTCAAAGGTGGAACCGGTTTACCTGTACGCGTGTAAAAATCCGCGACAAAGTGCTCTAATTTACCCTCTTCAATGGCCTTACGTAAACCAGCCATTAAACGCTGATAATAGCGCAGGTTATGGATAGTGTTCAGCCGGGCACCCAGTATTTCGTTGCAACGGTCCAGATGATGCAAGTAGGCGCGCGAATAATTGCGACACGTATAGCAATCACACGCCTCATCCAGGGCAGAGGTGTCGTCTTTATACTTCGCATTGCGGATTTTTACGACACCATCAGTAACGAACAAATGCCCGTTACGCGCGTTGCGGGTTGGCATGACGCAGTCAAACATATCGATACCGCGCCGTACCCCTTCGACCAGATCTTCCGGTTTCCCGACCCCCATCAGATAACGGGGTTTATCCGCCGGGATCTGCGGGCAAACATGCTCAAGGATACGGTGCATATCTGGCTTAGGCTCACCAACCGCCAGACCGCCGACAGCGTAGCCATCAAAGCCGATATTCACCAGACCTTTTACTGAGATATCGCGTAAATCTTCGTAAACACTGCCCTGAATAATGCCAAACAGGGCATTTTTATTGCCCAGTGAATCAAAGCGCTCGCGGCTGCGTTTTGCCCAGCGCAGGGACATTTCCATGGAGCGTTTGGCGTAATCCCAGTCGGCCGGGTACGGGGTGCACTCGTCGAAAATCATCACAATGTCGGAACCCAGGTCATACTGGATTTCCATGGATTTTTCCGGGCTCAGGAAGATAGGGTCGCCGTTAATCGGGTTGCGAAAGTGCACGCCCTCTTCGGTTATCTTGCGGATATCCCCAAGGCTAAACACCTGAAAACCGCCGGAATCCGTCAGGATCGGCCCTTTCCACTGCATAAAATCGTGCAGATCCCCGTGCAGCTTCATGATCTCCTGGCCCGGGCGCAGCCACAGGTGGAAAGTATTGCCGAGAATGATTTGCGCACCGGTGGCTTCCACTTCTTCCGGGGTCATCCCTTTTACCGTGCCGTAGGTGCCCACCGGCATAAATGCCGGGGTTTCTACCACACCGCGCTCAAAGATCAGGCGCCCGCGACGCGCGCGACCGTCTGTCGTATCCAGTTCAAATTTCACATTTCCTCCTGCATCAGAGAAACAGTCTGATGGTTAATCAATACTGCGGGCTACCCCCGCAGTCAGTGGTGATCCTGGCTGCCTGTATCAGAAGGCATCAGTTTGAAAATTGCCAGAAGCCCCGGCTCGGGGCATGGCCAGAACAGGCGCCGGGCGGTTAATCCTGCCCGGGGCGCTCATTAATGGCTTGCGGATTGTACGTGATATACATGGCATCGCCATAGCTGAAGAACCGATATTCGGCTTTTACCGCCTCATGATAGGCGTGCAGCGTGTGCTGATAACCGGCAAATGCCGAAACCAGCATAATCAGCGTGGATTCCGGCAGGTGGAAGTTGGTCACCAGGGCATCAATCACCTGGTACTGATAGCCCGGGTAGATAAAGATTTGGGTATCGCCAAAAAACGGCGCGATCAGGGCGTCTTTTGCCGCCTGCGCCGCGCTCTCCAGGGAGCGTACCGACGTGGTCCCCACGGCTATCACGCGATTGCCCCGGGCCTTACAGGCCAGCACCGCGTCAACCACCTCCTGGGGCACTTCCGCATATTCGGAGTGCATCACGTGCTCTTCAATGCTCTCAACCCGCACCGGCTGGAACGTACCGGCCCCCACATGCAGGGTCACGAACGCCAGCTCCACCCCTTTGGCGCGCAGCGCCGCCAGCAGCGGCTCGTCAAAGTGCAGCCCGGCGGTAGGGGCAGCCACGGCACCCGGGCGTTTACTGTATACTGTCTGGTACAGTTCGCGATCTGCGTCTTCATCCGGGCGGTCAATATAGGGCGGCAGCGGCATGTGGCCAATCTGGTTGAGGATATCCAGCACGCTGCGCTGATCATCAAAGCGCACTTCAAACAGGGCATCATGGCGCGCGACCATGGTCGCTTTGATGCTTTCGTCGTCCCCCAGCAGCAGCTCAGCGCCGGGTTTTGGCGACTTGGAAGCGCGGATATGGGCCAGAACCCGGTGGTCGTCCAGCATGCGTTCAACCAGCAGCTCGATTTTCCCGCCGCTGGCTTTGCGGCCAAACAGCCGGGCCGGAATAACCCGGGTATTGTTAAACACCAGCAGGTCGCCCGGGTTAAGTTTATCCAGCAGATCGGTAAACACACCATGCGTCAGTGCCCCGGTTGGCCCGTCCAGCGACAGTAAGCGGCAGGCACTACGCTGCGCCTGGGGATAATGGGCAATCAGGGACTCGGGTAATTCAAAAGAAAAATCGCTAAGGCGCATGGTGGTACACTCAGACAGAAAAAACAGGCGGCTTAGTCTAGTGCCGGGGCGCGCTCCCTGCAACCGATAAGCTATTTTTTGACCCCCGGCGGCGAATAAACAGGCGATCCACTGGCGATGAACTTTCTTGCACACCTGCACCTTGCGAGCCTTGCAAACAGCTCACTACTGGGAAACATTCTGGCGGACTTTGTGCGCGGCAACCCGGAAACCCACTGGCAGCCCGATGTGGTGTCCGGTATTTATCTGCACCGGCGCATTGACGTGCTGACCGACAACCTGCCCGAAGTGCGCACCGCCCGGGCGTTGTTTCGCCCGGATACCCGGCGAGTGGCCCCGATAACCCTGGATGTGATGTGGGACCATTTTATCTCCCGCCACTGGCAGCAGCTCTCAGCACAGCAGAGCCTGGCAGATTTTGTGCGCCAGGCCCGGGCTGAGATAGTCCCGGCCCTGCCCGGCACGCCCCCCTCTTTTATTCAGCTCAATAATGCCATGTGGTCTGAACACTGGCTGGAGCGCTACCGGGATATGGATTTTATTGCCCGGGCGCTGAACGGCATGGCCAGCCGCCGCCCGCGCCTGGCGGCGTTAAGTGACTCCTGGCAGGATCTGGATAACCACTACAGCGAGCTGGAGCATTTATTCTGGGATTTCTACCCGCAGATGATGGCCCGGGCCGGCAAACAGCAGCTGTAATCACCAGAGCGGCTGGCGGGGGCGGGCGTTCACCACTACCCTGAATAACGGACCCGGTGACACAACGCCACCGGGCGTCGCCAACTCCAGCCAGGGCCCCTTCTATGAGCGAAGTTAAGATCGTTGCCACACTGACCCCATTTCCGGAACATATCGACACTATCCGTACCGCCGCCCGGGCGATGGTCAACCCGACCCACCATGAGCCCGGATGCCTGCAATACGATCTCCATGAAAGCCGCGCAATTGCGGATGTGCGGGATCTGGCAAACACGGGGGCGGTCTCATTTGTGTTTATTGAGCGCTGGAAATCCGAAGAAGATTTGAAAAAACATGTGGCCATGCCCTACCACGACGATTTTCTCGCCATCCTTGAGGGCAAACTGGAAAGCCTGAGCGTGCAGCGCCTGACCGTTCTGGCCTGATCTGACACCGGCGGGCTCGCTGCCCGCCGGTTTCCTTCGCATTTTATCCGCTTACCTTTTTTGTTGAGGGTGCATTTGTCGTGGCCTGCGTATAACCGGCATTCCGCCACCAGACAGGAGCACGACCATGAAACCTTCATTACGGCTGGTTATACCGCTACTTGCCGGTTGTGTCGTTCAGGCACAGGCAGCCCCTCCTGAAGTGCATGCCACCACCCCTGAATCTTTCAGCGAGGTTTTTACCCGCACCATTAACAGCGGCAACATTGACGCGCTGCTGGGGCTCTACCACGATGACGCCGTCGTGGTGACCGACGGTGTCACCTGGCGCGGGAAAGCGAAAATTAAAGAAAATCTGCAGGGCTTTATGCAACTGGGTGGCAAGCTGACCACCGAAGATGTGTATGTGCTGCAATACAATGATACCGCGCTGGTCCGGGTGAAATGGCGGATCAACGACCGTAAAGACAGCGCCCGCATTCTGGCTCAGGGCGAAAGTACCGAGGTCCTGCAAAAACAGCCGCAAGGCCACTGGGTCTATATTATTGATCACCCCTTCGGGGCCAGTTGACGCCACCTGCCTTATCTTCACCAGGCCTGCCTGGCCTGGTGAAGATTACCCTCAAATTAAAACGAGAAGCACGAACAGCCCAGCGCCCCCCAGAAGGCATTATCATCCGACACCGGGATCCCGGCGCGGCGCGCAATCTCATGCTGATGCCCGTGAACATGGCAGCTACCGCAGCACTGGTGCACCCGGGCCTGCATCCCTGCTCTGGCGGCCGGGGGCGCCGGGCGATAGTGGCCGGGCACCTTCACCACCGGGGACCATTCCGGCACTACCGGGATCGGCGGCGGCGCCAGTGGGCTGAAATGACCGGCGGCATACACCACTTTGCCGTCCACCAGCGTCATAACCGACTCAATCCCCTTAATGGCCTCTTCCTCCACACTGAAATAGTCCTGAGACAGCACCACCAGATCCGCCAGTTGCCCGGCCTGGATACGGCCTTTTTTCCCCTGTTCGCTGGAGAACCAGGCACTGCCCGCACTCCACAACTCCAGCGCCACCTCCCGGGGCAGCCGGTTATCGTCGTCATACATTTTCAGCCCGCCCACGGTCCGGCCAGAGACCAGCCAGTAGAGGGCAGTCCACGGGTTGTAGCTGGCCACCCGGGTGGCATCGGTCCCCAGGCCTACCGGCACCTCCATGCTGAGCATTTTCGCCACCGGCGGCGTCTGTTTCACCGCATCGGCCCCGTAGCGATCGACAAAATACTCCCCCTGGAACGCCATGCGGTGCTGCACGGCTATCCCGCCGCCCAGCGCTTTCACCCGCTCAATATTGCGCTCGGTGATGGTCTCTGCGTGGTCGAAGAACCAGTGCAGCCCGTTAAACGTATGGGTAATGACCAGGGTTACTGGCCGTTTTTGTGCCGCGTCAGACATGCTGTGTATCCTGAATCAGAGAGGGCCAGACAGTGTGGTTCCCCACCCGGCAATATAGTTATCAGGCTTTATGTTGCGAAGGTCAGAGCGTTGAATCTCTTCCCGGCTTTTGCCAGCGCAACGGTATTATTTTCCGGCGTTTACCGAACAGTATTCGCCACGCAGAATGGCATCTGTGGCCGATGGTCGATAAATATCACAACAAAATTTTGTGGCTCAATCAGTTCCCGCACGGTCATATAACACCTTATTTATCAAATGGTTGTTAATATAAGAAACGGTGACATAGCAGCACTATTGATACTAGTTCGGCCATCACAAGCAGTATAGTTGGAAAATTTAAACAAGTTGTTTAACGGTATAGTTCAACAAATTAATAGACTAAACCAGTCAAAAATCTGAAATTAAATGGCAGTACACCTCTATGATAGGGTAGGTGACGTAAATCATGGATAATAGTCGTCTGATAATTATCTGGCATATCTATTGCTTATTTTAATAATTAGCGTCAACACCATGTATTAATAGGGAAAATTACTCAGGCAGGGTTGATATTATGCGCGTAAATCTTGATGTGTTGCTTATTCTTGATGCTCTTGATAAATACGGCAGCTTTGCTGCTGCTGCCGGTTCGCTATATAAAACGCCAGCAGCATTAAGCTATATGGTTCAAAAACTTGAGCATGAACTTGATATTTTAATTCTCGATCGTACAGGGCACCGGGCTAAATTTACCGACACCGGTAAAATGGTTCTTGAGCAGGGCCGCGCATTACTGAATGCAGCAAAAACACTGGAAAAGAATGCAATACAGATGTCATCCGGCTGGGAAAAAGAGCTGAATATTGCGCTGGATAGTTCATTTCCATTCACATTATTATTACCGATTATTAATGATTTTTACCAGTATGCCCCACAGACCCGTTTGCAATTCAGCCAGCAAACGCTGGCGGGTGCCTGGGAAGCACTGACCCAGGATAATGCCGATATTATTATCGGCGCAATTAACGAGCCCCCGGCCTCTGCCGCTTATGCATACCGGGAAATGGGGCGGATTGAAAATATCTTTGTGGTGGCCCCCGGGCATCCGCTGGCCGGGGAGACGGAGCCGCTCAGCAACGGGCTTATTACCCGGCACCGGGGGATTGTGGTCAGCGACAGCGCCCGCCACTCCCCGCGCCTGAATATTAACCTGCTGGAAGAGCAGCAGCGGGTGGTGGTAGACAGTTTTGCCTCTAAAATTCCGCTTCTGCTGGCCGGTACTGGCTGTGGTTTCCTGCCGCGCCACCTTGCCCGCCCTTATCTTGAAGCCGGCACCCTGGTGGAAAAACAGGTTGAGTCCTGGCGCCGCTATGACCATGTGTTTCTGGCCTGGCGCACCAGCAGTAACGGGCTGGCCAATCGCTGGTGGCGTGAGCGGCTACTGAGCGATCCGACCATCGCCCACGCCTGGGATTAACCCCCGGGCCACTATACGGGCCAAAAAAATGGCACCCTCCGGGGTGCCATTTTCACAACCATCACCTGAATCAGGCGGCCGCGCGGCGGCATTTAATCCGCCAGCCTATCAGCAGCAGCACTATCCAGCCGACCCCCACATACAGGGAGATACGGGTCTCCGGGTGGTAGCCAATCAGCGCGATAATAAAGCCCAGGAAAATCAGGCCGGTGATGGTAGTCACCACCCCGCCCGGGACCGGGAACTTCAGCGCTTTGACCTCGTCGCCGGAGAGGCGGCGGCGAAACGCTATCTGGGATAACAGGATCATTATCCACACCCACACGGTGGCAAAGGTCGCCAGAGAGGCAATCACCAGGAATACGCTTTCCGGCATAATGTAATTCAGGTACACCGCAAACAGCAGCGCGATAGTCATCACCACCACCGTTACCCAGGGCACGCCCCGGCGGGAGGTTTTGGCAAACACCTGCGGGGCATCCCCCTGCCCGGCCATGCCGTGCAGCATCCGCCCTACACCGAAAATATCGCTATTGATCGCCGACAGAGAGGCGGTCAGCACCACAAAGTTCAGGATACTGGCGGCAAAGGTGATCCCCATATGCTGGAAGGTCAGCACAAACGGGCTGCCGTTGGTTCCCACCATATTCCACGGGTAAATCGACATAATCACAAACAGCGTACCCACATAAAACACCAGAATACGCAGCGGCACGGAGTTGATAGCCCGGGGAATCGATTTTTCCGGATCCTGGGCCTCCCCGGCGGTGATACCGATAATTTCGATACCGCCGTAGGCAAACATCACCATCTGCAGGGACATCACCATGCCCAGCCAGCCATTACTGAAGAAGCCGCCATTGCTCCACAGATTATGAATGCCGGTAGGCTGCCCGCCGTTACCAATCCCCCAGATGATGATGCCAAACCCGGCAACGATCATCAGAATAATGGTGGCCACTTTGAAAAACGAAAACCAGAACTCCAGCTCGCCAAAGACTTTAACGCTCATCAGGTTAATGGCGCAGATAATCAGCACCACGCTCAGCACCCAGACCCAGTGCGGCACCGCCGGAAACCAGACCCCCATATAGATACCGAACGCGGTCACATCCGCGATTGCCACTATCAGGATCTCAAAGCAGTAGGTCCAGCCGGTGATATACCCGGCCAGCGGGCCGAGGTTTTCCTGAGCATAACGGGAGAATGAGCTGGCTGAAGGGTTATGAACCGACATCTCCCCCAGGGCGCGCATAATAATATAGGCGGCGACCCCGCCAATGATATAGGCCAGCAGCACGCTGGGCCCCGCCATTTTTATCGCATCCGCCGAACCATAAAAAAGCCCGGTGCCAATCGCAGATCCCAGCGCCATAAAGCGGATGTGCCGGGTGCTTAAACCACGTTTAAGCGCGTTTTTTTCCATCAGGTTTATCCATTCTTCACAACGAGACAAAATAAAAAAACCACGGGGAGGCCCCGTGGCTTAAAAAAGGAATCACCGCTTAGTGGGCGACAGATGTTACCGTACGACCGGCTACCTTGTCCCAGATAATTGAAATAATAAGCACGAGAACCGTCGGCGGTACCCAGGCCAGCCCCTGCTCTGCCAGCGGCAGATGGGTGCTCCAGGCCGGTAAAATATCACTGATTGCCGAGGCTTTAACCCCGTCGATCACCCCGAAGATAAAGCTCACCAGCATGGCCGGGGCAATAATCCGCGACGAGTTATTCCACAGCGGGCGGGTAAAACTCAGCACCACCAGCACGATACACGGCGGGTAGATGGCCGTCAGAATCGGTACCGAAATCTGGATAAGGTGGCTCAGCCCCAGGTTTGAGATAACCATCGAGAACAGGCCGAGAATGAAGACCAGCGTCCGGTAAGAGAGCGGCAGATACTGCTCAAAGAACTCCGCACAGGCACAGGTCAGCCCGACCGCCGTTACCATACAGGCCAGGAAGATAAGCGCCGCCAGCAGCATGCTGCCCGCACCGCCAAAGGTATGCTGAACATAAGCATGCAGAATGGCCGCGCCGTTGGCGTTCTGATCCACAAGTGAAGCGCTGTCAGAGCCGAGGCGGAACAGAGCCAGATACAGCAGCGCCAGGCCCACACCGGCAATCAGGCCCGCCCAGATGGTGTAGCGGGTCAGCAGGCGAGCCTCGGTCACCCCACGGGAGCGCGCCGCATTAACAATCACAATCCCGAATACCAGAGCGCCCAGGGTGTCCATGGTCAGGTAACCATTAACAAAACCGTTAGAAAACGCCGCATTCTGGTAGGCTTCAGTCGCGCTGCTGATCCCGCCAGCAGGCCAGATGATCGCCGCCACCGACAGAATAATCAGCGCGATAATTTTGATCGGCGCCAGGAAATGGCCCACCGTATCCAGCAGTTTACCGGGATACAGCGACACCCCGATAACCAGCGCGAAGTAGATAAGGCTGTAGATAAACAGCGGCATCGCCCCGTCGCCGGTCAGCGGGGCAATCCCCACTTCAAAAGAGACGGTAGCAGTACGCGGGGCGGCAAACAGCGGCCCCACAGCCAGATAGCACACGGTAGCCAGCAAAAGGCCCGCCGTGCGGCCAATCGGGGAGCTCAGCAAATCCATGCCGCCGCCCACCCGTGCCAGAGAGACAACGGTAAGCACCGGCAAACCCACTGCCGTAACCAGGAAACCAATAGCTGCCCACCAGACATGTTCACCGGCCTGCAGGCCAACCATGGGGGGGAAGATGATATTACCTGCACCAACAAACAGCGCAAAGGTCATAAAGCCCAGAGCGATGATGTCGCGCGATCTTAAGTGACGGGTCATAAATAATTACAGCCTGTGGATGTGTGGTGTTGAAAAATGTTAAGCAATTGTTCACAGAACACGGTAATAACATGGCAATGACGGAAATAATCAGCGGAAAATGCTTACTTTTCGTGGTCAGTAAAGAATAGTTATTCGAAATAGCAAACGATTCTGGTTAGTCCGGCATCGACATGGGGCTCATTAAAACGCTTATATCGTTTGAAGGCAATAACCGATCCAAAAACCAGAGCTATCCACTGGTTATTCAAACCATACCAGTTTAATTATCCATTTATAAGCAAATGTCATGGCTCATAATGTGGTTAAAAAAGCAACAAAACAAAAATCACACCTCCTGAAGAAATGTGATCTTTAGCAACTATTACTTAAAAAGCGTTTCCGGAAAGTTAAGTTTCCGCCCGGGGCAGCAACTCCCCCGGGGGGCCTCAGGGGGCGATAAAACGCGCCGCCAGAACGAAAGAGAAACGGCTCCCTTTACCGGGGGTGCTGGTGATCGAAAGCTGCGAATCGTGGTGACCAAGGGCGTGCTTCACAATCGCCAGCCCCAGGCCACTGCCGCCACTGGTGCGCGAGCGGGCTTTATCTACCCGGTAGAAACGCTCGGTCAGCCGGGGAATATGCTCCGGCAATATTCCCGGGCCATCATCAGTAACGGCGAATTCAGCCCCCTCTCCCAGGCGGTGCCAGAGCACCTGAATATGGCTGCCCGGGGGGGTATGGTTCACCGCGTTGTACACCAGGTTCGACATAGCGCTATGCAGCTGCTCTTCACTGCCCAGCAGGCGCAGCGAAGGATCTACCTCAAAGTGAAGGGTGTGCCTGCCCTGGCTCAGGGTGCGGGCCTCCCGCTCCAGCAGAAGCAGCATACCGGGCACATCCACCGGCTCGCTGAGCGCCACCTGCGGTGCGGCCTCAATGCGCGAAAGTGTCAGCAGCTGTTTTACCAGCCCCTCCATCCGCCGGGCCTGCTCCCCCATGGTATGGAGCGCTTTTTCCCGCACCGCACCGGTCAGGGTCTGCTCTTCCATCATCTCCAGATACCCCTGGAGCACCGTAAGCGGGGTGCGCAGCTCGTGGCTGACATTGGCAAAAAAGTTGCGCCGCGCCCCTTCAAGCTGGTGCATCTGGGTCACGTCGCGGGCCACCATCAGCAACTGGTGAGCGCTGTAGGGCATCATGCGGATTTCAATATGCCGCCCGTTATTGAGCACCAGATTCAGCGGCCGGGAAAAATCCCGCTCACCGAGGTACTGGCTGAAGGCCGGGTTACGCACTAAGTTGAGGATATTCTGGCCGTTATCGTCCGGCCAGCGCAGGTTCAGCAGGCGCTGGGCCAGGCCATTGCACCAGAAAATCACCCCCTCTTCGGTGGTCATCACCACCGCGTCAGGCAGGGATTCCGCTCCGCTGCGAAAGCGCCGGATCAGGCTTCCCAGCTCTTTGCGGCGCTTTTTATTACGCACCTGCATCAGGTGCAGGCCGTATAGCAGCGGCTCCCAGCTGCCGCGCCCCGGAGGGGGCGTCATGCTGCGATCCACCCACAGCCACCAGGACAGGCGCAGCAGATTATGAAAGTGCCAGATAAGCAAACCGGTGACCGACGCCAGCAAAAACCACGGCAGGTAACCAAAAATCGCGCCCAGCACCAGTGCCGGCAGGCAGCACAACACCAGTTCCAGTACCAGTCTTTTCCATGACAACCGTTCCAGCACGGGTCACACTCCTGTCAGAATCGGGCAGAAAAACGGTAGCCGGTGCCCCGTACTGTCTGCACCATACGATCGTGCCCGCTGTGCTCCAGCACTTTACGTAACCGGCGAATATGCACATCCACGGTGCGATCTTCCACGTACACATTGGTTCCCCAGACGTGATTAAGCAGCTGTTCCCGGCTGTAAACCCGCTCCGGGTGGGTCATAAAAAAGTGCAGTAATTTGAATTCGGTCGGCCCCATATCCAGCGGGCGATCGTCGCTCATCACCCGGTGCGAGGTGGGATCCAGGCTCAGCCCCTGCATCTCTATCACTCCCTCTTCCGCCATGGGCGAAATACGGCGCAGCACGGCTTTGATGCGCGCGATAAGCTCCTTGGGTGAAAAAGGTTTGGTCATGTAGTCATCCGCACCGGTTTCCAGCCCGCGCACCCGATCTTCCTCTTCGCCGCGGGCGGTCAGCATCACGACCGGGATCTCCCGGGTGAGCGGGTCGCGCTTAAGATGCTTAATAAACTGAATACCGGATCCTCCCGGCAGCATCCAGTCCAGCAACACCAGATCCGGCCAGGGTTCGTTCAGCAGGGCCACGGCGAGATCGTAATCCGCCGCTTCTACCGGCTGAAAACCGTTCTGTTCAAGGACCAGGCAGACCATTTCACGGATATGAGCCTCATCTTCTACCACCAGTATGCGTTTCGCCATGATTAGCCTTATCTGTGTGAGTCTAAAGTGCAATGGGCGGCCATTATGCGTCAGATTTATGACAGATTTATTAAAAAATGGCGTAAATATGACCTGCCAACAGGCACCCGCCTTCCCGCCCGCCCGGGGGCGAATCCCCCACCAGAGGTGCAGATTGCCGTATGGCGGGTATAATCGGGGCCATATTTTTATCACCGGAAGCGGTTATGCGCCTGATACACACCTCTGACTGGCACCTCGGCCAGAACTTTTATACCAAAAGCCGTGCCGCCGAGCACCACGCCTTTCTGGACTGGCTGCTGGAGACCGTAAAGCAACAGCGTGCCGATGCCATTATTGTCGCCGGGGATATTTTTGACACCCAGTTTCCCCCCAGCTATGCCCGCGAATGCTATAACCGCTTTGTGGTGAATCTACAGGCCACCGGCTGCCCGCTCTATATTCTGGGCGGCAACCACGACGGGGTCGCCACCCTGAATGAGTCGCGCGGGCTACTGGCCTGCCTTAATACCCAGGTCACCGCCAGCATTCCCCCGGAGGATGTGCCGCCACCGGTTACCCTGATCCCGCAGCGGGACGGCACCCCGGGGGCCATTTTGTGCCCGGTGCCGTTTCTGCGCCCGCGGGATCTGCTGCACAGCCAGGCCGGGCAGTCCGCCAGCGACAAGCAGCAGAATCTGCTGGAGGCCATTGCCGCATACTACCAGCGTAGCTACCAGGCTGCCCTGGCGCTGCGCGGTGACCGGCCGCTCCCGATAATCATGACCGGCCACCTGACCACGGTGGGGGCAGCCACCAGCGATGCGGTGCGCGATATCTATATCGGCACTCTGGACGCATTCCCCGCCAGCCGTTTCCCGGCGGCGGATTATATTGCTCTGGGCCACATTCACCGGGCACAGGCGGTGGGCGGCAGCCAGCATATCTGGTACAGCGGCTCCCCGATTGCCCTGAGCTTTGATGAATCCGGCCCGGTCAAAAGTGTGAATCTGGTGACCTTCGCTGAAGGGAAACTCGCCCGGGTCACCCCGTTACCGGTGCCGGTAACCCAGCCGCTGGCCACCTTAAAAGGCAGCCTCGACAGCCTCACCCGCCAGCTGAATGACTGGCAGAGCGACCCGGCGAGCCCCCCCTGCTGGCTGGACATTGAAATCAACAGCGACGATCTGCTGCACGATGCCCGCCAGCAGATCCGCGACATTACCGCCCCGCTACCGGTGGAGGTCTTACTGGTGCGACGCAGCCGGGAACAGCGCCAGCAGGTGATTGCCCGCCAGCACAGCGAAACCCTGAGCGAGCTGAGCGTGCAGGATGTGTTTGAGCGGCGCCTGGATGCCGCCGGTGCCGGTGAGGAACAGCGCACCCGGTTACGCCCGCTGTTCGCCCGCACCCTGGAAACGCTGAATAACCCGGAGGAACAGGCATGAAAATTCTCAGCCTGCGGTTAAAAAACCTCAACTCCCTGAAAGGGGAATGGAAAATCGATTTTACCCGGGAGCCTTTCGCCAGCTGCGGGCTGTTTGCCATAACCGGGCCCACCGGGGCCGGGAAAACCACCCTGCTGGATGCCATCTGTCTGGCGCTGTACCACAAAACGCCGCGCCTGGACACCATCTCCCATACCCGCAACGACATTATGACCCGGGACACGGCCGAGTGCCTGGCCGAGGTGGAATTTGAGGTTCAGGGCTGTGCCTACCGGGCATTCTGGAGCCAGAGCCGGGCGCGCAACAACCCCGGGGGAAAGCTACAGCCCCCCCGGGTTGAGCTGGCCCGCTGCGCGGACGGTAAAATACTGGCGGATAAAATCAAAGACAAGCTGGAGGCTATCGCCCGGCTGACCGGGCTGGATTACGGCCACTTTACCCGCTCGATGATGCTCTCTCAGGGGCAGTTTGCCGCCTTCCTCAACGCGGATGCCAACGATCGCGCCGCCCTGCTGGAAGAGCTCACCGGCACCGAAATCTATGGCCGCCTGTCTGCCGCCGTCTTCGACCAGTATAAAGAGGTGAAAAACCAGCTGGCCCAGGCCGAAGCGACCGCCGCAGGCGTCCACCTGCTGGACGAGGCGCAAAAACAGGCCCTGGCACAACGTTTGCAAGCACTTACTGAGCAGGAGAAAAGCCTGCAGGCCAGGCTTCAGACCCTGCAACAGGCCGCCCAGTGGCTGGCCCGCGAGCAGCAGCTCAGCGCCGCGCGGGAAACGGCCCGCCAGCAACACCAGGCCGCACATCAGGCCCTGGAGGATGCGGCCCCCCGTCTGGCCCGGCTGACTGCCAGCCAGCCGGCAGAAAAACTCCGCCCCCTGTGGCGCCAGCGTGAAGAGCAGCAGCACTCCCTGCTCGCCAGCCAGCAGCAGCTGGAGCAAGTAAATACCCACTTACAGGAAGCCACCATCCGCCGCCAGCAGATCCGCAACCTGGCCGCAGAGCGGCAGCAGCACCTCAGCCATGAGATTCAGCAGCTGGAAACCTGGCTTAAAGCCCATGAGCGCTACCGCGACTGGCAGAACGAGCTGACCGGCTGGCGGGCCACCTTCCGCCAGCGCCAGGAGCTGATCCTCAGCCAGCAGGAGCAGGCCCGCGAGCAGCAACTGCGCCAGCAAAAACAGGCGGCGCTGCCGCCTTCCGGGCTTGAGATCAGCGATGAAGAGACCACCCGGACACTGCAACACCTGGAAAGTGAGCGCCCGCTTCGCCAGCAACTCAGCACCCTGCTGGCCGGGTTCACCCCCCTTAACCAGCGCCGGGAGGCCCTTGCCGGGCAGACCCGCCAGCAGCAGGCACAGCTGGAGATTCTGACCCGCCAGACCGAAGAGAAGCGCCAGCAGTGGAGCCAGAAAAAACGCGAGTGTGATGACGTCAGAAAGATCTGCGAACTGGAGGCCACCATCGCCAGCCTGGCAGAGCACCGGGCGCGACTACAGCCTGGCGCCCCCTGCCCCCTGTGCGGCTCAGAACAGCACCCGGCAGTGGTGCGCTACCAGGCGCTGGCCCCCGGCGAAAACCGCCAGCGCTTACTGGCGCTGGAACAGGCGCTACAGCAACTGGGTGAAGCCGGTGCCACCCTGAAAGGCAGCCTGAGCCAGCTCACCCGGCAGCATCAGCACGCCTGCCAGGAGCAACAGCAGCTGGAGGCACAGCACCAGCAGGCCCGGGGCCAGTGGCAGGCGTTGTGTGCCCGGCTGGGGCAGCACTTCCCGCCGGGAAACCAGGCCACTGCCTGGCTTGCAGACCAGGAGACCCGCGAACAGCAACTGCGCCTGCACCAGCAGCATCTGGCGTTTGAGCAACAACAGCGCGACGCACAGCAACGCCTGAGCACCCTTCAGGCTGCCCAGGCACGCCTGGAGGCAGAATTAACCAGCCAGCTCACCCCGATGGGGCTGACCCCGCCACCGCCCGAGGCCAGCGAGCCCTGGCTTGCTGAACGCGAGGCAGAAGCCCGCCACTGGCAGCAACAGCAAACCCTGCTGGGCACATTACAGAGCCAGCTGGCGAAGCTCTTCCCCCTGCTGGAAGGGCTGGCGGATAGCGGTATCAGGGTGCCGCCCCTGGATGCCGCCAGTGCAGAAAGCGCCCTGGCCCAGTGGCAGCACACGGATCACCTTGCCGCCACACTGCTGGGTGAGCAACAGAGCCTGACGCGCCAGCTGGCGCGGGATACGGAGCGCCTGGCACAGGGACAACAGGCCTTTGACGAGGCCCTGAACGCCAGCCCCTTCCCGGACAGCGCGGCCTTTCTTGCCGCCCTGCTGGACGACACATTGCGCACCGAACTGGAGGCCCTGCGCGACAGGCTGAACAAAACGCTGATTGAATGCCAGACCCTTGATACCCAGGCACAGCAGGCGCTGGAGGCGCACCGCGCGGCCCGGCCCGGGCAGCTGGAGGCGCAGGAAACCCCGCAATCCCTCGCCCTGGCGCAGGAAAGCGCCCATCAGGCGCTGCGCGACTGCACCACCCAACAGGGGGAAATTCAGCACCAGCTCCGGGCCGATGCAGACAACCAGCTGCGGCTGCGGGATCTGCTGGATAACATTGCCCGCCAGCGCCAGCAGGCGGAGGACTGGGGCTGCCTTAATGAGCTTATCGGCTCAAAAGAGGGGGATAAATTCCGCCGCTTCGCCCAGGGGCTGACCCTGGACAATCTGGTCTGGCTGGCAAACCAGCAGCTACTGCGGTTACACGGGCGCTATTTTCTGCAGCGTAAAGAGAGCGAAGCGCTGGAGCTGGAAGTGGTCGACACCTGGCAGGCAGATGCGGTGCGCGATACCCGCACCCTCTCCGGCGGGGAGAGCTTCCTGGTGAGCCTGGCCCTGGCGCTGGCGCTCTCTGATCTGGTCAGCCACAAAACGCGGATCGACTCGCTCTTTCTTGATGAAGGCTTCGGCACACTGGATGCCCAGACACTGGACACAGCCCTGGATGCCCTCGACACCCTGAACGCCAGCGGTAAACATATTGGGGTTATCAGCCATGTTGAGGCCATGAAGGAGCGCATCCCGGTACAAATCAAGGTGCGCAAAGTGAACGGGCTGGGCTTTAGCCGGCTGGCAAAAACCTATGCGGTTGAGCACAACAGCCACGCGGAATAACCGGCACCGGGCGGCACCCACCGCCCGGTTCACGAAAGCCCGCGATTACAGCGGCCACAGCCAGGCCGCACCGCGCACCCCGCTGGAATCCCCGTGTTGTGCTTTGCGCACCGGGGTTGCGCATTCGCCACCAAATACCCAGGAGGCGATCAGCGCCGGGACCGTCTGGTAGAGACGATCCACATTGCTCATCCCGCCCCCTAAGACGATCACATCAGGATCCAGCATATTCACCACATGGGCGAGCGATTTCGCCAGGCGCACCTCGTAGCGGGCCAGCGCCTGCTCTGCCAGGGCATCCCCCCGGGAGGCCAGCGTGATGATCTCCGCCCCGGTGCGGGCCGTGCCGCTGAGCCGCTGATAGTCAGTGGCAAACCCGGTGCCGGAAATAAAAGTCTCAATGCAGCCCTGCCTGCCGCAGTAGCACGGCACCTGCTGGCGAAACAGCAGCTCTTCGTCGTCCATCCAGGGCAGCGGATTATGGCCCCACTCCCCGGCGTTACCGTTGGCGCCGTTCAGCGCCTGGCCGTTCAGGGCGATACCCGCCCCGCACCCGGTGCCGATAATCACGGCAAATACCGTGGCCGCCCCGGCACCGGCGCCGTCGGTCGCCTCGGATACGGCCAGGCAATTCGCATCATTGGCGATCCGCACCTCGCGGCCCAGGCGCTGTGCCAGATCCCGGTCAAAGGGCTGGCCGTTAAGCCAGGTGGAGTTGGCATTTTTTACTCTGCCGCTGACCGGGGACAGGGTTCCCGGAATGCCGATCCCGACACTGCCACGCTGGCCGGTTTCCGCTTCTGCCAGCGCCACCAGGCGGGCGATGGTCTCGATAGTCTGCCCGTAATCGTTGCGCGGTGTGGGCAGGCGATGGCGATACAACTGCGCCCCGTTATCCGCCAGCGCAATCACTTCGGTTTTTGTACCGCCTAAATCAATCCCAATTCGCACCTGTTATCTCCTCCACCCTGTTGAATTTTAAGAGTATACGCCGTTCGCTTCCGGTTTGTCCGGCAGTATACCACGCGGCTTTTTCCGCCCCCCGGGACAGAAGGCGGTGAAACCCGCCCCCCGATTCGCTATCATGCGCGCTGCGTTTCATGATAAGGCAGAACATCATCATGCTGTGGTTTAAAAATGTAATGGTTTACCGTTTAAGCCGTGACGTTACGTTGCGTCAGGACGAGATGGAAAAACAATTAGCGCCGCTGTCGTTCACACCCTGTGGCAGCCAGGATATGGCCAAAACAGGCTGGGTATCGCCGATGGGCGCCCGGAGTGATGCGTTAACCCACGCGGTTAACGGGCAGATAATGATCTGCGCCCGCAAAGAAGAGAAGATCCTACCCACGCCGGTTATCAAACAGGCGCTGGAGGCAAAAATTAACAAGCTGGAGGCCGACCAGGGCCGCAAGCTGAAAAAAACCGAAAAAGACGCCCTGAAAGACGAAGTGCTGCACTCGCTGCTGCCCCGCGCCTTCAGCCGCTTTAGCCAGACCATGATGTGGATAGACAGCGTCAATGGCCTGATAATGGTCGACTGCGCCAGTGCCAAAAAGGCCGAAGATACGCTGGCGCTGCTGCGCAAAAGCCTCGGCTCCCTGCCGGTGGTTCCGCTCACCATGGAGACCCCCATCGAGCTGACGCTGACCGAGTGGGTCCGCTCTGGCAGCGCGGCCCAGGGCTTCCAGCTGCTGGACGAAGCCGAGCTGAAAGCCATCCTTGATGACGGCGGCGTGATCCGCTGTAAAAAACAGGATCTGGTCAGCGATGAGATAGCCACCCATATTGAGGCGGGCAAAGTGGTCACCAAACTGGCCCTCGACTGGCAGCAGCGCATTCAGTTTATGCTGTGTGATGACGGCTCCCTCAAGCGCCTGAAATTCAGCGACGAGTTGCGCGATCAGAATGACGATATCGACAGGGAAGATTTTGCCCAACGTTTTGATGCGGACTTCACGCTGATGACCGGTGAGCTGGCAGCGCTTATCCAGGGGCTGACAGAAGGACTGGGCGGAGAGGCCCAGCGCTAAGACAAAACCCGGCTTGCGCCGGGTTTTTTAATGGTTCATCGCATTTAAGCGTGGCGGCTGAAGCCTTTTCCCAAAGGATGGTGTTGGCGAATAGCGATTCGCAGGCGCTTCAGGCATTGTGCCGAGATCTGGTCTATGTACGTTTAGTGGAAAGGTTCCGCTCCCCGGGCACCGGTATTTCTTTGTGGCAACCGAACCCGGTCGCGTCCTAAAGGGGAATGCCGTGCACTGAACCCCAAAACCTGGACACCGCCTGATTACTGTTTTTCTACCTGAGCCCGGTATTCTACCGGGCTTACTCCTCCAGTCTTAAGGCTGATACGTTCTTGATTGAAGTAATGAATGTATTTCGCTATATCCCGTCGCAGTTCTTCAGGATCCCGATACTCCTTGCGGTAATACATCTCCGTTTTCAGGTGGCTAAAGAAATTTTCCATCACAGCATTATCAAGACAGTTACCCTTACGTGACATACTCGGCCTGATCCCTGCATCAGCCAGCATACTGCGCCACATGAGTGTGTGGTAATGCCACCCCTGATCGCTGTGTAATATCAACTCTGGCCTATAATTTTTCCCTTTCAGGCTCTTATCCAGCGTCTTACAGACCAACCCCAGAGAGGGCCTCAGAGATGTATGCCAGGCAACAATTTCCTTATTAAACAAATCCTGTATAACGGAAAGGTAGAGCTTATGTGTTCCGGCGCGAAACTCTGTTATATCTGTGCACCATTTCAGCCCGCTGCTACAGGCCCTGAAATTACGGGCGAGAAGATTCTCTGCTGTTACGCTGCATCCTCCCATATAGGAGCGATACTTTTTACGTCGTAACTGACAGAGCAGGCCATGCTCCTTCATCAGCTTTCTGACAGTTTTGTGATTTAGTGTAAAACCCTCTTTTCGCAGGGCAAGTGTCATACGTCGGTAACCGTAACGACCAGCATGATGTTTATAGATTGCCTGTATAGCCAGCACGATATCAGCATATTTGTCCGTTGTGGTATCACTTCTGGCGCATTGATAGTAATACGTACTGCGTGGCAAAGCCGCAGCGCGAAGTAAATATTTCAGCTTATGATCTGGTAGCAGTGCGTTTATTGTTGCCGCTTTTTCTGCTGCTCCCTGAGTTCTTCCTCTCTCAGGGATTTTAACTTTTTTAGGTAGGCATTTTCAGCGCGTAGATATTCAAGTTCATCCTGAAGTTCAGCATGAGTCATCTCACTGAACTCCCGGGGATTTGGTGGGGATTTTGCTTTTTTCATAGCAACTCCAGAAGTGATAATTCGGGCAGTTTTGGCTGGTTTAAATGCTCTGCTGCCGTTGAGCTGATAACGTTTTAACCAGTTCAGCACGCAGGTTTCATTAGGGATAGCAAAGTGCGCGGAGGCATCCTCGCAACTACACCGGTTTCTGATGATGTAACGGACAACGCATAGCTTAAATTCGGCAGTATAGGGATGGCGAGAGCGGGGCTTCAGTCCCTCCATACCCTGGTGCCTGTATGCCCGAATCCAGCGATTTAGAGGGGATTTTCCAACCTTAAACTGGCGTGCTGTCTCTTTTAGTGTAGCTTTTCCGGCCAGGTAATGCTTAACGGCTGCCAGCCGGACTTCCACAGGATATTTCATGTTTATGATCTCCGGACTATGAATAGTTAGTCCAGGATCCTGGGTTCAGTGCAGCCGATTCCCCTTTAGGGATACCCCCGGCCCGCGGGGAAACTGTCGCTGGCGCGATACGCTCTGCTGCGCCTCAATCCTGCGGTCCGGTCGGGATTCGACATCCTGTCTCAGCCCTCCCTGTGGCGGCCATCCGGGCCGCCCCCCCTGGTCTTTTCAGCTTCGCGCCGCCAGTTTCTTTTACGCGGGACTGGAAAACCCCTGCGGTAAAACAAAACAGTTTCAGCGGCTGAAATGCCGCTGAATGTCAGTTAATGGCCGCGAGGGTGTTAAACCCCCGCATAAAGGCAATCGGCGAAAACGCAGGCGTGGCTCAAGGACTGGCTGCCAGGATGGCAGCCAGAAGGAAGGTTGAGGCATGGATGCCGAATCCTGACTGGTCCGCCAGAGCAAGCCGGAGTTGCAGCGAACCGCGCAGCGGCGATTGACCGCGGGCCGGCGAGGTCTCCAGGAGGGGACCGGCCCCCCCCTCCTGGAACGCGACCAGGTTCCGCACACAACATATGAGTGCCCATCGTCAGGGAGCGGAACCCGTTCATCGGGCGTTCATATGTCCGAACCTGAAGCGGGCGAGGATCGCTATTCTCACAAATCACCGTTTGGGAAATATCACGCTAACCCGCGATGAACCTTTTTAATGGGTGATACCTGTCAGGCCTCTTCCGGCCACTGGGGCATTTCGATAATAATAAAATGCGCGTGCTGCTCTGTGGCGCGAAAACTTAGGCTCGCCGGGCCGGTTATCTCCAGGGTGTCGCGCGCTTGCAGGGTGGGCAGCCCGGCAATGTCCACACTGCCTTCAATATTGCTGATATACGCCTGGCGCCCGGCCTCCAGGGTCCAGTTTACCCGGGCTTCTGCACGGGTCAGCTCGCTGACGTACATATTCACATCCTGGTTGAGCTGCAGCGGCGCGTCGTCGTTTGCGATACTGCCGACAATATGGGCAATCCGGTTTTCACGATCCTGTTCGCCAAAATGGTGGCTGTGGTAGCGCACCTCCAGCCCCTGGCGCGGCGGCAGGATCCAGATCTGCAGGAAGCGGCACCACTCATCGTGCTTATTCAGCTCCGAATGCCAGACCCCGCGCCCGGCGGTAATGGCCTGGGCATCTCCCCGCCCCAGCACTTCCTCAACCCCGGTGGCGCTGTCCCAGTGGGTCAGGTGGCCGTGGACCACATAGCTGACTATCTCCATATCTTTATGGGGATGCTTGTCAAACCCGCTGTGGGGTTTAACGTCGTCGTCATTGACCACCCGCAGCACCCCGTAGTGCATATTGTCCGGATCGTAGTAATTCGCGAAGGAGAAATGAAACCGGGTATTTGCCGGGTGATAATCGCTGGCCGGTAAATAGTGCAGCGAGTCCGCGCTTTTTAAACGATAATCTGTGGCCATGGTAATGTTCCTCAATAGATCCTGATGTGCCGATCCTATGCCCGTCAGCCACCTGGATAAACCGGCTATGCCGTAAGACTCCATTACGCAAAATGAAAGAATATGATTTGACCGCCCTGCGCAGCTTTGTTGCCGTGGTCGACAGCGGCAGCTTTTACAATGCGGCTATTCAGCTGGAGGCCAGCAGCGCCGCCATCAGCCGACGCATCTCCGCCCTGGAGGCCCGTCTTGGGGTGAAGCTGCTTAACCGCACCACCCGGCAACTGGATGTTACCCCGGCAGGCCAGCAGTTCTACCAGGATGTGACCGGGATCCTCAACGCCCTGGAGCAGGCCGAGGAGCGGCTCAGTTGTACCCAGGAGACATACAGCGGTACGGTGCGCCTGGGTGCCCCCCTGAGCTTCGGCATGAAAAAGCTCGCCCCCCTGCTGCCGCAATTTATGCGCCAGTATCCCCGGGTCACCCTGCAACTGCAGATGGACGACCGGGTCGCGGATATGGTGACTGAGGGGCTGGATCTCGCCCTGCGCATCGGTCATCTGGCTGATTCCACCCTCGTCAGCCGCCAGATAGCGCTGCTGCCCCGGGTGTTCTGCGCCGCACCGGATTATCTGGCCCGCCAGGGAACGCCGCACTCTCCGGCCCAGCTGCGCCACCACGCGCTGCTGCGCTACTCCCTGCTCTCCGCCCGGGACGAGTGGAGCCTGCCGGAAAGCAGCCATCCGGCGGAGTTTTATACACCGCTGGCGGTCAATAACGGGGATGTGCTGGCCTGCGCGGCCATCGCCGGAATGGGGATCGCAATGCTACCGGAATTTATGGTGGAAGAGGCGCTACAGACCGGCCGCCTGGTGCGCCTGCTTGAGGAGCACGCCCCGGCACCGCTGCCGCTCTCGCTGGTGAGGCCCTCACGGCAATTTACCCCGCTGCGGGTCACCGCGCTGATGCAGTTTCTGCACGCCTCACTGGGGGAAGAGCAGTAAAACAGCCGGTGTGTGCGCCACACCGGCCCGTATCATTACAGATAACGGCACAGATAAGAGGTCGGCTCGGCCACTTCAAGGGCAAATTCACTATTGCCCGGCACCTGAAAAGACTCACCGGCGCTGAAAACCCGCCATTCGGTGGCCCCCGGCAGCAGCACATTCAGCTCGCCGCTGATGACCGTCATCTCTTCCGGCTGGCCCGTGCCAAAGGTGTACTCGCCGCTCGCCATGACGCCAACACTGGCACGCCCGGTTGCGCTGCTGGAAAAACCAATCGACTTCACTTTCCCTTCAAAATACTCATTACTCTGGAGCATAACGACGCCTTTCTCTGTGAGCGAAAAAACCACTATAGTCGCGCCAGGCCAGGGGGATCAACTGGCCCGGGCGTAACGCAATGATTCAAGAATGGATTCCACCACCTGCTCCGGTGCCCTGTCGGCATCAATCACGTGGTGCGCCACCTGGCGGTAAAGTGCGTCGCGGGCGGCGAGCACCTCGGCCATTTCGTCGGTAATGGGCCGCCCGGTCAGGGTCGGGCGCTGATCCTCTTCCGGGAACGCCGCAAGACGGCTGGCTAAAATATGCGCCGGAGCCCGCAGGTAAATGACCTGGCCGTTGTCGCGCATAAACTGGCGGTTCTCTTCCGCCAGCACAATACCGCCGCCGGTTGCCACCACGGTGCCCGGCACCGTTACCGCGCGCAGCGCCTCGCTCTCACGGCGGCGAAACCCCGGCCAGCCGTCACGCTCAACCATCTCGGCGACCGTCATGTGCGTGGTTTCCAGTAACCAGAGATCCGTATCGGTAAAACGGAATCCCAGAGCGCGGGCCAGTGCATTTCCTGTGGTGGTTTTCCCGCATCCGCGGGCGCCGACTAAGAAAACAGGTTGAGTCATGAATGGTTAAATCCTCTTCATACCCGCCGCAATATCACGGCCGGCAGACAGTGCAAACAACAAAAGCGAATGATAGCAGCAATTAGATTGCGGTGAAATCTGTAAAAAATTCATTACAGCAAATAATCAATGTTTACTGAACTGAAAAACTGTAGCACAGCAAATAAAACACAACATGTAAAGTTATTGTTACAGTCAATTCTTGCCTAAAAACAACCGGTGACAGCCGATAACTTCTTAAAACTTCGTAAAGAAATCTGCGCAAAGTTTTACTTAACACCGTATTTACAACATCTTATTTTCGGTCAGACTATGCTGGTTTTTACGATAACTCTTTTTGAGGTAGTCACCATGCAATCTGAAGAACAGCGCCTGATTGATGATCTTTTTTCCCGCCTGCAGCAAGCGGAAAACCAGAGCGGAGCCCGGGAAGCCGGGGCCGAGGCGCTGATTGCTGAGCATATTAAGCAGCAACCCGGCGCACCTTACTATATGGCCCAGACCATTCTTATCCAGGAGGCGGCCATTAAGCAGTTAAGCAGCCGGGTTGAAGCCCTGGAAGCCGAAGCCACCCGCCTGCGCGAAACCGCGCGCCCGGCCAGCGGCGGCTTCCTGGCGGGCCTGTTTGGCGGCGGCCAGAAGGCACCCACCAGCGAACCAGGCTACCAGAGCGGCGGCTCGGCCCCGATCCCCGGCACCCGCCCGGGCAGCCACTATACCGGCAATAACATTCCCGGCAACGCCAGTTATGCCGCTCCGGCCCCGCAGGCCAGCCGCGGCGGCGGTTTTATGGCCGGTGCCCTGCAAACGGCCGCCGGGGTGGCCGGTGGGGTGATGCTGGGCAATATGCTGACCAGCATGTTCCACCAGTCCGCGCCGGAAGAGATAGTCAATATCATCAAAGAGCCGGAAAAAGACGCCACCACCAGCCAGACCAGCAACGTGGCTGATACCGATACCGCAAATAACGACAACAGCGACGACAGCCTGCTGCAAAATGCCAGCTGGCAGGATGACAACAGCGGCTATGGCGGTGACGACTTCGGTGGCGACGATTTCGGGGACGACGACAGCTGGATTTAACGCCGCTGGCTGGTCTGTAACCACTGCTCCAGCGCATTAGCAAATTGCTGGCGGTCCCGCTGATTAAGGGCAGAGGGGCCGCCAGTCTGCACTCCACTGGCGCGCAGGGTATCCATAAAGTCGCGCATTGTCAGCTTTTCACGGATGGTGGCCTCGCTGTAGCGCTCTCCGCGCGGATTCAGCGCTGCCGCCCCCTTTCCCAGCACCTCCGCCGCCAGCGGAATATCCGCCGTAATCACCAGATCCCCCGCTGCACAGCGGCGCACAATTTCGTTATCGGCCACATCAAAGCCCGGGGCCACCCGCAGCATCTGAATATAGGGCGACGGCGGGATACGCAGGCTCTGGTTAGCGACCAGGGTCACCGTGGTTTGCGTGCGCTGTGCGGCACGAAACAGGATCTCTTTAATTACCCCGGGGCACGCATCGGCATCTACCCAGATTGCCATCATTCTCTCTCCTGTTCTGGTACACTCAGGGGCGGATTGTTGCCTGCATCGCGTTATCAGGCAACAGACTTATTTCACTTTCGGATGGCTATGGAGCGTGACGCGTGAATAAGAATATCGGTTTTATTGGCTGCGGCAATATGGGTGAGGCAATCCTCGGCGGGCTGCTGGCCAGCGGTCAGGTGCAACCGGCAAATATCTGGGTCTACACCCCGTCACCGGACAAAGTGGCCGCACTGAGCGCAAAATATGGCGTTAACCCGGCCCAGAGCGCCCAGGAGGTTGCCCAGGTGGCCGATATTCTGTTCGGTGCCGTTAAACCCAATATTATGCTCAGGGTCATGAGCGAGATTAATAACAGCCTGAATAAAGAGACGCTGGTTATCTCTGTGGCGGCGGGTATTACCCTCGAACAGCTGGCGACCATTCTGGGCCACGATCGTAAAATTATCCGCGCCATGCCTAATACCCCGGCGCTGGTGAACGCGGGAATGACCTCCATTACCCCTAACCCGCTGGTCACCCAGGAAGATATTGCCGATGCGCTGAATATCTTCCGCTGTTTTGGTCAGGCTGAGGTGATTGACGAATATATGATTCACCCGGTCGTCGGAGTCAGCGGCTCCTCCCCGGCGTATGTATTTATGTTTATTGAAGCCATGGCTGATGCCGCGGTACTCGGCGGTATGCCCCGCGCCCAGGCCTATAAATTTGCCGCCCAGGCGGTTATGGGGGCGGCCAAAATGGTTCTGGAGACCGGTAAGCACCCGGGCGAGCTGAAAGATATGGTCTGCTCACCTGGCGGGACAACTATCGAGGCGGTAAAAGTGCTGGAAGCGAAAGGAATGCGCTCGGCCGTGATGGAAGCGATGGAAAGCTGTATGCAGAAATCTATTGCGTTAAGTAAAGCCTGAAAACAGCAGAGTGGCGGGTGCGTCACTCTGCCCTGCCCGGTTATTTCTTCAGGCATGTGCTCATAAAGGCTTTGCGCGGGCTGCCTTTCAGCGCCTGTTTGGTCGCTTCGCCGTTACACTCTTTCATTTTCACCTGCTGAGGCGTCAGCGCTTTGCCGTGGGCCGCCGCCGGGCTCTTCAGACAGCTACTCATGAAACTTTTACGCTCATCCCCTTTCAGGGTTTTAGCGCCTGCCTGCTGGCTGCAGCTCTGCATCCGCTGTTGCTGTTCGGTCAGCGGTTTATCCGCCGCCCGGGCGGCCATCGCCCCGCTTGCCATCGCCACCAGGAGCACCATCATCATGGTCTTTTTCATCATCAATCCTATCGCAAATATCGCTTTATCAGGGCCTGTCTCTTCGTCAGGAGGACAGGTTTTAAGTCTGGTATGAATTCCGGGAAATAGCACATAAATAAAGCCACTTTCTGCAGGCTGCCAACAGGGCGCGGCATACGCTAACAAATAGCAACCCGGCGGGCGCTATTTGTTTTATCAATGCATTACACTGATATTACATTTGCTTATTTATAATGCACACCGGAAGATTCATCCGCCGATATTTTACTGATTTTAAAATATAATAAATGCCCGGATGTGCTGGATAGAACAACCGGGTAATTAGTCGAGCAGGCGGTTCATTTGCTGCTGTAACAGGGCGGTATCGTAACTGACCGGTCCAGAGTCATTGTGGGCGACTTTATCCCGCACGCCATCAATCAGGCGCTGGCGCTCTTCGCTGCTCATTTTGTCCATCATCTGGCGGAAAAAAATCTCCATGACGGCAACCCGGTGCTCCAGGCGTACGGACTCTTCTTCCCTGGCGGCAATGTTGACCAGCAACTCTGAAATTAAATATCTCATGGCAGGCTCTCTGGCGATTATGTGTTAAAAATCTATCATCACCACTGGCGCTTTCCTAGCCCCGGATAACATTATTTTATGCTTTAATTTGGGTATATATTTACCCCACAGAATATGCTACGGCAACCCCTTTATATAGGGTCTGGCCCCCACTTCCGGCTATTTTCCCGGGCGCTAATACAACATTATCTGCCACCTTCAGGTTTACCCCCCATTAGCAGCAGCGCGTTTTTATTTACCGGCAAATAAATTATCCGCCAATATCCGGCCCGGCGTAACCTGCTCGGCAATTGGTCACTCAGGCTCCCGGGTTGCGCTGGGGCATGAAACCCGTGGTCAGGCGTGCTATTTTGTTTGCTTTCGTGAGCGTAAGCTAAACCGCAGGTGTGACATGGCAAAATTACGTGTAGGGATCGTGTTTGGCGGCAAGTCGGCTGAGCATGAAGTCTCTCTTCAGTCGGCTAAAAATATCGTCGACGCAATTGATAAAACCAAATTTGATGTGGTGCTGCTGGGCATTGATAAACAGGGCCAGTGGCACATTAATGATGAGCACAACTACCTGCTCAACGCCGCAGATCCGGCCCGTATCGCCCTGAACCATTCCGGGGTCAACCTGGCCGTGACCCCGGGCCAGCAGCACGGGCAACTGATCGACGCCCGGGCCGCCAGCCCGCTCCCACAGCTGGATGTGGTGTTCCCCATCGTACACGGCACCCTCGGGGAAGATGGCTCCCTGCAGGGCATGCTGCGCATGGCGAATTTACCTTTTGTCGGTTCCGGCGTGCTGGGCTCCGCTGTCAGCATGGACAAAGACGTGGCCAAACGCCTGCTGCGTGATGCGGGCCTGAATGTTGCCCCCTTCGTGACGCTGACCCGCAGCAACCGCGATAAATACCACTTTGCCGAACTGGCTGAGACGCTCGGCGTGCCGCTGTTTGTCAAGCCAGCCAACCAGGGCTCGTCTGTCGGCGTCAGCAAAGTGACCACTGCCGCCCAGTACCAGGAGGCGGTGGCCCTGGCGTTCCGCTTTGACACCAAAGTGGTGGTGGAAAAAGGGATCACCGGCCGGGAGATCGAGTGCGCCATCCTCGGGAATGACGATCCGCAGGCCAGTACCTGTGGTGAAATTGTCATTAACAGTGATTTTTACTCTTACGATACAAAATATATCGATGATAAAGGCGCCCAGGTGGTGGTTCCGGCCGATTTGCCCCGCGAGATCAACGACAAGATCCGCGCGATCGCCATCCGCGCCTATCAGGCGCTGGAGTGCAGCGGCATGTCCCGGGTGGATGTGTTCCTGACCCCGGAAAATGAAGTTATCATCAATGAAATCAACACACTGCCCGGGTTTACCAATATCAGCATGTACCCGAAACTGTGGCAGGCCAGCGGTATTGGCTACCAGGCGCTGATTACCCGCCTGATTGAGCTGGCCATTGAGCGCCACCAGCAGGAAAGCGCGCTGCTGAGCAGTATCAGCGAATAACGCCCCCCGGCGCCCGGGCTACCGGGCGCCCTGTTTCCCTGCCGCAGGTTACAAACCGGAAATCACCTGGTAACAACCCCTTCCCGGGCGCAAAAAAAACTTTTCAGGAATTTTCCGTCCCGGATTTACCAGAAATCTGATATTGCATTTTCAGCCCGCATACCACACTGGGATAACGTCAGCACAACCGTGGGGGTTGGCTGGTCTGCATGGTATCGGGAGGGGTTATGGCTGGCATTCTATCGCCGAAATCTTTTGTATCCGACATCCGGCGGGAGTTTTCGTCCTCCGGCAATGTGTCCTGGGCGCTTTTTGTGGTGCTGTGTCTGTGGGGGGGATCTGAGATTCTTCGCCTGCTGGTACACGCCCCGGGGCTGATTGAGCACATCATGCAAACCCACAGCAGCGCCAGACCGGCCATTGAGATGAGCCCCAGTGTCGGCCTGCTGTTCGGGGTGGTGCCGGTTATCGCCGGGCTGGTGATTCTGGGCGCAGTGGTGCTCTGTATCCGCCTGCGCCGCCGGTCAGATTAGCGCTTCATACAGGCTGCGCGCCGCTCATCTACCCGTTTGGCAAACCAGGCTGTGGTCAGGTTACGGGTGATTTTCGGGCTTTCGAGGGTGATCCCCGGCAGCATCTCCCTGGGCAGCGCTTTGCCTGCCCGGGCTTCTGCCAGGCGGTAGACCCCGTGGTAAAGATCCGTCTCTTCAAAGGCCAGAGTGTCGCCCTTTTTCAGTGCCCGGTGGATCTCGCTGTCGCTCATGGCCAGTTTCCCCGCCAGGCGGCGCACCGCCAGCTCCGTTTTGCCCGGTTCATCCGTGTCGTAGCGCACCACGTCGCCATCCAGCACCAGCTTCACGCCGCTCGCTTTACTGACCGCATTCTGGAACGCCGCGTTGCGGCTGGCATACCAGCCAGCGTTAAAGTCCGCAAAGCGGTACAGCGGCTGGGTGTAATTCACCGGATAGTTCAGCAGATGATAGGTTCCGAACCAGATCCCGCCCCGGCGGCTGAACACCTCCTGGCGCACGGTGCCGCTCATCTCCCAGGGGTAGCCCCGGGTATGCTGCTCAGCAAAAGCGATGCTCACCTGCATCGGCCCGCCGGTGTGCACCGGGTTCAGATTGCCGAAGAGTTTCTGGCCCAGCGGCACCATGCCGATAAAATCGTCAAAAATCGCGCTGAGCTGCTTTTCGGTTTTGACCTTGTCCAGCCGCTCACTGTAGCTCTGCCCGTTGGGGGACTTAATCAGCAGCGCGGTGTGAACCAGGAAGGCGGGAATGTGCATCTTCCCGGCCCGGCGGTCTATCTCCTGCCAGGCAATTTTACCAAGCCCGGGCACCTGGGGATCAGACTGATAGTTAGACTCCTGGGCGGCTACCGCCAGCACCGAGCAGACGTTCTCTTCTGTGGGCTCCAGCTTCTGGCTGGCAAACGCACTGGCGATATCGCGGGCCCAGCCATTGCGATCTTTGACGCTGGCGGGCATTTTCTGTTTCACCACCGTGGCCACATCCACCGGTTTGCTGCCGCTGCTGCTTACCGGCGCGCTGGTTTTCGTTGTACATCCGGCGAGGATCATAACCCCCAGTAGCGCCAGGCCACGGGAGTAAAAATGCTGCGATTTCACACAGTTTCCTTCTGATAGCAAGAGTTGCCCCACCCTACCATTTTTGACGCCCCCGGCGGAATAGGAATCCGGCGGGGGCGGGGCCGTTAACTGATGGCCGACTGCTGCTCCTGTTGCAGGCTGTCATTGAGCTGGCGCTCAAAGCTGCGCAGACGTTTATAAATCGACATCAGCTCTACCAGGGTGGTCCAGGAGCTTATCAGATACTGAAACGCGCTGCGCACCTGGCCGAACACGTTGGTTATCTGGGTCATCAGCCCGAGCGTTATCCCGGCAGAGACGACCGACGGCAGCAGCAGGAAGATCCCGAACACCGAATCGAGCTGCAAATATAAAATGCGCGCGATATTAAAATAGGTGTAGTGAAAATAGAGCCGGAAGTAGTTACGCCGCACATTGCTGAACAGCTCCTTCACTGTGGGTGGCCGGGCGCGATCCGGATCATCTTCCCCGTAGACCAGCTCCTTACGGTAGGCGGCCTCCACGCGCTGGTTTTTGAACTCAAGCCCCGGCAGCTTAATTCCCACCACCGCCAGCAACCCGGTTCCCAGCAGGGACCAGACAATAGCCGCAATCACCAGACCATAGGGAATATGGCCGACAATCGGCAGCTCCGGCACATGGGGCGACAGGGCAACCAGCACCGGCAGAAACGCAATCAGGGTCATAATGGCATTAATAAAGCTCACCCCCATATCCTCAACGGTAGAGGCAAAACGCATGGTGTCTTCCTGCACACGCTGGGCCGCCCCCTCGATATGGCGCAGGTGCTGCCAGTTAGCCATATAGTATTCGTTCATGGCGGTACGCCAGCGGAACACATAGTGGCTGATAAAGAAGTACGTCATCACCCCGACGGTTACCGCAATTAACGCAATCCCCAGGAAGATGCCTATCTCATGGTAGAACTGGCCGATAGTCACGCTGTGCGCAGAGCCCAGCGCCTTTTGAATCAGATCATAAAACGGCGCATACCAGGCGTTTATCGCTACGCTGACTTCCACCTGAAACCAGGTCACGAAGATAATCAGTGCCGAGCCGAGAATGGACCACTTCTGCCAGCGGTGCGGGCTGTAGATAAACCAGAACCCGGCAAACAACGCCACGCACAGGCCGTAGTAGGCGTAAAACACCAGGTTTCCCCGGGTCCAGAAACGCGCGGCGCTTACCGGCATCTCTTTGGTGGCACCCACGGCACGCTCCAGCAGGGCGCCGCCGCCAGCCTGCCAGAAAATCACGGCGATCATCGCCCAGATAAACGCCGACACAAAAAACGCGGTCGGCCGGGGGAAAAAAGACTTAAACATCCGCTAACTCCTGTCTGTTTTTGTTGTGCTGCCCGCCTGCTATCCCCCAACAGATGCAGAACGGAAAACATCCCGGCGCGGCCCACAGCCGCCCGGCGTCGCTACCTTAGCGCGAAGCATAAAGCCGGATCGGGAAATCTTGTTTCAAAGCGTGACGATAAAGGATAATGCCTTCACCACGGTAAAACCGGAAAAGGTTTTCACCCGGCGCCCTGACTGCCCGGGCACCGGCCAGAATAGTGACACTGATTACATCAATTAACCAACATCCCTTTGCACTGGGGCGCAGAGTAGTATAAATACGGTTATCATAAATCTCTTTGTGCAGTGGGTTCCTTCTTGAAACGTCATATCTTCAGACTCGTTGCGCTGGCACTATCCGTATTACCAGCCATAAGCCATGCCCAGAGTACGCCGGATCCGGTGTTCTCTTCAGATATTGTTGATCGCTACGCCAGCCATATTTATTACGGCAGCGGCGCGACCGGAATGGCCATCGTGGTGATTGACGGCAACCAGCGCGTCTTTCGCAGCTTCGGGGAAACCCGTCCGGGCAACAATGTACGCCCGCAGATGGATTCCGTTATCCGTATCGCCTCTCTGACCAAGCTGATGACCAGTGAAATCCTGGTGAAGCTCCTGGATAAAGGGGCGGTGAATCTCGACGATCCCCTGAGTAAATATGCCCCGCCCGGCACGCGAGTGCCCAGTTTTGATGGCCGCCAGATAAGCCTGGTGAATCTGGCCACGCATACCAGCGCCCTGCCCCGGGAGCAACCCGGCGGCGCAGCGGTCCGCCCGGTCTTTGTCTGGCCGACCCAGGACCAGCGCTGGCGCTGGCTCTCCGGCGCGAAACTCACCGCCGCCCCCGGAAGCGTAGTGGGCTATTCTAATGTCGCCTTCGATCTTCTGGCCGATGCCCTGGGCCGGGCGGCGGGCAAGCCTTACGCGCAGCTGTTTGCCGAGCAGATAACCCAGCCGCTGGGCATGAAAGACACCACCTTCACCCCGTCGCCGGACCAGTGCGCCCGCCTGATGGTGGCGGAAAAAGGCGCCAGCCCCTGTAATAACACCCTCGCCGCCCAGGGGAGCGGCGGTGTGTACTCCACCCCGGATGACATGATGCGCTGGATGCAGCAGTTCCTGTCGTCTGATTTCCACACCCGCAGCCAGCAGGCAGACCGGATGCAGACCCTGCTCTACCCGCGCAGCCAGTTCCGCCGGGTGGTGGGCATGGATGTGCCCGGGCGGGCAGACGCGCTGGGCCTGGGCTGGGTCTATATGGCTCCGAAAGCCGGGCACCCGGGAATTATCCAGAAGACAGGCGGCGGCGGTGGCTTTATCACCTATATGGCGATGGTGCCCCAGAGCAATGTCGGGGCGTTTGTGGTGATCACCCGCTCCCCGCTGACCCGGTTTAAAAATATGAGCGACGGCATCAATGACCTGGTGGCAGAGCTGAGTACCCCGCGCAGTCAGGCGGCCCCCACCTCCGGTATCTGATACCCAAAACGGCAGCGTTAACAGGCTGCCGTTACTTTTTAGCAACAATCGCACTTGTTGCCACTTTGCCTGACGCGATTTTTGCTTTATAACATTAGCTATCACTTTTCGCTTTTAGCGAGCTTGATTTACAAAAAAGCAGATAACTACACGAATCACAGGACAACATCACTGACGAAAGCAAATATTCAAGCATAATGGACGAAGTACGATACACATACCTATGAGGAATAACGGGATGAAAAGGGACTCTTTCACCAACGGCGTTATCGATCAGACTTTACACTGGATTGATGAAAACATTCATGAGCGTGTCACGCTGGATGATCTGGCACGTAAGACTGGCTACTCCAAATGGCATTTCCAGCGCCTGTTTTATGCGCGGATGTCTATCACCGCAGCAAGCTATATCCGCAACGCCAAATTAATGCGTTCGGTCATCGATTTAAAATTCAGCGATCGGAATATCATCTCCATTGCTGAAAAATATGGCTTCAGCTCGCAGCAATCCTATACCCGCACCTTTAAACACGTAATGAAATGCACCCCGTCACTGTGCCGCACCCGTTGCGACAGTTCGCTGACGGATATGGCGCCAGGCGATGTCTGCAAAGCGTGTCGCCAGATGTTCAGCCATGATGAATAATTACAGCTGAAATCATCTGCTACCGGGGTCAGTTACGGCCCCGGTTACCGCCCCTACCCCGAAATCGCCCAGAAATGCCCTCCCCATCCCTGCCGGATAGCAGTAAGATAGTCTTCACTTTCCTTCAAAAAAGAAGCAATGCTATGTCAGATTTTTCACTTATTAATCGTCCACGTCGCCTGCGTAAATCTGCCGCTATGCGCGCGCTCTTTGAAGAAACCAACCTGACCCTTAACGATCTGGCGCTGCCCATTTTCGTTGAAGAAGGGCTGGATGAGTACAAACCCGTCGAGGCCATGCCAGGCGTGATGCGTATTCCGGAAAAACACCTTGCCCGGGAAATTGAACGTATCGCCCGGGCCGGGGTGCGTGCCGTGATGACCTTCGGTATCTCTCACCATCTGGATGCCACCGGCAGCGACACCTGGAACGAGAACGGCCTGGTGGCCCGCATGTCCCGCATCTGCAAAGAGACCGTACCGGAAATGATAGTCATGTCCGATACCTGTTTTTGCGAGTACACCAGCCACGGCCACTGTGGTGTGCTGTGCGACCACGGGGTAGATAACGACCGCACGCTGGAAAACCTTGGTAAGCAGGCGGTGGTCGCCGCCCGCGCCGGGGCCGATTTTATTGCCCCGTCAGCGGCAATGGACGGCCAGGTCCAGGCTATCCGCCAGGCGCTGGATGCGGCCGGTTTTACCGATACCGCTATCATGTCCTACTCCACTAAGTTTGCCTCCTCTTATTATGGTCCGTTCCGCGAAGCCGCCGGGACCGCCCTGAAGGGAGATCGTAAAACCTACCAGATGAACCCGATGAACCGCCGTGAGGCGATCCGCGAATCCCTGCTGGATGAAGCCCAGGGCGCAGACTGCCTGATGGTGAAACCGGCGGGCGCGTATCTGGATGTGCTGCGTGAGCTGCGCGGACGCACCGAGCTGCCCCTGGCGGCTTATCAGGTCAGTGGTGAATACGCGATGATCAAATTCGCGGCCCTGGCGGGCGCCATTAACGAAGAGAACGTGGTGCTGGAAAGCCTGGGATCGATTAAGCGGGCAGGGGCTGATCTTATCTTCAGTTACTTCGCGCTTGATTTAGCGGAGAAAAATATCCTCTCCTGATATCCGAAGCCCGCCTGACGCCGGCGGGCTTTTTCATCCGGGCCACACTATTCGCTGTGTGTCGCCTCCTCCTGGTTAACCACCCACGCCAGCGCCTGGCGGTAGATATCTTTCATAATCGGATTGCTCTCCCGGGCGATAAGCGCCTGAAGCTCACCGGCAATTTGCGCTGTGGTCGCCGCCACGCCGCGCCGCTGTAAATCGCGCTTAATGGTGGCGAGAATACTTGAATCGGCAATAAACTGAGGGGGTACAGAGTGTTGCCCAGACGGTGTATTGAATTTATTCATGGAACCTCCCCTAAAAAGCAGAACGCCAGGGAAAAATGACTGACATCCGTTTCGCCAGACACAACCCATATGTTTAGCCACTACGACAAAAAGATTACCATCCCCAAATTCAACTGTAGTTCAGCACCCGGCAGTAAAACAAATAACTTTTTAGCAAAACATAAAATATCACCCGTTCACTAATACATTCCCGTGAAGAGTAACGTGATATATTTATGATATTCATTTGGCGAAATAATGATTATTACGGTACGAAAAAATGAAAAACCCATAATATTTATTTCGTATAACTGAGTAAATACCATCATTAATTCTGGCGGGCGATTATCGGCATACTAAAAACGCCCGCAAATGCGGGCGTTTATCAGGCAGGATGCGTCAGCTTTGCTGACGGCGGAACAGACGGAACAGCAAAAACAAGAACAGCACCCAGCACGGCAGCAATATCGCCGACACCCGGGTATCCGGCATAATCAGCATCAGCACCAGAATCATGCACAGAAACGCCAGGCACAGGTAGTTGCCAAACGGATACCACAGGGCTTTAAAGCGGGTATCGCGCCCCAGGCGCCGCATACCGGCCTTAAATTTCAGGTGGGCGATACAGATCATTATCCAGTTAAGCAGCAGTGTTGCCACCACCAGCGCCATCAGCATTCCGAAGGCTTTTTGCGGCATCAGGTAGTTGATAAGGATAACCAGAGAGGTGATCACTGCCGAGAGCGCCAGCGAGTTAACCGGCACCCCACGGCGGCTGATACGCGTCAGAAACTGGGGCGCATTCCCCTGGCGGGAGAGGCCAAACAGCATCCGGCTGTTGGAGTAGACCCCGCTGTTATATACCGACAGCGACGCCACCAGAATCACAATATTCAGTACCGAAGCCACCAGATTGCTGTCCAGCTCGTGGAAGATCATCACAAACGGGCTGCTGTCGGAACGGATATCCACCCAGGGGTAGAGCGCCAGCAGTACCACCAGAGAGCCGATATAAAACAGCAAAATACGGTACACCACCTGGTTGGTGGCTTTGGGGATTGAGATATGCGGATCGCGTGCTTCCGCCGCAGTAATACCAATCAGCTCCAGGCCGCCAAACGAGAACATAATCACCGCCAGCGACATCACCAGCCCTTTCCAGCCCATCGCCAGAAAGCCGCCATACTCCCAGAGATTGCCAATACCGGCCCGGGCACCGCCCTGGCCTGAAACCAGCAGCCAGATGCCGAAGGCTATCATCCCGAGGATGGCGATAACTTTGATCAGCGCAAACCAGAATTCGGTTTCCCCGTACATCCGCACGTTGACCAGGTTCATCCCGTTAATGATCAGGAAAAACAGCGCCGCCCAGACCCAGGTATCTACATGCGGAAACCAGTATTGCATATAGATACCTGCGGCTGTCAGCTCCGCCATCCCCACCAGAATAAACATCACCCAGTAGTTCCAGCCAGACAAAAATCCGGCAAACGGCCCCCAGTATTTCCAGGCAAAGTGCGAGAACGAACCGGATACCGGCTCCTCAACAACCATCTCCCCTAACTGACGCATGATCAGAAAGGCAATAATCCCGGCAATAGCATAGCCAATCAGCACGGCCGGGCCCGCCATCTGAATCGCCGGGCCAATACCTAAAAAGAGCCCGGTGCCGATAGCGCCACCGAGGGCGATTAGCTGGATATGGCGATTTTGCAACCCGCGCTGCAGCGTACTGGCACTGTCGTCGGGCTGCTGTTGCGATGACGTCTGTTTCACGTCTATCCCCTGTATGGTTTGAAAGGGGCACGTTGTAACACTTTCGCCATTGCGGGACAACCTCCACAGGCCGCTTTGCGGCACAATACGCAGGCTGGCCGCCCCCCGCGCCGGGCGAATGATAAGTCATGCTGGTGAATACCCGCCTGCATATCAAAAAGCGCTGACTCCGGCGGGCAAACTCTTCGCCGCCACCGGTTGTCGGAAAACAGACCGCAGATAATCTATTTTTAACCTGATGATAAATATTAATAAAAAATAAATGTCTGCGGCCTGCCGCGGTAAACACCCATATTTTATAAGGGTGGTTTTCTGCTTTTTAACTTATTAATGCAAAAATAGTTATTTCTCATCCCCCCGCCTGAAACCGTAAAACTAGCCCATCACCTGAATAACAACGCCTGGAGTTAAGATGCGCATTTTACTGATTAGCGGCAGCCCTGTGGCTGTCTCCCGTTCCCGGATTTTAACCGAAGCCGCCCGCCAGTGGCTGAACCAGCAGGGGGCCGAAACCCGGCTGATAAACGTGAGCGATATTAATGCCCAGGCCCTGATTCAGGCCCAGTTTTCCCACCCGGAAATCCGCCAGGTTATCGACCAGGTGGCCAGTGCAGACGGTATTATTGTTGCGTCGCCGGTGTATAAAGCCGCCTGCACTGGTGTCCTGAAAACACTGCTCGATTTACTGCCCGAGCGGGCGCTGGAAAATAAAGTGGTGCTGCCGCTGATGACCGCCGGTAGCCACGCCCACCTACTGGCGCTGGACTACTCTCTGAAGCCGGTACTCGGGGCACTCAAAGCCGAAGAGATCATGAGCGGCGTTTATGCCTGCGACAGCCATATCCAGTACGCCACCAGCAGCCACCCCAGCGTGATTGCCGACGATATCCTCAACCGCCTGGAGCAAAACCTGGAAACCTTCTGGCAGGCCCTGCAACGCCGTCCGGCTCGCGCCCGGCGCCCCCTGGCGGAGGCCGCACAATGACCCGGCACAGCCTGAGCCGTCGCCTGCTGCCCTGGCTGGTGCCGGTGGCGCTGGTGGGTGTCTGGCAGCTCGCCAGCAGCCAGGGCTGGATCTCAAACCGGGTTCTGCCGGAGCCGGAGCGGGTACTGGCCGCGGGCTGGAGCCTCAGCCAGAGTGGCGAGCTGTGGCACAGCCTTGCCGTCAGCACCTGGCGCGCCCTGTATGGTTTTGCCATTGGCGGGGCTATCGGCCTTGCACTGGGGTTTGTTACCGGGCTGTCGAAAACCGGCGAGCGCCTGCTGGACAGCACCATCCAGATGCTGCGAAACATCCCCCACCTGGCGCTGATCCCGCTGGTAATTCTGTGGTTCGGCATTGATGAGCGGGCGCGAGTCTTCCTGGTGGCGCTGGGGACGTTCTTTCCCGTCTATCTGAACACGGCCCACGGGTTGCGCCATCTGGACCGGGGGTTAATTGAAATGGCGCGCAATTATGGCCTCAGCAGCTGGCGCCTGTTCTGGCAGGTTCTGTTGCCCGGCGCCATGCCCTCGATTCTGGTCGGGATCCGTTTCTCCCTCGGCTTAATGTGGCTCACGCTGATTGTGGCCGAAACCATTTCCGCCGATGCCGGTATCGGCTATCTGGCCATGAACGCCCGGGAGTTTTTACAAACCGACGTGGTGGTGCTGGCCATTATTTTGTACGCCCTGCTGGGCAAACTGGCGGATATGACCGCCTGGGGTATGGAGCGCTGGCTGCTGCGCTGGCACCCGCTCTGGCATCGCGAGGGGGCGAAATAATGCATCACTTATCACTGGTTAACCCGGGCCTGCACCTGACGGTGGCGCGCATCGGTAAAGATTTCGCCGGTAAGGCGGTACTCAACAATCTGCAACTGACCATCCCTGGTGGTCAGTTTGTGGCGATAGTCGGGCGCAGCGGATGCGGGAAAAGCACCCTGCTGCGCCTGCTGGCCGGGCTGGATAGCGCCACCCGTGGTGAGATTCAGGCCGACGATCAGCCACTGAGCCAGCACGACAGCGATATCCGCATGATGTTTCAGGACGCGCGCCTGCTGCCCTGGAAGACGGTTATCGGCAATGTGGGGCTCGGGCTGAAAGGCCCGTGGCGCGCGCGGGCACTGGAGGTACTCACCGCCGTCGGTCTGGCGGAAAAAGCCGATAGCTGGCCATCCACCCTCTCTGGCGGCCAGAAGCAGCGTGTCGCCCTGGCCCGGGCGCTGATCCACCGCCCGCGCCTGCTACTGCTGGATGAACCTTTCGGCGCCCTCGACGCGCTGACCCGGCTTGAGATGCAGCAGTTGCTGACCCGCCTGTGGCAGCAATTCGGATTTACCGTGGTGCTGGTCACCCATGATGTCCACGAAGCGGTATTTCTTGCCGACCGGGTGCTGATGATCCACCAGGGGGAAACGGGGCTGGATCTGGCGGTGAATATTGCCCGCCCCCGCCACCTGGCCACCCCGGCGCTGGCGAATCTGGAAGCGACCGTACTGGAAACCATCATGACACCGGATGCCCCACGGGAGACATCCGCGACAGAAAAACAGATTGCCGCCCGCTAACCGGGTGGCCGGAGAAAGGACAATACCCATGACCACGACATCACAACAACCGCCAAAATTATTCTGGTTTCTGCCAACCCACGGCGAGGGGCGCTACCTGGGCACCACCAAAGGGGGGCGCGCCGTCGATCTTCCCTATCTGCAACAGGTGGCGTTAGCCGCAGACAGCCTGGGCTACTACGGGGTGCTGATCCCCACCGGAAAAAGCTGTGAAGACTCATGGCTGGTGGCCTCTGCCCTGGTTTCTATTACCCGCAACCTGCGCTTTCTGGTCGCGGTACGCCCGGGGCTGCAACCCCCTACCCTGGCCGCGCGGATGGCCTCAACCCTGGATCGGTTATCTGACGGGCGGCTGCTGATCAACGTGGTGACCGGCGGCGATCCGGTAGAGAACAAAGGCGACGGGATCTTTTTGGATCACACACAGCGCTACGGGGTTACCCGCGAATTCCTGACTATCTATACCCGGCTGCTGGCCGGTGAAAAAGTGGATTTCCAGGGGGAGCATCTGCATGTGGAAGGGGCTGAACTGCTGTTCCCGCCGGTGCAGGAAAATGGCTCGCCGCTCTATTTTGGCGGCTCTTCTGAGCCCGCCATTGATGTGGCGGCACAGCAGGTCGATACCTATCTTACCTGGGGTGAGCCCCCGGCACAGGTGGCGGAAAAGCTGGCGGTTGTCCGGGCGCGGGCAGCAGCCCGGGGGCGCCGCCTGGAGTACGGTATCCGCCTGCATGTGATTGTCCGGGAAACCGAAGACGAAGCCTGGGAGGCGGCCAACCGTCTGATTGCCCACGTTGATGATGAGACCATCGCCCGGGCGCAGGATGTCTTTTCCCGGATGGATTCCGCAGGCCAGGCGCGGATGCGGGCGCTGCATAATGGCTCCCGGGATAATCTGGAAATCGCCCCCAATCTGTGGGCCGGTGTCGGGCTGGTGCGCGGCGGTGCCGGTACCGCACTGGTGGGCAACCCGGAGCAGGTAGCCACCCGGATCCGCGAATACCAGGCGCTGGGGATCGAGAATTTTATCTTCTCCGGTTATCCGCACCTGGATGAAGCGCACCGTTTTGCCGAGCTGGTTATGCCGTTACTTAATGCCGGGCAGCGGCGGATCCGCTCAGTGAATACCGGGCCGTTCGGTGAGACCATTGGGGGTGACCAGCGACCGGTGGCCGAGGCCAGTGCCAGTTAATCTCCTTGTCGTTACGTTCAGGCACCTTTCGGGGTGCTTTTTTTATGCTGAAACCACCATAAAAAATGCCGCCAGTGACGGCGGCAAACATACCCGGCAATACCACTATTTTCCCGCAGCCTGATCCTGCGTCCAGGTGGCGCTGCGCACATCCACCTTGACCGGTATTAAACCAATACGGGTGAACGTATCGGCCAGCGCCTGCTGCTGGGCGAAAATCTCCGGCGTCATGCGCTGTGCGCCATATTCGGTACGGGATACCGCCTTGCGCCAGATAGCCGGGTCCAGCCCGGTAGATTTGGACAACAGCCCGGCGGCCTCGTCCCGGTTCTGGTTTGCCCACTGGCTCACCGCCGCCAGCTCACTGACCACGCTCAGCGCCGTGTCCGGATAGGTATCGGCAAATTTACGGCTGGCAAGATAAAAACTGTAGTGCGGCACCAGGCCGGTCGCGTCGCTTATCTGGCGGGCACCGGCGCGGGTTTCCACCTCTGAGAGGAACGGATCCCAGATAACCCAGACGTCGATAGCCCCCCGCTGGAAGGCGGCCCGGGCATCTGCCGGCGGGAGATAGACCGGTTTAATATCTTTGTAGCTCAGGCCGGCTTTCTCCAGCGCCGCCACCAGCAGATAATTGACATCTGACCCTTTATTCAGCCCGACCCGCTTGCCTTTAAGATCCGCCACGCTGTGGATGGGCGAATCCTGCGCCACCACGATGGCTTCTGACTTCGGGCTGGCCGGTGAGTGCGCCAGATAGACCAGATCCGCCCGGGCGGCCTGGGCAAAGACCGGCGGCGCATCCCCGGTTGCGGCCAGATCGATACTGCCCACATTCAGCCCTTCCAGCATCTGTGGCCCGGCGGGAAACTCCACCCAGCGCACGGCAATGCCCTGCTTTTTAAAGCTCTCATCAAGGGTTCCCCGGCTCTTGACCAGCGCCAGCACATTCGCCTTCTGATAGCCAATCGTCACCTGGTCCGGTTTTTCCGCCAGCGCGGCGCCAGAAAGGCTCAGTAACACGGCAACAGCACTGCTACGCAATAAAAATCGCATTGGTGGTTCTCCTTATGTTTGGTCACAAAAAGATAACCAGGCCGATGGTGTTTTCTTAAACAACATTATTGCATTTGCTTAGCCGTATAGCGGCAATAGCACAAGCCATATACCCCATTGCAAGTGGGGCGAAATAATCGGTCAAATAAACCTGCGGCTAAATAACGGCAATATATAAGCGCCACCACAGATCCTTCCCGGTGGCCCTGTTTATAATTCGCACAACACCTGTCCGGGATCTGATTTTTCGCAAATAGACACTGGTATAACATATTCATTCTACTGAATAAAATATCACCAGAAAACTGCCTGAACAGGCCAATTAATCAACAACACTAACCGTAAACTCGTTGATTCTATTATACAAGTTACTTGTAAATAACATTTTCATCAATTTTACAGCACAATCGAACACCAGAAATTTCTTGCGCCGGAAGTGGAAAAGCCTATATTTTCGCTGAAGCGATTAATTAGATGAGATAATAAATTATGGCAACATTTTATATCCCGACAATCAATATGATGGGCAATGGCAGCCTGGACGAAGCGGCTGAAGCAATTAAGAGCCATGGCTTTAAAACCGCGCTGATTATTACCGATGCGATGCTGAATAAAATCGGCGTGGTTGCGAAAATCCAGTCGCTGCTGGGCACTGTCGGGGTAAAAAGCGTGGTCTATGATGGCACCAACCCGAACCCGACCACCCGCAATGTCAGCGAAGGTCTGGCGCTACTGAAACAGCACAATTGCGATTGCGTTATCTCTCTTGGCGGCGGCTCCCCTCACGACTGCGCCAAAGGCGTTGCCCTGCTGGCAACGAACGGCGGTGATATCCGCGATTATGAAGGGGTGGATCGCTCAGCCAAACCTCAGCTGCCGCTGATCAGTATTAATACCACTGCCGGTACCGCCTCTGAGATGACCCGCTTCTGCATTATTACCGATCCGGACCGCCACATTAAAATGGCGATTGTCGATAAAAACGTCACCCCGCTGATGTCAGTAAACGATCCGGCGCTGATGATGGGCATGCCCAAAGGGCTCACCGCCGCCACCGGTATGGATGCGCTCACCCACGCCATTGAGGCATATGTTTCCAGTGCCGCCACGCCGATTACCGACGCCTGTGCCCTGAAAGCGGTCACCATGATCAGCGAAAACCTGCGCACGGCCGTTAACCAGGGGGATAATGTCGCCGCCCGCGAGGCGATGGCTTATGCAGAATTTATGGCCGGTATGGCGTTTAATAACGCTTCTCTTGGCTATGTACACGCCATGGCGCACCAGCTGGGTGGGTTCTATAACCTGCCTCACGGGGTGTGCAACGCGGTATTGCTGCCACACGTACAGCAATATAACGCCCGGGCCTGTGCAGGCCGCCTGAAAGATATCGCCGCGGCCATGGGGGTTGATGTCAGCGCCATGGACGACCAGCAAGGCGCCAGCGCCTGTATCGCCGCCATTGTTGAGCTGGCCCGCGATGTGGCTATCCCGGCAGGCCTGAGTGAGCTGGGAGTTAAGGCAGAGGACTTCGATACACTGGCGACCAACGCGCTGAAAGACGCCTGCAGTATCACGAACCCGGTACAGGGCAGCCACGCCGATATCGTCGCGATCTTTACCCGCGCCATGTAATACGCAAAAACACCGGCCAGGCCGGTGTTTTTTGTTTCTGCGGCAGGCTCAGTCTCAGTGATGAATACTCGCCAGCTCAGCCGCAGACAAGCCGGTCATCTCCATTACGATATCCGGGGAAAAACCGTTACGCAGCATCTTACGGGCCACGGCGAGTTTCGCCTCCGTGCGCCCTTTCTCAATGCCTTTTTCTATGCCTTGCTCAATGCCCTGCGCGATCCCCTGTTCGATACCGCGCGCTATCCCTTCCTGTTTGAGCTGTTGTGCTATCGTCATCAGTTTATCCTCATGTTGTGGCACGCGCTGCGCCAGTTCCTGAACAAACCTGCGGGCGTCTGATGTCTCCCCGGCCTGTAACATATAGTTTATCAGGGCGACCAGTTGTTGTTCGCTCAGTGGTTCTGCCAGCAGGATCACCACCAGCCTATCCAGCAGCTCTGCCAGTTCCCGGCGGTGAATATGCTTTTGCAGTAGCGTCAGGGCGGCCATACTGCGGTGACCCATGATGGTATCATCAGGAATAATTGTCACATCCACCAGCGGGAAGCCTTCCGTATACAGCTTCTTCGCCAGCCCCGGCAGCGCGATATTATCAAGCCAGCGGGTGGAATACGGGTACGGCCTGCGCTTTCCCGCATAGAATAAAACCGGAATAACCAGCGGTAATTGCTTATGCCCGGCATCAAGGTGGCGCTGCATTGCCGCCACGGCATACCGCAGCAGCCGAAATGCCATATTGGTGTCCGGGCTGCTCTGGTGCTCGATTAAGACATGAAGATACCCGTCACCGGCGCTCGTTTTCAGACTGTACAGTACATCACTAAAATAGGGCCGCAACTGTTCTTCCACAAAACTGCCGGATTCCAGCGTCATCGTGTCAAAATCGCATACCGCCTGCAATTCCGGGGGCAGGTGCAACTGCATAAAATCCTTCGCCGTTGCGGGATCCGCCAGAAATAACCGGAAAGCCAGATCATGGGGGGTTGGGGTGGTATTTTTGCGCCCCGCCCGGCGCTGACGTGTCGCCATAGTTTGCCCTCCTGGCCATGCCATTAGCACGGTGCTAATGGCATCTGCCGTCACTTTCCGGCTCAGAATTCGACAGTGACACCCATCTGCCAGGTACGCCCGGGCATCACCGCCAGGGCTCTTTGCCAGGCATCCTGCCGGGTGCTTTCAGTAATATTGCGGCTGGATAAATAGTCCCGGTATTTGCGGTCCGTCAGGTTATAGACCCCGGCGCGCAGCGTCACCTGCTTAGCCGCCTGCCAGTAGCCGCTCCCGTCCAGCACTCCATATCCTGAAATCCGCATATAGCGCTCACCTGCCCCGCCAAGCGGCGCCCCGGTATTGGCATAAGACTCACGGCGGGTAGCCTGAGCCCGCTTCCCCTGAACAAAGGTTCCCGTCAGCGCCAGGCCGTAGCGCTTCTCCGGCCCGTCCCACCCGATACCCGCCACCGCTTTCAGCGGCGGTACACTGTCCAGCGCCCGGTAGCTGTCCCCCGGATAGCGGGATTTGGATTTACCCGCCGCGTAGCCCAGCGCCAGTGTCGTGTTCAGCCCGCTCAGGGTTTCAGACCAGACCCCGTAGTCCAGCCGGGCGCTCATCTCCGCCCCGTAGAGGTATGCCCTGTCGCGGTTCTCTGCCTGGTAGATAATATGAATATTGCCCGGCACCCGGCGAAACCGGGCCGGATCGGCACGGCGCTGGTAGCGGGTAGAGGCGATAAAATCCCGGTACTGGCTGTAATAGAGCGAGCCGCGCAGCACCAGACCCGGGGCCGCCTCCCCACGGAGCCCCCATTCCAGGTTGTTGCCGGTTTCCGTTTTCAGCCCTGATTACCGATCAGCGCATACTGGCGCGGGCCCGCATAGCCGGAGCCCAGGTTCCAGGAGCCATACAACTGGCTGGCCCCCGGGAACTGCGCGCTGCGGCGATACTGCAGCCAGGTCAGCAAACCGGGCGACAGCGCGTACTCCAGCGTTAAGGCGGGCAATAACCGGGTATCCCGGACATCACCATACAGCCGTTCAATATCGCTACCGTTAATCAGCGCACTCCCCCGGGCCAGGACCGCCGCGTTACGCGGCGACGTCTGCTGATACGCCACCCGCACCCCAGGGATCAGCGCGGCCCCCGGCACATGCGGCGCCAGGTCTATCCGGTCTTCGGCAAAAGCGCCCAGCATCAGGCTGCGGCTGTCGGCCTCCGGCTGCATCAGATGGTCAAAAACCGACAGCGCCGGGGACTGGGTAAACGGGCGGGCGGTCTTTACCATACTGGCATTGATTCCGGCGCGAAGAGTGTGGCGCCCGAGCTGCATGGCCAGCGTGCTTTGCCCGCCCACGGTGTCGGTATTGTAGTCAGAAAATACGGTCTGCTCGCCGCCAAAGATCCCCGGCAGGCGGGTATTGTCGTGGGATTCAGTATGCTGATAAAACACCTTTGAAATCAGGCTATCCACCGGTCCGCTCCGGGGGTGCCACTCATCCCGCAGGCTTAACCCCCAGCGCCGGGTCTGGCTGTTCTGGCGGGCTGTGCCGTTCATCACATCCTGGCGCAGCGGGCTCCAGGTATCGTAGCGGGTATGTCTGGCCCGGTGATAATAATCCACCCCGGCCGTGATGCGGTGGGCGGCGTTGGCCTGCCAGCTTCCGGAGAGCAGCAGCGCATCGGAGTGCCAGTTCGCCGGGTAGGCGGCAAGGGTATCCCGGTGGCTACGCGCCTGCTGGCCGTCACGGCGGCTGTATACCAGGATCCCGCTGAGTTCCTCACGACCAGCCGCCGCAGTCACCCCGTTATGCCAGCTACGATCGGTGCTATCAAACCCACTAATCCCGGAAAAATAGTCCGTTTTCCCGGGGTAGAGGTAGTCATCGGCGCTTTTGGGCCGGAAAGAGACCGCGCCCCCCAGGGCGAGGTTTGTCGTATCAACCGACACCGCCCCCGACTGAATATCCACCCGGCCATACAGCCAGGGATCAATATAATCCCGGCCGATCCCGAAGGTGTTCAGCCCGGCGCGCCCTGCGTAGCTACGCCCGGTGGCGGCGGGCTGGGGAATATCATCAATATCAATGCCCACCCGGTTACTTTCCAGGCCGCGAATGTTGTAGCCGGTATAGCCACCGCGATCAAAGCCGCTTCTGCCGTTACTGGAGCCACCCGGCACACCGGTTGCGCTGATCAGCGGCTGATAGCGCATGACCGAGCCGAAATCCTGGCTGCCATTGCGGGTCATATCACCGGCGCTGATGCTAAAGCGGTTGTCGGGTTTATCCCGCCGGGGCGGGGCATATACGGTTATCTCATCCTGGTGGAGTTCCTGGGGTGCCCGGTTTACGGGGCGCCGGTACTCTTCAGCCAGTACAGCAAAAGCCGTACTGGCTGCAACGCCCCAGAGGGCATACTTCCCGGCGGCAGGTGTGATTTTCATGGCGGATCCTTATTGTTCTGACCATTGTGATGCGGCACACAGCACGATACTGCGCATCGCGAATATGAGAACGATAACGATTTGCATTATTGTGACAATAATAAGAAATCCATGTCGGCGGTTTATTTCGGCCCGGTGGAGAAAAAAAGAATAATAACGTCCTGCTGGTGGGGTTATTTAGTCAGACATATAAATTAAATCCCGCAAAATATCCTCTCGGCCCGGTATCAGGAAACCCGCGTCTGTTCTGTGGCGGGCGGCTGATAAGTCGATATTTTTACGATACAGGCCAGCGCCATATCCGTTTATATTTTTCCCCTCACGCTTCTGCCGTCAGCTAATTATTAAGAGCCCCTATGAGCGAATACATCATTCCTGCCATTAAAAATTATGAAGACGAAATGATAGCGATCCGCCATCATTTACACCGCCACCCGGAATTAAGCCTTGAAGAAGATGAAACCAGCAAGCTGGTGGCCCGCTATTTATCCGCCTGGGGCTATCAGGTCACCACTGGCCTTGCCAGAACCGGTGTGGTTGGCACCCTGACAAAAGGCCGCGGCGGGAAGTCCATTGGCCTGCGGGCAGATATGGACGCCCTGCCCATCACCGAAACCACCGGCCTGCCCTGGGCCAGCCATACCCCCGGGAAGATGCACGCCTGCGGCCATGACGGGCACACCACCATTCTGCTGGCGGCGGCCCGCTATCTCGCCTCAGAGGCCTGCCGGTTTAACGGCACGGTACAGCTGATTTTCCAGCCCGCCGAAGAGGCCACCGGCGGCGCCAGCATGATGATTAACGAAGGGCTCTTTGAGCGCTTTCCCTGCGATGCGGTATTCGCCCTGCACAATATGCCGGGCCTGGCGGCAGGCCAGTTTGGTTTTTATACCGGCCACTTTATGGCCTCTGCCGATACGGTCAGCATCACCCTGCACGGGCGCGGCGGGCATGGCGCCCAACCGGATAAAACCGTGGATCCGGTGGTTGCCAGCGCGGCGCTGATTATGGGGCTGCAGAGCATCGTCTCCCGTAATGTGCCCCCGGGCGAAACGGCCATTGTCAGCGTCGGGAGGCTCAGTGCCGGTATCGCCTCAAACGTTATCCCACAGAGTGCGGTACTGGAGCTGACCGTGCGCGCCATGAAACCCGACATTCGCACGCTGCTGCTGTCGCGCATTCGCGACCTGGCCGAACTCACCGCCCGCAGTTACGGGGCCCGCAGTGAGGTGAGCGTTTACGACAGCTACCCGGTGCTGACCAATCCCCCACGGGAAACGGCGTTTGCCCGCGAGGTGGCGCAAACCTGCTTTGGCCACAATCCGTCTGACACCGTAGCCGCCTGCACCGGCAGTGAAGATTTCGCCTTTATGCTGGAGCAACGCCCGGGCTGCTATTTTCTACTCGGTAACGGTGAGCAGGGCCTGCCGCTCCACAATCCGGGGTACGACTTTAACGACAATATTATCTCCACCGGCGCGTCATTTTTTGTCCGTCTGGTGGAACGTTATTGCCAATAATCAGGGAGTTATTATGAAAAAGTACCTGTTACCGCTGGCACTGCTGGCGCTGTCTGCCACAGCCCGGAGTGCAGATGTCCCTCCCCTGCGCTTCGGGGTTGAACCCGGTTTTGCCCCCTATGAATCGCGGGATCCCCAGGGGAATCTGGTCGGGTTTGATATTGACCTCGGGAACGCCATTTGCGCCTATCTCAAAACCCGCTGTGTCTGGGTCCCGAACAGTTTTGACGGCATTATCCCCGCCCTGAACGCCCGCAAGTTCGACGCCATCCTCTCAGCGATGAATATCACCACAGAGCGCCAGAAACAGGTTGATTTCACGCAAAAAATATACAATCCGCCCATCTTCCTGGTGGCGAAAAAAGGCACCCTTCCGGGGAATCAGCCCGCCCAGTTGCGCGGTAAAACTATCGGCGTTGAGCAGGGCTCAAGCCAGGAGAGCTGGGCCCGCAAACACTACCAGAAATCCGGCATCACGGTGGTGCCTTACCAGGGCTCCCAGGCGGTGATCCTCGATCTGGTCGCCGGGCGTCTGGACGGGGCGATTCTGGCGGGGGTCGTGGCGGACTACAATCTGCTGCGCCAGCCCCAGGGGGCGGCGTTCGATTTTGTGGGGGAGCCTCTTCAGGATCCCCTGATATTTGGCGCCGGTGCGGCCATTGCGGTGCGTAAAGGTGACGACACGCTGCGCCAGCAGTTAAACGACGCCATCAGCGCGCTGCTTGCCGACGGCACTTACCAGAAGCTGGCCGCCCGCTATTTCAGCTTTGATATCTACGCCGGAAGCGGTGAATAACGGCGCCAGTCAGAAGCCGTCCGGATCACTGAGGCTGCCCGCATGGCGGGCAGCATTAACCCGGCGGACCAGCGCATCAAAGGCTTCTTCATTGCGCGAATACTCCCCGGACTTCCGGCTGCGCCCGGCACTGCCTGCCCTGCTGAGGGCTGCCCTCTCCCGCTCCCCGGCCAGGCGCTCCATCTCTTCAACCATCTCATACCAGGCGTAGGTTTCCACCGTGCCAATCAGGGTGCGCCCGTCGTGCAGGGTCAGGGCAAACAGGGTTTCATAGCTCAGCCCGGTCACAATACTCCCCGCCAGGGCCTCCAGTTTATGGGTGAGGATCTCCCCGGCTATGGAGCGTCCGTGCTCACCGCAAATCTGGTTAACCCGCTCGGCGGAGGCGACCTCCAGTCGGCAGAACTGCGCCGGGGTGACCGTCTCCCCCAGCAGCTGGAACATACGGGTTTTAATACTCAGCACACCATCAAACACATTAATTTCCGAAAACGGGAAACTGGCATAGTGCACATTAATTTTTGCCATCCTGGCATCCTCCTGTATTCACGTGTGTCACTATTATGGTCCACTGGGGCTAAAGCGCATTCCGGTTGGCTATTTTTGCTAAATCTCAGCCACTTAATGCACAATTTCTCGCCGTCGTCATCGTCACATCTGTCGATGTCACTGTCAGCATGGCGCACGGCCGCCCCCCGCCCCGCCGGTACGGGCCTTTTTTCTGGCACGGTTTATGCTTAACCTTGCAGGCCGCAGCCACGCTGCCGGTTCACAATATGCTCACATCGTGATCGTTATATTTCACTTTTAACAGGTCTGTTATTGATGAAAAAAATCACCCGTGTTTGCCCGTACTGCGGTACGGAGTGCAGGCTCAGCCTTGTTGCCGACAATGGCCGGGATTTTCTTACCCCGGCCCCGCGCCTGACCCAGCCAATGATCCGCTACCAAAAAGGCGGCAAATTCACCCCGGTCACCTGGGAAGAGGCCATTCGCTACACCGCCCGGCGGCTGAATGAGATCAAAAACCAGTATGGCCCCCACGCCATTATGGCGGCCACCGCCTCCCGGGAGAGCGGCAATGAAACCCACTTCCTGATGCAGAAATTTGCCCGCGCCGTGCTGTGCACCAATAACATCGACTGTGCTGCCCGGGCGGGCCACGGGCCATCAGCGACCGGGCTCCGGGACACGCTGGGCAACGGGGTCATGAGCAACGCGATTAACGACATCGAAAACTCAACATGTCTGCTGATGTTTGGCTACGACTGTGCCGCCGCCCACCCGGTTGTCGCCCGCCGGGTTATCCGGGCGTGGCAAAACGGCGCCAGAATTATCCTCTGTGATGCGCGCTGCGCTGAAACCGAGCGCATCGCCGATCTGCACCTGCCGCTCAGCCACGGCGGTAACATGGCGCTGGTTAACGCCTTCGGCTACGTACTGCTGGAAGAGGAGCTCTACGACAAAGCCTACGTCACCCGCTACACCGAAGGGCTGGACGCCTACCGGGAGATAGTAAAAGACTATGCGCCGGAGGCCACAGAACACCTGACCGGGTTACCCGCAGCCCGGGTTCGCCAGGCCATGCGCACCTTTGCGGCGGCCCCCTCGGCCACCATTATGTGGGGAACGGGTGTCACCCGGTCTGGTCAGGCACTGGATGTGGTTAAAGGGCTGGTCACCCTCGCCCTGCTGACCGGGAACCTGGGGCGGGAAAGCGTCGGCGTCGGGCCGGTGCACAGCCAGAATAACCTGCAGGGCGCCTGTGATATGGGGGCACTGCCCGATCAGTTCCCCGGCTACCAGCCCGTGAGTGACCCGGCGGTTCGCGCCAAATTCGCCCACGCCTGGCAGATTGACCCGCAACAGATGGATGACCAGCCCGGCCCCCGAATTACCGAAGTGCCCCGCCTGATGCTGGAAGGCAAAATAAAAGCCGGGTACATCATGGGTGACACCCCCCTTCACAGCGGAGCGGACGGCCAGGGGCTCAGTGCGCTGGATTTCCTGGTGGTGCAGGAGACGGCAATGACCCAAACCGCCGCCATGGCGGATGTACTGCTCCCGGCCATGTCCCGGGCTGAACAAGAGGGGGTATTGACCTGCGCGGATCGCGGCTTCCGGCGCTTTGAACAGGCCACGAAACCGGCGGGGAATGTGAAACGGGACTGGGAGATAATCAGCCTGCTCGCCACCGAAATGGGCTACCCGATGCACTACGACAATGCCCGGCAGATCTGGGATGAAATACGCGAGCTGTGCCCGCTATTTTACGGCGTGACGTACGAAAAAATGGGGAAAATGGGTCATATTCAGTGGCCATGCCCGACGCTTGATCATTCAGGCACCCGGTATCTGTATAAACATAACCACTTCGATACTCCCAGCGGTAAAGGCCGCCTGTTTGCCGCGCAAATGCAATAAACCATAAACAAAACCATTATTTTCCCGGGGTCTTCTGGCGTCGGGAAATATCGCTTTATTTCAGAATAACGAAAATAATAATGCGACCGGAAAGCTGAAAGGCCAGGTGGCCCCCACCAGGAATGCCGCCAGTAGCCGGATTGCCAGAGTCTCTTTTGTCAAAAACCAGGTAATTATAGTAAATATAACCGCCATGACAGCATAGAAGACCAGCATTTTATAATATAATGGCATATGGAATTAATAATTGGATAAAATGAAGTTAAAGCCACTGAACTATGCGCTTTTTATGGCCCGTGATCAAGTCACCGGGGCCTGAATCGCGCAGTTTATTTTTTAACCCGGATAAATCAGATTATTGTGTGCTGATACGGCGGGATAATATTGCGCAAGCGTAACATTAATTTGCAATATTGTTAATTAGCGTGGTTTTTAATGATCAGAAAAACAGGGCCATTGCCCTGAAGATCTATATTCAGAAAGGGGGCGTTACAGTGCGCGCTCCAGCTCAGCCAGAAAGCGGGCAATCAGCGGCTCATTGCGCTTGTAGTATGTCCAGGTGGCGACCTTTTTACTGGTCAGCAGACCGGCTTTTTGTAGTTTACTGAGGTGCGATGAAATCGTGGGCTGAGAGAGCGCGGTTTTATCCTGAATAAAACTGGCGCACACCCCGTCCTGCTGCGGATCCAGCAGATGCGGATACCCGGCAAAATTCCCGGCAGGATCACGCAGCCAGTGCAGAATTTCCCGGCGGGTCGGGTTGGAGATAGCTTTCAGTATTTCGTCAGTATTTAGCGGCATCGGCAGGCTACGGCAGTGGTATCAGGCTGTACATTAGGGAGAGCGCCAGGAAAAGTCAATGCGGGCGACAACCGCCGCCCGCCCGTGATCACTTCCCGCTGTATTGCGGGTAGTCCGTATACCCGGCAGCGCCACCGCCGAATAACGTATTGCGATCGGCCGGGTTCAGCGGCCAGTTGTGGGCAATGCGCGCCGGGAGATCCGGGTTGGCAATAAACGTACGCCCGAAACCAAACAGATCCCCGAGCCCGGCGTCCAGCATCCGGTTTGCTTTCTCTGCAGTATATTTCCCGGCATACATCAGCACACCGCGGAAGGTTTCGCGCAGCGCCTGGCAAAATGCATGGGGCAGATCCGGTGCATTATCCCAGTCGGCCTCGGCAATGGATAAATAGGCGATCCCCAGCTGGTTAAGCTGTTTTGCCGCTTCAATGTAAGTGGTAAACGGATCCGGCTCCACCAGCCCCAGATACACCCGGTCTTCGCCGGTGCTTTCAAACAGCGGTGCAAAACGCACCCCGACCCGCGATTTCCCGACCACATCAACCACCGCCCGGGTCACTTCACGCAGGAAGCGCAGGCGGTTATCCAGCGAGCCGCCGTAGAGATCATCGCGCTGGTTGGTGTGCACCGACATAAACTGATTAATCAGATACCCGTTGGCCGCGTGCAGCTCCACCCCGTCGAACCCGGCCGCCATCGCGTTACGGGCAGCGGTGGCATACAGGGTGACCAGCTCCCGCACTTCGTCTGTTGTCAGGGCGCGTGGCGCAGACGGCTCAGCCAGTGCACCGGTGCCTGGCCCGGTCTCAATAAACACTTTCACGTTGGTCGCCGCAATGGCAGAGGGTGCCACCGGTGCCTGTTCGCCAGGCTGAAGCGAGGTGTGGGAAACCCGCCCCACATGCCACAGCTGGGCAAAGATAACCCCGCCCTGCTGATGCACCCGGTCGGTCACTTTTTTCCAGCCGGCAATCTGCTGCGGCGTGTAGATGCCCGGGGTCCAGGCATAGCCCTGACCACGGGGCTCTATCTGGGTGCCTTCGCTGACCATAAACCCGGCGCTGCTGCGCTGGGCATAATATTCCGCCATCAGATCGCTGGCGATATTGCCCGGCTGGCTGCTGCGTGAACGGGTCAGCGGCGGGAGGGCAATGCGGTTTTTCAGGGTAAACTCCCCGAGGGTTAACGGGGTAAACAGTGCAGCGTTTTCCATGTTGTATTCCATATAGACAGGTTCTCAGGCGGGCCAGGATGCCCGCAAATCATGAAATACAGGGTACGCCTCACATTGATACATTGCAATATTTATATATTTGAATATAGCAATGCAGAATCAGGTGCTCAGTTATCCCCCCGGAGCGGGCTGACCGGCCAGCACCCACTTCATATAGCGCGACACCTGCGCAAAGCCGAAGCCGCTCACCCGCCCTTCCACCCGGCTCTGGTAGGGCCACTCCTGCCAGCGGGTGCGGATCGTTTTGCCCTCCAGCAGGGCATTAATGATGGTTTTGCTGTCGTTACTGGCAAAATAGCCGTATCCCAGCCCCTGCATCACCTCGCCCCCGTCAATACGGGCGTAGATCCGCGAGCCGGAAAAACTGTTATTACCCAGCGCCACCTTGCTGGCGCCATTGTCATAGTAGGTTACGGTGAGATCATATTTACTGGCGGAGCAGCTGCGTTTATCGGTCATATTGTCCTGGTAGCAGCTCAGTAACCAGTTACCCTCGGTTGTGTCGGCGGTTTGCCCCTCTTCCCCCTGGAACACCCCCTCGCCATCCGCAAACGAAAACCGATACCACACGCCGTTGAGCGTGCCCTGTTCAACCTGCTGTAACACCCCTCCGGAAGAGACCGTCGTCACGCTCCCCTGGGGGGTAAATTTACTGTCCTCAGACAGCGGTAATACCTCAGCCGTAGCTGAACAACTTACCATCACAGCCACCATCAGCAGGCGGTTTTTCATCACGCATTCCTTATCAGTACCGGTTATCCTCCTGCCGCCAAACAAACGCAACGCGCGCCGCCAGCCCGGGTGGCATGGTGAGCAGTCAGTAAGAAAACGACCATAAAACACCCGGAAAAACTGTCATGCGCTCATTATCATATGAGTAAATCAGATACATAATTCAGCGAATTATGATTAACGGAGCCCGCAGTACAGGGCGCACTGCGGGGATGTTTACGCCATGCCTAATACCAGACCGGTAGCCACCGCGTTACGCGGGCCTTCAGTACCGCGAATATTGCCCTGCCCTGCCACCACCCCGTAGTGGGACAGCGCATCGGTGATAAGCTGCGGGATCTCAAAATCCAGCGCAGAGCCCCCCACCAGCACCACAAACGCAATATCGCGAATTTCACCACCGGGCGAGACCTGGCGCAGCGCACGCAGGCAGTTGGTCACAAAGACTTTTTCTTTTGCCTGGCGGCGCACCAGGCGGATCTTTTCCAGCGAGGTCTGGTTATCAATCGGCACCAGAGTGCCCTCTTTGATGTAGACCACTTTGGCAAATACCGCCGGGCTGAGCGGCTCGCGGAAGAACTCCACCGCGCCGTTTTCATGGCGAATACTGAACAGGCTCTCCACTTTGGCGAGCGGATATTTTTTGATCTCCTCCGCCAGTTGCAGCTCACTGAGCCCCAGTTCGGTTTTGATAAGCAGGCTGACCATGTTCCCCGCCCCGGCCAGGTGTACAGATTTCACCTGGCCTGCCCGGTTGATGGTGGCCGCATCGGTCGAGCCCGCCCCCAGATCGAGGATCGCCAGCGGCGTATCGCTCCCCGGTGTGGTCAGGGCACCGCTAATCGCCATATTGGCCTCCACGCCGCCCACTTCCACCCGGGTTGCCAGGCGCTGGCTCAGCTCACCGGCGATCACCTCCATTTGCAGCCGGTCAGATTTAACCATGGCGGCGATCCCGACAGCGTTCTCCATGGAAAACTCCCCGGCCAGCCCACCCTGGACTTTACGCGGAATAAACGTATCCACCGCCAGCAGATCCTGGATAAACACCTCGTGGGCCCCGTGGCCGCTCAGGGAGGCCATCACCTGGCGCACCCGCTCCAGCATGCCCCCGGCGTGGGTGCCCGGCTCGCCGCGAATATCACTCACCGGCGCGCACTCCGCCACCGCCTGCATAATCGCCCCGGCCCCGCAGGCCACATCCGCCTGCGCGCTGCGTTTTTCGCCACGTACAGTTATTTTGCCTGCCGGGATCACCCGGGATTTCACATCCCCCTGTGGGGTCTTCAGCACCACCGCAGAACGGTTGCCGATAAGCGCCCTGGCCACCGGCACTATCATGCGTGTCTCTTCCGGGGTCAGGTTAAACCAGGTGGCAATCCCGTAGGGGTTAGAAAGCAGTGAAATCACCTGCCCGGTGGCAGCCACCTCCACCGCCGCCAGCACCCCTTCCGGGACCTGGTCTATCAGGGTGACTTCATCGACGATAGGCAGGGTGCGCGACAGGCGGTTATTGATAAGCACCCCGTCATCCTGCTGGAGGATCACCGCCACCACATTCACGCCGCGTTTTAGTGCCTCGTTCAGTTGCCAGGCCGCGTCCATAAAATCCACCTGACGGTCAATCAGCGGGATCCAGCCACTGGCGAACTGCGCCGGTTCAAGGGCGGCAAGGTTCGCAAGGCTGATGGTGGTCCCGACCCCAAGCCCTTCACCGCCGGGGGTCTGGGGGTTATGGCCGATCATGGTGGATTCGGTGATGATAGTCTCGGTGATGGTCTCCATCGCCACATCGCCGATAACCGGTGCCGCCTCATTCAGACGGATCAGGGCCACATCTTCGGCCTCGCGCCCGGCCCGCGCCAGCGCCTGGTTAAGGGCGGCCAGCACCCCGCTAATATTGTCCAGGGTGCCTTTGGTGCCGGTGGTTGGCACAATGCCGCTGGTCAGAAACTCCAGCCCGCCGGGGCTCTCCTGGGCCAGCGCCACCTCGGTGGTGGCGTTACCAATATCAATGCCCGCAATCAGCGTCATAACGGCGGCCCTTATGCTTCTTTGCGCAGTTTATCGCGCTGGCGATAGACCTCTGCCGCTTCGCGGATAAAGGCGGCGTTTACCGTGGCCTGATACCGGGTTTCCAGCTCATCGGCAATGGCCAGCAGCTCTTCCACACTTGAGCGGTACGGGCGCAGCGCATTATAAATTTCGAGGATCCGCGCATCGGGAATGGCAATCAGCTCCCCGGCCCGGCGCAGGTTGCGGGCAATGGCGTGGCGGTGCATCTGCTCGGCAATTTGCGCCTGGTACTCCAGGGTCTCCCGGGAGATACGCACATCCTGTGGCCCCACCTTCCCGGCGAGGACATTCTCAAGGGTGATGTCGGTCAGGGGTTTCCCGGTCGGGGTCTGGATGCGCTCCGGGCAGCGGCTCGCCAGCGGGTAATCCGCCGCACTCATCTTGGTCGTGGTCATGCTTCCTCCCGGGTAATCTCGATATTCAGGGTGGCGGGTTTGGCATCCGCCACCACATGTTTGGTCTCTTTAATGTGGAACAGGGCCGCTTTAGCCATAAACTTCGGGCGCACCATCTGGTCGTTAACCACCGGCACCGGCGAGGGGGACTCTTTGCGCGCATAGCGGGCGGCGTTTTTGCCAATCTGGCGATAGGTCTCAAGGGTTAACAGCGGCGCCTGGGAGAACAGCTCCAGGTTACTGAGCGGCAGCAGATCCCGCTGGTGGATAACCGTGGTCCCTTTGGACTGGATCCCTATCCCGATGCCAGAGCCGCTGAGGTTAGCCGCATCCCAGGCCATAAATGACACGTCCGACGTGCGCAGGATACGCACCACCCGGGCGTGCAACCCCTCTTCTTCCACCCCGGCCACCAGCTCTTTGATTATCGCTTTATGGGGCATGTCTATCAGGGTTTTATGCTGATATTTATCAAACTATAGCGCCGGAATTTTTTTGATACCATTTTGAAAAAAAATAGATACCATTCAATTCTGGTCAACAAAAAAACATTTGATATCAAATTCAGAGGTTATCTGGAGAAATTGCTTCTCTCTCCTGAATAAAGTTCTGAATATCATTGGCTGATATGACTACGCTATCATCAAAGCCAGGTTCCAGATGGCCACAAATCCCCATCCAAAGTTGATCCATTTCACCCCGGGTAAGGAGATTTAAGGCCAGTACTGCCGACTCTTTGGTATCATAACGTCCACCGACAGGTTCAAAGCCCGACTTAATTACCCATCCTGAGCTGGTTTCAGAATACTTAAAGTTCATAATCGCCTCACGACGCTGTTAATATCGCTTTAAATGATGCCCCGCCATCCACCGTATTGATGTATTCCAGCCCCATCCCGGCAGCAAACGCCCCCATGCGTTGAGTCCTTACTGAAACTTTATAATTACCAAAATCAGGAACCCCCCAAGACATTATGCTGTTGAATTCACAACCAATTGTAATGTATGCTCTATCACCAACAGCACTAAAAGTACCTCCTCGTACATTACTGAGACGGACATAGGCCCTGCTCAGCAGATTGACTGAAGCGCAGTATCCACCTTCAACAAGAAGTCTGTGCTGGAATGCACCTGTCAGTTGCCCCATAATTTCACAGTCCCTCAATTTTGTCGGACGACTCGTTTCTGTAGGACCAGTACTTCCTACATTTTTTTTAAACGTAGTGTGGTCGAACAAGACACCGGATATATCAGTTCTTGTACAGCTATAGTCATTCATGATAATGCAATCCGTAACATGAAGGTAATCACAGCCATAATATGGAAGTAGAGTATCTATCTCGCAATTGACGAGATGGCAGTTTGCTATATCAACAACACATGAATTATCGGAGGTCGTAAAACGACAAGATGAAAGCTTCACCGGGTACCCACGATTGTAATATTTGACAAAAAAAGAACCAATAATCTCAGAGTAATTACCATAAGTGGCCGATACCGCCCCTCCGATATTGGCGGCACAGACAACACTGGCATAGAGGTTAAGTGTGACTGACATTGCCGTTGTGACTGTCCCAATTGAAGTTGAAGATGCAGCATCTATTATCATCTGATAAATTGCTGAATTACTGAGTAAAAAATAGCTATTTTGATAATTCAGAGCTGAAGGTAATCCTGTGGCACCGTCATCTAGTGTAGTTATATATGCACGCTCGGCATGGATAGTATGAAATTCTGAACGAATTGCATTTATATACAATTGCTTATGGTATGCCTGTTCGCATTGAATCCTCCCAATATGTAGGCAGTTAGATGTATCGCCAAAAGGCGAAATTGCTATTGCATGCAAGGACTGATTCCCTGAAAGCTCCACAGATATTGATTTAAAAGCACTATCCCAGACTGCTCCCATATAAATTCCGGAGCCGTTAAAACCGATAACCCGTAGCGAATCTATAGACAACAGTTGTCCCTTTATAAAAATACCATTTAATTCCGTTGCCCGACTGTCAGATACAACTGCAAAACAGCCATCTATACAGGTGTAAATACACCGATCTTCACGAAAAGCCGTATCCGGATTGCCAAGCGTCACTACAAAATTTGCACTGTGCAAAGCTGTGAAGTTTGCAGGATTCACAAGTAAACGACCAGTCCAGTCGGTTCTGATTTTTCTGACATTAGTAAAGTCAATCGTGCGGGTTATGCGCCATGGACCGCCAGTCAAATCTATCCCAAACCCAAAATTCAGAGCAACAGTAATCGCCCCTATCACAGCAGCTGTATTGTCTGTGCTGGGGCTGTTGCCAATCCCGCCATACATAAATGGTGTAACGTAATTAATTGCATCCTGTCCCGTTCCACCCTGTATCAAAGCAGCAAGTGATAATCCATCGCCAGGCTTATTACTTTTGAGATCTGTTCTCAATTTAGCATCACCTAATTTAGGTATAGCTTTACTGAGTTGGTCATATGATTTTTTATCAGGCTGGATATTCGCTGCGGCCAGCAAATTTAGTAACTCTGCCTGCACAACATTAAACCAGTCAGCTCCTGGCCAGCTTATACCGCCTTGCTCCTGGCTTTCACCAAACCAGCGCGGGGTGATTGACTGTTGTTCTTTAGGTTCGGGCATCTCCGGGACGCCGCTGGTGTTGTCGAGATGGTACATGACAGCTCCTTATGGCTTCTCGGGCCAGGTAATATCATTGAGCGTGGTATCAGTACGATTTACTGCCAGGCGATATACCTGCCACCGGGCCAGTCGTGCGGATTCTTCTTCAGTCGCCTGGCCACTGTCCACTGCATACGAAAGTACCGCGATTTGCTGAGAAGCCTCAGTCAACAGACTGGCTTTATGTTGCTCTGCCTGGGCTTGCTTATATTCAGATTCAGCAGAGATATCCTTTACCCATGTATTACCATCCCATTGATCAAATTCTCCAGGAACAAGTTGCGTATAACCATCAGGAACTGGGCCCAGTTCACTAATCGTCAGTGGCGCTTTATCTGTAGTATTCCAGACAGTCAATCCGCGCATATCCTTGATGTAGATCCACTCTGTACCGGTCCAGCGGGTGACGAACGTTGGTTTAACCTCTGGAGGCGCAGTGAACGTGCAGTTGTCAGGTAGAGTGAACCAGGAGTTTGAGACGATATGTTTTGTACCATCGCTTTCGTAGAATGGCTGACCTGTTTTATCTTCAATTTGCTGCCATTCATTGCCGGAATATAACAGCACAAAGCCCGTATCAGCGACGGGCGGTTTTACTGTGATACCCCAGTCAGGGACCGACTCATTAAGGGAGGTAATCACAAAACCATTGCCGTGCTCATCCCAGTATGGGGTCCCACGGACATCAGCAATATACTGCCATTCACCATTGCTGAATATCCCTGTCTGACCATCTGGGGGGATACAGGGAATATGGGTGGTTCTGGAAGGTAACCCCGTATTAGGTGGAATAGCCATAAATACCGAGCCAATATACACACCATTTTCATCATACTGATAAAGCCATATGGCCTGCGGATCACCGGAAAATTCAAATGACATTACGCTAACCTCACAATTGCATTAAAGGCGATATTTTTGACAGTGTTTTCTGTATTACCAAAATTGCTGATGGTGACAGTATGGCCATGAGGTCCTATATAAACAGAGTGTGCATGCGGACCAATATAAACGGTATGCATATGGAGTCCTGAATCAGCAATAACAGATGCTGCCCACAGGCTGTCATTCATCCCCGAGACCCGGTGCTCACTTTCCGGGTTATCACTGTCAACATCGCCGGTGTTATTTGTGCCATCAATATCACTGGAGCGGGCCATCAGCTTATTAAAACGGGAATCACTGACGTGATTGTGCAGGCCATCCTGACTGGTCTGTTTTGTGCCGAGATCAGTATCAGCAGCGGTGGCCGTACCCAGGTCAGTGGTGGAAATGCTGCCGCTATGGGAATGTGATTTGACACCATCTGCCTCCAGAGAAAGCAACGTACGGCCTGATGCAGGCAGAAACTTGATAGTCTGGCCGCGCATATCCGGAATAACGCCAGACGGGTATGCCTGAGCCAGACGGGGATATGCCGTCGTATCAAACGTCTGCCCCAGCATCAGGGCAAACCCGGTGGGTGCCGTTGCGCCGGGCCAGGCCAGGGCTATCCCCGGGGGCAGCATGTAATCTGAAGAGAAGAGCCGGATGGCCTGCGCAAACTGATCCATCTGTGATTTCACTGGTGTGATATTTGCCAGTTTCAGCACATTCATCATTTCCACTGTAATAATATTGAACCAGTCTGCTCCCGGATAACTTGGTGCAATACCATCACCGCCTTCAGTGAAATACCTTGGTTCAGTAAATAAAATATTTTTTACCGGCGGTAATTCGGAAACAGAGGAATCATTATCCAGGTAATACATAATCAGACCTCATAAAGAAAATCATAATCGTGGCCAGCAAGACGATAACGACGCAGAAAACACTCCAGAATCTGAGCCTGATAACTGATTAGGGGCGTCAGAACGTTACTGATGCTCCGAAAGCGGATCATTGGCATATCGGTGACCGTGACCTGTAACAGATACCGGTATTTGTGTGAATAAACCGGATACATAATATTGCGCAGCACATGGTGAGGAAGGATCTCCGTCACCTCAATGGTAAAGCCCAGTGCATCCTGCACTGCCTGCTCAATCTGCCAGGTTGCCAGCCCACCTTTACGGTGATATTTCTCCACAACGGCATCACGGCGGCGATCAAAACCATCAGGAATGGCATTACAGTCCGGGAGCCCGAGATAGTCCTCCCAGTCTGCCAGTAACAGACTCGTGGTCTCCGGCCGCATTTCTGTTATCAGCTTGTCCGCGTTCGCTTCTGCCAGTTGCAGACGTGTACTGAATCCCCGCAACAGCGATGTCAGCGCCGCTGTCTGATCTCTCGGCCATGCCTTGCCCCGGGGCATCAGTTGCTGAAGAACGTCATGCCAGTCCTCTACACTATGCGCCATGTGACAGCCCCCAGGGTCAGCAGTTCATAGTTTTCACTGGTCTGGTTAGCCGTTAAATCCAGCGTATAGTCAGTCACGCCGGTGGCTGAACCAATGGCCGTGCGGATAGCAGACAACAACAATGTATCGCCCGGAGACAGGGAGCGGTATAGCGCCTGAAGGCTGAGCAACGTTGCAGTGCGGATGGCTGCGGTATCAGGGATCACACGGATGGTGAGAGGTACAGGTTTGAGTGTCAGCGGGATGGGCCATACCTCAATACCACCGGGTTTGCCGACATAAGTGCCGGTAGCCGGGTCCTGATGCCGGAACAGATATTCCCGCATGGCATCACGGTCTGTACCCGTCGGGATAATGTCATCACGCTGATCGTAAACCCACGCCAGTCCTACCGTTCCCAGACCGTGCCAGCAGTCAAATGCCCATGCCCTGCTGATGCCCGGGAGTTCTGTGGCCCAGATGACATAATCATGCAGCGCACCGCCTGTAGGGGGATTGCGTTTGCGGTACAGCAGGCGGGTAAGCAGATCACTGACAGACTCAACGTCTGCGCCACCAGAAATACCAGCATCGGTAACCACACCATCACTGTTGACCCCGGCAACCGGGGATATCAGCGTCAGCACCTCTCCGGCCGGAAGATTACCGCCGATGCCGGTATCATCTGCCTGGACGGTCACCACGATGTTGCCTGATGACGGATCACTGGTGGCCGTGACATGATAACGCACGCCGTCCAGCGTCTGCATTTCGGTATCCAGCGGCAGTGGCTTTGTGCCGGTGAAACTGACCGGACCACTGGCATAAGAAGGATTCTTGCGGATCACGCCTTCATAACGGGCAGTATCAATAATAGTGTCATCAGCAGACTGCTCAGACGGGATAATCTGGTTTTTAATCCAGGTTTGGTAATCATATAAGTCACGTAACGCACCACTAAAAGCTGTATTTAATGCCCGTTCAACACCGACAATAGGTAAATCCTGGTCAAGCTCAATTTCCAGTTCCTGAATACCGGTACGAATAAGCTGGCGCAGAGTCGGAACATCAAATGTAGCCATTTTCTGTCGCCTCCCATCGTTTTTTAATTTCTACAGTCAGCAATGATTTATCAGGACGGGTAAGAATAATGGTCAGCCCCAGCCAGTACATGCGAGGGATCGTTGCAGTTACCTGAGCACTGCGTGCATAACCATTACGTAATAAAGGCTGAAGAGCCAGACGGGCATAATTCTCTGCACGGAGCCTGACTTCATCGGTCAGCTTTTCACGATCAATAAGCCAGAGCTTTGAACCCCATTCAAAATCACTGAAGGAATTACCCGCCCAGCCACGGCGGTCTGTGGTGCCATCAGGAAGAATATCGCTGGTATCAGCGCGGGCATCAGTAAACAGGCAGATATAAACCAAAGAAACAAGGCCCTCGTCATACGAAAGGCCATTGTGTTCTATTTCAATATCGCCGCCAGCGGGCAGATGCCAGTTTACTCTGATGGTCATAACGGTTTCGTTGTGTCAGCACCGTCGCCATCCTTATGAATATGGTTGAGGAAGCTTTTTCCCTTAACCGTAATATCTTCACTGAAGGTGGTGGGGCCGGTGACGTTTATCTGTTTCCCGATAATGTCACAGGATTCTTCAGCGACCAGATTTACCTTTTTCCCTGTTATTTCGATTACACCATCTTTCTTCAGACGGATAATATGCCCTTCTCGATGATAAAGACAGACATCACCTGACTCACCGCTTCGGGGACGGGCTGACTTGTCTTCGACGGCAATGGCCACCAGACCAGAACGACGGCCACCGACAGCAACAACAATAGCCTCGGCCCCTTCAGGAGGGAAGCTGGTAAAACCATAATTCTGGAAACGTTCAACATCATCATTGGTTTCATCGGCCAGTGACTGTACCTGAAGATTCTGTCGCCCCAGACTGTCTTTCACCATGCGGACTACTGCCCGGTCCACCATCAGCCGCAGGCGACGCCCGACGGCTGACAGCGAGCGGGAGAAATTTCCCGGGTTCAGTCCCATGTTGCCTCCACACTTGCTGCTTTTTTCTTCTTACCCTTACTGCCACCTTTGGCTTTCTGGGCTGGCATGTCCAGAGAGTCGGGCGGCACAAGAGTCAGTACAGTCAGGCGGCCACCGTCGCCCTCCATAAAGGAAACTGTCTTGATGAGCCACGTCACATCAAGCTGCTGGATAGCGTCCGTAACTTTCACCAGACGGTTTATCTGCCACAGGGGACCACTGACGCCGTTCTCACGCCAGCCTGCCACCGTAATCTCAGTGGTGTTTGATTCGCCCAGCATACGGGTCTTGTACCATTCTCCCCGGGCGCTGGCTCCGCCCACCGTCAGACTGTCTTCATTGACCAGAATCTTCGGACGATAGCGGGTAATCTCCGGATCACTGACCACAATCTGACGGCCACCAACCACTTTGACTGGCTGTTCATCCCAGGTGGAACCACCGGCACTGGACGACCCTTTAACGATGTACTGACTGGCCCGCTCGCGCCAGCTGAAGCGGCCACGGGCAGCGAGAATGTTCTCACCCAGAACCAGTGCAACACCGGCGCGTTGTGTGGATGCCCGGGTAATAATCAGGCGGCCCCAGGCATCAGAGGTCACCAGAACGCCACGCTGCTTGGCCAGCCGGTCAAGAAGTTCAAAGCCGGTTTCTCCCTGTTCCAGGGTAATGCTGCCGAAGGCATCACCGGTGTCGGTCTCGTTAATCACTTCAATGCCATAGGGCTTCGCGATCGTGCTGGCAAGCTGCTCCAGCTTCAGCCCCTTCCACTGGCCCGCTTTATCCACAACAGAGCTGTCCACCAGGTCACCGGTCTTGTCACGGCCCATTACCCGCAGGGAAACGTTCTCCGCGTCATAGCTGGGGATAAAGTCATCAATATAACCAGTCATAACACGGTCATTACCGACAGATACCGTACAGGACTGACCGGGCTTGATTGAGCGCGGTGCCGCCGCTGACCAGCGGGCAGTGATGGTCAGATCAAATTCGCCCGCAATGGACTCCAGCGAGCGGTTAATCGTCATGTCTGTCCAGCCGCCCCAGACCATTTTATTGACATTCAGGGTCACGTCTTCAGTCATCACTGATGATCTCGATTGTCTGTGAAGGGGTAATGAATGCCGGATAACGCAGCCGGTTACGCAGGACCAGCTCATCACGGTTTTCAGCATCGCCGGTCTCACGGTAAGCCAGAAGCATGACCGGTACCGTGCGGGCCGGGCTGACGCGCCGCAGCTCCGGCAACTGAACGCTGCGAATTTTCACATCATTAACCACCGCATAGCGCAGGGAGCGCAGGGTACGCCACAGGTCGCGCAGTCCGGCCTCTACTGATTCAGCGGCCATGTCGCCCAGTTGCACTGCCAGTTTGTCACCGGCACTGAGGGCATCCTCACTGGTCTCAAAGGTCGCAGAGACCACGGTTTCAGCCTGTGCAACCAGCACTGAAATGAGTACCAGACGCTGAAAATCCACAATGTTGGTCTCCATGTCCACCGTGGCATCCGGGGTGGATGCAGGGGTAACGCTGCTGGCAAAACCTGTATCCACGTTGACGGCCACATTATCCACCAGTGATTTTTTGGCAGAGCGGGCAGCACGGTCTCCGTCCCACTTGTCACGGAGCTGATCATAGACCCGCAGGGCAAACGGAGGATCAGAAACCAGGTCTTTCATATCGCTGATGAGATCGGTAATGTCCCGGATCATTTCACCGGGAGACGCGGCCACGATACCGGCCAGATCTTTAAAGCGATTGAGACGGTCCATCCATTCACTCACTGCGTCAGGAAGCGTCGGCAGACTGGTGACCAGCCCTTCGAGGTCTTCCAGCAGGGTGTCCACCATACTGCCGATGCCATCCAGAGCCGCAAACCAGTCGCCACTGGCCAGCGCTTCTTTTACCTGGTCAGCCGCACTCAGTGCCGTTGCGCTGGTATCTTCAGTGCCGGACGGAAATAACTGCTCACCGGCTTCAAAGACCTCAAAATTAACGTAAGCGATACCGCCCTCTTCGGTAGACAGGTGGTGCGATACCTGTCCGGCCTGGACCGTCTGCACGCCGAACCAGGGGTGTACCAGTTCTCCCGGGCCGGGTGTGTTGAGTGCGGCCAGCAGGCTGTTCAGCTTGTCCTGATAATCACTACCCACCAGAACGGCATTGATTTGCTGCCGTGTCAGCACCGCACCATGGTCTTCAGTCCAGCCAATTTCTTTTTTGGGATAAGCATGAGGAATTGCCCGACGGCCACCGGTTCCCTCGACATCCTGAAAGTAAAAGGGAACGCCCCGGAACGAAGCATCGCGCAGGTCTTCCCACTGGGTTTTAGCCATCAGTCCTGCTCCACATTACTGATGCCCGACTGGGCGCTCATGGTGACTCCAGGCGTGTTGACCTTTACACGGCTGACCTGTACACGGTCATCTTTTACCACGACTTCTATATTGCCCTGAAGCTGCTGTGGCGGAGCCTGAAGTGGCCAGCCAGACTGGTTACGTGCCTGCATGGATGCCCACGGCGTTGCATCGTGATAGCCTGAATTTTCAAGGTCATGGTTTGCCTGCTGCACGTAGCCGGTGATCTCAGCCCAGACTGATTTTGGCGAGACCTGTGAGGATGTGAGATTAAGATCAGATGCCACCCTGTCTGACCAGTCGCGGGTCGGTGATTGTCTGGCGGCATCCCCAAGACCAGAGGTTTCATAAAGTGTTTTTGCACCCCAGTCGGCCAGTTGTGTCTGTCCATAAACCATACCTGCACCGGTAACAACACGTCCGATAGTTCCCCAGAAGCCACTGGCGGCAGCTGGAGTCGTATTACTGCCACCGGGTATGGGTGCACCACCTGTTTTACCCGGGGCACCACCGGTACCGGGCGCTCCCGGGCCTCCACCAAGGCCAGCGCCCATATTGACTACATAGACTGGCATTACGCCTGAGCCAAACACATCGGAGACCCCTTTGGGTATGCCTTTGGATTTGCCGCCGCCGAACAGATCCCAGGCACCTTTACCGATCTGAAATACTTTTCGGGCGGCAACAATACCTGCGCCAGCAATAGCTATGTTTTTACCGACATTCAGCCAGTTCTGGACCGTAGTTTGGTCAACCGCGTTAATGGCATCAGCCAGCTCCTGTACAGGGCCAGCAAGGTTGCCGTTAGCAAACTTTTTCCAGGTGGTGCTCAGGGCTGACATTGCCGACGTAAAGTCCTGGGCAGCATATGCCGCGTCCTTCAGGATTCCCTGCCCATCGGCTACCACGCCGTTATAGCGCTTCAGGTTTTCAGCACCTTTCCCGGAGGTCACGCTGCTCAACAATAAGATACTGTCCTGATTGAACCCGGCCCCTAGCAGGCGAGCATTCTGGGTTTCAGCGCCTTTATTGCCCGACTTTTGCGCTATCTGTTGCATGAGTAACGGCAGAGACTGAATTTTTCCATCCTTGCCGAACACGTTAATGCCATTGCGTCGCAGCTCTTTCACAACTTTGGGTAACTGCAGATCGCGAATCAGGTTCTCGACGGCAGTAGAACCCGTCGTCGTGTCTCCCGTTGCATCCACTGCAGTCTCCAGCGCAACCCCGACATCTTTAATGGCTTTAACGCCTGTGGCCCCGGCGGCTGCGTACATCGAGAAGGCCTTAACACCTCTCTCGGCAATATCCTTCAGCTCGAACGCACCTTCTTTACCAAGCTGGTTAAGGGTATCTGCGGCTTTTAATGAGTCTTTTTCATTATTCACACCAAACTTTTGAAACTGCGCAAAAAGCGCCCCAATGCTTTCACCGTCTGCGCCAGATGCTGCAATGGTCGGAGATATGACGTCTCTGATTTTATGACCAAAATTAATATCACCTGTAACCGTACCAATTTTCTCTATGGCACTGACCACATCGCTGTCATCAATCCTGAATTTGATTGCTGAGTCCTGCATCTCGCCGAACATATTGGCCATTTCTTTACGGCTTTTCTCGGCGGCCAGGCCCATACGCGTAATGCGCCGGTCCGTTTCGGCAAAGTTCTTCAACATCGCACCACCCGCAAAACCGGCAATCATGGTGGTGTAGCGGTTACCCAGCATGTCCAGCCCGCGACCTGCCGCCGCCGTCGTCGCCTTTACCACGTTCATCGCCCGCTCATTGCGGCGGGCGAACTCGGACATATTGGCACCGTACTGGCGGGCTTTGGCGGTCAGGTTCCCCGCCAGATTGATAAGAATTTCAGTTGTGAGGCGGTTTGCCATGTTGCTTCCTCAACTGCTCTGTAATGCGCAGCAGGTGCCGGAGAGGCATCTGCTGCAGGTAGTCAACGCTGAAGCGTTGGGAGAGATTGACGATGAGGTTACTGAGCGCCGTCGCCATCGGCATCATCTCGCCCCCGGTCAGCCGTCTCCGTCAGCAGGCCATCGACGTCGCTCGCCCGCGCCGTCAGCATTTCCAGGTCCTCCGGGTGGAAGGCGTACAGCTGCTTGAGGGAGAGAGGGCCGGGAAGCTCACCGACCTGCAGAATTTGGCGTCGCAGTAGCTCAACCCCCATCAGCACCTCAGAGCAGTAGGCTACCGCCTTACCGTTGTCACTGATGACCACGCGCTCCGCCGCCAGCTGCGCGTCAATCACGTCCTTTGAGGTCAGCTCCCGGAAAGTCACCACCCGGTGGCACATCTCGTCATCAGTGCCTTTGCCGGTGATGTAGCCGTGCTTAAGCGTCATTGCCGTCTGTGCCATGCCTTACACCTTCACCAGTTTCTTGCCGATAAAGTTGGCGCTGATGGTGCCTGCGTCTTCATCCAAAGTGGCCGGGTTGTCGGTCGCCGAGCCGGTCATCATGTAGGTCAGGCCGTTATCGCCCTCAAACATCACCGTCACTTCCTCCCAGTTACTGATTTCGATGACGTCCATGTCCTGCGCTGCGGCGATGGTCATCTGGATCGAGGGACCGGCCATCTTGCGCGAGTTGCCCCACACCTTGCCGCCCCCCATGTGCTGCGTGCGGGCGTAGCCGCCGGGGTTGAGGGTAGATTTACCCTCGGTCTTAATCTCGCGCCCGTTGATGCGGATGGACGCCATACCCAGAATGCTCATGTTCACTCCTTAAAGTTTGAACTGGATGAGACCGGCCAGAATGCGCAGCTGGTTTACCAGGTTCGGATGGCAGATGAAGTTCAGGCGGTTCTTGTCGCTGCCGTCGAGATAGACCTCCAGCGTGTCCTTGTAATCGTCAAAGTCCTCAACCAGACCCGCGGGGATCAGCTCCGTCAGCGCGATGTCGAGCAGCTCGGCGCGGGCAATCTTCGGCGTCATCACAGGCTGGCCGGGTTCCAGTAGTTCCAGCACGTCGTCTCCGGCGAGTTTGTAGCGCGGATAGCGGTTGGTGAAGCGGTTCTTGATGACGTAGCGGATGCGGCCCAGCGTTGCCGGGGACTGCACGTCGAGGTAGGACGTATCGGCGTCGCCGAACTGGTTCACGCGGTACATAGTTATCTCACGCTCGATGCAGACGTTGTCGCTCGCATCGACGTAGTGGGTCGCGATGCCGTCGTGCAGCAGCAGGTTGCGCTCCTGCATGTCCCAGCGCACGGTTTTCCCGGGCGGCAGGATGCCGGGCAGGACCAGCGTCTGCAGCGGCCGCGCCGGGTCGTTGGCCAGGTAGTATGCCGCGATGCCGCCGTAGGATGCGGCCCACAGCCAGTGCGGCTGCGGCGCGATGTTGGTGCCGAGGCAGGAGATAAGCCAGTCGTTGCGCGCATCGCCGAACGTACCACTTTCGGCGTGAGTCCCGCGAAACGCGGTCCAGAGCTGCGCCTCAATCATCTTCAGCGGGCCCCAGCGGGTCAGCAGCTCATCGCGGATGGTGTTCAGGCTCTGGGTATCGTTGAACGGGAACACGATATCGGTGTACCAGTCATCGCCCAGAGCGGCCACAACCGCCGCGATATCTGGCGTGCCGGTGCCGCCAGCGAAGGCGGTAATGGCCACCTCCACGCCTGCGGGCGTCTGTTCGCCGGTGTAATAGTTCAGGCGGACGTCCATCGCGTTCGCGGTCGCACCCTTCCAGTTCGCCGTAAGGGTGACGTCCGCAGTAGATTCTGCCTTCAGCGCAGCGGTGACCTGGGTGTCCGGCAGCTTGTTGACGGCGGCTATGACTGACGCAGCGACAGCCTCTGCCGTTGCTTCCGCGCTGACGCCGATCTGGACGGATACGCCGTTAACCAGCAGCGCCAGCGTACCGGCGGTGGTCGCCGGGCCAGTGATCGCCAGCTCAGACTTCGCAGCGGCACCGGCGGTCAGGTCTTCCAGGCCCATCGCCCACAGCTCGGTATAGCTATTGGCCTTGCGCAGGGTCTTCAGCATCCCGGCGAGCATAGAGCCTTTACCGTAGAGCTGGTCTGCAGTGCCGTCGCTGGTAATGCGGTTTTGCGTCAGAACGGCAGCAGTGCCGGTCGCACTCTGCTGGCCGATGACGATGATTTTGCGCGACTGGGCGGGTGCCCCGGACAGCGCCTGTGAGTTATCAATGTCGATGTAGACCAGCGGGACGCGGATATCATCGGGAATGGTGCCGAGAGCCATATTACTTCTCCTTTACCAGGCGGGCCGGGCGGGATTCCGCCAGGGTGTTTTCGGTAGCCGGCTGAATGGTGGTGATAACAACATCGCCCTGCGCCTGGCGGCGCAGCCAGAACGCGGTCACGGTCGTCGTCTCACCGGCTGGTGACAGATGCAGACCGTCGGGCTTGCGGACATTCAGGCCCTCGCGGGCGGGTTTAATGTGCTTTTTCATCAGTCGGATTCTCTTACGTTAATCGTGCCGTCAATGGAGGTGGCTCCGTCATTGACCTGCAGCGTGGCCCCCAGACGGAGGAACTCAGGGAGCGTTGACAGGTCAATCTCATCATCCAGTTTGAACTCCTGCTCCCACGTTACTGCCCACATCGTGAGCCCCAGATCGTTAAGGCCACCGGAGTAGATATTCTCCGCGCTGACGGAGCTGGCCATGCGCTCGGCCTTCATGCCCGCCGCAGAGCCGCGCATCACGATGCGCCGGACCAGCTTCCCGACCAGCACTTCACAGCGTGCGTCGCGCGGATAGCCCCAGGCGTCGGTGGCCATCACATATGCTGCCCAGGTAACGTCTCCTGTGGTGCCGCCTGCATTCGCCCTGACGTTGCGCACGCGAAGCGCCGCCAGACGGATGCAGCCGTCGCGGTCTGACAGATAGGTTTTAACCTCTGCCGGAGTGCTGAACTGGCCGATGTGGCGCTCAATGATGCTGACCCGGTCGGGGGAGAGCTGCTTCTGCTCGCGCAGCAGTTCCGGCTTCAGCCATTCCACGATGTGCCCGGCGGCGGCGATGGTGGAGCCGGTGGTCAGCAGGGTTGGACGTTCGTTACTCACGGTAAAACCTCACTCCAGAAGTCACCGATGACGTGCATCAGCTCTTCGCTGTTTGCGGTGGACAGCCCGAGGAACTCGCGCTGCGGAATGTTCATCATGCGATTATGCGCTCCCACGGACTGCCAGACGGGATGCTTCAGCGCGCGGCCAAACGCCTGATGGACCAGGCGGCTGTGGGCGCTGACCTGAACGCTGCCGCTGAACCCGTCCTGGTGGACGCCGCTGTAGCTGAGCGGCGAACCGACGCGGACGTGGCCGCGCTCAACGACGTACTGAATGCTGTCAAGCAAATCGCCGTTGCCCTGCAGCAGGCCCTGATTGCCGTTGCGGGTTTTGCGGTAGCCCGGCGACCATTCCTCCCAGCGCTCGCCTGCAGGCGAGGTTTTCTCATCAGTAATGCGGCGGCGGGTCTGCGACTCGACAACGGCACCGATACTCTCCAGCAGTTCCTGCTGCAGCGAACTGTCGGAGAGTTTCTCGATGGCCATGCGCATCTGCGCCAGCTTCTCCGCGCCATAGACCTCGACCGCGATACCCATCAGAGAACGCCCTTGAGGTTGTTACGGGTGAACAGGCGCTTGTTGTCAGAGACGACAATCATCCTGCCGTTATCGGTTTCCGGCGCGGGCTCATCCGTGGGCAGGCCGAGGTCGCGGGTGCCGTTCGCCATCTCTTTCAGGGTCTGAATGGCGGCTTCGTAGCGCTTCTGGATCAGGTCGGTGATCTGATTGTCGCGCTCCGACAGCCAGTAAATGGCAATAGATACGGCTACCCGGTGCAGCGGGCGCGGAACGGTGGTGATGTTCAGCGGCAACTGATAGCGCTTCGACAGGAACGAATTGATCTCCGCATCGGCATCGTCGATGGCCGCACCAATCTTCGTCTCGTCGAGCTGGTCAGTTGACTTGTCGATCGCCATATTCCAGACCAGCGAACCGTCCGCAGCCAGCAGCTCATCGCGGGTAACGTATATGCCCATTTACTCAGCCTCCCGGTCCTTCTGCAGTACCGATACCCGCAGATTGGGATCGGACTTCAGACGTGCAGCAACAGACTTACTGATGAAACACTCCGCGACCACGTCGCCCTCCAGCGCATTTGCCGCGTTATCAGCATCGGGATCGTCACTGGCAAAAACGTGGACCGGTTCATGAGGCCACCAGCGACCGCAGCGCCAGAAGCCCTGAGTGGCGACCGCGCGCACCTCAAGCGCTTCAACGTCATCCGTGCCCGGCATCAGCGGATGCTCCGTGGTCACGCCAGCGGAGGACGAATCCAGCGCAGCGTCATTCCCCGGCACTGAGCCTGGCAGTTCAGCTCCCGGCAGGTCAGTCGCATTAACCTGTGCCACTTCCTGCGGTGAAACCGCGCCAGCGTTATCTTTAGCGCTTTGCTTACCCGTTGCTTTTTCTTTCGTTCCACTCACTGTTCCATCCTCTTTTAAGGTGGGTTACAGCAGGCTTAAAGCCCGCTGTAAGGGCCAGGGATTGACTTACGGTGCCGGTGCGGCAGGCGTGGTGATGAACGGCGAGTCCACAATATCTACGTCTTTGTAGTAGATATTGGAGTTGCCGCCATCGACCAGCATGGCGTCGATAACCCGCTTCGCCGGTGCCCGGTTATTCGGCCCCACGACGAGCGTCGTCGGCCGGATGCCCAGCGGGAGACCGTTGTCACGCTTCATGCCCTGCAGCACCTTCACGGCAGCCTCATAGTTGGCGGCATTCAACGGCGCACGTGAGGCGACGGCGGTCTGCCAGAAGCCGAAACCGACGTTGCAGCGGCCGTCCACGCCAAACAGGAACTCGTTTTGCAGGAAGGTGTGCTCGCTGTTGAGGTCGTCAAGCGACTTGAAGTCGAACGCGCGGCGGTCCTGATACAGGATCGGTTTCAGTACCTGGCTTTCATCAATCAGAAACCACGGTTCACCGGCATCGGTGGTCACGTCGCCAACGATATTGCTGTAGGTGCCACCAGCCATAGGATGGTCGGTGTCGAAAAAGTTCTGGCCGTCGAAGCACAGCGTACTGAATCCGGCAACCAGCATCGGGAAGCTCAGGGTGTCCGGGAACTCAGAGACCTGCTTACCGTACGCCTGCGCAATCACGCTGTACTGACCAATCTGGTCGTCTTCGATACTTTCACGCTTGACCCGAATGGAGCTTTCCCAGGTCTTGTTAGTGATGGTGTAGCCCTGCTCAGACAGCCTGACCAACTGGCGCTCGCCGACCCATTCCTTAATGCCAGGCAGTTCAGAGAGCCAGCCATAGGTATTGGACGCTGCGCTGCTGGGCACGACCGTTGCGATGCGCAGGTACTGCGGCGTGACGCCTGCCAGTCCCTTGGTGAATGCAGCGCTCAGCGACGTGGAGAGCGCATGCAGGATTTCTGCGGACGGTTGCGGCATTGTTATTGCTCCTGTTTCGGTTTAGCGGCGAGGTACTCTTCCTGGGTGAGTCCCATGCTGCGGCACATCGCCAGCTCGGTCGGAGTAAGTTCACCCTGGGTCTCAACCTCTTTCGGCTTGGTCGGATCCGAGTTGACGAGCACCGGCGCGGTTTTCATGTAGTCGCTGAACTGCTTGCGGCCTTCTTCGCTGCGGCAGAGGGCCAGGTACATTTCACGGTTGGCCGGGGCAACCTTCCCGCCGGTGATGGCCCCCTCGACCAGGTCCTTTGCGGCCTGTTCGTCAAGCGCCTTAAGCCGACCCTCTGCCGTTTCGGCGCGGTTCAGCGCCAGCTGATGGGTCTCGACGGGAATGAACTTCGTCAGGTCGGGATGTTCGGCGCGGTTCAGCGCCACCTTTTCACTGCTTTTGATGGTCTGGATCGCGGCCACGGCGTCATCAACTGACGCGGCGGCAGCAAGACCCAGTGCCGTTGCAATCTGCAAAGGTACGGTCATGGTGCTCTCCGAGTTAAGGGCGGGTAAAAACAGGTTGGGTTTATTGGTCAGGCCGACGCTGGACAGGCGGGTCACCTGCGCATCGGCGGTATTGAAGAACGCGGGGCTGTAATAGCGGTACTTTTTACCGCGCACCAGCGCTTCGCCGTCGGGCGTCCACTCGATGTGGCCGTCAATGCTGCCATTTTCATTCACGCGCAGGGCATCGACCCAGGCATACGCCGGAGCCTCTTCGCCCTTCGGACCCAGCAGTTCGGTTGAATGCTCCGCATCAAACGGCAGCTTGGGATAGCGAAAGGAGGCGTTAACGACGGCGGCCGGGTCAGCGTTGACCCAGGAGCGCCCATCGCGCCCGGTAAATGCGCCTGCCGGGATCATCGGCAACCACTCCGGCAGCGGTGTGCTGGCATCAGAGATGTCGGGCAGCTCAAAGCAGAGGGCCAGAAGTTCGGGCTGGGTGGTTTTCATTGTGCTGTCCGTCGTCAAAAGTAACTGACGGACAGTGTCTTCGAAGTTGATGATAAAACCGGATTTACCGGTTTCCATCTGTTTGGTGAGGGATGCTACTCAAACGAAGCGGGGAACCACGTTTAAACCCCGTTTAAAAACGCCGTGGCGCGTTTAAAAAATTTTCAGAGCATCATCGTACCACAAAAGCCGCTGAAGTCTCAGAGCGCCGCTGAGGTGTTTTACCGCCTCGTTTACTTACCACTGTCGAACGCTTTCTGCTTGGCCGCCAGCTGCCGCTGCAGTTCGGCCTCCCGACCCGTTCCCGGATTATAGTCCCAGCCTGGGTCGATACCCTCAGGCACCATCTCCTCTTCGCCGGTGCGCCGGTTGAGCCACTTCACCCGTTTAACCGCCGGGGCCTCGGTTCGCACCGGTACGGTCTGACGTACAACGTGCCCGGTTGGCTGGCCGCTGGCGTCGAGCTGCTGCACGTTACGTGTGACGCCATTCTTCTGCAGCTGCTCGTACTCATACTTGCTGACCTGACGTACGCCGCACTTACAGCCCCAGCCGTTGGGGCCGATGTGCGTCTGCCAGAACGGATCGTCAACGGGCAGGCAGAGGTCCGCCCATTTCAGGTGCTCGGCGCGGTGCTCACGGGACGGCCCCAGCGTATAGAGCAGATAGGGCATCGCGCGCCTGGTGCGCTGGATGCGATCCCACTGTCCGGCACTGCGGGCGGTGCGCATGTTAGTATCGTAGATGGTGCGCAGGCGTCGGTCGCTACCCAGCTGTACCGGCTTCGTTTCACCCGTCAGCGGGTCATCCATCAACTTCTGCCCCCACCAACCTCGCTTCACCAGCAGGGGCTTCAGTACCCCCCGGAACTCTGCGAACGACTGGCCGCTGGCCATCGCCTCTTCAACGAGCGCCTTCACGTCAGAGAGCAGGTCGAGCTGCGTCATTTTCGCCACGGTAAACCCGGCGCTGTGCTCCTGCCGCCAGACGTCGCGGTAGTCAAAACCCGGCGTCAGCTTTTTTGACTTCAGCCAGGCCAGCGCCTCCTTCGGGATAATCTCGGGTGCCTTAGCCATCGTTAGCATCCCCCAGCGCCCGCGCCTTAAAGCTCAGTTGCGCCAGCTGCTCGACGAACGCGGACGGCTCCAGCGTCTTCTGCAGGTCCGGCAGGCGCGACAGAAACTCATCGAAGCTCCCGACGCTTTGCGCCAGCTGCAGTACCGGGCTGGTGAATGCCTGCCCGGTCTGCTCCCAGTCGCTGAGCGCCTCGCTGACCATCGCGTCAATCTCGTCGTCCTGGGCGCGGTTGAGCGCCAGCTGCTCGCGGTTGAGCGCCGGGGCCGGGCTGAAGGCTGTAAAGCTGTTTGCCGGCGCGAGGACGTTCGCGTCTTTCTCCGGCTCGGCCAGACCGAACTTGTCCCGGACCTCGGACTCCTGCACGCGCAGACCACGGTCGATAAGCGGGATCAGCGCATCGACAAACGCCTTCAGATCTTCCGGTTCGCTGATAGGTAGCCTGACCAGCGGATAGCGCTCCTGCGGGCCATAGTTGAACTGGATAAACGGCCTGACCAGAAACTCATTGAGCGTGTTCTCCAGCTGACGGGCATCCCATTTGGCGATATCCATGCGCACCCGGTCGTGAACGTCCGCCTGCGCGCGGGAGCTGCCGTCATCGGTTGTCATGGTCTGGCCCAGCACGGCTTTACTGGTCTGCGCATCGCACCACTCGGCCATCTCTTTAAACAGTGCGCCGCCGTTGTTGCGGCTGGCGGTCTCCTGCATCTCCAGCTGCATACTCTGCGGAATGGCGCAGCCCGCATCGGAGGCGATGGAGGCGATGGCGTCTATCAGCGTCTGGATCTGTTCCTGGCTGGCGTTAGCGCCGTACTTGCCGATGACAATCGGAATGCCGAATTTCTCAGCAAAGGCCCACCAGTCCCGGACTGTGAATGACTTCAGCATATACATCACGGCAACCAGCCGCGCCAGACCGTTGCGCAGCGGCAAACCGGACTTGAGGCGCGGGTAGTGCAGCACGTACTTGCCGGGCGAAAGCGGGATGCCGTTGACCGGCTGGTCATCGGTCAGCAGACGAAACTCGCGCAGCGTGTCGCTGTCGGGCTTCAGGAAGCGCGGGTCCACCCACTCGTAATCGTAGGGCATCCAGCCGTCGCGGGTGCTCCAGAGAATTTCACAGACGCCCACGCCCTTGCCCAGGCCGTCAAGCAGGTCAAACAGCAGCTCGGGGATTTGCGGCTGCTCCATCAGATTACGGACGGCATCTGCGAGCATGACATCGCGCTCGTCGTCGCTGGCGGCTTCCACGCTCGGCGTGATGCTGGCCACGGTCAGCTTACGGGTGCGCAGCACGCTGGCGTAGTGCAGATCGCGCTCCTCCATCTCCTCGGCCAGGATGAAGTAGTCGCGTGCGTTACCTTCGGTCACGTTACGCAGAACCCCGGCCAGGCGGGCCGGGGAGAGCGTGCTTGCCACACTGATGCCGGGGGACGGTTGCCTGACGCTGGCGCACCTTGCCCGCGCCTCCGGCTTCGTCATTGCAGCCTCGTTGACGGTGATGGCCTCGTCGGTAGCCGGGTTAAGCAGACTGCGGATTGCGCCGGTGAGTTTTTTTAGCATCAGAGTAGTCCCCGCTGATTTTTCAGTCCACGTGTGATGCGCAGCTGGCGGTGGCCGTCGCTCTGGCGCTGCTGCTGTTTACTGTTGAGGCGGTGCAGCTCGTAGCGCTGGCAGTCCTCCTTGCTGGCCAGAAATGCCAGGAAAATCGCATAAGCGCTGTCGCCGTGTCGCTTGTGGCCATCGCTGCCGGTTGTCTCCCGGTCATCAATACCCGGCACTCCGCGCAGGATCACAATCTGCCCGAGGTCGGCGATTACGTCCTCGTGCTTCGGGAGCACCAGTTCGTCATCTTCGAACGCTGCCTTAAATCTGGGCATGTTCTCGCGGTAATGCCCGACGGAGGGCATAACAACTTCGACCTCAGCGCCGTATTTTTCCGCCGCCTGTTCGGCCAGGTAGTTACCGTTCCCCCGGCCATCGAGCTTGATACCGTCCCGTCGCGGGAGCCGGTCGCAGATAAAAAACAGCGCCTGCTCCTGCTGCTTGTATGGAACGTTGGCCAGCTCCACCAGAAACGGCACCGTGCGGGTGGTATCGTCGTTAACGGTCATGGGCGCAAAGACTGTCAGATGGCCCGACCGCGCGAAGTCCTCGCCAAGGCAGTGGCGCAGGTTCGGTGGAAGCCGGTTCAGCTCGGGGAGAGCCGTCTGCTCAAGCCACTCCTGCATATCCAGCGCCCGCATTCCCTCAGGCATGGCGTTGTAGTCAGCCGTGCCGGTGAAGCGCAGAACGGGGCCGCCACCGCGCGCCGCGCGCTCGCGAATGGAACGTGCCAGATAGGTGCCGCCGCCGTTCTTCGGCTCACAGTAGTATTCTTCGCGGGCATCTTCTTCGGTGGCGGTATCGCTGAGCAGGTTAGCCAGCCACTCGGCCTCAGCCGCCGGTGACCATTCTTTCCGGGTCACCTGGCAGATACGGCGATAGAGGCCCTCGCTGATAGCCAGCTCGATATCAATACGGTGAACGGAGTAGCGTTTTTTACCCGCGCGACTGTCGGTGATGATGGTGTTGAACAGATTTTCGATGCCGTTGTGGGTCGAGATAAGGCGGACCTTCGACCCCCACATGGTGAGCGCCAGAGCTGCCTTGAGCACTGCGGCCAGGTCCTTCTGGAATGCGGACTCGTCGATAATAACGTTGCCCTGCATACCGCGCAGGTTCGACGGGTTACTGGACAGTGCCTTGATTTTGAAGCCGCTGGCGAACTGGATGACATAGACCAGAATATCCTTGTCTTCGTCCTGCAGGACCTCCTCGCCGATACCGGATGCCGCCCAGTCGTAGGCTTTGGCCCACATCGCGCAGGCGTCGATAAACTCGCGCGCCATGTCTTTTGTGGTGCCGACATAGAAGGTGTCGCAGCCACCGGCGCTGGCGGACATTGAGCCGTTCAGGGCAGCATCCGCCGCCTCTGCCCAGGTCAGTCCGGTACGGCGGGATTTCTCGGCGATTTTGAGCTGGGATGTGTCGGCTATCCAGCGGCGCTGATACGGCAGCAGAACCTGGTCTGCATCGAACTCCCCAGACAGGATCGCCGTCGCCGACTGGTTACGCAGCTGCTCCTGCGCTGACAGGCTCCCGGTCATCATGCAATCCCCAGAATCTGGCGACGGATATCAGCGGCGGTTTCCGCAGACAGCCCGGCCTGTTTTGTAATTTTCTCCGCCTGCGCGGCGGCTTCTTCAGCGAACGCCTGGCGGATTTCTTTCTCACGCTTGTGGCTGGCCATAGCAGCGGCTTCGAGACGCTGGGCGACCAGGGCAAGCTGGCCGAGCGCCTTCGGTTCAACGGTCTTCTCGCTTTCGGCCATCGACATCGAGGTCTCAAAGGCGAGGGTTTTGACAAACTCCAGCAGCAGCTTTCCGACGTCGGACGTTGGGGCAGAGCCGAGCTTAGCAGCCCAGATTTCGGCCATCTCTCGCGAGGCACGGATTTTGGCGCCGAACTCCTCCATACGGCTTGCATAACGGTTCAGCCCGGTGCGGCTGAGCTTCATCTCCTCAGGGAGATTGTGACCGTCGATAAGCTCGTTGATGGCCTCGCGGATCTCTTCCTGGGTATGGCGCTTCTCGCGCAGCATCTGATGGAGCTGGTCGCGAACGCCATCAGGCAGCAGGTCGATTTTGGACGGACGGCCTCGGGTCGGTTTTTGTTCAGTGGGCATGCGATGTTTTCTCCCGTATTGCCATCAACTCATTAACTTCGTCAATAGCATCCATGTAGGTAAAAACATTGCTCCATTCAGGTGCTGCGCCTGTCACCGCCTCGTAAATAGCGCTGAGTGTCTCTTCAGCAGCATCGCGTTCAACAATAAGCTGCATTTCGGAGCGGTCCATGCGGGCGATATCCTGAACGGCTTTTTCACTCGCAGCGCAAAGCGATTCGATGATGACAGCTGAATGCAATAAGGCGTCGGAGGAAAGCAGGATTTCACCCCCTTCCCGAAGCTGAGCAAGCCGCGCGAGGCGACGAAGGTGCTCAGACTGTTTGCGGCAGGAGATAAGCATATCGGGGATAGTTTTTGCAGTCATGGCTACCCCCTCGCGCGGGGCTTTTTAACCCCCGGAACCGTAGCAAGACCGCTGGCGACGTCATCGCCACGACCGGTAACACTGGCAACATAGCAGCCGGATACGTCCGTCAGCGTCACAAGCCCTTGCTCTTTCAGCCAGGCCAGATGCGTGCGCACGGTGTCCCGTGAGACCCGGTGCCCATAGGTCTGCAGGCAGGTCTGCAGAATGGACTCGTTCGCACTGTCGCCACACTCGATGAGAGATCGCAGAATGACCAGGCGCTGGTCCTGGTCGAGAATGTCACGCATAGTCACCTCATTTTTCCTTAAGTTCGTTTTCAAGAAGCAGATCGCTGATACGTGATATCTGGCGAATTGAGGGTGTCAGCTCTCGAAGTTCGCCGCGCAAATCGCGCATCTCCAGCTGCAGCTGATGCAGGTCTTTTTGGTTAGGTAGCCCGGCGATGGTGCTTTCCATTCCCTGCAGGCGCGTGCGCAGCAGCTCCAGTTCCTCGCGCTTGACGTAGGTTTTGGCCAGCAGCAGCTGAATGACGTTCACCCCGGACATAAACAGCGCCCAGATGATGGCCCAGTTACCCTTAATGACCTCCCAGTCCATGCTTCCTCCTGTGCTCTCTGATGGCCTGGCAGGTAACGCAGGTCACTGCATCAGGAAGTGCCTGAAGCCGGGCTGCAGGAATTGGTTGTTCACAGTCGTTACAAAATCCGTAACTTTCCGGCAGCTCTTTAACGCGCCTTAAATGCTTGTTTAAGAGCCGCTCCCGCTCTTCCATTTCAAGGTCGCTGGCGCGATCAAACGCTTTAGTCATTTCGGCATCACCACCTTGTGTTTGCTGGATTTGCTGTAGCGGGCGAAGCCGTCCAGCGTCCTGAACCCCAGATACCCCAGCGCGGGCGTGGCCAGCATCAGGGCAATATCCCAGTCCGGCTCCGGCATCGTGAAGGGATGCCCGAACGCCCCGGCGGCGGCTCCGATTTGCTGCCCCAGCGACATCAGCATCACGTAGGCGATGCTGCTGTAAAGAGAGAGGCGGGCCATCAGTGGCCGGGTCTGGCGGACATATTCATCCGTGGCGTTGTCGCCGTTGCGAATGGTCTCCTGCTGCTCATGCTGCGCTGACTGCTGGTCCGCCAGCTGTGCCTTATCCCGCTCAAGCTGAAACTGCTGCAGCTGAACCTTCAGGCTCTCCAGCTGCACGAGCTGTTCCGGCGGAAGCTGGGCGAGCTTCTGCTCAAGAACGCGCTGCTGGTCGGCGGGGTTGATGGCGCTGTTGACGGTTTCGACGATGCTGGCGACGGAGTCTGCAGCCGTCGCCGTGTCCTTACCAAAGAGGCCACCGATGGTTCGGACCAGAGACGGGCCTGCTTTCAGCAGGGCTGATGCGATGGTTGACAACGTTATCGGGTCCATTTAAGCGGCTCCCTGTGAGAAACCCAGAGATAAACCAGCGCGCCGGAAAGCATGCCAGCGGGGCCGAGAAAGATGGCGGGCAGCGTGTTAGCGAATATCGGCGCAACTGCCAGCAGCAGTGCGCCGATTGCCCACACCACCCATGACACTAGCCCTGACCATCTCCCTGTCGTGGGACCCGGTTGTAACAGGCGATATGGCAGATTCCCCAGGCCGACGCTGATACTGATCAGTAACGTACCGGAGAACGCCAGCCACCAGACCGCAAACGCATGTCGGCCAGAGAACCAGCACAGCAAGAGCGACACCGTAACCAGGATGATAATCGTCCATCCTGAGCGGAGGGCCTGAAGCAGTGCCAGCTGCCACCCGGCAGTAAAAGCGTTAATCATTATGTTTTTCCTTATATCGCTGGCACTGCCAGACGATGTCTCTGATATCGACGGAGTCCCATCCCCGGCGGTAATAGCTGGCGTGGGTGCCGTCGTGGCCTGTGTAGTCAAGAGGAACCGGCGGCGGACCACCGGCAACGCGGTGAAGCACTTCCTGCCGGAGCCGGTCGCGCCGCCCCGCACGCATACTGCCGTCCCAGCCTTTGCCCATATCGTCAGCTCCGGGTTACGGAGACCTGGCCGCCGATAACCTCCTGACAGGCATTCGCCAGCTCATCAAGTCGGTTATACCAGCCGTTGAGATATTTACCCTGGGCCTGGTTGGCCTTGATAATGTCGGCGTAGTAGCGGGCGCGGCGCAGGAAGCAGCGGGTCAGAAGCCATTCAGGATCGGCACTGGTGACAGCTGTGATGGTTTTCGGGCCGACGATGCCATCGTCAGTGACGCTGACGGCAGCCTGAAGCAACTGAATCGCCTTTTTAACGCCGTGCTGAACAGCAGAATCGAAAACAAAAAGGGAGATGCCATCCGGCCAGCGAGGGCAATAAGAGGGATACCAGTAGTCGCGGTAATAAATTTGCCCGGCCTGCTCTTCGGTCAGGTCTTTAATTCGGGTATCGGGCTTACCGTCGCCATCGACGTCGGTCCTGCCATCGGCCAGGCCATCACGTTTATCGGAAATACCGTATTTGGTTTCACCACCATTATCGGTAGGATCGTTAACATAGCCGCCCTCTTTAGAAAGAACAAAATCAAGGGCGTGCTGAAAGGCGGGGGACAAAAGCTGCGTGGTCATTGGCACCTCAAGGAAAGTGATAACACTTTCCTCAATTTATGCCGGGCGAAAAAAAAGCCGGATTTACCGGCTTCATTGGATAACGCTCTTGTTTAGATAGTTTGCATACCGCAAGTAAAAGTAAGTACAGAATTAATTACACGCGCAGAAACATCGAATCGTCTTCCGCTAACATCGCCTGATGCATCTAATGCATTAGCACTACTCATCTCGGAGCCAAGAGCTTTTTGAAAAACGGAAAAAACAGCGTCATTAATATGGCTACTATCTTTGTTGAGGACAGCTCCTGCCAATTGGTTACACTGATTCAAAGCGAAGGCTGCTTCAATTTTTAGATTCTTACCTTCAGTCAAAACCATGACTCCGGCCTCATCCTTCCCTAAACTCCACACACTCTGAAATGCTGGGTATTCCTTGCGAAAGGAGTAAATTTGGACACCATCAATTATGTTACCTTTTCTCCATTCGCTTCTCTTCACAACATCATACTTATCGAACTGAGTGATAAGTACTTCGTTAGGAGTAGGTGCGGCATTTTTTGGAAAAAAATAGCTATACCCTCCACCCAATATAACTGCAAGTATTATTACGTTAGAGAATTTCATTTTTCAGTCCTTGCTAAATAAATCAGGTTGATACTTGCGCTGTTCAAGTCGCCGCATCCGTTTGATAGCTTTATACACCGTTTTGTAGGTCACCTGGTAGCGCTCAACCAGCTGCGGAATGTTGTTCCCCTGAAAATCACGCCAGATGCGCATATCTCTGACCAGTTGTTCCAGTACCTGGCCGCGCGGGAAGTAAACCTGCATCCCGCCGATTTTACTGCTGATTGCCGCTACCAGCTCAATCGAATGGCGCGGGTCATACCCAAGCCTCTCCAGCTCCTTACGCAGCAGGGCGTTGAGTTCTGCCAGCAGAGAGGGAAAGCGGGAGCTTTCCATCTCATCGTCAATGTGGTCAAGGATGCTGTCGTCCTGAACATCACCAAAGAGATCGTCGTTTATTTCCACGCTTTCGCCGCCTCTGAAAACGCCCAGCAGATGGTATCGTAATCGCGATACGCGTCACCGGAGCGTGGGTTTACAGGCAGGCGCAGATTGTGCGCATGCAGTGCCTTTTTCATCTCACGTATGTGCCACTGCTTCAGGCTCTCAAGCAGGTTATCTTCTGCCTCAGCCCGCAACCATTCAAGGGTTGCCACCCCGGCACCGCCGTTGCGTAAGCGGGTCTGCCGTTGCACGTACCGGTCCAGCGCGGCGTCACTGCCGTCCCTGATAAAGCCGTCGCTGAGCATTGCCCGCCAGACCGCCCGCACCTTCTTGCTAACCGCTGAGGGAGACGACATCCGGCGCCTGGCGCTGGAGCGCGGCTTGCTTTTAAAACCCTTTGCCTCCAGCGCTTTGATAACGCTCTGCAGCTCGACGATAGTCATGTCCCGACAGCTCGATTTACCCGTAACGACTGACCCCAGCAGCGTGCGATAGGTTTCGTCGTCAAGCGCCAGCTGGCTTCTGGCGATATGAATCAGCTGGATAGCATCAGTTCGCGTCATACCTTAGCCTCCTTCTGGCAACGGTCGGTGTACTGCTGCTCACGCATCATGCGCTGCGCGGCCTGCATCAGCAGGCTCACGGCCATTCTTGCGCGCGCCGCCGCAAAGCGGTTGCTGGTATTCGGATCGAGATAGAGCGTTTCTGCCAGGCTGAGCTGCTCTCCCGCCTCTTCAAGCAGTCCCTGAACGGATGGTCCGAAGGGATTCACCGGCTGCACATCAACACCGACAGTCTGTGCGAGTCGGGTCATTTTGCGGCTGACTTCGTGGTCAATCATCTGACCCATGCCGTTATGGCGAAGCTGGGCAATCATGATTTCGACATCAGCCGCTTCCTCAGCCAGCGCGCTGCTGTCCGTTTTATGATTGATAAAGCGCGAGCAGGCAGCAGACAGCTCGCTTGACTCTTCAGCCAAAACCAGCACCTGAGAATCAAATCCCCACTTAGTTAATGCCGCGTCGTAAATAGCGGTGTTTTTAGCGTTCATAATAAGTCCTTATTGAATTTCGGCGTGAGCGAACCCACGGCGCTACGCCGGAATTAAATTTAAATTAACTAACGAATAATCAGAGCTTGGCTAAATCCAGCGATATCTGCTGATATCCGCCATCTGCCTGACGCTCATAAAGACGCAGATACTGACTTGTGCCCGTCACCTGAATGGCATCAGCCACGGCATCCATTGCCTCATTCCATTTAATATCGTCAATGTTCAACTGCCGCAGCCCGAGCACCTGGTTAATATCAATTTTCCCCTGCTTGTTGACCCGGAAGGCATGATCGACGAGCGCCATGATTTTTTCATCGGCACCGCCTGACCATTCGCTGATGCAGGTGTCAATCAGCGTCTTCGCAGCCTGAATGCGCTCATCAAAAACGCGATGTTCACCGACAGCGCGAACCAGCTTGTAACGGCCATCAAAACTGACCAGAGTGACGTTGCCCTTGGTGCCGCCGTACTCCACGCCATACTCGGCGGCAGAGACGTCGATAAAGTCGGCCACCTCTGACATCGCCTGCAGCTTAAACTCGGCCATAGCCTGACGCTGCTTTTTAGCGGCTTCAATAATGCGTAGGACGACATCATCCCGCAGCTTATCTAACGGCTTAACCTGCGACTCTGGCACATAATGCCCCTGGGCATTAATACGGTATCCTGCCGGTATGGTATTTGCTGTAGTCATGCGACCCTCACTGAATTAACAACTTCTGAATAAACGATGCCCGAAACGGTGCGACGGCTTAATTCCATCTTCTCGGCAATAACGGGGATCGTCAGCCCTTCTTTATAAAGCTCACGGCATAGCCAGGCGTCATGCGCGTCAGCCGACTGCACCAGCATTGATATTCCCCACCGGTGCGCCTGCGCGCAAACTGACTGACGCGAGCGGTTAAGCCTGTCCGCAATTTCCTGCGTGCTCAGCTTACCTGCATGGTCACGGACGAACTGACGTTCAGCTTTCGTCCACTGACGGCGCGTGGGAGCACCTTGCGCGCCTGAGGGAATTACCAGCAGTGACACCCCCCAACGGGTCGCCTTGACGCGAACTGCACGGCATGAGCGGTTGAGCCTGGCGGCAATCTGCTGAGCGGTCAGCTTACCGGCGTTGTCGTGGACGAACTGACGATCTGCTGTAGTCCAGAAACGGGGCTTATTCATCATCCTCTCCTTTTTTCCAGATATTCTTTAGTGACAAGGTCAGTAAAGCGAATTAATGCAGAGCAGGCCTCATGCTGGTTATCAGCTTCGGGTACTCCAGGAACCAGTAATTGTTCATTCGTCCGCGAATGCCTGGCCCAAATATCAATTAACTCCCGGACGCGGCTTTCATCACCGGTAACAATAGGCAATGCGCCCTCGGGATAATTACGACCAAACTCAATCAGCCCCGACGCCCAGGCATAGGCCGTGATTTTTGCCGTCATAGCTACCTCCATATCACATGGCAACCGGCGATGGTGGCCATCCAGACAGAGCGCGTGCCGGTCGGGCAGCGTTCAATCAGGTGGCTGGCGCGATTTACCAGCTCTGATGGCGGGCAGGTAATCTCGAGGCACGGACGGCGCATCCACACACGCATGTCAGTGACGCGGCTACCGCGCGCCAGCAGCCACGCCTGCGCGGCGTTGGCCATCCCCAGATGGTCGGCAATACGTTCAGTAATCATGGTGTCATCCCCTCAGTAACGTTGAGACATCTACATCGAGATCCAGATCGCGCAGCGCCTTGCGGATATAGCCCTCGCTGACCTCATGCCCTGCGCCGTGGGCAGTCATTGCCGCCAGACGCAGGGAGTGGCTGAGGATGCGCAGCGCACCGGGTTTCTGCGCAATCTGCTGCAGCAAATCGCGTTCTTTCTCTCCGGTGATATGCCAGGCATCGGCAATCGCGGTCACGTCCGCTTTTTTGGTCTTATTGATAGCCACCCGCTTCGCGATACGGGAGAACAGGCGGGCGAACTCGACGGTGCGGTTTCCGCCGGTCATGTTGCTGTAGACGCGGTGATTGCCCATCAACACCAGCCCGACGCGCGTGGCCTCCTGCAGCAGGCGCAGTTCCTCCAGCGTTTCTGCCCCGAGGTGGTCAGCCTCGTCGATAATGACCAGCCCCTGCGTACCATCCAGGCGACGGCGCAGCGCGCGGGCCAGCGGTCCCTTGCGGCGCGGTGCATCGTTCATCCCCAGCTCATAGGCCAGTTCAGTCAGGCACTCAAGCACACTGGCGCAGGACGGAGTTACCGTTATCATCCAGACGTTATCGTTGTTGCGGCGGTATTCGCGCGCCGCTTCTGACTTACCGACGCCGGGGTTACCACATACCACGCCGATACATTCGGTCAGATGCGCGTAGCGAAACGCCGTCCAGATCTGCTTAACCGTGGGCGTCTCAATAAAGCGGGGAGGCTCCGGCAGTTCGGCGGCGGACTGCTGCTTATTGACCCAGCGAGTAAGCGCCTTTTCCACGCGGTCGTTATCACCGGCATACTTATTATTCATGAAGCTGGAGACCACGCCGGTTGAGAGACCGGTTTCGCGGGAAACCTGGGCAAAAGTCCAGCGGCCACCGTCAACGAGGTTGCGCAGAACCTCGCGAATATCAGAAATATTCACATCAGACATAATTCACTCCGTTTTTTTTGAATTACATTAAATCGCGTTTAAATAGCGTTTTTACGTTTATTTGATTCCAGAATATCCAGCGAGTTATTCAGATATTCATCCTCGCTGTATTCACCCTCCTCCAGCTCAGCCAGGGCCATCGGCGTAGCTCCGCGCTGCGGGCGATAGACATTCCCGCGCAGCAACTCCTGCTCTGCCGGGGCTGGCAGCGTCTGGACGTTCTCTGCCTCCGCCAGGCGGACCTTCTCCTCACCGCGTGCACGCATCCCCTTGATGCGCTGCTGGCGCTGGTGATACTCGGCCGTGACCGGGAATGCCTGCTGTTTATTACCGTCCCAGATAGCCTCACAAATAAAGGAACCATCCATGCGACGAATAACAACTTTGTTTGCATCGTGTATATCGTAATTAACGAGCACTTTATTACCGTGCTCGTTGTTGAGCTCGGCTGAGTAATACAGGTTATTGAACAGACGTACCTCGCAGCGGTTAACGGTACGCTCTATCTGCGGCATGAACATTTCGCGCAGCTCCAGCTCCGACAGCCACTCGATTTCGGTCTTCTCGGTTTCCAGCTTATAGCGGCGGAACTGTGCGGGAGTGAAGTGCTCGCCGTCGCTGCGCAGCGGCAGAGACTCGTGCGGGCGGTTGTTGTACCACTCCACCCCGGCCTCAATGTGCTGAATCAGCGATTCCCAGGACGGCAGATCGCGCAGAGTCGCCTGCTGCTTTGCCGTCAGCTCTTTGCCTTTATTCGCGGCGTTAGTTGCCGATGCCAGGCTTTTCGTCATCTTACGAACGGTGCTGCGGTCTGCGCCGGTGCCGTAGTAGGTGGCAAACTGGCGCGATATGCGCATGGCCAGAGAGCGGTTAAGGCGTTCGATGATGCCACGCCCCTGCGGATTCTCCGGAATACCCAGCCGGTGATCGATACCGAGGCGGGGAAGGATACCGGTTAACTCAGCATCAAAGGTATTGTTGGTCTCACCGCCGCCGTTATCCGAGTAGTACAGAAAAGGCTTGCCGTGGTTTTTAATACCGTGGCGCAGGGCGTCAGCGACCGCAATTACGCTTTCAGACAGCGCCAGGCTCCAGCCGACGATATAACGGCAGCTGCCGTCCAGAATAAATGTCACCTCCGGCGAGAACGGGTTGCCGTGGTCGGGGTGAGCCACCTTCATCTTCATGCCGTGGCCGTCACCAATCCAGACGTAATTAACCGGCAGGGACTCCCAGTCACGGCGGACAAAGCCCTCATACTGGCGGAACTCGCTGCCGGTGATTCGGCCTTTTTGCTTCACAACAACAGGCAGCTTGTTCATGGCGTAGCACACCTGGTCGTAAGAGGGGATCGCTGCGGCCATCATGGCGTCATCCTGGTAACGCTCAGCCCAGCCCACAGAAAAATCATCGTAGGCTTCCTGAATACCGCGCCCGTCCGGGCGGCGGTAAAAACTCAGGAACTCCGGCAACCACTTAATTTCCTCCGGCTTGACCACCTGCCGCTTGCCTGGGGCCAGCAGCAGAAGTCGCTCAGCGGCAGAACGCGTCTTATTAAAATCAGCAACCCAGCGCTTAAGCGATATTTCGCTCAGCGACCGCGATGCGCCTTTCTTGGCATTCGCCATTGAGACGGCATCCGCCAGGCGCTGGGGTAATTCACCAGTCTGCGCCTGACGCACGATTTCGCGGATAGCCTTCGCACGGCTATACCCAGGCAGTTCGCCGAGGCGAAGAACTTCGACAACGAGTGCCATACGTGCATCAGCAGTCTGACGCTGTACCGCCGTCAGGCAGTTCAGCTTCTGCTCCATCAGAGCCGGGCATTTGCGGTACACCGAGATTTTGCTTTCCTCGGAGCCTTTGACGCGTGGCGTAGCCGATGCGGTAACAGGAGCGACAGGCAGCTCTTTCGGTGAACCGTTCATCAGTTCTTTAATCTGATTAAGGCGGATAGCCTCTTGCGCCTCTAAAGGAAGACTGTCTAGTTTGTAAACGTACCCCCCGCCCATACCCCGGCGCTTTTGAGAGACCCAGCCCTCTTTTTTGGCTCGTTCACGTATATTTCTGGATGTCGTTGGTAACCCAGGTAAATGCATTTGAGCTAAGTCTTCAGCGCTAAAATGAGATTTCATGCTCATAAGTAAACTCCGTTTACACTAATTACTTGTGTACATGAGCAAAAGAGTGAGTAAAATCGCTGCCATATCGACTTGGCCAAATTTCTTCAGGTGGAATGCCTATCGCATCTGCGATTATTTTCTGCCCTTTAGGCCACTTACGATCGAGTGCGTTGTTTAAGGCTGTAGGGGTCTTGTACCCGTGGTGTACAGAAAGGCCGCGAAGAGACCAGCCACGTTTATGCAGTGCCGCAACAATGTCAGCACGATGCCAGTCTAGGGGTACTTGCTGATTTTTTTTATTCATGGCTTTTGCTCATTTATTGAAATCATGAACAAAGACTATTCGCAAACGCTAAAGAAATCAACTCGGATGAGGTGATTATTTAAAGCATCCGAGTTAATCATCTTTCTCTTTTGCGTGTAATTTTAATTTATCACATTAAAAACAATGACTTAAAAGTCAACTCGGATGAGGTGTTAATATGTCTTTAGAACGTCCCGAACATGAAAATAAACTCGGATGCGAAGGTTTTCACTCTCGTTTGCGTGCGTTGCTTAAGAAATTCAAAAGCAACAATGCCTTTGCAGTAGCCGCTGGTATTTCACCATCAGGACTGAATAGACTTTTGGAGGGCGGATATCCTACGCTTCCCATCCTCATAGCCTTGGCTAAAGCTGGGGGCGTATCTGTTGAGTGGCTTTCCACTGGGGGCGATTTGGTTGAATCTAAGCTACCAGCTTTAGTTCAAGGGGATGTAGTCGGCGCTACTGTAACTGATGTAAAAGGAAATAATGTAGATCTTGAGGAGTTTGTCTTTGTTCCTAGGTACAACGTATGCGCGTCTGCCGGTTATGGCTCATGGAATGATGACGAAACCCCCATGTTTACGGTTTCGTTTCGTCGCTTCTGGGTGACTAATCATCTCAAAGCAGATCCTGCCCAACTCTCAGTAATCAGTGTTTACGGTGATTCTATGGAAGGAGTTCTGAACGATAAAGATATAATACTTATAAATCATGCAGATAAAGAGCCAAGAGAGGGGATTTATGTTTTGCGTATTGACGGCCAGCTAATCGTTAAACGAGTTCAAAGATTACCTGGATCGCTTTTGCGAATCACTAGCACTAATCCAGCTTATGAGCCGTTCTCCATCAATCTCAATGATGTTCCTAGTGATTTTGATATTGTCGGAAAAGTAGTTTGGTATGGTAGGGTTGTCTAGCCCTACGTTCAAGTTTTGAACATTGTTTAAATCTGATTTTGGACGTTTGAATTCGGTTTCTGACTGGTATCAATAGATTTCAAGTTGTAGTCCTTTCATCAGATCCAGTATCAAATCGTCCAGACCATCGGATCCAGCATTCCCGCCTATTCCCACTTATTCCTGCTTATTCCCGGTAGTATCAAATGATTCCCTCCATAACAAAACGCCGGGCCCACGCCGATCACCACTTCATCGCTGCGCTCACCGGGTTTTGCCACCCCGCTTTCCACCAGATTAAGGGTGAAAACCGGGGCCTTTTTCTGTGTTGTTTCCATTGTGCTGCTCCCCGCTTATTCGATGCTGTCCGGCTGGATAACCGTGGCGATATTTTTGATCTCTTCCCAGCGCTGCGGGGAGATACGGTAACCGGTGCCCGGCCCCTGGTAGTCATTGATATCGTTCACCGCGCTCACCACTTCAAACTCACGATCCAGGATCGCGGAAGTTTGCAGATAGTCGCCGGTAACCCGCTGGCGCAGCATATTGAGGATATTGTTCGCCACATCGTCAAAGCCGTTCACGCTCAGCGCCCGGACAATATCCAGCCCGGTGATGTTGCGCTTCATCATCTCTTCAACGGCGCTCAGATCCTCAACCACATTGCGCGGCGGCATATCTTTGCTGCCGTGGGCATAGGTGGCGGCGGTGACCTCTTCGTCGGTCACCGGCGGGAGCCCCAGCTCGCGGAATACCGCCTGTACCGCCCGGGCGGCCTTGTTGCGAATGGCAATGGTCTCTTCTTCTGAAACCGGGCGCAGCCCGCCATCCACCATCAGATCCCGCTGCAGAATGTTGTAATCGTCGAAGTCTTCCGCATCGAAGTTGGAGCCGGCGAACATGTTGTCGTAGTTCGGCACCGCACTGTAGCCGGAGAAGATAAAATCCGTACCCGGCAGCATCTGCATCAGGGTGCGGGCGGTACGGCGAATATCGGAGTGGGAGAAAGTCTGGTCATTGGCGGAAGCCACTTCCAGATCGAGCATGGAGGCAATCAGGTTTTCAGCCAGCACCGCGCGGATCCCGGAAGGCACCGCCCCGGTCATCCCGATGCAGCTCACCGCCCCGTTTTGCAGCCCCTGTACCCCGGCCCCTTTGGTGATGAAAATACAGCGCGACTCCAGGTAGAGCATGGATTTGCTCTCTGCATACCCCATCAGCGCTTCGGATCCGGTGCCCGAGGTGTAGCGCATCTTCAGCCCGCGGGAAGCATATGCCGAGGCGAGAAACGCCTTCGACCAGGGGGTGTCGTCGCCATCGGTAAATACCGCTTCAGTACCGTACACGGAGACGGTCTCCGCATAGCTGGTAAAGCCGCGCATCCCCAGTTCAAGCTCGGTGGCCTCTTCCACGGAACACTGGGTCAGCACCCCGGGGCGGCCAGACTGTGAGCCAATCAGCAGCGCCAGGGCATTAAACGGCGCGTAGCGGGCGATCCCCACCGTCGTTTCCTGCTCGGAAAAGCCACGGATCCCGGCTTCGGCCGCATCGGCGGCAATCTGTACCGGGTTATCTTTAAGGTTGGTGACATGGCACTGGTTGGAGGGGGTACGCCGGGCGCGCATTTTCTGCAGCGCCATCATCATCTCCACCACGTTCATATGGGACATCACCTCCACAGCTTTGGCCGGGGTGATGGCGGTGGTCACTTTAATGATCTCGGCGCGGCTGACGTTAATATCCACCAGCATGCGCGCAATGGTCAGGGCATCCAGCCCCATGGCGTGTTCGGTTTCCTCGATATTAATCGCATAATCGGCAATAAACCGGTCTATCATGTCGAAGTCGGCCCGGGCTTTGCCGTCCAGCTCCACAATGCGGCCCTGCTCAACCTTCACCGAAGAGGGCGGATCCCAGGGGCTCCCCATGGCTATCAGCCCCTCTTCAGGCCATTCGCCTATCAGGCCATCCTGGTTTACCGGCCGCTTTTCGAGGACCTCGAATCGTTTTGATCGTCTCATTTTGCTCTGGCTCGTAAGATTAAAAAATCGCGCCCGGCAGCGCACCGGGCGATAGTTACCGGCAACATAAAGGGCCAGACGCAATAAAAAAATTAAATAAATTAAGTTCCATTTTGAGACGTTATTTTATGAATAGGTTTCATTATGAAACCCATTAATTCCACCAGACAAATAAATGTGACGCCCGGCAATATCAAAACCAAAATAAGCAGCCGCAGCCGTAACCCGCAACGCAATGGCGTTATTTCAGGCAGTTGACTTCATATTCCAGATAGTAAAAATAACACTAAATGATTATTTTAACTTTTGTCTGTTAACCAGCCACAATTTAAATATTTATTAAATTAACATCACTCCCGTTAACAGTCCGCGGATAATTTCAGGAGCAGTTATGAATAAGAGTCTTCCCCGCGCCAGTATCAGCCTGGCCATGGCAAAAAAAATGGCCCAGGCCGCAGAAGATAAAGCCATAAAAATCAATGTTCCGGTGGTTATTTCCGTTGTCGACTGCGGGGCCAACACCCTGCTGATACAACGTATGGATAATGCTTTTGTTACCAGTGTTGATATTTCTCTTAACAAAGCCTGGAGCGCCTGCTGCCTGAAACAGCCCACCCACGAAATAACCGACGTGGTGCAGCCAGGGCAGTCACTGTACGGGTTACAGCTTACTAATCAGCAGCGGATTGTTATTTTTGGCGGCGGATTCCCGATTATTGAAAATGGTCAGGTTATTGGTGCCGTTGGCGTAAGCGGCGGCACCGTAGAGCAGGATATGGAAATAGCCCGCTCGGCGCTTGATTGTTTTAATGCAGAATAGACCACAATTTACTGAAAAAATCCCGAGGGTATATATTATGAGCGACCGCATGTATGACTTCCTGGTTCCAAATGTGAACTTCTTTGGCCCGGGCGCCGTTTCTGTTGTTGGCCAGCGCTGCCAGCTGCTGGGGGGTAAAAAAGCCCTGCTGGTGACCGATAAGGGCCTGCGCGCCATTAAAGACGGTGCTGTCGATCAGACCGTGAAGCACCTGAAAGCCGCCGGTATTGAGGTGGTCATTTTCGACGGGGTCGAGCCGAACCCGAAAGACACCAACGTACTCGACGGCCTGGCCATGTTCCGTAAAGAGCAGTGCGATATGATAATCACCGTCGGCGGCGGCAGCCCGCACGACTGCGGTAAAGGCATTGGTATTGCGGCCACCCACCCGGGTGATCTGTACAGCTATGCCGGTATCGAAACACTCACCAACCCGCTGCCGCCCATTATTGCGGTCAACACCACCGCCGGGACCGCCAGCGAAGTCACCCGCCACTGCGTGCTGACTAACACCAAAACCAAAGTAAAATTTGTGATTGTCAGCTGGCGCAACCTGCCTTCCGTCTCCATTAACGATCCGCTGCTGATGATCGGCAAGCCCGCCGGGCTGACCGCCGCCACCGGTATGGATGCCCTGACCCACGCGGTAGAGGCCTATATCTCCAAAGACGCCAACCCGGTTACCGATGCCTCTGCTATTCAGGCCATCAAACTGATTGCCACCAACCTGCGTCAGGCCGTCGCCCTGGGGACCAACCTCAAAGCCCGTGAAAACATGGCCTGCGCCTCTCTGCTGGCCGGGATGGCCTTTAACAACGCCAACCTGGGCTATGTTCACGCCATGGCTCACCAGCTGGGCGGCCTGTACGACATGGCCCACGGGGTGGCGAACGCGGTCCTGCTGCCCCATGTCTGCCGCTATAACCTGATTGCCAACCCGGAAAAATTTGCCGATATCGCCACCTTTATGGGGGAAAACACCACCGGTCTTTCCACCATGGACGCAGCGGAGCTGGCCATCAGCGCCATTGCCCGTCTGTCTAAAGATGTCGGGATCCCGCAGCACCTGCGTGAACTGGGGGTAAAAGAGGCCGACTTCCCGTACATGGCAGAAATGGCCCTGAAAGACGGCAACGCCTTCTCTAACCCGCGTAAAGGGAACGAAAAAGAGATTGCCGACATCTTCCGCCAGGCATTCTGAGTACCTCACTGCGTTATCTGCGGGCCATCTGGCCCGCTTTTTCTTCAGGTGTGGAGAGCTTCTATGCAAAACCCCGGCGTTTCCTCATCCCCCGCGGTACATGTGTGTTATCACCCCGACCAGGAAGCAGGCGAGCCCCTGCGCCAGATTTGCCTCGGCCTTGAAGAGCAGGGGGTGCCCTGGCGCGCCCTGCCCTGTTCCGGCCAGGACAACGCCCTGGCCCTGGCCCGCCAGGCGGCGGCCCACTCGGCGCTGCGCACCGGGCTGGGTATTGCCGCCAGCGGCGAGGTGGTCCTCACCCACGCCCAGTACCCGGCAGACCGCCCCCTGCGCCACTGCCCCCCGGCCAGCAGCCGCGCGCAACTGCGCAATATCGGCGCGAATGCCGGTCAGCTGGTGAAAGTTATCCCGTTTAGCGAGGCTGAATAACCATGTACCGCATCTACACCCGCACCGGCGACGCGGGCTCCACCGCCCTGTTTGGCGGCAGCCGGATCCATAAAGACGATATCCGGGTCGAGGCTTACGGCCAGGTCGATACGCTGATTTCCCTGCTGGGGGTGTGTTACGCCACCAGCTATAACCCGGCCCTGCGGGAGACGCTGCGGCGCATTCAGGAGGAGCTGTTTGTGGTGGGGGCGGAGCTGGCCAGTGACCCACGCGGTCTCACCCGCCTGGACCGTCTTATCGGGCAGGAGGATATCACCCGGCTGGAGCAGGAGATCGACCATAACATGGCGGCAACCGGCCCGCTGAAAGCCTTTGTGATCCCCGGGAAGAATCTTGCCTCGGCCCAGTTGCACGTGGCGCGCACCCAGACCCGCCAGATAGAGCGCATCCTGGTGGCGATGGACAACACCACGCCGCTGCGCGCTCCCCTGAAAAGCTACATTAACCGCCTGTCAGACGCCCTGTTCGCCATGGCCCGGGTAGAAGAGTGCCCCCCGGAAGAGCAGGCCACTACTCCTGGTGGCGACGCCTGAACTGGCTGACATCAATATCAAACTGCTTCATTTTACGCCACAGGGTGGTGCGGCCGATATCCAGCAGGTGGGACATCTCCTGCACCCGGCCGCAGGTGACCCTGGCGGCGTGGATGATCGCCTCTTTTTCCATGGCGGAGAAACTCATGCTGGCGGGCATCATGGCCGTGTTGCCCGGCATTCCCGGGTGCTCACTGAACAGCCAGCCGGGCAGATTGCTCAGCCGGATATGGCCGTGCTCACTGCTGATGGCAATATTCTCCACAATGCTGTTGAGCTCAAAATCATTACCCGGCCAGGAGTAGGCCACCAGATGCGCCAGGGCATCGTCATCCACCTTCAGGCGCGAAGAGAAGCGCCGCTCCAGGGTGCGCAACCGGCTGTGCACCAGCGACGGGATGCTGTTCCGGCGCTCGCGCAGGGGCGGAATACTGATCTCAAAGGAGTGCAGCGCATAATACAGCTGGCGGCTGAAGCGGTTCTGTTCCACCAGGTTACCGAGATCGGTCGTGGTGGTGGCGATAACTTTCACGTCTACCGGGATCAGGCGGCGCGCATCCAGCCGGGTCACCACCCCCTGCTTGATAACCTGCAACAGCACAGACTGTAGCTCCGGCGCCAGGTATTCAATCTTCTCCAGGAACAGGGTGCCGCCGCTGGCCAGCTCCAGGCGGCTCAGGCGGCCGTTTTCCTCTTCGGTGGCGGCGCTGCCCATAAAGTCCACCCCCAGGGCGTTGTCCGCATACAGCTGGCAGTTCACGGCGATAAACGGGCCTGCGGCGCGGGTGCTCTCATTATGAATGGCCTGGGCAATCAGCTCCTTGCCGACCCCCTCTTCCCCGCGCATCAGCACCGGGAAGCTGCCCCGGGCGGCCTGGCGGCCAAAATGGATAAGCCGGCGGGTTTCTGCGTCGTCTGCCGCCATCTGGGCGAAGGTGTGGCTCACCTTACCCAGCTGGCTGGTCATCAGCTGGCGCATCTGCTCTACCGGGTGCAATAACAGAATAAAACTGGTGCCCTGGGCTTCAACAATCGGTTTCAGGGTGATCACCGCATCCACAAACTGGTGCTGGCTTTCAAAGGTCACCTCCGCGTGGCTGAGCGGCCTGGCGTGCTTAATGGCCCGGCGCAGCAGGGCAGGCAGCGTGACCAGATCGCTGATATTTTTCCCCTGGCAGGCCTGGGCATCCAGGTGCAGTAATGTTGCCGCCTGGGGGTTCAGAAACTGCAGTGTGCCCTGCTCATTCCAGGCCATCACCCCGTCGTCCATACTCTCCAGCAGGCCGTACATCTGGTTAAGGTGGCGGTTAGACTCCGCCAGCAGGCTATCCGTCAGCAGGGAGTTCCCCACTTCCCGGGCCATCGCCAGGGTTAATGAGAGATCCGCCACCCCGGATTGCTCCGCATAGCAGCACAGGGCAATGGAGCCAAACAGGCGGCCATGGTTATCAAATACCGGCGTGGAGCAAAACGCCCACGGAAACAGCGCCTGCTTAAAATGCTGATCCCCCCGGGTCCGGATCGGCTGGCCCACCATAGATGCCAGCGAAAGCGCACAGGTGCCAATAATACTCTCAGCACAATAGCTACCGGCCTGGAACCCCAGCGTATCCAGCTGCGCCAGAATATCCGGGTGCCCGCAACGGCTCAGCACACAGGCAGACTCATCCAGAATAAGCAACACGCACTCACGGCCGTCCATATATTCCCAGGCATCCTCCAGGGCCGCCTGGCCGATGGTCAGCAGCGCGGTTTTACGGCGGCTGATGGACTGAAACGTCAGCCCCTGGGCCTGATGGGGGGTGCTCCAGGTTTCACGCTGCATCATCTTGCCGCAGCGGTGCCAGGACTGGGCAATAAACGAAGAGAGCGCCTGCCCGGTATGCTCATTCTGCATAGTCATAACCTGTCTTACTCATTGCGCTGGCCCCTCAGGGCACAGCCATAAAAACAACACCCCCCGGCACCGCGAATGCGCGAAGCCAGGGGGCGTTACCTGCCAGGGTGCAAGGGCCGGTTAACCGGCCCGCAACCGCAATTACTTCGCCGCCCACTGGGCGCCGAGGCGATCAGCGGTCAGAATGGCGCCATATACACTTTCCGGTGTTACCGGGAACGGCATATTGTGGATGGTTTCCCCTTCGGCGCAAGTGGCTTTTGCCACAGCAAGAATTTTCTCTTCAATACCGTCTTTGACACCCATCTGGGCCAGGGTCACCGGCAGGCCCACTTTCTGGCAGAAACCGAGCACGGTTTCAATCTCTTCCATCGGGCTGTTTTGCAGCACCAGTTGTGCCAGCGTACCGAAGGCCACTTTCTCCCCGTGGTAGAGGTGGTGGCACTCTTCCAGAATGGTAAAGCCGTTATGGATGGCGTGGGCACCGGCCAGGCCGCTGCTTTCAAAACCAATACCGCTCAGGTAGGTGTTGGCTTCCACAATGCGCTCCAGCGCCACGGTCACAACGCCTGCCTCAGCGGCCAGGCGGGCTTTTTCCCCTTCGGCCAGCAGCGTGTCGTAGCACAGGCGGGCCAGGCTCAGGGCAGCGGCGGTAGACTGACCACCGGCCATGCTGACAGCGCGGGCGTCGTAGCAGGCTTTCGCCTCAAACCAGGTGGAGAGCGCATCCCCCATGCCGGAAACCAGTAAACGCACCGGCGCTTTGGCGATAATCGCCGTATCCATCACCACCATATCGGGGTTTTTCGGGTAGACCAGATACTCTTCAAACTCGCCGGATTCGGTATAGATAACAGACAGGGCGCTGGTGGGCGCATCGGTAGAGGCGATGGTCGGAATGATCACCACCGGCAGCTTCTGGTAGTAGCCAATGGCTTTAGCGGTATCGAGGGTTTTCCCGCCGCCAACCCCGACAACCCCTTTGCAGCCTTTTTGTTTGAGAATCGCCCCCAGGCGGTTGATCTCTGCATGGCTGCATTCGCCGTTAAAGCGCTCGGCGTGGCAGGTTACCCCGTTCTCATGCAGGCCGTTCAGCACCTTGTCACCGGCCAGTTTCATCACGAAATCATCGGCAATCACAAAAAAGCTGTCCGCCAGGTTTTTGGCATACTGACCAAACTGGGCCGCAGCATCAGGGCCCTGAAGATATTTTGCCGGAGACTGAATAACTTGTAGCATTCTCTACACCCTCACATTGAACTCGTTTCCATGATAACGCCGGGTATGACTCACACCTGCCTGCAACCCACTCCAGCGGGAGGCGAAGCGCCACCGGCGCAGTGACACCACTCTAGAGCGGGTGCCGGACAAAAAAATGTTTCTCCGTTACGTTCCATAACGAAACGCGAATTCGCCGCAGACGTTCCATTATGAAACCAGTGCAGCGATAAACGGGCAGGATTGCGATCCAGATCCGGGTTGCGCTCACACTCTCTGCCGGTAAAAAAACCGGGTTTGCGGTTATTCCCGGCTTCGGTAGCAAAAAAATCTCCCCCGGCTGGCCGCTATACTTCCCCATACTGGCCTGTCTGGCGGGCCAAAATATTGCCCGGCCTCTCAGTTTTACCGACACCCGCCCGAAATAGTTCCATAATGGAACATTTTCGCTGCATCTGGTTTCGCAATGAAACGCCCGCCCGTGGGGATTTTCTTTTTTCCCCGCCAGGCGACAATCACTCTACCAGCCGGGTGTGAGAAACAGCACCCGCCGGTGCCCTACACCGGGCCCGCCTGTGGCGGTCACCCGCGTTACCTCCAGCGGAGTATGCATAATGAAAAAACTGATTAACCGTGTGGAAGATGTACTGACAGAACAACTGGCCGGGCTGGCAAAGGCCCACCCGACCCTGACGCTGCACCAGGATCCGGTCTATGTGACCCGGGCAGATGCCCCGGTGGCCGGTAAAGTGGCCCTGCTGTCTGGCGGCGGCAGCGGCCATGAGCCGATGCACTGCGGGTTTATCGGCACCGGTATGTTAAGCGGTGCCTGCCCGGGGGAAATTTTCACCTCCCCCACCCCTGATAAAATGTTCGAGTGCGCCATGCACATTGATGGCGGCGTAGGGGTGTTGCTGATAATCAAAAACTACACCGGCGATGTGCTGAACTTCGAAACCGCCACCGAGCTGCTGCACGAAAGTGGCGTGAAGGTGACCACCGTAGTGGTGGATGACGACGTGGCCGTGAAAGACAGCCTCTACACCGCCGGGCGCCGGGGGGTAGCCAACACCGTGATCATCGAAAAACTGGTGGGGGCCGCCGCAGAGCGTGGCGACAGCCTTGAAGCCTGCGCCGAACTGGGCCGCCGCCTGAACAACCAGGGCCACTCGATAGGTATCGCCCTTGGCGCCTGCACGGTGCCCGCCGCCGGTAACCCCTCCTTTGAGCTCAGCGATAACGAAATGGAGTTTGGGGTCGGTATCCACGGGGAGCCGGGCATTGATCGCCGCCCGTTCACCACCCTGGACGACACGGTAGACGCCATGTTCGCCACCCTGCTGGAAAACGGCCACTACAGCCGCACCCTGCGCCAGTGGGATCCCCTGCACGGTAACTGGCAGGAAGTGGCCCAGACAAAACAGGCGCTACAGCGGGGCGATCGGGTCATAGCGATGGTCAACAACCTCGGCGCGACGCCGCTTTCTGAGCTGTACGGGGTCTATAACCGCCTGGACACCCTGTGCGCGGATGCCGGGATCACCATTGCCCGCAATCTGGTGGGCACCTGGTGTACCTCTCTGGACATGTCCGGCTTCTCCATTACGCTACTGAAAGCGGATGACGAAACCCTCGCCCTGTGGGATGCACCGGTTCACACCCCGGCTCTGAACTGGGGTCACTAAGGAGATCTGCTATGTCACTGAACAGGAATCAAATTGTCGACTGGCTGTACCGCTGTGGCGAGGTGTTCACCGCCCAGTGTGATTTTCTTACCGGTCTGGATAAAGAAATCGGCGATGGGGACCACGGCCTGAATATGCGCCGCGGCTTTAGCAAAGTGGTCGAAAAACTGCCCTCCATTGCCGACAAAGACATCGGTTTTATTTTAAAAAACACCGGCATGGTGCTGCTTTCTAACGTTGGCGGTGCCAGCGGCCCGCTGTTTGGCACCTTTTTTATTCGCGCAGCCCAGGTCACCCAGGCCCGCCAGAGCCTGTCGCTTGAGGAGCTCTACCTGATGATCCGCGAAGGGGCTGACGGGGTCGTCAGCCGGGGGAAAGCAGAGCCGGGCGATAAAACCATGTGCGATGTCTGGCTGCCGGTCGCCGACGCATTACGCCGCGCCAGCGAGCAGCATTTATCCATAACCGACGCGCTGGAGATGGCCTGCCAGGTGGCCGGGCAGGCCGCCCAGGCCACCATCACCATGCAGGCCCGTAAAGGCCGCGCCAGCTACCTGGGGGAACGGAGTATCGGCCACCAGGATCCCGGGGCCACCTCGGTATTACTGATGGTGCAGTGCCTGGCCGCAGCGGCTAACGCATAACACGAGGGATAAGGCGATGGTAAACCTGGTAATTGTGTCTCACAGTGCCCAGCTGGGCCAGGGGGTCGGCGAGCTGGCCCGTCAGATGTTAAGAGGGGATGGCTGTCGGCTGGCCATCGCCGCCGGTATTGATGATCCGGAAAATCCCGTCGGCACCGATCCGCTCAAAGTGATGGAGGCCATCCTCTCGGTGGCAGACGCAGACGCCATTCTGGTATTAATGGATATCGGCAGCGCCCTGCTCAGCGCAGAGACCGCCCTTGATCTGCTGGAGCCGGACATTGCCGCCCGGGTGCATTTATGCCCGGCCCCGCTGGTAGAAGGAGCCCTGGCCGCCACGGTCAGCGCCGCCAGCGGTGCCGGTATTGATAAAGTTATCAGCGATGCCCAGTGCGCCTTACAGGCCAAACGGGTGCAGCTTGGTTTCCCGCCCCGGGAGCCAGAGTGCACCCCCGACCCGCAAGACGAACTCAGTGAGACGGACGGCCAGTCCGTCACGGTGGACATCAGCAACCCTAACGGCCTCCATGTGCGCCCTGCCTCGCGGCTGGTGGAAGCCCTGGCCGGGTTTCAGGCGACATTATTGCTGGAAAAAGACGGCAAATGCGTCAAGCCGGACAGTATTAACCAGATTGCACTGTTACAGGTGCGCTGCCATGACCGGGTGCGGCTCATCGCCAGAGGCCCCCAGGCCGCCCAGGCCCTGGCCGCCTTCCAGGCTCTGGCTGAGGATAATTTTGGCGAACATGTGGTGCCGGACACCCAGCCGGATGACGGCCAGCCGGTTCTGACCACCGTCAGTGGCCGGGTGCTGCGCTACACCCCGGCCTGCTACCCGCTGGACAGCACAGGCACCAGCCCGCAGGAAGAGCTGCGCCGCCTGAAAATCGCCGTCAGCCACACGCTGGACGATCTCAGTGAGCTGGCCGCCCTGGCGGGCGAAAAATACAGTGAAGATATTGCCGCTATCTTCTCCGGCCACCACACCCTGCTGGACGACCCGGAGCTGATTGATAACGCCTGCACACTGCTGAACCAGCAAAAATGCAGCGCCGAGTGGGCATGGCACCAGACCATGATGGCCCTCAGCCAGCAATACCGGGAGCTGGACGACGCCTACCTGCAGGCGCGCTATATCGATGTGGAAGATATTATGCACCGCACCCTCGGGCACCTGGCGGACGCCACGGAAAACGCCCCCTGCCTGCTGCACCGCACCATTCTGCTGACTGACGATATCTACCCGTCGACAGTGCTGCTGCTGGATGCGGAAAAAGTGGCGGCTATCTGCCTGCAGGGCGGCAGCCCCCTGGCCCACGGCGCGATTATCGCCAGAGAGGCGGGGATCCCCTGGCTGTGCCAGCAGGGGGATACCTACAGCACCCTGCGCAATGGTGACCCGCTGACACTACATGGTCTGCCCGCCAGACCTTAACTCACAACCTTTTACTTCCCGACACACGCGCTACAGCCCGCTGTACGGGTGTGTTGTACCTAACGATCAGGAAACCGTTATGTCGCAATTTTTTTATAACCAACGCGAAAATCTTGTCAGTGACGCCATCGAAGGGGCAATGATTGCCAGCCCGTGGAACAACCTGGCCCGTCTGGAGAGCGATCCCGCCATCCGCATCGTGGTGCGCCGGGATCTGGATAAATCCCGGGTGGCGGTGATCTCCGGGGGCGGTGCCGGTCACGAACCGGCCCATGTGGGCTTTGTGGGTAAAGGCATGCTGACCGCCGCCGTGTGTGGTGATCTGTTTGCCTCACCGAGCGTGGATGCGGTGCTTACCGCCATTCAGGCGGTCACCGGCGAGGCGGGCTGCCTGCTGATTGTCAAAAACTACACCGGTGACCGGCTGAACTTCGGGCTGGCAGCAGAGAAAGCCCGGCGCATGGGCTACAAAGTGGACATGGTGATTGTGGGGGATGATATCTCACTGCCGGAGAACAAACACCCGCGCGGCATTGCCGGGACGATTATGATCCACAAAGTGGCGGGGTACTTCGCCGAAACCGGCTGCAACCTGGACACGGTCGCCCGGGAAGCCCGGCTGGCAATGGAGCGGGTATTCAGTATTGGCGTGGCCCTTTCCAGCTGCCACTTACCGGCCGATCCGCAGGATGGCGTGCGCCATCACCCGGGCCAGGCTGAGCTGGGCATGGGGATCCACGGGGAGCCCGGCGCAAGCGTCATCGACACCCAGAACAGCACCGACATTGTGCGCCTGATGGTGGCAAAAATCCGCGCTGCCCTGCCTGAAACCGGCCGCCTGCTGCTGATGCTGAATAACCTTGGCGGCGTCTCAGTCACCGAAATGGCGATCCTCACCCGGGAGCTGGCCCACTGTGAGCTTGCCACCCGCACCGACTGGTTGATGGGCCCGGCACCGCTGGTCAGCGCCCTGGACATGAAAGGCTTTTCCATCACCGCCCTGGTCATGGAAGAGAGCATTGAAAAAGCCCTGCTGGCAGACGTGGAAACCGCAGGCTGGCTGCCGCCAGTGCGCCTGCGCGCCAGCCAGACCCAGCCCTGCAATATCCGCAGTGCCCGGGTGGCATTCACCCCGTCAGACAACCCGGTAGTGGGCCAGTATGTGGAGACCGTCACCGCCACACTCAGCGCCCAGGAAGCGGAACTTAACGCCCTGGATGCCAAAGTGGGCGACGGCGATACCGGCTCCACCTTTGCCGCCGGGGCCCGCGCCATTGCAGAACTGCTGCACCAGCACCAGCTGCCGCTCAGCCAGCTGGATACCCTGTGCGCCCTGATCGGCGAACGCTTAACAGTAGTGATGGGGGGCTCCAGCGGTGTGCTGATGTCCATCTTCTTTACGGCCGCAGGCCAGGCAATCAGCGAAGGGAAACCGGTGGTGGCCGCACTCCAGGCGGGCCTGGCGCAGATGAAGTATTACGGCGGTGCCGATCTGGGTGACCGCACCCTGATTGATGCCCTGCAACCTGCGCTGGCAGCTCTGGCACAGCATCCGGGGGATCTGGCGGCGGCATACCAGGCAGCCCGGGACGGGGCAGACGCCACCACCCGCGCCACCAAAGCCAATGCCGGTCGCGCCTCTTACCTGAACAGCGACAGCCTGGCGGGCAATATGGACCCGGGCGCTCACGCAGTCGCAATGGTCTTTAAGGCGCTGGCGGGCGCCTGATACCCAGCGGCGCCGGCATTCCGGCGCCGCCTCTTCTTACAACCCCATCGCCACCTTCATGGTGTGGAACAGATCCGTCTGATCCGTAAGCCCCACCACATTGGCAGCCCCCGGGCCATAGGCCGCAATACGCACCTGGGTTCCCGTGTGCTCCATCGATCCCGCTTCGGCATTACCGTAGCTGACCGCCATCACGGCACCGTCTCTGGTGGTCAGGGCCTGGGTCAGCCCCGGCGCTTTGGTATCCGGGGCGACAATCTGGCTGGCGTGGGCGTGGTCGGCGGTGACAATCACCAGGGTGTTCCCGTCCTGGCGGGCAAAGGCCAGCGCTTTTTGCACCGCTTCATCCAGATCGACCGTCTCCCCGATCTGCCCGCAGGGGTTAGCCGCGTGATCCTGCTTATCAATCGAGGCCCCCTCCACCTGGAGGAAGAACCCTTTCGGATTCTCTTTCAGAAGGCGGATGGCTTTTTCGGTCATCTGGGCCAGGGTGGGGATGCTGGCCGTGCGCTGAGGGTTCGGCTGGCAGGTCACCGGGGGTTTATCCAGGTTACCGTGGTAGCTGGCCTTTGGCCCTTCCCAGCGCACCGGCATATTCCCGTCGGCAAACAGCCCCAGCAGCGGCGCCTGCTGGTTCGCCCGGGTAATGGCGTTCAGGCCGTTCAGATCGTTAACCAGCTGGAATCCGCGCGCTTTCGCCTGTTCATGCAGCGTTTTGCCCTGCCACTCCCCGGCGCTGGCGGTCTCAGTAAAGGTTCTGGCTCCGCCCCCCAGGGTGACATCCGCCCGGGCATTGAGCAGTTGCTCGGTAATTGAGCCTGCCCCGCCCTGCTCCAGTGCGTTGTCCGGGCAGGTGGTGCGGGTCAGCGCCGGGCCATAGCACTTACGGGACGTAACATGGGCAACCTGTGCAGCGGGTGTGGCATCCTGCAATTCTGCGGTAGAGACATTACCGGTGGCCCGGCCCGCTTTTTTCGCCAGTTCGAGGATGGTAGCGTGGGGCTTCTCGTGAATATCTACCCCGAGGGCGCCGTTATAGGTTTTCACCCCGGTGGCCCAGGCCGTGGCCGAGGCGGCAGAATCCGTCACGTAATCCGGTTTGCCGGTTTTTTTATTCAGCGCATAGTGGGTGTACTGGCCGGTAAGGGGCAAGGCGTCTATACCGTGGAAATAGCCCCCGGCCCCCATGGCATAGTTGCGCGCCAGGGTGATTTCCGAATCCCCCATCCCGTCGCCAATCAGCAAAATCACATTCTTCGCCGGTTTATCATTCAGCGCCGCTTTCAGGGCCGCTGTCTGATCCCCGCTCAGACGGCGGGCACCGCCAGGCTCGGCAAGCTCCCCCCGGGCACCACGGTTATCCAGTACGCCGCTATCCGCCACGGCATGGGCCTGCGGCAGGCTTAATAACGGTGCCAGAGCGGCAAAAATAGCGCGGTATTTCACGGTCATTCTCCCTGTAATGGTTGTTACAAGGATAGTAGGCAGGGAAAATGACAGTCCAGTGACAGCCTGGATAACTCCAGATAACCCCCCCGAACACCCGCAACGCTATATTTTGCGTAATATTGCGCAAAAATTAACCAAAAATAAGACACCCTCAGCCCGTCATGGCATAACCCCCGCTGACTCCAGGCAAAGGTGTGATTGCCACCCGAGACAGAATGGTTATGATTAACTCATAAGTAGTGAGGCTTCAATGCTCAGGGAAGATTATGGATTACAGACACTGCTGGATATGCACGGGTACGAGTTTCATTATGAATGCGGCTACTGGTGGCGGATCGAAGCGTTTAAAGTCCCGCCGTCAGTGTTCCGGCCCCATGGAATACGTTACAACCTGACGCTGCACAACCGGCAGAACCATAGGATCTTTGGCATTGATAACGCGCACGGGCTACCACCACCTTCCCGGCCGGGTTTTACCGCCCGCCGGGTAGTGTATGACCACATACACCATTCAGTAAGTGACCGGGGGCAGCCTTACTATTTTCACTCCGCAGAGCAGCTGATGCTGGATTTTTTTGCGGCCACAGACACCATCCTGAAATCGGCAGGAGTCATCACATGAAAGCGCTACTGGGTGTTATCTCAGAACAGAATCTGCGGGCCAGAATGCTGGATATCGCCACGGGTAAATACCACCCGGCCCCGGGCGAGCCGAAAATCTGGTTTGCCTCACTCAATGCCATTGGCCAGATCCTCAGCAATGACAATATTATCCTGCTGCGCCTGATGGCCCGGGAAAATCCCGCCACCATCAGCGAGCTGGCGCGCCTTGCCGGTCGCCACGTCAGCAACCTGTCCACCACGCTGAAAACCCTTGAAGGGCACGGCCTTGTTGAGCTGGTGCGTAAAGGCAATACCGTACAGCCCATCGCCCGCTATACGGATTTTGAAATTCAGGTTGAGAGTGACTGGTTACTGAGCCCCTCCGTTGCCTGAAGCTGGCCCTATGGCTGGCTGCGCTGGCGGGCCTGGCGCAAATTACCGCTGATTACCGCGTGTTGCGGATCATCACCCGGGGTCAGGGCCAGGGCCTGCTGCCAGTGGGCGGCGGCCTGGGCGTAGCGCTGCTGCTGGTATTCACTGAACGCCAGCAGATCCAGCACCCGGGCATCAGGCCCGTTGCGGGCCAGCGTATCCCGCAGCAGCATCTCCCCCTGGCGGATACTGCCCTGCTCACCGGCGCGCACCAGGGCGCTGGCGTAATCCAGGATCACCAGCGGATCCCGGGGGGCCAGCTGCCAGGCCCGGCCAAATGCCCCCCGGGCCATGGGGTTATCGTTAAGGACCATGCCAATGCGCCCGAGCATCTGCCAGTACGCCGTGTTGCCCGGCTCGTCCTGCAACTGGCTGCGCAACCCGAGGGCCAGCTCTGCCAGTTGCCCGTCGCTCAGGGGGTCGGCGGCCGGATCCCCGGCCTGGCGCAGCAGCTGTGGAAACTGCTGGCGCGCCTGTTGCCAGGCCAGCAGCTCACCCGGGGAGGAGGTTTTCAGGTATACCCCGGTGCTGACCAGTATCAGCACCAGGGCGCCGGGGATCAGGCTCCGGCGGCGAAACCGGCCCCCGGCGGGCTGCCCGGCGTCGTCCGTCTCGGGAATGTCGTTTAGCAGCGTGCGCTGCAGCTCCACCACCAGCGGATCATCCGGCCCGTGGCCTTCCCGCGCCAGCTCCTGCAACCGCGACTGATAAAAACGCCGGTTCAGGGCGCTGCGCGCCGTAACATGACGGGCAGACCAGGGGAAAAACAGCACCCCCAGGGCCCCCAGGAGCAGTAACAGGGCCACAATAATTACCGGGCTCATTGATCTTTTCCTTTGCTGAGTAATTGCGCCAGACGCTGGCGTTCACGCTCATCCAGCGCCACCCGCTTCCCGGCCCGGCGCCGGGTGCCAGCAAGCAGCACCCCACACCCGGCCACAACAAACAGCAGCGGCACCGCCCACAGGGCTACCGTGGCCGGGGTCAGCGGCGGATCGTAACTGACAAAATTGCCGTAGCGGGCCACCATATAGTCAATGATCTGCTGGCGGGTTTTCCCCTCCTGGAGCAGCTGGTACACCTTCGCGCGCATATCGGCGGCAATCATTGCGTCTGAGTCGGCCACGCTGTTGTTCTGGCATTTCGGGCAGCGCAGCTGGGCGGTTATCTCGCGAAACTGCTGCTCCTGCGCCGGGGTGCTGAACTGCCAGGTGTCAATCGCCGCCAGCGCCTGCCAGGCCAGCAGTAAGCCACACAGCACCAGTAACCCGCGCTTCATGATCCGGCCTCGCGGTTCGTTTGCTCCCACAGGGGTTTTAACTGCTGTTGCCAGACGCTGTCATCCAGCGCACCGGCGTGACGCCAGCGGACAATGCCCTTACCGTCGATAAGAAACGTCTCCGGCGCGCCGTAGACCCCCAGATCCATCCCCAGCATACCGTTACCGTCAAACAGGCTCAGGCTATAGGGGTTACCGTAGTCTTTCAGCCAGTTCAGCGCTTTCTGGCGGGTGTCTTTATAGTTCATGCCCACAATTCGTACCCCCTGGCCCGCCAGCTGGTTCAGAAACTGGTGCTCCGCGTGGCAGGTGGGGCACCAGGTGGCCCAGACATTCAGCAGCAGCGGTTTACCGGTGATCAGCGCCTCACGCCCGAGGGCCTCCCCCGGGTTTGCCAGCGTCTGGAGCCGGAAGGCCGGTAGCGGCTTGCCGACCAGCGCCGACTCCAGCCGGGTGGGGTCGTCCCCCTGGGCGTTTTTCATCAGTTGCCACATCAGGGCCGCCGCCAGGGCCAGAAACAGCACCAGCGGAATAAATAACCATTTACGATTCACTGTGCCTCCCGGTGCCTGAAAGCGCGGTAACGGGGATCGAGCATGCAGCACAGCCCGCCCAGGGCCATCAGAACGCCCCCGTACCAGATCCAGCGCACAAAGGGTTTGTAATACAGGCGCACCGCCCAGCTGCCGTCCTCCAGCTCTTCCCCCAGGGCGGCATACAGATCCCGGGTCAGACCGCCGTCAATGGCCGCTTCGGTCATCATCATCTGGCTGGCGCTGTAAAAACGCTTCTCCGCATAGAGGGTGGTTTCCGGTTTGCCGTTCCGGCTTACGCTAAATACCCCCATGCCGCCGCTCCAGTTCGGGCCGACAATATCGCGCACTCCCTGGAACTCAAAATGGTACTGGTGGATATCCAGCGTATCCCCGGTTTTCATGCGCACATCGCGCTCCACGCTGTACTGGGTGCTGAACGCAATACCGATAACCGTTACCGCGACCCCGATATGGCCGAGCACCATCCCCCACTGGCTGCGGCTCTGGTGCAGCAGCCCGCGCCAGAAGCCGTGGCGGTGGGTGGCCCGCTCATGCAGTTCGATCAGCGCCAGCACCAGTACCCACAGGGCCATCATCAGGCCGGTCACGGTAATGGCGACGATCCGGTCCCCCAGCCACCAGGGGAGCACCAGCGCCAGCACCAGGCTCACCGCCAGGGCCAGCCCCAGGCGCCTTAACTGGCGCCCGATATCGTCCCGCCGCCAGCGGATCAGCGGCCCGACCCCCAGCAGCAGGGCAAAGGGCACCATTAATACCGTAAACAGGGTATTGAAGAAGGGCTCCCCCACAGAGATGCTGCCAAGCCCCATCTCCTTATGGACCAGGGGCAACAGCGTGCCGAGCAGCACCACCAGCATGGCGGCCACCAGCAGAATATTGTTCCCCAGCAGAAAGCTCTCCCGGGACCAGAGCTGGTGCCCGACCCGCCCGCGCACGGCCCCGCCCCGCAGGGCGTAGAGCAGCAGCGAGCCGCCAATCACAATCACCAGCAGCGCCAGAATAAACATCCCCCGGGCCGGATCAGAGGCAAACGCATGGACCGATACCAGCACCCCGGAGCGCACCAGAAAGGTGCCCAGCAGGCACAGCGAGAAGGCGATAATCGCCAGCAGGGCGGTCCAGGCGCGGAAGCTGCCGCGCTTCTCGGTCACCGCCAGAGAGTGCATCAGCGCCGTGCCCACCAGCCAGGGCATCAGCGAGGCATTCTCAACCGGATCCCAGAACCACCAGCCCCCCCAGCCCAGCTCGTAATAGGCCCAGGCCGAGCCCAGCACAATGCCGAGGGTCAGAAACAGCCATGCGGCCTGGGTCCAGGGCCGGGACCAGCGGGCCCAGGCCGTATCCAGCCGCCCGGCCAGTAACGAAGCGATGGCAAAGGCAAAGGCCACCGAAAAGCCCACATAGCCCATATACAGAATCGGCGGGTGGAAAATCATCCCCACATCCTGCAACAGCGGGTTCAGATCGCGCCCGTCTGCCGGGTAGCCCGGCAGGGTGCGGGTAAAGGGGTTGGAGGTAAACAGAATAAACAGCAAAAACCCGGCGCTGATCATCCCCATCACCGCCAGCACTCTGGCAACCGCGTCCAGGGGCATCTGGCGGCTGAACAGCGCCACGGCGGCGGTCCAGCCGCTCATCAGTAATACCCACAGCAGTAACGAGCCCTCATGGGAGCCCCAGGTGGCGGCAATGCGATACCACACCGGCAGGGCGCTGTTGGCGTTATCCGCCACGTAGCGCACGCTAAAATCACAGGTAATAAACGCATACGCCAGGATAAGAAACGCCAGTAGCACCGCCACAAACTGCACCAGCGCCAGCGGCCGGGCCAGCGCCATTAATCGGGCCTGACCTCGCCAGGCCCCCCAGAGCGGATACACCGCCAGCAGCAGCGCTACACTCAGCCCCAGGCAGAGCAGATAATTTCCCAGTTCCGGTATCATTTCCCGCTCCTGTTTTCCGCATCCGGCCGGGCCATGGCGGTTTTTATCTCTGGCGGGGTGTAGTTTTCATCATGCTTTGCCAGCACCTGGCGGGCGGTAATATGATCCGGGCCGTCCAGTACCCCCTGGGCGACCACCCCCTGCCCTTCCCGGAACAGATCCGGCAGGATCCCCTGATAGCTCACCCGGACCACGCCCCGGCTGTCGTAGAGTTTAAAGCTCACCTGTAAATTGTGCGGATCGCGCTTCACGCTGCCGGGCTGGACATATCCCCCCACCCGCAGACTGTGCCCGGTTTGCGGGATCTGCCGGGTTTCATTTTTGCCATACAGGATCTCCCCCGGGGTGTAGAACAGATCAATGCTGGCGCTCAGGGCGTACATCACAAGCCCCACCGCCCCCCCGAGACCGGCCAGCATGCCAAGGGCTATCCACAGGCGGGTTTTACGGCGTGCGAGCATGATACCCCCCGCTTACGGACTGGGATTCCCGGGCGGCGCGAATACGCCGCTCCCGGGCCTGGTGGCGGCGTATGTCGGCCAGGATCCGCCGCCGCTGTAAGGCGCTGTGGGCCAGAAGCACCAGCAGGGCCAGCAGGGTCACCCCCAGCGACAGCCAGACATAAAACCCGTAGCCGCCCATCGCCAGAAACGCACTGAATGAAGCAAATGCCGGTGTCATTGTGGTGCTCCTTTACGGGCCAGCGCCTGTACCCAGGGACGGCAGCGCTCGGCCAGCAGAATCAGGTTACGCATACGCATCAGCGCCAGGTAAATAAACAGGCAGAGAAACGCCAGAATGCAGACCCGCAGCGGCATGCGCATTAGCGGATCAATGGTCTGCTGCATATTTGTTGACCCCTGGTGCAGGGTATTCCACCACTGCACGGAGAAGTGAATAATCGGCAGGTTACACACCCCCACCAGCACCAGAATGCTGGCGGCGCTCCCGGCCCGGCGCTGGTCATCCAGCGCGTGATACAGGGCGATAATCCCGGCGTACAAAAACAGCAGCACCAGCTCTGAGGTGAGCCGCGCATCCCAGATCCACCAGGTTCCCCACATGGGTTTTCCCCAGGCGGAGCCGGTCACCAGGGCAATAAAGGTGTACACCATGCCGACGGGGGCCATCGCCATCATGGCAAGGGGGGCCATTTTTATCTGCCACACCAGCCCGGTAAACGCGGCGGCGGCCATGGCGGCGTAAATGCCCATCGACCACATGGCCGCCGGAACATGCAGATACATGATCCGGTAGCTCTGGCCCTGCTGATAATCAGCCGGTGCGTAGACAAAGCCCCAGACCAGCCCGGCAAGTAACAGGGCGGCGCTCAGCCCCCCAAGCCACGGCAGACAGGCACCACACAGGCGGTAGAGCCGTTCCGGCATGGCTAACTGACGTATCAATTTCCACATATGGTCCTCAGTCCTTAGCTTACTGCACAGATAACCGCAGCGCGGCGGCCGTCGCAAACGGGCACAGTGTGGCGCTTGCCAGTAAAAAGGCGCCGAGGATGGCCAGATAACCCTCCACCGGCAGCCCGGATGCTGCGGCGTTGCAGGCCGCAGTTGCAAAAATAAGCAGCGGTATCGCCAGCGGCAATATCAGCAAACTGAGCAGCACCCCGCCGCGCCGCAGGCCCACCGTGAGCCCAACCCCCACCGAGCCCAGAAAGCTCAACGTTGGCGTGCCCAGCAGCAGGGTCAGCGCCAGTACCCACGCGCTGTGGGCACTCATGCCCAGCAGCAGCGCCGCCAGCGGCGAGATAACCAGCAGCGGCAGCCCGGTCACCAGCCAGTGGGCAAATACTTTAAGCACGACCGTCCAGCCCAGGGGCACCGGCAGTAACAGCAACTGCTCCAGGGCGCCATCCTGCCAGTCTTCCCGGAACAGGCGCTCCATCACCAGCAGGGCCGCCAGCAGCGCGGCAACCCAGACAATGCCCGGCGCAATCAGCGACAGCTGCCGGGGGTCCGGGCCAATGGCAAAGGGAAAGAGCGAAATGACTATCAGAAAGAACCACAGCGGGTTGAGGATCTCCGCACTGCGGCGCCACATCAGCAGCAGTTCACGGTAAAAAATTGCGCGGCTCACAGGGCCGCCTCGCCGTTCAGGGTAATGGCACGCAGCGGGCAGGCCAGCGCGCGCAGCGGCTGGTGGGTTGTCATCAGCACGCTGCCACCCCCCAGCACCTGGCGCTCCAGTTGCCGGGTCAGGGTTTCGATGCCCCGGGCGTCCAGGGCAGTAAAGGGTTCGTCCAGCATCCACAGGGGGGCATCACTCAGCCACAGACGTGCCAGGGCCACCCGGCGTTGCTGTCCGGCGGAGAGCGTATCCAGTGGCTGATCTTCATACCCGGCAAGCCCGATGGCCGCCAGAGCCTGCTCCCGCGCCTCCGGGCGGGAGTGAGGGTAAAAAAAGCGCAGATTTTCATCTGCCGTCAGGGCCGATTTCACCCCGGTTTTGTGACCAAGCCAGACCACCTCACGGTGAAAGGCATCCCGCGCGGCGGCCAGAGGCTCCCCCTGCCAGTACACCTGCCCCCGCTCCGGGCGGGATAACCCGCACAACACCCGCAGTAAGGTGGTTTTGCCGCTACCATTAGGGCCACTGATTTGTACCAGCTCACCGGCACTGACCGTCAGGGAGAGATTGCGAAACAGCAGGTTGTCATCATACATACAGCTAAGTTCATGGGCCCGGAGCATCAGCAGCTCCTGCCGGGCAGAAAGCCTGGTAATAACATCGCTCTATCCATTTCGGTCTGCGTTATCTGGCGGGGCTCCCCCCGCCGCTTCTCAGGTACGGGCTTCCTGCCCGCGGGTAGCGCGTCCCTGCCAGTTGTTACTCTGCCGCGCCGGGCAGTTTTGACACATCCGGGCTTCCCATGGCCTTCTCATCAGCGATAATGCTGCGGTCTTTGCGCACTTTTGCCACGTCTGAGGCACTCACCGCCGGGGCCTTGTTACCCCAGCTGCTGCGCACAAAGTTTGCCACATCTGCCACCTGCTGATCATTAAGCCGCCAGCCAAAGGATGGCATCGTCAGGTTAGAGACCGCCCCGTTCACTGCCGGGGTGGTATTCCCGGTGAGGATAATATGGATAAGCGAGGTCGGATCCTCTGTCTGAACCACCGGGTTGCCTTTCAGCGCCGGGAAGGCCCGCTTGTAGCCCACCCCGTCGGTACGGTGGCAGGCGGCACAGTTATCCACATACAGCGCCGCGCCGGTTTTGCTGTCATTGCCTTTCCACAGCTGCTGCGCCGTATCGTCCGCCACCGGAGCCGGGGACTGTTTGCCCCCTTTTGGCGGCAGAGACTTCAGGTAGCGGGCAATGGCCGTGATATCGTCATCAGACAGGTATTGCAGGCTGTGTTCCACCACATCGCTCATTCCGCCAAAGACCACGCCTTTATCGTTACGGCCGGTTTTCAGGAATTCGGCCACTTCGGCCTCGCTCCATGTGCCGAGGCCGTCGCGGTTTTCCCCGCGCAGGCTGGAGGCAACCCAGCCGTCAATCGGCGCACTGCTGCCGGAGAGGTAATCATCCCCGTCCTGCTCGCTGAGGGCTTTTTCCTGCATGGTGATACTGCGCGGCGTGTGGCAGGCGCCACAGTGGCCCAGCCCCTCAACCAGGTAGCGGCCCCGCTCCAGTACCGGGTCTGCACTGGCGTTGGAAACAAAGTCGGCAGGATCCGGCGCGAACAGGCCGCGCCAGATAGCCAGCGGCCAGCGCATAGAGAGCGGCCACGGAATATCCGTATCTTTGTTTGCCTCAGCCACCGGCTGCACACCGTGCATAAAGTAGGCGTACATGGCGCGCATATCCGGCTCAGTTATCCGGGCAAATGAGGGGAACGGCATGGCCGGGTAGAGGGTGGAGCCATCTTTGCGCACCCCGCGGCGCACCGCGTCATCAAACTCTTCAAAGGTGTAGCTACCGATCCCGTGCGTTTTGTCCGGGGTGATGTTGGTGGAGTAAATCGTGCCTATCGGGGTCGCCATGGCCAGGCCACCGGCAAAGGGCTGGCCTTTGGCGCCGTTAGTGTGGCAGGCCACACAGTCACCGGCCCGGGCCAGATACTCACCGCGTTTAATCAGATCGCTGTTGTCTGAAGCGCTCTGCCCCCAGCAGGCCATACTGAGCATACCCAGCGCCAGGGCGGAGAAAAGTCGTTTTTTCATGGTCTGCCTTCCTTTATGCCTGTACCAGCGGGCCCGGGTTTTTCAGATACTGTTCGCGAATAGCCTTCGCAGACCAGTAGGCCAGCGCTGCAATTGTCCCGGTGGGGTTATAGCCCAGCCCCTGCGGGAAGGCGGAAGCCCCGATGACAAACACATTGTGAACATCCCAGCTTTGCAGATAGCGGTTTACCGCGCTGGTTTTAGGATCTTCCCCCATTACCGCACCGCCGTTCATGTGGGTGGTCTGGTAGCTGGTGGTATCAAAATGGCTGTCGGCGTTTTTCGGGCTGCCGAGGATATATTTCGGGTTCATGGCCTCGGCAATCGGGCGCAGTTTTGAGTACATAAACTGGGCCATTTTGATGTCGTTTTCCTGCCAGTCAAAGGTCATGCGCAGCAGCGGCTGACCAAAGACGTTTTTGTAGTTGGGGTCAAGATCCAGGTAGTTCTGGCGGTAGGACTGGTGGGCGCCGTGGGCATCCATCGACAAATGGTGCGTATAGGTGTCTGCCACTGCCGCTTTCCACTTACTGCCCCAGGCCGGTGTGCCCGGCGGAACCGGCAGGCCAGAAATGGGCTTGGTGCCCGCCTGGTTAACCCAGAACGGCGAGCCACCCACAAAGCCCAGCGGGCCGTGGTCGAAGTTGTCGGCGTTGAAATCATCCACCCCGACCCCGTTACCACCGGCCCCGATAAACGGGTTGGTGAAGGTGTCTTTGTCGAAGATGGCTTTCACGGTGGTCATATTCTGGTAGGCGAAGTTACGGCCGACCACCCCCTCCCCGGTTTCCGGGTTGTAGGGTTTACCAATGCCGGACAGCAACATCAGGTGAACGTTGTGGAACTGGAACGCGCCGATAATCACCAGATCGGCCGGTTGCTCCACTTCCCGCCCCTGGGCATCCACATAGGTCACCCCGGTGGCCCGCAGTTTGTCGTCGGTCAGATTCACTTTGAGCACATTGGCATTAGTACGCAGTTCAAAGCCTTTCTCCCGGCGCAGGGCGGGCAGAATATTCACATTAGGCGAGGCTTTGGAATACATATAGCAGGCGTAACCGCTGCAAAATCCGCAGAAGTTACACGGCCCCATCTGGGCACCATAGGGGTTGGTGTAGGAGTCTGACGTGTTGGCGGACGGCAGGTTATAAGGGTGATAGCCAATAGATTTTGCGGCTTTCTCAAACAGCTGTGCCGACCAGGTATTTTTCTGGGCCGGTAGCGGGAAGTCGTCTGAGCGATCCGGCGCAAAGAAGTTACCGCCTTTGCCTTCCCCCACTTTCTGGCCCCTGATGGTCCAGGCAGTGCCGGAGGTGCCGAACACTTTTTCCGCTTTATCGTAAAACGGCTCCAGCTCCTCATAAGTGACGCCGAAATCCTGGATGAGCATATCCTGCGGAATGAAATTGTTACCGTAGCGCTCCTGGTAGTGGCTGCGCATGCGCAGCTCAGTGGGATCGGCACGAAAGTGCACCCCGGACCAGTGCAGGCCCGCACCGCCTACCCCGGTTCCCGGCAGGAAGGCCGCCAGCTGGCGGTAAGGTACAGCCGCCTGGCTGCTGTTATGACGGATGGTCACCGTGCTTTTAGAGAGATCCTGGAACAGTTTACGGCGAATGTTGTAGGTCAGCTCGTCGATCACCTGCGGGTAGGCCCCGTCTGGCCAGGTGTCGCGCATGGGGCCGCGCTCCAGCGCCACCACATTCAGCCCCGCTTCGGTCAGCTCTTTGGCCATAATGGCCCCCACCCAGCCAAAGCCCACGATCACCGCATCGGTTTTTTTCAGTACAGTCGCCATTGTTATGCCCTTACCCCATGAATAGATACCGGCGGGAAGGGATAACGCTCACCGCGTTCAACCCAGTCCATAAAATCAGCACGCGCGCCGGGAAAATTGATCAGCGTCCAGCCCACCATGCCTTTGTTGCCGCCGTGGATAGGATCGCTGAAGAACCCCTCGCGGGTGTTCTGTAACAGGTAGGAGAAAAACAGGCTGGCGGGGAGCTGGGCAAACTGCGCACTGCCGGACTCAAACGCCGTGAGCGCACTGTCCTGCTGCTCAGGGGTCAGTTCGGCAAACACTTTACCGTGCTGCGCTTTGCACCAGGCGTTGGCCTCAGCAATACCGAGGTTGTAGATCTGCTTTGGCACCAGGGGGAGCTGGTAGCCCATCTCTTTGGGGACATCCGGGTTAAAGGGCCCCTGCATATACCAGATAGCGCCAGTGGCGTAGGGGGTGTTCATCTGTTTATCAATGAATTCGGGCACTCCGGCTTCCAGTGCGCCGGGGCCGCGCTCATCGGCCGGGATCAGCCGGGCCACGGCGGCATTCACAAATGCCCACTCTTCGCTGTTGAAGAATACCGGCTGCCACGCCTTGCCATCACTGGCCTGCCCGCCGGATGCCGGTGTTTTCGGCGTGTCTGCGGCGGCCACGGCGGCACCGGCAAAACCGAGTGCGCCAATATTGCCACCGGTGACCACAACCGCAGGAATCAAGCTCATTGATTTGACGAGGAAATCTCGCCTGGAACTGTTATTTCTTTCGCTCGACATAGTGCATTCCCATCCAGAAAAAAATTATCGCGATACCACCAGAAACGTTGCAACGAATAAAAAACAGACAAACGGAGTGAATTCTTGTTATGAACCGCGCTGAACGGAAAATTACCGCTCTTTTTTCACATCACGTTAATTATGGGTTAATAACACCCGAATAATTATAGCGCCAAAAAAACGCCAGCCCGGGGCAGCGGCAATAAGATAACCCCATGAAAGTAACATGGCCTTAGCCCGTTATGGTTGCCATGTCTGGGGTTAACCGGTGTCTCGCATCATGTTACCGGTAACAAAAAAGGTAACGAAAACCGCACCGGGAAGCAAGAGTTTACCAGAGCGCCTTGTGGGGCATTCGATAAAAATATTTAACAAATACGCCAAAAAAACCGCGACTCCGCGCTTAACCGGCATGCCAGATACCTTCTTCCGGAGGGGGTGATTGATAGTTGCTCTGCCAAATTTTGTTATGTTATAACACAACACCAAAATCACTCAGGACCGGTTATCGTGAATACACTCTCTGTCCACCAGCTTTACTACCGTGCCCCCGGCGGAGGGCCACAATTAACCAATATCAGCTTCGATCTCCCGGCGGGTCAGCGCCTGGCGGTCATTGGCCCTAACGGTAGCGGTAAATCCACATTATTGTGCGCACTGATGGGCGCCCTGAAAGCCTGTCACGATCAGGTTTTCCTCGGCGGTGTGCCCTTCAGCCACCTCTCCCCTGCCACCTGCGCCCGGAAAATAGCCTATCTGGCCCAGCAGGATGATCCTGATCTGCGGCTGCGGGTCATTGAGTATATTGCGCTGGGTCGCCTGCCCTGGGCGGGCGCCAGTACCCCCCTTCAGGATAGCCAGAGTATTGAGCGTGCGCTGGCGCTTACCGGGCTGATGTCATTATCCCGGCGCAGGCTGGCCACCCTTTCCGGCGGGGAGCGTCAGCGGGCGGCCCTGGCCCGCGCACTGGCGCAGTCGCCCGCCCTGTTACTGCTGGATGAACCCACCAATCATCTGGATCCTGCGGGGCGCAATACCTTACTGGCGCGGGTAAAAAAACTGGGCATTTCCGTGATCGCCACCCTGCATGATTTGTCTGCCATTGACCGTTTCGCAGACCGGGTGCTGTTGCTCAAAAACGGTGCCCAGGCCGCATACGGCACGGCGGAGCAGGTTCTGACGACTGCCTGCCTGCGGCCAGTGCTGGGGATGGAAAGTTTCATTGTCCCCCACCCGGTTAACGGCGCTCCGCTACGTATTTTCGATACCCCCGATGAAAAGGAAATAACACATGGCCCGAGGTAAATTACTTCTGTTACTGGCCCTGCTCAGCGCACCGGCGCTGGCTGACGACTTCCCGGTGACCATCAGCAGTTGCGGTACGCCGGTGACCTTTGCTCACCCCCCAAAGCGGGCGGTCATTAATGATATCAATATGGCGGAAATGGCCTTCGCCCTGAATTTACAGGACCGGATCGTCGGGCTAACCGGGATAACCGGCTGGTATAAACTGACCGCAGCGTTTCGCCAGCAGATGGGCAATATTCCGGAGCTGGCCCCCAAATATCCCAGCCTGGAAACCCTGCTGGCGGTAAAGCCGGACTTTTTCTTTGCCGGCTGGAACTACGGTATGACACCCGGTGGTGAGGTCACCCCACACACCCTGGCCCGCTACCATATCCCCACCCTGGTATTGAGTGAAAGTTGCGGCCTCGCCGGAAAAAAAATGACCAAAGCCACCATGGATTTACTGTTTAATGACCAGCTGACGCTTGGGAAAATATTTGGCAAAACCCGCCAGGCCCGGGCACTGGTCAGCGCATGGCAGAAACGCCTTGCCATGCTTCCTCAGCGCCCACCAGGCCAGCCCGCCACCCGTGTTTTTGTCTATGACTCCGGTAAAGATAAGCCCTTCACCAGTGGCCGCTACGCTATGCCTACCGCAATCATAGAGGCCGCGGGCGGCCGCAATGTGATGGATACGCTGGCCGCCTCCTGGACCACCACAGACTGGGAAAGTGTCGCCGCCAGTGAGCCGCAGATGATTATTCTGCTGGATTATCAGACCGGGGCCGGGGCAGAAGCGCTACAACACTTTCTGGAGAACCACCCGTTAATGAAAAAAACGCCTGCGGTACAGCAACGGCGCTATCTGAAACTCCAGTATGCAGAGCTGACCCCGGGGCCCGCGAATATTCATGCAGCCGAAAAACTGGCCCGGGCAATGTACGGGCAGCCCGAATGATCATCACCGAACGCGGCCGTTTTATCCTGCTCGCCAGTGCCAGCCTGCTGGTGCTTGGCGCAATGGTATTCTGGAGCATGACTCAGGGCACGGTAACGCTCACCGGGGCAGAGATACTTGCCGCGCTGAGCGGTAGCCAGGGGGCCAGCGGCGACATGGCGCGTACGATTATCCTCGAACTGCGGCTTCCCCGGGCCTTGCTGGCGGTTATGGCCGGTGCCGGGCTGGCGGTAACGGGTGCGCTTCTGCAAACCACCACCCGTAATGAGCTGGCCGATCCTTTTTTGTTCGGCCTCTCTTCCGGTGCCAGCGCCGGGGCCGTCTTTGTGATCACCCGCTTCGGGGATGTCGCTGGCATAGCCACCCTTCCCCTGGCGGCCTTTGCCGGTGGGATACTCTCAGCGGCGGGGGTGCTATTGCTGTTCAGGCTGTGCCGTCAGCAGCGGGCTGAACACCTGATCATCTGCGGGCTGGCGATTTCGTTTTTATCCGGCGCCCTGACCAGCTACCTGGTGTTTTCCGGGGACCAGCGGGCGGCCAGCGCCGTACTGTTCTGGACGCTTGGCGGTCTGGGGCTGGCGCGGCTGGATAATTTATGGCTCCCCCTGGCGGCGCTGCTGTTACTGGCGGGGTTTATTCTCTGGCGCTGGCGCGGGCTGGATGGGTTGCTGGCAGGCGAGCTGACAGCCCGCTCAATGGGGATCAATGTGTCCCGGCTGCGGACCGAAACCTTTATCTGCTGTGCACTGGTGACGGCTCTGTTGGTGGCGCTCACTGGCGTGATTGGCTTTATTGGCCTGATTATTCCCCATATTGCCCGCCGCTGCGGCGGGGTGCGCCACCTTTTTTTATTACCACTATGCGCGCTGATGGGGGCCATACTGCTGTGCGGCGGGGATATTATCAGCCGCACCCTGATCCCCCACCAGGAGTTACCGGTAGGTATCATCACCGCAGCCATGGGGGGAATTTTTATTATTCTTGTTTTTACCCGCCGTTAACCGGGTAGCTCGGAAAAATAGAGTGCGCCGCCCCCTTCACCGGTTTTATTTTCAGATATGAAAACAACAACATATTCCCAATAGCGCCAGTATTTTCCCCCGGATCACGGCTGAATCCGGGTTAACTATCCCCGAACTGGCGCTATTTATGGTAAATTGCGCTTCTTTTTGTTTATTTTATAGTTGATACATTCAGTCGATGTCTAAAATTTGGTCAAAAGAAGAGACTCTCTGGAGTTTCGCACTATATGGAACGGCCGTTGGCGCCGGTACGCTGTTCCTTCCTATACAGCTGGGGTCTGCGGGGGCTGTTGTCTTATTCATTACGGCGCTGGTTGCCTGGCCATTAACCTACTGGCCGCACCGGGCCCTGTGCCAGTTTATTCTGTCATCAAACACCGCCTCCACCGGGGAGGGGATCACCGCCGCCGTAACCCACTACTACGGGAAACGTATCGGTAGCCTTATCACGGCGCTCTATTTTATTGCGTTCTTTGTGGTGGTGCTTATCTACGCGGTGGCTATTACCAACTCACTGGTGGAGCAGCTGGCAAAGCATATGGCAATCACCACCGGTGTGCGGATGCTGGTCAGCCTGGCGGTGGTGGTGGTACTGAACCTGATTTTCCTGATGGGGCGCCACGTGACCATCCGGGTGATGGGGTTTCTGGTCTTCCCGCTTATCGCCTATTTTTTGTTTTTATCCCTGTATCTTACCGGCAGCTGGCAGCCTTCTCTGCTCACCGGGCAGATGACCTTTGATAGCCATACCCTGCACCAGGTGTGGATCTCAATCCCCGTGATGGTTTTTGCTTTTAGTCATACCCCGATAATTTCCACGTTTGCCATCGACAGGCGGGAAAAATACGCCGAAAAAGCGATGGATAAATGCAAAAAAATCATGAAGGTGGCCTATTTAATTATCTGCCTGAGCGTGCTGTTTTTTGTCTTCAGCTGCGTGCTGTCGATTCCGCCGTCATACATTACCGCCGCGAAAGATCACGGGGTGACTATCCTGTCGGCGCTGTCCATGATGCCGAATGCCCCGGCGTGGCTGTCGGTCTCAGGGATTATTGTGGCGGTGGTTGCCATGTCCAAATCCTTCCTCGGCACCTATTTTGGGGTGATTGAAGGGGCCACGGAGATGGTCAGAACCGGGTTACAGCAGGTGGGGGTGAAAAAGAGCCGGGCATTCAACCGGGCACTGTCGATTATGCTGGTCTCCCTGCTGACCTTTGTGGTGTGCTGCATCAACCCGAATGCCATCTCGATGATTTACGCCATCAGCGGGCCGCTGATTGCCATGATCCTGTTTATTATGCCCACCCTCTCCACCTATCTGCTCCCGGCGCTGAAGCCGTACCGCTCACTGGGTAACCTGATTACCCTGATTGTCGGTCTGCTGTGCGTATCGGTGATGTTCCTCGGCTAAGGGCCGCTGCCTGCATGCCCCGGCCCCGCCGGGGTTATGCGGGCGGGGTATCCCCCCGGTATCCTCCCCCCAGCGCTTTAATCAGCGTGATGTCGCTGTTCAGTTGCCGGGCCTGAATATCCAGCAACAGTAACTGCTCATTGAGGGTTGCCCTGCGCGCTTCTTGTGCGGCGTAATAGCTCACCAGACCACGGCGGAAATGCGCCCCGGCACTGGCGGCGGCAAGCTCTGCGGCGGCTACTCGCTGGCGCTGTAGCGCCAGTTGCTGGTCCAGATCGTTTAACTGGCTGGAGGCCAGCGCCACATCCCGCACCGCATCCAGCACCGCCTGGTTGTACTGCTTAATCAGGATATTGCTGCCGGTACGGGTAGATTTCAGGGTCGCATTCAGCCGCCCGCCATCAAACAGCGGCAGGGACATGCCGGGAATAATGTTGACCTGCTGAAACGAATATTTAAACAGGTCCCCCACACTCAGCGCGTTATAGCCCCAGAATGCCTTGATATCAAAGTGGGGATAGAACGCGGCTTTTGCCGCATCCACCCGGCTTAATGAGGCGGTCACATAGCCACTGAGCGCCTGCAGATCCGGGCGGCGCGCCAGCAAATCAGACGAGAGCGACGGCGGCAGGCTCGCCTGAAGCGCCGGTAACGCCACCGGGTGAATCTCCGGCATCGTCGTGGCGCTGGCCCCCACCAGGGCACGCAGGGTCTCCTGGTACTGGGTCAGCATGCTGCGGGCGGCTAACACCTGCTGGCGGGCTGCGAGCAGCTCGCTACTGGCGCCAGCGATATCGACCTGGTCCTCCAGCCCCCGGGCGGCCCGCCCCTCATGGGCACGCACCGAAAGCCCGGCAATATCGGCCTGCTGGTTCAGCAGCGCGATTTGCTGCCAGGTGATTTGCATGGCGAAGTAGAGCCGGGCAACGCTACTGGCGATATCCAGCTCCACCCCGGCAGTTTCTGCCTGGCGGGCATTACTTTCACCAATGGCCGCCGCCACCTGGGCCCGGTCTGCCCCCCATAAATCCAGGTTCAGCGAGCCCCCGACCCCCACCGTATTCAGGGTATACCAGGGCCCGTTATGGGACTCGGGCAGTGAATAGGCATAGGGCCATGAGAAATTACGATCTGACACCCGCATCCGGTTCTGCACCGCCACTGCGGTGGCCTGTAGCCCCGAGACGGACTGGGCCATCTCCACCGCAGACTGTGACTGGCGGATACGCAACCGGGCCGCCTGTGCGGTGGGGGAGTTTTGCAGGGCGCGGTTTATCAGCATGGTGAGCTGCGGATCCCGATAGGCCTCCCACCAGCGCGCCGCAGGCCAGTGGCTGTCGGCCAGGTGGATCACCCGGGATAACTGCACCTGTTGCGGGTCAATGGCGGTAACCGGCCCGGGATCATCCTGCATCAGGGCACAGCCTGGCAGCAGCAGGCTCAGCGCCAGCGGGAAAACCAAACGACCAGGTCTGCTCATAGGTGTTATCACTTCTCTGTCTGTGGTTGCGGGCGGGCGGTGGCCCACTCCGGCAGTGCGGCCAGCCCGCCTGTTAACGAGGCTGCCCACGGGTTAGTGGCATCCGCCCGGAGTGCCAGCGCCGGGCGCGGAGCCCCCGGCTGCTCAATATACCGGGCATAATCGGCCAGCAGTGCTGCGCTGCGGGCCAGGGTATCATCCCGGGGGGATGCCTGGAGCCGGTAACCATCACCGGCAATCAGGATCTGCTGGGCCAGCTCAAAACTGTGCCGGGCAGGCCAAAGCCGGGCTTCAGAATACGGGTGGGCGTATGAGCCCGTTGGCTCTGCCGCCACCCGCTCCAGCAGCGACCCGGTCTGGTTCAGGGTGTGGATCAGCGGCAGCACGCTGGCGTTATTTTTCCCGGGCAGGTAGTCCGCCATCAGCCGGAACAGGACCACCAGCCGCTGGCGCAGGGCCGGGGCTTCACTTTCCGGCCACAGGTAAATATGCACCAGCGAAGCCACAAGCCCTCCCAGCAAAATCCCCAGTAGCCGGTCAGAGACTTCGCTCAGGTCCGTCTGGGGGCCGAAACCGTTTAAAAACGCCAGGGAAAACGTAAAAGCAATCTGGATCCCGGCATAGGCGATACGCTCCGAGCCCCCTGCCAGCCAGGCCCCCAGCGCCATCACCGGCAGCGCCATAAGCAGCAGCCCGCTGAGCGTATCCGTATGGGGCTGAATAAAGACCATACACAGCAGGGCCAGCCCGCTGGCAACCAGCGCGCCCCCTAAGCGTAACAGCGCTTTTTGCATGGTGGCACCCAGCCCTGGCTGGGCGACAATCACGCAGCTGAGCATGATGGTGTGGATCCCCTGCCAGTCGGCCGCCACATAAAATACATAGCACAGCAGCGTGGAGAGCAGTGTCTTGAGGGTAAAGTGGGCGTAAGCCGGGTTGCGCCAGGCATCCGGGGCCATAAGCGGCGCTTTTTCTGCCGCAGGCAGGGTCAGCACCTCTCCCTGTGCCAGGCGCCACAACAGCCCGGTCATTTCGGCCAGCAACACCCCATTACTGCTGGTAGCGGCGGTGGCAGCCGGTAACGGGCTGGTGCCCTTCCCTGCGGCCAGTGCGGTAAGCGCGGCAGACAACTGCCGGGCCTGGGCCTGCAGCTCTGGCGTTGGCGATGCCGGGCGCAGTAACGACACCAGATACGCACAGCGTAACCCGGCAACCATCAGAGACGACCAGCCCACAGGCCCCCCGGCGGTATCCGCCCCGGAAAGCCGGGACAATTTCAGCAGCAGCGCCAGCTGTTCCGCCTGCCGGGCCATGTCCGTTAACGCCGGGGGCTTTAGCGGCTGCCCGGCGGCAAAGCGCGCCAGTTGATCCGCGCTCTGGCCCAGCAGCCCGCTGAGCCGGGATCTGAACTGGTAGGCGGGAAACGCCTGCTGAAAACAGGCATTTACCAGAATCGTTACCAGCAGCGCGCTGTTAATTGCCACCCACAGCCACAGCAGCAGGCGCACCAGTATTTCGCTCTGGCTGGTCATGGAGGGGAAGGTCTGGGCGTAGATCACCGCCAGCGCCACCACAAAAAACGCCAGCCCCAGCTTCCCCAGAATGCGCATCAGGTAGATGGCGCAACAAAACAGTAATGAGGCGGCCACCAGCCGGATCAGGGGGTAGTCATAGGTCCATTTGAATATCAGCAGGATCAGGCCAATGGCACAGGTGATGGTGACAAAAAACACCACCCCCACCAGTTTGATCATCACCACGTTGGGCTGGCTGGCATAAAACACCACAATCAGCCCCACCGCCAGAAACGGAATTTGCAGGGTCATAAACAGCGTTATCACCAGCGCACAGGTGACCGTCAGGCGCAGGGTGTAGCTCCCCCGGCCGGGGGTCGGCTGCCATTCACGCACCAGAAAAGACCACAGGCGTTGCACGTTATTGTCCTTTCTTCGCCCCGGATTCCGGCAGCAGCACCGCACTGGCAGATGCCCCCACCCGGAACAGCTCAGGATCCGGCTTGCTGACGGCGATTTTCACCGGGAAACGCTGGGAAACATGGACCCAGTTGATGCTTTTCTGGATAAACGGCATCCCGCCGGGCAGGCTGGCTCCGTCACCGCCCAGCACCCCGGCCCCCACCGAGCGGACCACCCCGTCAAAGCTGCGCGAATGGTCGGTCATGACCGTGAGACGGGCGGGCACGCCGGGGCGAATATTGTCCAGATCCGTTTCCCGGAAGTTAGCCACCACATACCAGTTATCGTCGTCCACCAGGGTGAACACCGGTTTTAATGCCGAGGCGTACTGGCCGGTGGTGGTTTTAAGCCCGACGACAATACCGTTAAAAGGTGCCCGGACTTCGGTGTATTCAAGGTGCAGCTTCGCCAGCGCCACCTGTGCCAGGGCCCCGGCACGCTGGGCGACCATGGCATCGGTGCCGGTTACCGCTGCTGCGGCCTGGCTTGCCTGGAGCTGGGTTGCCGCCAGCTCCGCCCGGGCAGCTTTTTCAGCCGTACGGGCCTGATCCAGCTCCTCCTGGGCGGCAAAGCCCTGGGGCACCAGGGGCTCCAGCCGCTGCCGGGTCGATGTGGTCTGTTTTACCAGCGCCTCGGCCCGGGCCACTGCCGCCGCCACGGAGCGGGCATTGTATTGCTGGGCGCTGATGGTGCGCCCCGTAAGCATAATTTGTGCGTCCAGCGCATCCAGCCGGGACTGGGCGTCATCCAGCATGGCCTGGTAAGGGCGCGGGTCAATGCGCATCAGCAGCGCGCCTTTTTTTACCCGCTGGTTATCCTGCACCGGCAGCTCCACAATGCGGCCACTGACTTCCGGCACCACGTCAATGGTATCCGCATACACACTGGCATCGCTGGTTTGCGGGGAGGTTTGTAACTGCCAGATAACCAGTATCAGCGCCACAATGGCGGCAATTACCAGCGCCAGCAGCGGCCATTTCTTTCCTGCCACACGAGAAGGGGTCATAAGTTATTTAACGGGTAAAAAGTAAAAACCAGAACAGCACTGCAAAAATAAACATCAGTGCCAGATAGCTTATCACCAGGGGTGACAGGCGGGACTGCCAGCCATAACGGACAACCAGCAGATGACAGGGGATCAGTAATAACGCCCCGGCCAGTAAGCAAAAAAACCAGCCGGGAAATGCCGCGCCCAGTACCGGTATCGAGGGCGATAACCCGCACCCGGACACGCAAAAAGGCAGCAGGGTTATCATCACCCGCCGCGCCACTGAAAATGCTCTCAACTTACTGAACCCGATATATTCTTATCCCAGACCGGGAAGTCTAGCTTCACACCCGGGGAATGGAAAGCCGGGAATCCGGTAAGCCGCACTGATACATTAAACAGGGAATTACACTTTCCCGGCCATGGCCTGCTGAATAATCGGGATCGGGGTCAGCAGGTGCTGGCGCATCAGGGCGCTGGCGCGCGCCGCATCCCGCCCGAGGATCGCCACCAGCAGCGCCTGGTGCTGCTCGTGTTTGTCTTCCAGCATCTCCACCGAGTGGACAGTCTCCCGCAGCCAGATAAACCGGTAGCGGGAGGCCAGATCAAACAGGCGCTGGCGCATCTGCAACAGATAAAAAGAGCCACACCCGGAGACAATCGCCGTATGGAACGCCTGGTGGCGGTTATCCCACTCGTCCAGCAGTTGCTCGCTGTCTTCCTGGGATTCCAGCTTACTGAGCAGATGCGCGCGGGCCAGGATCTCCGCTTCCCATTCGTCGTTACCGCGCTCAATAGCCAGCTGCACCAGCATGGCCTCCATATTGGCGCGGGCGTCAAAAATATCCAGCAGCTCCTGGCCCGACATGGGCGCCACCCGATACCCTTTCTGGTTAATCACCGTGACCAGCCGCTCTGCCACCAGTTGTGAAAGCGCCTCGCGCAGTGGGCCAATGCCCAGCGCATAGCGGGCGGTGAGCAGGCTCATACGCAGCTTTTCATCCGGCTGGTAGACGCCGCGGATAATGTCGTTTTTCAGCCAGCGATAGCCGTCTGTTGCGGCAGGTTGGGTGGTGTCGGTCATGGCCTCTACTCCTTAATGCAGCCAACGCAAACGGCCCGGCTCCCGCCGGGCACAACCTTAACGTGAGTTTTGCAGCACCGGTTTTTGCCACTGCGCCAGCTTCTTCCAGCGCGCCATGACAGGCACCGTCGCGATGATACCAATGGTCAGCAGACCGGTTGAGATAACCTCCAGTTGCTGGGCCGGGCGGAACAGCATCACCACCAGCACCATGACAATAAACGCAATCACCAGCCAGGTGAGCCAGGGGAACAGCCACATCCGCAGGGTGAGGGGTTTCCCCTGGGCCAGCAGGATCTTGCGCATGCGCAACTGGGAGACGGCAATCACCAGGTATACCAGCAGCGCGATCGCCCCCGAGCTATCAATCAGAAATTTAAACACTTTAGCCGGGGCGTAATAATTGACAATCACCGTCATAAACGCCGCCCCGGTAGAGAGCAGCACCGCCACATAGGGGGTTTTGCTGCGGTTCACTTTGCCCATAATGGCCGGGGCATCGCCACGGCGGCTCAGGGAGTACAGCATACGCGAAGCGGTATACAGGGCCGAGTTCAGGCAACTGGTGACCGACAGCAGGATCACGCAGTCCATAATCAGCTTCGCGTGGGGGATATGCAGCAGCTCCAGCACGGAGCGGTAAGAGCCGGTGACTTTCAGCCCGGGGGTATTCCACGGGATCAGCGCCACCACCACAAAAATGGAGCACAGGTAAAAAATGGAAATCCGCCAGATAACCGAGTTTGTGGCGCGCACGATGTGTTTATCCGGGGTGTCGGACTCCGCCGCCGCAATGGTGACAATTTCCGCCCCCATAAATGAAAACATGGTGATAAGCATCGCACTCAGTACGGCCCCGAACCCGTTGGGCATAAAGCCGCCCTGGTCCCACAGGCGCGACACGCCGCTCACCTCTGCCAGGGGGTAAACCCCGGTTATCGCCATCGCCCCCAGGGCGATAAACGCCACTATCGCAATCACCTTGCACAGGGCCAGCCAGAACTCAAATTCCCCGTAGTTTTTTACACTCAGCAGGTTACTGCCGGTCAGCGCGATGGTGATAACCAGCGAGAATAACCACACGGGCACCACCGGCACCCAGGAGTGCAGGATAATGGCCGCGATATTGGCCTCCAGCGGGATAACCAGTACCCAGAACCACCAGTACAGCCAGCCGATGGTGTAGCCCGCCCAGGGGCCGATGGCTTTATCCGCGTAGGTGGAAAATGATCCGGAGTCCGGGATGGCGACCGCCATCTCCCCGAGCATACGCATGATCATCACCACCAGTAGCCCGGCGAATAAATACGACAACAACACTGCGGGCCCGGCCTCAGCAATGGCGACGCTTGAACCGACAAAAAGACTGGCGCCGATAACGCCTGCGATAGATAACATGGTGACGTGGCGTGATTTCAGCCCGCCACCGAGTGCCTGTGATTGCGACAACTGCCCCATCCTGTTTCCTCTCGAAAGTGGTGCTTTTATTGATCACTTGGGAGAGCACCCCGGCTTTCCCGCGCCGGGGTACGCGTCTTATTATTGTGTTTACTGCATCGCTATGGGTCCTTTAGCAATGAACTGCGGTACTGACATACGGCTTAACCTTGTTTTGCCTCATCAAAACACTGGGCAATAATGTCCAGCCCCTGGCGGATCTGGTCCGCTTCAATGGTCAGCGGCACCAGGATACGCAGCACGTTGTAGTAAGGGCCGCAGGAGAGCAGAATCAGCCCTTTATCTCTGGCGCGGGCAACAATATCCGCCGTCAGCTTCGCGTTAGGTTTGGAAGTATCGCCATCTTCAAACAGCTCAATGGCCACCATCGCCCCCAGGCCGCGCACATCACCGATTTCGCGGTGGCGCTCGGCAATCGCCAGCAGCCCGTTGCGCAGGGTTTTGCCCAGATCTTTCGCTTTTTGCAGCAGATTTTCCTGCTCAAAGGTTTCCAGCACCGCCAGCGCAGCCGCACAGGAGATGGGGCTGCCCGCATAGGTGCCGCCCAGCCCGCCAGGGACGACGGCGTCCATCACTTCAGCACGGCCGGTAACCCCGGCCAGCGGGAAGCCCCCGGCAATGGATTTGGCGAAGGTGGTCAGATCCGCGGCCACGCCCATTTGCTCCATGGCAAACAGAGTGCCGGTACGGCCCGCCCCGCTCTGGACTTCATCGGCAATCAGCATAATGCCGTGGGTGTCGCACAGGGCGCGCAGGCGCTGCATAAAGGCCGGGGACGCCGCATAAAAGCCCCCCTCCCCCTGTACCGGTTCAATGATAATTGCCGCCACATCTTCCGGCGCCGCGTCGTTTTTAAAGATGCGCTCAATACTGGCGATGGCATCATCATCACTGATGCCGTGCAGCGGGCAGGGATAGAGTGCGCGGTATACGTGGCCCGGCATCAGCCCCATACCGGCAGAGTACGGGTTCACTTTACCGGTCAGCGACAGGGTGTAGTGGGTACGCCCGTGGTAGGCCCCGCTAAACGCAATGGTGGCGCTGCGGCGGGTGGCGGCGCGGGCAATTTTGACCGCGTTTTCTACCGCTTCTGAGCCGGTGGTCACCAGCAGGGTCTTTTTGGCAAAATCCCCCGGGACTTTCTGGTTCATGGCTTCGCACAGCTCAAGGTACGGCTCATAGGCCAGCACCTGGAAGCAGGTGTGGGAGAGCTTCTTCAGCTGTGCTTCTACGGCGGCGGTGATCTTCGGGTGCAGGTGGCCGGTGTTCAGTACGGCGATCCCCCCGGCGAAGTCGAGGAATTCCCGCCCTTCTACGTCCCATACCCGGCAGTTTTGTGCCCGATCGGCGAAAATCGGGTGAATCTGCCCGACGCCACGGGGAACCGCGTTAGTACGGCGCTGCATTAGCTCTTTGTTGGTGCTCATTGGTCATTCTCCAGAATCAAACCGGCGCGTGCGCCCTCAATAGTCAGCATCTGCCGGCGATCACAGCCCGATGCACATATATTTAATTTCCAGGTAATCTTCGATGCCGTACTTCGAGCCTTCCCGGCCAAGGCCGGAGGCTTTAATGCCGCCAAACGGGGCCACTTCGTTAGAAATGATCCCGGTATTGATGCCGACAATGCCGTATTCCAGCGCCTCACCAACCCGGAAGACCCGGCTCAGATCCCGGGCGTAGAAATAGGCCGCCAGGCCAAATTCCGTATCGTTGGACTGGGCGATGACGTCCGCTTCATCTTTAAAGCGGAACAGCGGCGCCAGCGGGCCGAAGGTCTCTTCCCTGGCGACTTTGGCATCCGCCGGAACGTTCACCAGGATGGTGGGCTCAAAGAAGTTGCCCCCCAGGGCGTGGGGCTTGCCGCCGGTGATAATCCGTGCGCCTTTGCTGACTGCGTCTTCGATGTGCTCCTGCACTTTGGCAATGGCTTTGTCATCAATCAGCGGGCCGGTGGTGATGCCCTCTTGCAGGCCATCGCCGATTTTCAGTTTGTTGACCGCCTGCTGGAGTTTTTCCGCAAACTGGTCGTATACCCCGTCCTGCACGTACAGGCGGTTGGCACAGACACAGGTCTGCCCGGCGTTGCGGAATTTAGAGGCCAGCGCCCCTTCCACGGCTTTATCCAGATCCGCATCGTCAAACACGATAAACGGCGCGTTGCCCCCCAGTTCAAGCGAGACTTTTTTAATGTCCTGTGCGCACTGGGCCATCAGCTGGCGGCCGATTTCCGTTGAGCCGGTAAAGGAGAGCTTGCGCACCAGCGGGTTGCTGGTCAGGGCGTTACCCACGGCGCCGGCAGAGCCGGTGACCACGTTAAATACCCCCTGGGGGATCCCGGCGCGTCTGCCAAGCTCGGCCAGCGCCAGGGCGGAGAACGGTGTCTGGCTGGCGGGCTTGAGCACCATGGTGCAGCCTGCGGCCAGGGCGGGCCCGGCTTTGCGGGTGATCATCGCCGCCGGGAAGTTCCAGGGCGTGATCGCGGCCGTGACCCCAATCGGCTGTTTGATGACAATCAGGCGTTTGTCTTCCTGGTGGCCCGGGATGGTGTCCCCGTAGATGCGTTTGCCCTCTTCGGCGAACCACTCAATAAATGACGCCGCGTAGCTGATTTCCCCTTTCGCTTCTGCCAGGGGTTTCCCCTGCTCCAGGGTCATCAGGCGGGCCAGATCGTCCTGGTGCTCCATCATCAGATCAAACCAGCGGCGCAGGATAGTGGCGCGCGCTTTTGCCGTCAGCCCGCGCCAGGCGGGCAGCGCCTGGTTGGCGGCCGCAATGGCGGTGTTGGTCTCTTCGGCCCCCATTTTGGGCACGGTGCCAAGCTGTGCGCCGCTGGCCGGGTTGGTTACCGGGATCACTTCCCCGCTCAGGGCATCGCGCCATTGCCCGTCAATAAACGCCTGCTGGCGGAATAATGTCTGGTCTTTGAGTTGCATTATCGTTTCCCGTTATCAGGTGGTGGATGCAGCGTGCAGTGACGCCGCAGGCCGGGCGGCGCGCAGTGTGCGCCCCGGGTTGGTCTGGCTGGCCAGCAAGGCCTGAACCTTGCTGACAATATGCGCGCCAATCGGTATTGCGGAGGTGGCCGCAGGCGATGGCGCATTACAGGTGTGGATCGAGCGCGGCGTGGTCACAAAAAGGAAATCGTCGATCAGTTTGCCCTGTGGCGACACCGCCTGGGCACGCACCCCGGCAGGCCAGGGTTGCAGATCGTTTAGTGTCAGGCTCGGGCAGTATTTCTGCACCAGGCGCAGATAGCCGCTGCGGCACAGGGAGTTTTTCATCTCCCCCAGCCCGGCGCGCAGATTGTTTTGCAGCACCCGGCGGATCCCCGCCGATCCGAAGATTTCCAGGGTATCGGCGAGTGAGAAATCACGCTTACGGTAGCCTTCCCGTTTAAAGGCCAGCACCGCATTCGGCCCCACGGTGACGCTGCCGTCGATCATGCGTGTCAGATGCACCCCGAGGAACGGCATAGCCGGATCCGGGATCGGGTAGATCAGGTGGTTGACTATCTGGTTGTGCTGAGGGGCGAGGCGGAAATATTCGCCCCGGAACGGGCAGATAATAAAGCCAGGATCGACCCCGATCATTTTCACCAGTCGATCCGCCATCAGCCCGGAGCAGCTGATAAGCGTTGCCCCTTCATAAGAGTGACCCTGGCGGGTGGTGACCACCACGCCGCTGGCGTGCTCGTGCAGGGCGCTGACTTCGGCGTTGTAATAGATTTCGCCACCTCTGGCCTGGAAGATTTTCGCCATGGCGGCGGTCACTTCCCGGTAGCTGACAATGCCGCTGGAAGGAACCAGTATGCCGCCCAGACCGGTGATATTGGGCTCGCGCTCTCTGAGCTCCTGAGCACTCAGCCAGTAACGCTCCAGGCCGTTGGCCTCGGTGCGCTCCCACAGGGCTTTCATGCGGGTCATCTCCAGTTCCGAGGTGGCCACCAGCAGCTTGCCACAGGTGTCGTAGTGGATATTGTTCTGGTCACAGAAGGCTTTGGTGGCCCGGTTGCCGGCAAGGCAGAACTGCGCCTTGAGGCTGCCCGGGGTGTAGTACACCCCCGCATGGATGACGCCGCTGTTGTGCCCGGTCTGGTGGCAGGCAGGGCCGGGCTCTTTTTCCAGCAGGGCTATCCGGGCATCCGGATAGACCTCTATCAGTTGCATGGCGGTGGACATGCCAATGATGCCCCCGCCGATAATCACAAAATCATACATCCGCTACTTTCCTTCGCCGGTTAGCGCTTACTGGTGGGTCTGATAATGCTGGGTGGCATAGCTGATGTAGCCACGCTGGCGCATCAGTTCACGGCGCAGATCCGGGTGCGGGGTGAAGCGATCGCGACCGTGGAGCCAGAACAGGTTGTTGATCAGCAGGAACTTACCCACCGGCACCGGTAGCGAGAGGATCTTTTTGCTGGTTTCCAGCGCGTCTGAGAGATCGCTAAGCCAGGTGCCCTCTTCAATGTCTTTCGGCTGGACAAACTGGTCGATATAGCGCATTACCGGGCGGCCCTGGTGGTCGACATCAAACACCGGGTGGAAGACATCCTTCGCCACGTTTTTGCTTGGCGGTGCCGCCCAGCGCATGTTGCGGCGGGCCAGCGGGTGGCGGAAGAACTGCTCCAGGTGCTCCCAGTCATCAAGGTGCAGCAGCAGGGAGTTACCGCCCTGCATGTTCTGCTCGTCGATTTTCATCATCAGTACATAATCGGTCACTTCTTCGACGTAGGTGCCATCGTTATGCAGCTCCATGACCCGGTGGGGCTGGCGCAGGTAGCTGTCTGAGTTATCGACATTTTTTACCACGAAGCGGGCATAATACTGGCCGCTCATCGCATCGTAGTTAGAGCGGCCTATCAGATGAGCCACGGCCGTTGCCAGTTTGACCATGTCGTCTGCCTGGCTCACGTTATCAATGCCCTCAGCACCAATCAGCAGCGCCCCTTCATCGCGGTTTAGCAGGGTGTGAATCAGCAGCGGCTGAAGCTGCCCCGCGCACAGATCGTCGAGCACGCGGGCCACTTTGAAACGCAGGAAAGATTTGTACTCCAGCGCCTGCACTGGCCACTGTGCCACCTGCTCCAGAAACTGCCGGGCAGTTTCAGCGCTAAAGGTCAGCTCCAGCAGACGGGGCGATTGCACGCTCGGGGCAATGGTAAATCCGGTGGTTCTCTGGACAGCGGGTTTTACGGCAGTCAGTGCGTTCATCAGGATCTATCCTCTGTTGATAATCAGGGAGACAAGGCGATGTTCATTTCGTAGCCATAAATTAAAAATATCTACATTTTTGGATAATGCGTATAAAACGGGCAAATTGTTTAATTATTGTGATCAATTCGGCATTTACTTAACAATACAATTACATTTAACGGGGATATTTCTGACAGCAACAGCTGCAGGAGGGCCAGGCACATGGGGTTATCCCCACGGGGGTGGGGAACATATATAAACCTGATCATCCGTGTCCATATGCCACGGTTTATCCCCGCTGGCGCGGGGAACACAATGCTCGCGGGGAATGAACCTGTAAGCGCTGCGGTTTATCCCCGCTGGCGCGGGGAACACAAACAGTTTACTGGCGCGACTGTGCCATTCAGCGGTTTATCCCCGCTGGCGCGGGGAACACGCCACGGCCACAACGATAGGCGGGACCATCTGCGGTTTATCCCCGCTGGCGCGGGGAACACATCCAGTCAACATCAAACGAATAGCGGTAAACCGGTTTATCCCCGCTGGCGCGGGGAACACATATGCAGAGAATCTCTTCATGTTTTTTATTTCGGTTTATCCCCGCTGGCGCGGGGAACACATCCTGTAGCGGTTATTAGTGCTGTTGTTGCACGGTTTATCCCCGCTGGCGCGGGGAACACCTGGTGAATGACGAGGGGACATATTCGTTTAACGGTTTATCCCCGCTGGCGCGGGGAACACGCTGGCAGGCTAACCCATGGGTTTGGGTGATCGGGTTTATCCCCGCTGGCGCGGGGAACACGAAGAACCGATCACGGCAAAAGAAGCCGCCACCGGTTTATCCCCGCTGGCGCGGGGAACACCATTTCACCGTAAATTCTTCGCACTGCTGAACCGGTTTATCCCCGCTGGCGCGGGGAACACACACCATTATGTTTTCTACTGCTGATGGTGACCGGTTTATCCCCGCTGGCGCGGGGAACACAACAGCGTGCCCGCGTTAACGATATCAATAATCGGTTTATCCCCGCTGGCGCGGGGAACACTTTTTTACCTGTTTGATAAGCCATTTTGTTTCCGGTTTATCCCCGCTGGCGCGGGGAACACAACAAACACAGCCGGTGAATTTAATAACCACGCGGTTTATCCCCGCTGGCGCGGGGAACACGCACATTCCAGGGCCAATTTCTTAATATCATAGGGTTTATCCCCGCTGACGCGGGGAACACCCTGGATAAATTAGGTTCTATTAACGTTGCCACGGTTTATCCCCGCTGGCGCGGGGAACACGGTTGCTCGCTCAATAAACAGAGATTCATTCTCGGTTTATCCCCGCTGGCGCGGGGAACACTGGAAACGACACCGCAAGAGAAGTTAAACGATCGGTTTATCCCCGCTGGCGCGGGGAACACAAGAATTGCTGAATTAGGATATATCCCAATCACGGTTTATCCCCGCTGGCGCGGGGAACACCTGGCGATCATATTTATCATCGCCTTGTCTATCGGTTTATCCCCGCTGGCGCGGGGAACACGCACCGGATTTATGCGTGGTTCTCCGCCGTTGCGGTTTATCCCCGCTGGCGCGGGGAACACGTGATATCAGTTGTCATGCTTGGACTCCACGCGCGGTTTATCCCCGCTGGCGCGGGGAACACAATTCCCTGATATGAAAAACAATCTGGAAGCGCGGTTTATCCCCGCTGGCGCGGGGAACACGCCTGCCCAGCCGCGTTAAATCGGTTAAGGACCGGTTTATCCCCGCTGGCGCGGGGAACACATTAGCAGCACTGGTCACTGCAATTGTGTTTTCGGTTTATCCCCGCTGGCGCGGGGAACACTTGCTAACCAGTTTTACAGTCTTAGCAAATTTCGGTTTATCCCCGCTGGCGCGGGGAACACAAATGATGGTGATAAAACCATACTGAAACAGGCGGTTTATCCCCGCTGGCGCGGGGAACACGACGGCACCGCATCGCCGACCATGGTGATCACCGGTTTATCCCCGCTGGCGCGGGGAACACTAGAAGAAGAATAACAATTGGGGCGAAAGCCCCGGTTTATCCCCGCTGGCGCGGGGAACACAAGCTAGGAATGAAAACATAATATCACAGTTGCGGTTTATCCCCGCTGGCGCGGGGAACACGTTCTGAGGCTGAAATTAAATTGGTGCGTGAACGGTTTATCCCCGCTGGCGCGGGGAACACAAAATCAATGAGATGAAAGCAACCATAGAAAACGGTTTATCCCCGCTGGCGCGGGGAACACAAATGGAGAATCCTGTATCAGGAAACCAATTCCGGTTTATCCCCGCTGGCGCGGGGAACACGGAAAGAGAAAAATTTAGTCGTGATGTGGAAATGGTTTATCCCCGCTGGCGCGGGGAACACTTGCGATCCAGATGCCGGAAATCAAAGAGCATCGGTTTATCCCCGCTGGCGCGGGGAACACGTATCTCTGTATGTAAAGAAATCCGTAATTTACGGTTTATCCCCGCTGGCGCGGGGAACACTCTAAATATAGACAACTGAATTTACTGCATTTTTTTAACGTTTCTGATTCTACCAAATTCTCCAGATTATTAAAGAACGTTAACTTACTGATTTATAACAGGCAGAAAAGAGACCAGTCGCAGACCATCAAGATCTACCGGAATACGGCGGTTCTCACCGTAAGTCTGAAACTCAAACCCGGATTCGGTATTTGTCGCCCAGGCCATCACCACACTTCCGCCCTCCGCCAGTACCGAGATCTGCTCCCATATCATTGCCCGGATACGTGCCGACACATCCCCCACATAGACACCCGCCCGGACCTCCAGTAACCAGACAGCAAGCCGCCCGCGCAAACGCGGCGGAACATTTTCCGTAACCACAACCAGCATACTCATCGTTAGTGACTCCGGTGCCCGGCATCCCCCAGGGAAACCGGTAATGGGATAGCCACCGGCTGGGCATCTTCCGGCGGCGGTGGTGGCTGGATCTCCCCGGCAGCCAGAATCTCCTCGATCAGAGGAATCAGCCGCGCCAGGGTTTTAGCACTGCGAAAAATATCGCGACAGGCGAGCCGCACCTCCCGGTCGGGCTCGGCAGGGTGATGTTTTGCGATCTCAAACGCCTTCGGCACCACCGTATCGAACTTAATAATGTCAGCGATATCATAAACAAAGGACAATGGCTTACCGGTGTGAACAAAACCGATGGCCGGGGCATAACCTGCCGCCAGTACGGCCGCCTCCGTAACACCATAAAGGCACGCCGTTGCCGCGCTGATACACTGGTTAACCACATCGCCCTTCTCCCAGTCTTTGGGATCATAACGACGCCCGTTCCACTTAACACCATACTGCTTTGCCAGTAGCGCGTAAGTGGCCCGCACCCTGCTACCCTCGATGCCGCGCAGCTGATCGACCGAGCGCCGGGCCGGTGCCGGTTCCCCAAAGCGCAGTTCAAACATTTTGCGCACCACTTTAAGGCGCAGCTCGTCATCCAGCGCCAGCTTCGCCTGGTAGAGTAACTTATCCGACCGCGCGCCACCCGGCTGGCCGGAGGAATATACCCGGACACCCGCCTCCCCCACCCAGACCAGCAATGTGCCAACCGTCGCTGCCAGGCGCACCGCCGCATGAGATACCCGGGTGCCAGGCTCCAGCATAATGCAGGCCACCGATCCCACCGGTATATGCGTGCGCACGCCGGTTTTATCGATCAACACAAACGCACCGTCGATCACATCTATCTGACCGTACTGCAAAAAGATCATCGAGACCCGATCCTTTAGCGGGATCGGGTTCAGGGGAAGCCAGCTCATCAGCGCCCTCTTTTCACCATCAGCATGCCGCACCCCAGCGCCTTACTTTTGCCGATACCGTTAAACAGGGCGGACCCGAACAGCGCCACGTTCGTGACCTGTAAAGTACCGGCAAAATCCACACTGCTGTAGGTGACCGGCGCTTCCTGCTGCTTACGTGTAAAGCTGTGCTGCTGATACCCTTTAACGCAATCACTATCCACCACGTCTGTATCGTCGTCCCCGGCCCACAGGGCCAGGCTTGCCGGCTGTGCCGGTAACAGACGAAATCCGTGCTGCTCCCCTTGCCTTTCCAGCCACGATTGCGCGGCCTGCTGCTGGAGCCCCCACCATTGTTCGCGGGGCACACCCCGGGCTTTCGCCTGGTATTTGGCATCCATCATCACATCGCTGCGTTTCCCCTGGCGGGTGACTACCGGGTTAGCCCTGAGCTGAAAATCCAGCACGGCCCCCTGCGCCAGTTGTGGCCGGAAGGGCCGGGTTTCCACCGCCAGCAACGCATGCCCGGTCAGTGGCGGCATGGCAGACAACATAAAAAACTGCCCGTTATCCTCCTGGCGGAACAGAAACTGGCGCCGATCCTGATCCGGGAAAAGCTGCCATAACCACTGGTGGCTGGCATAAGGGGCCGCCGCATCCCATTTCTGCAGCATCACGGGTTGCAGCTGTTCAAGCCGCAACCGAATCCGAGACAAATACATTATTCCCTCCCCTGGAGCGGCCCGCTGAACCGGGTGTAACGACTGAACTGCCAGCGCTGGCGGCTTACTGGCTGGTTATTACTCTGCTGGCTCTGCTGCCAGGCCAGGCTCGTTTCTTGCGGATCGTCCCAGTAGCACATCCCGGTTTGCGTCACAAAGCCCGCCAGCGCTGAGGGGGTTATCTCCTCTGCGGCCTGGATCAGCACCTCTTTCAGAGAGCCATTCAGCACGCGCGGCGCCAGTGGCAATGCCAGCGGGCAGGATTTACGCCCCAGATACAGCGGGAAAACGGGCTCCAGCAACGCCTCACGTAATGTCTCCAGCGCATAAGGCGCCCCGGGCGTTGCCGACACGGCCACATGCCAGTAACCATCACAGCGATATTCGCGCAGGGATATCAGGGTGCTGACCTCATCCGGTGCCAGGCACAGCTCATCACGGCGCGTGTAGTAACGGTATTTTTTATTTTCCCGGGGGGCACTGACGGTATGGTAATCGCGCAGCCAGCGCTCCCGGGAAGAGGGCGCATGCACCGCCAGATGGTAGTGCTGATTAAAATTATTCAGTTGCGCTTCATCTTCCCGGCGGATCCCCAGCGCTGCTGCCAGCAGCCCCAGCAAGGCCGAACGGGTAGGAACGGATGCCGAGTGGCGCACCTCCCCCACGGCCTCTTCCCCCCACGAGGCAAGCGGCGCATATAACTGAAAAACCAGATAGTCTTTCATCGCATATCCTTACTGGCTGACGAATGCCAGCAGCGCATCCAGCGATCCGACTGCTCCGGGCACATTAAGCTCCGCAGTGTGTTCTGCACACTGCCCGTAGGCCCGGTCAAAATTCGCCCGCTGCTGCTGGAGCAGCGCAATGGCCGACTCAATCTGATTTTCACTGCGCACCGGCTGGAAAAACGCTGCCGCCAGCGAGCGGGGCTGCCTGGTGCCAATTTCCGCCAGCGCGTAGGAGGCATAAGCCCGGGAGGCAAAACTGTTTTGTTTCCCGGTGGGCGATACGGTTAATGCCGTTTCCGTTAATGCAGCCAGTGCCCGCCGGGCCAGCGCCTCGTCACCGCCCAGGTTTTCAATCAGTAAATCGCGGCTGATGCAGATATAGGTGTAGAACAGTGCCGATGCAAAACCCTGCTCCCCCATATGACCAGAGCCGCTATCTTCTTTGCGGTTCAGATCATCTACGGCAGTGAAGAAATCATCTTCAATGGTCACGGCGCTGACTCCCAGGGCGTGAGAGACCTGGCAGGCGGCTTCCACGTTAAACGCCGGAGACGATGCCAGCATGCGGCCAAATAGCGCCATATCGACACCCTGCAGCTCTTTGCGCAGCAGTTTTAGCTCGTCATCAACAGGCTCACGGTTCTCAGCAATCAGGCACTTCACCAGCGCATCAATCAGGCTGATTTCATGGGGGCTGACGTGGGCAATCTGTTCAATTTCAAGATTTTTTGTTGTCTTCGCGCCTTTATCACTTTTGACTTTACCAAACTGCGCGGCAATTTTTTCCGCTGCGCTTCTGGCGATTTTTTCCGCCACACCGGCGTCTGTCATCGGCTGGTAGACATACTCCACCGCCAGGCGGCGGGTGCGCTTACCAATATGCCCGGCCATCGCCTCTTCAAAAAGTGCCGACGTGCGCCAGGCGCGTTTCAGGCTCTGGGATGACACCCGCAGGCGTTCGGCACCGCCCATATATGCGGTTTTCGGGCGCCCGGAATCATCACGGTTCAGGTTAGAGGGGGCGTAAGCCGTCAGCAGGTGTAACTGGATAAACGTGGTCATTATTAATTCCTTCTAAAAATGATTACCGGGCACGTGAGGTGGTGAGGTATTCACTGGCCCAGCGAATGCGGTTGCGCTCAAAGGGGTTGGTGGTTTCTGGCTGGTGCTCTGAACGGCGCTGCCACTCTTCCATCCACAACAAGATGCTGTCTGCCAGAGAGAGTACGTTTACCCCCTCATGGCCGCGGATCTTCACGGCGCGGATCAACAACTGGCTAAAACTTTCCGGATCGGCTGCTTTTTGCAGGCGTTCAAAGCGCAACACGCTCACACAGGGATCGTTACCATTCAGCTTCTCCCCCAGTTGTGCGCCAAAACTGAGCTTCCCGTTGTGGGTTTTAATATGGGCAGCCACACCGGCAAAGAGCGCCAGCGCCATCTGATGCAGCGGTGACAGTGGCATATGCGCGCCAAGCTGGCGGCGTAGCGCATCATATCCTTCACAGGTCAGCGCCCCGTAAGGGGGCTCTACCCGCCGCAGCTCCGCCCGCCAGGCGCGCCCGTTAATCCGTTGTTCTTCCTCACGACCGTAGCGTTGCGCTAACAGATCAAACCAGTTCAGCAACGCCTGCTGCGCACGGGTATCTTTGATCCGGCGCGGGGCGGCTGTATCACTGTTCAGCATGCTGCTTCTCCTTTTGCTCTTCCCAGAGTATGGACACCTCTTTGCGGACTTTTTGTTTGCAGTATTCGTGGTCCAGCCCGCGCCGGGCCGCAAGCTGGCGCAGCAGAATGTCATCCGGGCTGTCCGGATCCGTGAGGACGTCGTTATCAAAAAACTGCAGCAGATAATGGTGTAATGCACGCTCCCACGCTTTCAGTGCCTGGCAGGTTTGAGCGTTATGCGGGCGGGGGTTTTCTGCCAGGGCTGCCGCCAGCTGGCGAAAGGCGGGCTCCGTCTCCTGCCAGAAGGCGGTATCCACCATACTGGTATCGAACTTTGCCTCTTTCGGGTTTTCAAATTTAGCGTTTTTCAGCGCGCTTTTGAGGATCGACAGCGATCCGGATGCCAGGGCCACGATCAGCTGAATTTCAGTGCGAAATGAACCCGCATCCGCAATATTCAGTACCGGCAGGCGGTGCTGATACCAGCAGCGCACCTTGGCGTTATCAAAATCAAAAGCAAAACACCACAAACTGAGGCTGACAACGCCTTTTTGCTGCGCGGCGCGCACAGCCCTGGCGGGCTGAATACGGTTAAATTTATCCTCCCCCTTAAGCAGCAGGCCCAGCCAGTCCTTATAGCTCAGTCCACCGGGCTGGCCTTTTAGCGCCAGCCAGGGGGCGGAGGGATCTTTCAGCGCCTGGCGATACGGGGAAAAGGGGTGCAGCCAGCTTTCATACTGAACACCGTAATTTTTAGTCCGCATCTGCAGCAGCAGTGCCGGGTGCTCCTCACCGCACAGATCGCAGCAACCGGGCCGGGTGGTGGCAAAATCCAGTTCAATACGCCGCGGCATCCCCCAGTAAGCCTGCAGGGGGTGCGCGTTTTCCGGTGTGACCATATTGCCGGCTTTATCGCTGATTCTGGTGGGTGCCAGCCACGGGAAGATCAGCGGGAACTGTGCAGGATCCGGGGGCGTCTCCTGCTCCAGCACATTGAGCCAGAGCTTTTTCCACAGCGGAAAGGTGTTTTCATCGTCCGGTACGGCCAGGGTGGTCAGCGGGCCACCGCCGCGCATTCCCACCCGGTAACCAGCCCCGCCAGCCGGGGAGTTTGTCTGAACCGAAAACAGCGCCATAACCGCACAATGGGGGCAGATTTGCGTTGTGCTGTCGCGTTTAACGAAATGATCTTTATTGAGCTTTAAGGTGTTGCCGCCCGGGGCGTCGATAAGTAACCCGGCAATCGTGCCTGGTTCGCTGTCCAGCGGGTCAAAACTCTGCAAAAAGGCGGGCTTTTCCGGGCCAAACTGCAGCGCCGGGGCAATCGCGGCCAGTGCCTGTTGCCATTTATCCGGGTCGATACCGTCAAACCAGGTCTCTTCCCAGGCGCCTTCGTCTTCTGGCGCCACAGTACACTGCAGCAGGCCCACCAGCATTTGCCAGGCCGCCCCCTGAAAATCCGCACGCGGGTAAGCCACATCCAGAATGCGGTTATCCAGTAGTTCAGACAGTGAAATTCGGGCTCTTTCACCATTTTCCAGGACGACCGGTAACCACTTTTCAGTAATCAAATCCATTCGCCTTACTCCTGACAGGCGGGCAACGAAGAGCCCGCCGAATATGAACGGCTTCATCCGAAACTGATGATAACGAAAAACCACATTATTTATGTGAGTCACACCCTAACTGATAGATTTTTAAACATCAATCAAAAAATAAGTAGGGAATCTTTTTTGATATTTTCATATCAGTGTTAGAATTTTGCTCACCCCATGCTGTGGGGATAAACCTTAGGGAATCTTGTTCCTGACCACGTTCCCCGTGCAAACGGGGATAACCCTCCACAGGCCGTCAGTACCTCCGGAGCGGATCGTTTTCGACGTTGTATGTTAAACAAGGCTGTTTTGTTGCAATTATGACCAGTGGCTTATACACTCACTTAATAAGCTACGGCTTATATATGGAGCGCGTAAATGTGGACTGTATTTTTTGGGCCAGTTTTTGATGCCTGGTTTGAAGAGCAAGAGCCCGCACTGAAGGAAAAAGTGTTAGCCAACCTGCGCAATCTGGAAAAGTACGGTCCTTCTCTTTCCCGGCCATATGCGGATACCGTTTATGGCTCACGATATAAAAACATGAAGGAGTTGCGCATTCAGTATTCCGGATACCCTGTCCGGGCATTTTTTGCGTTTGATCCGGTTCGCCGTGCCATTGTGCTTTGCGCCGGTGATAAAAGTAATGACAAAAAGTTTTACGACAGAATGATCCGCATTGCTGACGACGAGTTTTCCGCTCACCTTGCAACGTTGGAGGGTAGTACGAAATGAGAACACTAAAAGAAGTCATTGCCGCCCAGACGCCTGAGAGCCAGGCCCGCATTAACGAAATGGCCGAAGAGATGATTTTAGAAACGGGCCTCCAGATGATGCGTGAGGAGCTGCAGCTATCCCAGAAGGCGGTGGCCGACGCAATGGGCATCCGGCAGCCTGCCATTACACAGATTGAACAACGCGGGAATGATATCAAACTGGCCACGCTCAAACGCTATATTGAGGCCATGGGGGGTAAACTGAGCCTTGATGTTGAGTTGCCGACCGGTAAACGGATAGCTTTTCACATCTAAGCAGGAGCGCCACCAGATAAACGGACTACCGACGACAAATATGGCAACAATACCGGACGCTGATTTTCTTCACTACTGGGGGAAAACTAACCGCACACCGGACGATAAACACAGTGCCCCCTACCATTTGCTGGCCTGGCACTGCCTGGATGTGGCAGCCTGCGGCCATTACATGGTGCGCAACAACCTGTTCCAGGCCCGGGAGATGCTGGCCGCCTGCGGGCTAACCGGCCAGGACGCTGAAAACTGGATAATCTGGCTGCTGGCCTGCCACGATATCGGAAAATTTGCCCGCGGCTTTCAGCGCTACGCAGCGTTCCCCGGCACTCCGCTGGTTCCCCCACTGGCGGGGGTAGCCGCCATGGAGCGCCATGACTCGCTGGGTTTTTATCTGTGGCAGACATTATTTTCCGCCTGGTGCAACCAGGAGAATCAGCTGCTGGCGGATAGCGCACCGGAAAACCGCAGGCGCTATAAAAGCGCCTTAACCACCTGGATGCAGATAGCCACGGGGCACCACGGTATTCCCCCCGACACCCTGGAAAATAAAAGCGCGCTGGCATTTGATGCCGCCGATATCCGCGCCGCCTGCCATTACCTGGAAACATTAACCCGGCATTTTCCCTTCACGCTCCCGCAGAGCTGGAAAACCCGGGACGGCCAGAAAACACTCAAACAGCACAGCTGGTTTTTTGCCGGGCTGACGATCCTGGCAGACTGGATGGGCTCTGATCAGGCGCAGTTTCCGCTGCTCAGCGAGCCAATGACCATAGACACCTACTGGCCTCTTGCCTGTGAAAAGGCACAGCGCGCCGTCTCCCGGCTGCCTGCCCCTTCAGCTCACAGCGCTTACCATGATCACCGGGCGCTGTTTCCGTTTATCGACCAGTTAACCCCGCTCCAGCAGCAGGCGGCTACGCTGGATATTTCAGCCCCCGGGCCGCAGCTGATGATTCTGGAAGATGTTACCGGTGCCGGGAAAACCGAAGCGGCGCTGATCCTCACTCACCGGCTGATGGCGGCCGGTAAGGGGAGCGGGTTATATGTTGGGTTGCCGACCATGGCAACCGCCAACGCCATGTATACCCGCCTGGCCCAGGCTTACCGCGCGCTCTTCGCCACAGAGGCGAGCCCCTCTCTGGTACTGGCCCACGGCGGGCGCCATATGTCTGCCGCGTTTAGCCAGTCCCTCTGGCAGCCCACCAGCACCCAGGCACAGGACTATGCCCCGGACGATCCCAACACCAGCGCCGCCTGCCATGCCTGGTTTGCTGACTCACGTAAAAAAGCCCTGCTGGCAGAAGTTGGGGTCGGCACACTGGATCAGTTGCTGATGGGGGTGATGCCGTTTCGCCATCAGAGCCTGCGGCTGCTGGGCATGCAGAACAAAATTCTGCTGCTGGATGAAGTCCACGCCTATGATGGCTATATGGTGAAACTGCTGGAAGGGTTACTGCGCTTTCACGCCGCCCAGGGGGGCAGCGCTATTATTCTCAGCGCCACGCTTCCCGCCGCGCTGCGGGAAAAGTTACTCAGTGCCTTTGAGAGCGGTGCCGGTTTTCTTCCCGGTGGTGACAGCCAGCCTGCGGGATACCCCTGGCTGAGCCACCGTACATCTCACGGGCTGGCGGAATATCAGCTGGCAACCCGCGAGGAAGTCCGGCGTACTGTCGCCATCGACTGGCTCCACAGCCGTGACGAAGCGCTGGCCGTAGTGCACCGGGCAGTCGCTGCCAGGCAGTGCGTGTGCTGGATCCGTAACACCGTGGATGACGCCACCGGCATATTCCGCCATCTGCTGAATGAGGGGATCATTCCCAAAGAGGATCTGCTGCTGTTTCACAGCCGCTTTGCCTTTGGCGACCGGATGGATATCGAAGAAAAGACCCTCTCCTGGTTCGGTAAGCACACTCCGCAGGGAGCGCGCCGGGGTAAAGTGCTGATCGCCACCCAGGTAGTGGAGCAGAGCCTCGATCTGGATTTTGACTGGATGATTTCCGATCTCGCCCCGATCGATTTCCTGATCCAGCGGGCGGGCCGCCTGCAGCGCCATATCCGCGATGCCCGGGGCCGGTGTAAAGCCACCCTGCCCGACGAGCGCCATCCGCCGGTATTGCATATTCTGGCCCCGGAATGGCAACCGGAGGCCGCCCCCGGCTGGCTGGGAACAGAGCTGCGCAGTAGCGGTTTTGTCTACCAGGATCAGGCATGCCTGTGGCGCAGCCAGGCAATGTTGCGCCAGTTCGGGGAGATTCGCATGCCGGACAATGCCCGCCAGCTGGTTGACGGGGTTTATGAGCAGCAGATCAGTGCCCCAGAGGGGTTGCAGCCGCTGGCGGATCTGGCTTTTGGCAAGGTGCTCAGCCAGCGTGCGGTGGCGGCACAAAACCTGTTGCTGCGGGACAAGGGTTACGCCCGGGACGCCAGTGATTTTTTATGGAGCGATAACCGGGAGTTCTCTACCCGAACCGGGGAAGAGAGCGTGGATATCTACCTCGCCTGGCGCGATGACAACGGTCAGTTGCAGCCGCAGGCCAGTGGTGGCGACTTCCCCTGGGAACTGAGTCACCTGTCTGTGCGCCTCTCCTGGTGGCAAAAACATGCCGCCAGCCTGGATACCCCGGACGACGACACACTGGCGCACTTTCGCACTACGCACCACCGCCCGGCAGCACAGGTGGTCCTGGTCTCACCACAGGGAGTGGCTCCCTGGTACAGCAAGCAAACCGGCCTGGGCCTGGCGGACGGGGAACATCTCGCCGGGTGATCCGGCAAATTGCGCCCCACCTACTCACCACGCAAACGCGCTAACCCGGCAACCAGATCGTTTTTCAGATCGGCCATATCTTCAAGGCCAATCTGAATACGCAGCGTCAGGCCACCAGGGCGCCATGTTGTCGCAGTGCGATACTCCGTACAATCAAATGGAATAATCAGGCTCTCAAATCCTCCCCATGAAAATCCCATGCTAAATATCTTCATATTATTCAGCATATTATCAACATCCTGTCGGGTAAAACGACTATCCAGTACCACTGAAAATAACCCGGTTGATCCGGTAAAATACCGACACCAGTTAATATGCCCCGGGCAGTCCGGCATGGCCGGATGCAGCACGCGGCTAATTTCCGGCTGCCCCTGAAGCCAGGCCGCCATCTCCAGCCCTCTGGACTCGGCCTCTTTAACTCGTAAATGCATCGTCCGTAAACCGCGTAATACCAGAAAACAATCCTCCGCACCAGGCAGCATCGCCAGTGCATCATACGTCTGGCGCAGCGCAGGCCAGTGACGCTCATTCGCAGAAACCATCCCCATCAGCAAATCTGAATGCCCGCCGGGATACTTAGTTCCCGCCTCAACCGATAAATCAATACCCAGCGCATGTACCTGACAAAATAATGGCGTAGCCCAGGTATTATCTATAATGGTGCTGATCCCTCGCCGTTGCGCCACTGCGACAATCGCCCCGATATCCTGTACTTCAAAACTCTGTGAGCCCGGACACTCCAGCAAAATAGCCCGGGTATTCTCCCTAATCAGCCCGTCGATCTCCTCGCCAATTAACGGATCATAAAACGTGATACTGACACCATATCTGGCCAGCAGCGTATGGCAAAAATTACGTGTTGGCCGATACACTGAATCTGTCACCAGAAGATGATCACCACTGCGGGTCACAGAAAACAGCGCCAGCGCCAGCGCCCCCAGACCAGAAGGGGCAAGCACTGTTCCCGCCGCATTGCACAACGCGGTCCAGGCATTCTCCAGGCTTTGAATCGTTGGCGTACCCGCCGTTCCGTAAGAGAATGGTGCCTGCTTATTACGAATTGCATCACAAGTGGGGTAAATGACTGTCGATCCCCGGTAAACCGGTGGGTTGACAAATCCGTACTGTTGCGCCGGGGAGCGTCCCAGCATCGATAACTGGGTACTGATATGCCATGACGATAATTCAGGTCTGTTTTTCATCGCGCACCTGTTATTCAAGGAATTTAAAAAATGGTGACAGGCACAACAGCAGGCCCGTACCGGAGATAAATAAAATTCGCCACGAGTAATATTTTTTCAATTGTGGCACCTTAAGCACCAGATAACAGGGGATCATACAAGAGACAATACCGTATACCGGGGCCCCTATCTGTTGCAAAAGCAGAATAGGGAAATGGGTCAGTACCCATCCCCATAGCAGTAGCACAATAAATATCGCCACACCAATACTAACGGCTCGTTCATTAATCCGCTGCTCATTCATAAAACGCGCCAATACATTAACCACTATGCCCTTCATCGCTTCCTGAAAGCCAAGAAATATGCCGAAGAATGCCGTCACAATGGCAAATACATTCAACAATATAGACATCACCTTAATTATTTCACCCGGTACAACCCTGGCAACAATAGCCATCGCTGAGATATTATTACTCGCTGCCTCCATTGCCTGCTCATGACTAAGCGAAAAAGTAAATGAAAAAGCGAAAAAAAGAACGGCACAGACCAGAATACCATAGGCGATACGGCTCGCACGCAGAGCCCGGTAGGTGGCGATCTCCGCATCAGGTTCTGTTTTTCTGAAAGCAACATTCATTGGGCTAAGGATCTGAACAAATAAAATAGAAAATAAGGTAAATGGCAATGTCAGTATCATACCCACCAGCAGCTCCCCCACTGGAGGTAACAGGCTAATATTCGCCATATTCCAGTGCGGGATCATAATCAGCCCAAGTAAGATAACAATCGCCAGTTTAAGCAGCACCATGGGCCCGGAAATTTTAAACAGTAATTTCTCCCCCTGCGCCGCAATACTAACCAGTACCGTGAGTACCAGTAAACCATACCAACCGTTATCAGAGAGTACCTGGCTCGTTACGCCAAAGGTATGTAAATATGAAGCACTATCAAATGTCGCGGCCAGAGAATATGTCAGCATACCCTTCAGCAGCATGATAAAATAAGTAACTCCGAGGAAAAAACCCCAGTTTTTCCCCAGATAATAAGTAATAACGCCAGAGTAATCCTTGTATTCCGGGCTCCGGGATAAAGTTTTAAGATACAGGGTCTGCATCATATACAATGCCGGATAGGCCACAACCACAGAGAGAGAAAAAACCCAAATACCTTTTAATCCTATCTGCACCGGAAGAAAAATAATCCCACCTCCAATTGCCATACCAATACACAGTACTACCCATCCGGCGTCATAGGAGGTAAACGGAATTTTTGCATTACGCATAGTAGAGGATATTGTATTATCATCAGTCATAATCATTACCATTACAGGTGTGGTAATCCCCCCATTTTTAACGGAGGCGATAAGTAGAATCAGGTCATGCGTTGAATATGCTGCATTGGCGTGAAACCATTCAGTGCCATATTCGGACGCTCGTGATTATAAAACCATTGCCAGCGTGTGGCATAGTCCTGCAATTCGTCCAGTGATGTAAACAGGTGCTGTCCCAGCCAGTCATAACGTACAGTCCGGTTATATCGCTCAATATATGCATTTTGCTGAGGTTTTCCGGGTTGAATAAAACGCAGGGTGATATTCTGCTGAGCAGCCCATGACATCAGTATCTTGCCGGTATATTCTGGCCCATTATCACATCGTATTGCTGCTGGTTTACCTTTCCACTCAATCAGTTGTTCGAGTGTCCTCACCACACGATTTGCGGGAAGAGAAAAATCTACCTCAATGGCCAGCGCTTCACGATTAAAGTCATCGATAACATTCAGCAATCGGACGGAACGACCATCCGACAGTTGATCGTGCATGAAGTCCATCGACCAGCATTCATTGCGGCTTTCAGGCACCGCCAGCGGCTCGGGCTTATCCCGTTTCAGTCGTTTTTTCGGTTTAATTCGCCTGTTCAGCGACAACTCGCAATAAATCCGGTATACCCTTTTGTGATTGAACTTAAAGCCTTTTACGTTACGCAGGTACAAAAAGCACAGACCAAAACCCCAGTTGCGCTGACTGTCGGTGATACGGAGTAGCCAGTCAGCAATAACCGTGTTTTCTTCATTCAGTTGAGGCTGATAGCGATAGCAACTTTCGCTGACAACAAACAACTGGCAGGCAAAACGTATGCTGACGCTTCGGTGCCTGACCGCGTCCTGTGCCATCTGCTTTCGCTGCGATGGCTTCACCACTTTTTTGCCATAGCCTCCTGAATAATTTCGGCTTTGAGCCGTTCTTCGGCATACATCTTTTTCAGGCGGCGGTTTTCATCTTCCAGCTCTTTTAGTCGGGCCATCATGGATGCATCCATTCCGCCAAAGCGTGAACGCCACTTGTAGAAACTGGCATTGCTCATACCATGCTCGCGGCACAGTTCAGCAACTGGCGTTCCGGCCTCAGCCTGCTTGAGGATGGCCATGATCTGGCTGTCGGTAAAGCGTGATTTTTTCATAGAGATCTCCCCGGTTCAGATTACGAGAAAATTCTACCTATGAACACACCGGTTTTTCGGGGGGATTACCGTGTTAGACATAAAATCGCGCCACATAAACTAACCATAGCAATTTAATACCAACCACCAGTTAAATTCGATTATGTGATCATAATAAAATAAACCACCGCTTAATTTCCTTATATTCACAACCGGCATGACAAAAAATAAACCCGTTATTAAAAACACACAAAAATTTAGCCATACAGGTAAATAAAATAACTAAATATTATTCATAACCTCTGCAGGGTGACACAATGATTACATCCGGAACGTTACAACAGCTCACGATATTTGTACGCATCATTATTACCGGTAGCTTTACCCGGGCAGCCAGAGAGTTGGGGCTTTCGCCATCAGCGGTCAGTAAAAGCCTGGCAAAACTGGAAACCCAACTCGAGACCCAACTGATAAAAAGAGGTAGCCGTAAATTATTCCTCACCTGGCGCGGTGAAGTGCTTTTTAATCAGGCTCTGGCGCTGCTGGAAGAGTGCGAACATATGCTGACACCTGGCAGAGCCTCCCCTGACCAGCGCAACATTATCAAACTCTCCTGCCCGGTGGCCTGGGGGGTTGAAATTTTATCACCGCTGATTAGCGGATATCAGCAAGCGTATCCGCTGACCAGCCTGCATATTGAGCTCAGTGATCAGTTAATCAGTTTTGCCGAAACCCATTTCGATCTGGCACTGCGGATCACCCGCCAGATGGAGCCGGCTGAAAATAAAACCTTGCTGGCCCGGGTACACTGGATCTACTGCTGCTCACCGGATTACCTGTATGGTAAGCCAGCTATTGCATCGCCCCGGGATGTGGCCAGCCACCACTGCCTGTCCAACCCAATGGCCGCATATCACAATAGCTGGATATTCAGTGGTCCGGATGGTGAGCAGATTATCCCGGTAAATGCCGCAATTACAGCCCGCTCCAGTCTGGTATTACTGCGGATCCTGCTACGCCACGGCGGTATATCCTGCTTACCGGACTACCTGGTCAAGCCTTATATCAAAAAGGGGGTGCTTGTCCGGCTATTCCCCGGGATAAATGCTGGCCGCTCACACTACTTATACGCCATACAGCGCAAAAACAAGCATGGTAACCCATTGATCGGCTCGTTTATTGACTACCTACAGCAGGCGCTGCGCTAATCAGTACGCGACTGCGCAGGCTGTGCGGTTGACATAAGGCGCGCCATATTAATGGCATCGACAATCTGGCGGCTGTTAATGCGCGCTGAGTGGGTGTCGAGGATCTGTTGCCACAGGACAATTGCCTGCGGGTAATCCGCCTGCATAAATGCACTGGATGCCTGCAGCATCAGGGCGGTGACTTCTTGCGGATCCAGTTCCAGCGCACGATTAAGCATGGTGCGCGCAGCCGGTGTCATTTGCTGCCCGGCCTGGTAATACAGCACCGTGGCCAGCGCCGCGTAGTATTGTGCTGGCGCCTCCCCGGTGTTCAGCGCCTGGCGGTATGCCTGCAACGCGGGCCCATAGGCGTTACGCCAGAGGTAATACTCTCCCAGCAGAGCCCACAGGGCACCATTTTGGGGATCAGCCTGAATTTTTTGCTGCAACCCGGCCAGCTCATCAGCAGGTGTCATCAGACGCTGCTGCTCCTGGCGCACGGCCTGCCAGCGAGGGACCAGCAGATACCCGGCCACCAGCATAACGGCCGCCCCCCGGAATACACAGCGCCACCTCTTACCCACGGCGCCACCTCCCCTGCCAGGCGCTGCACAGCCCCCCAGCTACCATCAGCAGCCCGCCGCCCCATATCCAGCTTATGCCGGTCTGGATGTACAGGCGCAGCGCGTAACGCTGTGGCCCGGTCTTCTCCCCCAGCACCGCATAGCCGTCATACAGCAGCCCACTAGTGATCCCGGGTATCATCATCGTCTGGCGACGGGTCGTGTAAAAGCGCCGCCCGGGCCGCAACTGTCCGGTTTGCTGCTCACCCCGCCACAGGGTGATCAGCGCCTGTTCACTGGTGTAGTTTTCCCGGGCAATAAGATCCACCCGCTCAAAACGGAACCGGTAACCACCCAGAGCAACCTGCTGGCCCGCTACCATATTCAGGCTGATCTCCTGGCGGGTGATGACGGATGCCGCAATCCCGGCGGCAGCCAGCAGCACACCGCCATGGGCTAACAGCGCCGGTAACCGGCTGAAAAACGCCCTGCCCGGCACCCGCTGTACACTGACCATGATAATAGCCACCAGCATCAGCAGGCCGAAGGGCAGCGTTGCACGGTTAAAATAAGCCGCCCCCACGGAAATCCGCCCCCGGCCCAGCAGGCTGTGGAGCATGGGATACAGGGTGCCGGTCAGCACAATAAGCAGTACCGCGCTGAATAACAGCGCCGCCGCAAGGATCCCGGTCTCCTCCGGCCCGGGGCCTGCAGATCTCAGGCGACCATAACCGGCCCGCCGACCAAAGATCCCAAGGGCCGCCAGGCTCAGCAGCGTAAACAGGGCAAACAGCGGCAATGCCTGCCGCTCCCCCGGGGCAAAAGCGTGAACCGACAGCAACACCCCGCTGCGCACCATCAGAATACCGAGCAACACAAAAACCAGCGTGATGATGGCCAGCAACTGTGACCAGTAATAAAACCGCGCCCGCCGGCGCGCAACGGACAGGGTATGCAACAACGCCGTGGCAGAAAGCCAGGGCAGCAGGGCCGCGTTTTCAACCGGATCCCAGAACCACCATCCTCCCCAGCCCAGCACGCCATATGCCCACCAGGCACCAGACAAGATCCCCAGGGTAAGCGCACACCAGCCGGGCACTGCCCAGCGCCAGCACACCCTGGCGGTTGCTGAACAAAAACGCCCCGTCAACAGGGCGGCCACCACCACCGCCGCCACCAGCATCAGCCCGCTGTAACCGAGGTACAGCAGCGGCGGATGAACAATCCCCCCCGGATGTTGCAGCACCGGGGCCAGATCCCGCCCCTCAACGGCGGGCGGCAACAGGCGGGCAAAGGGATCCGCCAGGCCTATCACCAGCATCAGCAGTAATGCCGTTATCAATGCCAGGATCCCCAGTACCCGCGGGTAGAGCGGATCCGGATCATGCCGGTAACGGCGGGCAAACAGCACGCTCCATAAGCAAAGGGAGAGCACCCATAACAGTAATGACCCTTCATGCCCACTCCACACCGCCGCCAGCGCCAGCCCACGCGGCAACAGACGGTGGCTGTGCCGGGCCACATACTCCACGGAGAAATCATCTCCCAGAAAGCAGATAATCAGCATGCAAAACGCCAGCGCCAGCAGTAAGAACTGCGCCTGAGTGGCGGCCACAACCGGGCCCATTCCCCTGCCCTGCCCGGCTATATATACGGTCAGCCAGCTGGTGCCACAGCTGAGCAACAGGGCCAGATACCCGGCTTCAGGAAGATAGATATTCAGCGCCCGCCCTCCGCTCTATGCCAGGGTCAGTTGCCCGGCATACAGAATAAAAAAACGCAGCATCAGCACCCCGCCCAGCGTGGCGCCACAGATAACCAGTACCCGGCCACGGTGCTGCTTGCGGCGCTTAAGCAGGGCCGGAAGCAGCAGCCCGACCCCCACAACGCCCAGCCAGAACCACCATGTCCAGAAACCGCCCCCCATGGCCGCCGCCAGGGCGCGCCTTTTGCCCTCATCCCCCAGCGCCATACCGCTAAACAGCGCGGCCAGTAAGAACATCTCCAGCCAGACCACCGGAACCTCAATATGGTGGAGAAATTGCGCCTCCGTATGCTGTGCCCGACCACACCGGCGTAAGGTGATGGCCAGCAGTGCCACGGCAATGGCGGAAGAGACACCGGAAAATAAAAACAGTACCGGCAATACCGGCGTATTGAGCAACGGATACGCCTTCAGGGCCGAGAGCAAAAACCCTGTGTAAGCACCAAGCAGTAACGCCAGCACCAGCATGGCGCTTTCCAGCGGGCGGTGAACCTGCGCAAGCCGGGCAAACGCCCGGGGCAGTATGTGTAATCCGGGCAGCCAGCGCTGCTGCAGGCGCAGTAGCTGCGGGGAAAAAATCGTCGCCAGCCAGAGGATTAATACCGCCATATACAGCTGAAACAGCAACACCCCCATCGACATCACCGAGGTCATGCTGTAGTGGAACATCAGTTTCCAGAAGACCAGGGGGCGTGTCAGGTGCAGGATCAGGATCAGTAACCCCAGGAGCACCGTCCCGGGCCCGAGGATCAGGGTGGCGCGCAGTAATGTGCTGTCTGGCCCGCCCTCCCGGGGGTGCAGACGCCGCAGCAAGACTGACAGCGTCACCAGCCCGGAGGAGATACCGATCAGGAACAGATAAATCGCAATGGGCCAGTCCCACACCAGGGAGTCAAAATGAAACGCATGCTGCAACATTATGATGTGACCTCCCCATGTCGGTAGGGAATACGCCATATTTTGGGCCGGGTACCGAGCGCCAGCTTATAGCGGTAGGTGGCGCTCTGCTGCAGCAGGCGGGCGATATCACTTGCCGGATCATCCAGGTTACCAAACACCAGAGCCCGGGTCGGACAGGCCTCCACACAGGCGGGCAGACGCCCCTCCCGTAACCGGGTTTTGCGGCAAAAATCGCATTTGTCCGCGGTTTTACTCTGCGGGTGAATAAAGCGCACCCGGTAAGGGCAGGCGGCGATACAATACTGGCAGCCAACACAGAGCGCCGGGTCAACATCCACGATGCCGCTGGCCTTGTCACAGAACGAGGCCCCTGTCGGGCAGACCTCCACACAGGGTGCGCGCTCACAGTGCTGGCAGGAGTGGCGAAAGAAACGGTAGCGCACGTCCGGGAATGTCCCCTGTGGTTCGCTGCGAATAATCGTCAGCCGCGAGACGCCCTCTGGCACCTGGTTTGCCCCCCGGCAGGCCTCTACACAGGCATTGCAGCCAATACAGCGTGACTCGTCATGGACCATGCCGTAGCGCACGCCGTGAAGCGTCAGGGTGTTCGCCAGCACCCGGGCGCCTGCGCCGCCGGCTACCGCCAGGGCACCGGCCCGGGTAATAAACTGGCGTCGGGTGTAACTCATGGGCGCTCCTTGAGGACCGGAACAGAGGCCGGGTTAAAATGGGGGCTGCTCTGCTGTTCCCGGTGACAATCCACGCAAATCCGGATGCGCCCTTTGTCATCCAGCGCGCGCATGGGCTCCTGGCGGGAATGCAGGGTATGACACCCGGCGCACGTTACCCGGGTTATATGCACACCATGGGGCCAGAAGATCTGTTGCAACGCGTCTGGCTGATGGCAGGTTAAACAGACACTATTTTGCTGTTCCACCCTGTACAGGGGCTGATTAAAACGCATCACATCCCGGGCCCCCTCCCGGTGCTGTAGCGATGCGTTACCATGGCAGTGAGTACAGGTGACCTGGCGTTTATTGCCAGGGTTAATGGCCTGCGCATGCAGGCCGTGCATCCCCTGTAGCTCTGGTTTATGGCACCCCTGGCAGGCGGCATCCGGATTGCGCTGAGGGGTAACCTCATAGCGGGGTATGGCCGGTTCAGAGGCCGGGCTGACACCGACACTGCACCAGAACAGGCCCACTATGCATAGCGAACGTAATACGCCCATATTGACTCCATTGCCTAATCCGGCCCCGTGGTTACTGGCTTAACAGACCATTTTTACGTGCCTGAGCATCCCAGTGCGGCACCACCGATTGCAGAAATTCCTGCTTTTCAGCGTTAATACGCTGCATATCCAGCCCAATGGCTTGCTGGGCGTTCGCTTTGGTGGAGAGATCCGGCAGCGGGATTTCGTGGCTGATCCCCCGGGTTGCCAGCAGGCGGATCAATTTTGTGCGCGCGTCCGCAGATTTATCCAGCGCACTGCCCAGCATCCGCAGCCCTTCTTCCGGGGCGTGCATATGGATCCCGTGGGAGGCAATCGCCAGATCCCAGCGCCACTGGGCATGGCGAATATCCAGCAGCGCCGGAGCCATTTCGGCCTCAGTGGCCCCAGCCTGCCAGGCGGCCTGCGCTTCAAAGTGCGCATGGATCAACTGATCCTCAACTTTAATTTTCAGCTCATGGATAGCCTGTTTGCGCGACTGGACAATTTTCTGCAGGGAGGTTTTATCCTGGGTATGGCAGTTAACGCAGGTATGGGCAAAATTATCAAACGGGTTGCCGACTTTATGGTCGGTATAAAATTTCCCTGCGGCGTTTTGTACCTTCGGCATATGGCAGTCAACACAGGTGACGTTGTTTTTGCCGTGGATCCCCACGCGCCAGGTTTCATATTCCGGATGCTGAGCCTTAAGTAGCGGCGTTTTAGACAACGGGTGAGTCCAGTCGGCAAAGGCCAGCGCATCGTAGTATTTCTCCATATCTTGTGCGGTGGTCCCGTCATTCCACGGAAACTTAACCACTTTATTGTCCCCTTCGAAGTAATACTCCACATGACACTGGCCGCACACCATTGACTGCTGATCAAACCGGCTGGCGCTGGCAAAAGGTTTACCAATGGCCTCCATTGCCCGTGCCGCATAGGGCCGGGACAGGGAGAGCGCCGGCTCCCCGGCGGCAAACTCCGCTGATGTGGTGTTATGGCAATCCGCACAACCGATGGTATTCACAATTTCCGGGCCGCCACGGGCCCACTTACCGTGAAAATAGCTCTCTTCACCCCCCTGCTGGATGAGGCGCGCCACATCCGGGCTTTTACAGCTCCAGCAGGCCATCGGCAACGGGCCGTCTTCGGCATTTTTGGGTGCCCCGGTGCGCAGGGTTTCCCGCACGTCGGTTAGCGCATAGGCGTGACCACGCGGTTTATTGTAATCCCGCGCGAAGGGATATCCGGCCCACAGGATGACCAGGCGCGGATCTTCTGCCAGCGCATCTTCGCGCGCAGATTGCTCCCCGGTGGCCTGCCAGGAGTGGAATTGATCCGGATGGCGGGAGGCGAAAACATCACTTTTTGCCTCAGCCAGCGCGGGGGGCAGATGTGTGCAGACAGCACTCATCAATAAAAAGGCGAAAGCCCGGGCAATACCGTGGCCAACAGAGATATTTATCCTTTTCATTAGCTTTATCCGGATTGCGTCATTGCGACCAGTGGTCGTATTTTTATTATTTCAGGGTAACAGCAACAGCATCAATACCGTTATAGCATTAGTCAGCCAATGATATAGCAGGCAAAAAAGATAAAAACATTGTTTATTATCAAATTAAGACCGGTATTTTATCAATCATAACTTATTAAATTCATCACCTTAAACACTCAACTTAAATAAACAAGTTAATTAAAAACATTATTTTCCGGGGTATATAAATAATACCCCGGAGACATAAATATGTGAATTAATGGCCCTTGCCCTGCTGCTTATTCCAGCTGGCGAGGTTTTTCAGCGGTTGTCTGACATAAGGGCTCGCTTTAATCAGGGTAAATAGCAGGTTGTTGACCAGTTTCCCCACCCGGTCCACTGGCCGGTCAATATCGAGGAATAACACCGCGCGCAGTTTATCCGTGTCGTTGCGTACTTCGTGCTCGTAGGAGTCGTCAAAGATGATCACTTTGCCCTCTTCCCAGTGCAGGATCTGGTCATCCACGCGGATCCACAGCTTCTCTTTCGGTTGCGGGACAATCAGCCCGAGGTGGGCACGCACAACAGCCCGGGTGGGCCCTTTATGGGGAACAATATGGTAATGGGGCTGAAGAATGGAAAACATGGCGGTGCGCATGCCGGGAATAGCGCTGACCGCCGCCGCCGTGCGCGGGCACAGGGCGCAGTTCTCCGCTACCCGCTGGCCATACACATACAGGCCAAATGTTTTCCAGTTATCCCCCTGTGAAATGCGTTTCTGGTCGGGCGAGATCTGGTGAAAGGCGGGAATATCTTCCGGGTGCTCCAGCAGGTGGTCCAGCTCCTCGCGGATGGCAGGCCAGCTGGACTCCAGAGCGGCGACCCAGTCGAATTCGTGGTTGCCAATCTGGGGTGTGGTGGAAACCAGCGAGTGGCGCGACTGAAAGCGGCCATTCCAGCGCAGAAAACGCTTTCCGGTTTTAATTAACAGGCGGCGCAATAAAGGGCGCCGGGGCGATGAAGTTGCAGGCATAAAAACGCTTCCTTTTATACAATCCCCGCATGGCTGAGGCGATATCCGGATGGCACAGCCAGCCGTGACTCCCCTTCAGATATAACGGGTATAACCTGCCGGGCGCGGGCGGGGTATATTTCCCCGTTAGCATATCAGCGCGAACGGCAGCGATAATTCCGCCCTTAAAAATAACCAAAAATATGACCAGAAGGCAGTCCGCCGGTTTAAAAAAAGCATGACGGACAGCATTGCCCGCACGAATATCTAAAAAACCGCGCGGTGAATTAAACGAAGCATATACAAATTAAACAGCCGAATAATAACCGGCCCGGGAAAACCCGGCGCAATATGCGCCGGATCCGGCGTCAGCGGCTGTGACGCTCGCTGACCGCCATGGTAAAGACCACTTTCTCGCCGGATTCATTCGCGTAATAGTGGGGGGCATCGGCACGCATAATGGCAGAGCTGCCGCAGCCGACTTCATGGCGCTGCCCCTCCCGCCCGAGGATCAGCGTGCCCTGCTCTACGTGCAGTAATTCACAGGTGCCCTCAGGATGGGCCGGTGACGTGTAGCGCTCCCCGGGGTGCATTTCCCAGCGCCACAGCTCTACCATGTCCGGGCCACTGGTGCCCGCCAGCAGGCGGGCGCTGCCCCCGGATTCCCCCTCCCAGAGTTGAGGAATATCCCGGGGGGCTATCAGGTGCACGCTGGGCTGTTCGGCAACATCGACAATATCCGCCACGGAGACAGACATCGCCGCCGAGATTTTGCACAGCATGGCGATACTGGGGTTCGCCAGGCAGCGCTCGATATCGACCAGCATCCCTTTGCTGATCCCCGCCCGGCGTGACAACTCATCCAGCGACAGTTTCTGGTTTTTACGGAAGGTTTTGATCCGTTCGGCAACCGCCTGATTCACCCGTTCGACGTCGGAACCGGTGCCGGTCATTATATTGACTTTTTTAGTCATCGGTCGATAATGCGATATAAATTGGTCATTGAGAGATTATCTAATGCTTTCCTTTTCCCCGTCAATTGACGATGCGGTAACCCGGATCGCGCCGGATTTTCGTGCCCTGAGTATTCTGGTTGAGAATGCCCGGGTGACTGAGCCCGGCATTGGCCCGGCGCAGTTACAGGCCGCCTGCCAGGAGGTACAGCATTCACTGCCCGCCTGGGCCCAGGCGCATATCGATGCCTGGCATGAAGTGTATAAAGCCTTTGGCGCCAAACCCAAACGCACCCCCTGCTCGGCAGATGCGCTGCTCAAAAGGGTGCTGCGCGATGGCGCCATCAGCCCGATTGACCCGGTTGTTGATCTGTATAACGCCATCAGCATTCGCTATGCGCTGCCGGTAGGGGGTGAGAATCTCAGCGCTTATTGCGGCCAGCCGCGGCTGACCGTGGCCCGGGGCGACGAACCTTTTGATGTTATCAAAGCGGGGCTGCCGGTGACGGAATACCCGCAGGCGGGGGAAGTTATCTGGCGCGATGATACCGGTGTGACCTGCCGGCGCTGGAACTGGCGCCAGGGGGTACGCACCCGGCTGAGCGCAGAGAATGAAAAAATGTGGTTTATCCTCGAAAGCCTCTCCCCCATGCCGCCGGAGGCCCTGTATAACGCCGGAGAAGCCCTCACCAACGGGCTGGCCGCCATGATGCCGCAGGCCAGTATCACCATGCTGCCCTGCGGTAACTTCGCTGAATAACCGCCATGGGGAGCAATACCATGTATCTGAGCAGTTTTATCTTCGACAAAAAAGCGTACGACGCAGAATTTTACGCCCTGGATGGGGAGATAGATAAACGGGCCCGCGCGCTGCCGGGGTTTATCGGCATGGAGAGCTTTACCGATGCCGGAACCGGCCGCCTGCTGAATAATTACTACTGGCGGGATCGCGCCAGTATGGATGCCCTGATAGCCGACGCCATGCACCTTAAAGCCAAGGCCGGTAGCGAGCGCTGGATCAGCGGCTACCAGACCGTGATTGCCCGGATTGAAGGGGCCCACAACGTTAACCTGCCCCACCCGCTGGCGGATCTTCCCCTGCGCTATACCCCGGAAAACCCCGGCGAATAACCCCGGCTCAGGGCCCCGCTGCGGGTAATGTACTGCCAGTGGGGCTGTAGCCGCTCCAGCGCGCTGCGCATGAAGGGTGGCTCCAGCGTAAAAGGCAGCCGCAGGTAGCGCTCAAAGGCCCCGTCAATACCGAAGCGGGTTCCGGCGCCTATCCGGATCCCGGCCAGTTCGGCGCTGGCGGCAAATGCACTCGCCAGCGGCCCGGGCAGCTCCACCCACCAGGAAAGCCCCCCTTCAGCCGGGAGCAGCCGCCACTGGGGAAACAGTTCGCCAACCAGTGCCGCCCCCGCATCCCGCCGCTGGCGCAGCATGGCGCGCCGCCCGGGCAGAAAGTGTTCCGCCTCCTGAAACAGGCTCACCGCCGCCAGCTGTTCCAGCAGCGGGGTGCCTAAATCCATGGTGCCGCGCACCTGCCGCAGGGCGCTGATGGTCTGGCTGGAGGCGCGGATCCACCCCAGGCGCAGCCCGCCCCAGAAACTCTTCCCCGCCGAGCCAAGAGTGATGACCAGGTCGGCATCATCCCAGGCCGCCAGCGGTGGCGGCGGCGGGCTACCGTACCAGAGGTCAACCATGGTTTCATCCACCACGATGGTGGTGCGGGTGTGGGCGGCAATCGCTGCCACTTCACGGCGGGTGTCTGCGTCCATACAGCGCCCGGTGGGGTTATGAAAATCCGCCAGCAGGTAGGCCAGGCGCGGTGCCGTCTGGGCGATGGCGGCCCGCAGCCCGTCCGTATCCCAGCCCTGTTGCGGCAGGCTCACTGCCACCGGGCGGCAGGAGGCCCCGGTAATGGCCGCCAGCGCCATCGGGTATGTGGGGTGGTCAACCACCACCCGGTCCCCCGGGCCGGTAAGCAGCCGCAGAATCAGCCCCAGCCCGCTCACGGCACCATTAACCAGCATGATGTGATCCGCCGTGGTTGGCAGCCCCCGGGCGCAGTAGCGCGCCGCGATCTTCTCGCGCAGCGTGATTAACCCGCTCTGATCATAACCGGTGGATGCCAGGTGTTCCGGCAGCGCGGCCAGCGCCTGAACATAGGCCCGGTGAATTTCCGGCCCGGCGGGCAGCGCAGCCGTGGACAGATCCAGCAACGGCTCACTCTGCCGCTCCACGGTACCGGGGGTGCTGGCGTGCGGCAGCATGGTAACGGAGCCGGCACCGTGGCGGCTGTGCAGGTAGCCCGCTTCCCGCAGCAGCCCCAGTGCCGCCGCAACCGTGGTGCGGCTAACGCCCAGGGCCGTGGCCAGCTCACGCTCACCGGGCAGGCGACACCCCAGGGGGAGCCGACCGTCAAGGATCAGCAGGCGCAGCCCGTCTGCCAGCTGGCGATAGACCGGGGTACGGGGCAGCGGCTGGTGCCACTGGCCCAGCAGTTTTACTAATGAGGCAGTGCCGGTGCGACGCAGGTTCATAGCAGTCCACTTTCTGATAACTGGACCTTAATAATCAGTCCATTTTGCCCGAAGATCCACTCTCCTCCACCTCCACAGAGAGCATTATCATGGTTCAGCGGCTATTACAGCTTTATTGCGGGCTGGTGCTTTATGGCGTCTCTACGGCGCTGTTTGTTCATGCGGGTCTCGGGGCGGATCCCTGGGATGTGTTCCACCTCGGGGTGGCACGTATTTTCACCCTCAGTTTTGGCAGTGTGATGATCATCGTCGGGGTGCTGGTCTTGCTGCTGTGGATCCCGCTGCGCCAGCGCCCGGGGCTGGGCACGGTGAGCAATGTGCTGGTGCTGGGCCTGGTGGCGGATGCCACGCTGGCGATGCTGCCGCCGCTGGTTTCGCTCCCGGCCCGTGGCCTGGTGCTGATAGCCGCCGTGGTGCTGAACGCGCTCGCCACCGGGATGTATATCGGGGCCGGGTTTGGCCCGGGCCCCCGGGATGGCCTGATGACCGGGCTGCACGCCCGCACCGGCTGGCCGCTGCGCCGGATCCGCACCCTGATCGAGCTGAGTGTGCTGCTCAGCGGCTGGATGATGGGCGGAGCCGTGGGCGTGGGGACGCTGGTTTATGCGCTGGCTATTGGCCCGCTGATCCAGCTCTGCCTGCCGTGGTTTCAGCAACGCCCGCAGGCCCTAAGGGCCCGTGCTGAGGATCCGGTCAATAAACTCCCGGTAGAGTGACAGCACGGCCGGGTCATGCAGGTAGTCGGCATGGCCAAGTTGTGTGGCGTAGTCCGTGCCTTTGGGGTGGTCGATAGTATAAAGCCCCGCGGGCTTGCCGGGTGGCGAGACAAACTCCGGCAGCTGTTTGCGCAGCATAAAATCACGCCCCGACAGGCAGTTGATCCCATGGATGACATTGTGGCTGGCGAGCATCTCCCGGAATGCTGCGCGATCCAGGCCTGCGGCCATCACAAACAGGTAGATATCAACCGGCCGGGTCACCCGCTCGATGATACGGGCAATCACATCGCCCCCCATGGAGTGGCCGACCAGCAGAACCTTATCCCCCGGGGGAAGCTGCTGAATAAACGCCACGGCGCTGTCGCTACAGGGCTGGATATTCTGGCGCGCCTTATCCCACTGCGCATGCAGCTCTGCGGCATTGGCCGCGAGCATCAGGACCGCCTGCACCCCATTCTGGCTCCCCTGATAAGGGGTGCCCGCATCCCAGTGGTGGTTAACAAAATGGCAGCCAGACAACAGGCTCCCGGCGGTATTGTCGGTTAAGTCAAAGGCGGCTATCTCCTGGGCCGCGCTTTTAAAACCGTGAAAAAGTAAAATATGTAACACAGCAATCATCCGCCAGTTTCAGTGGTGCGCCACGGCAGTGGCGAGGGCGGCATAGGGTAAGGGGAACCGCGCCCGGTGCCTTGGCAAATTGTGCCGCGTTACCGGGTGGGCCGTGCTGCCCGTTTCGCCGGGTAATATAAAGGTAGCCCAGGCGGATAAGCCTGCCTGGGCTAGGGAAATGGGTTGGGTGGGTTTTAAGACAGCGCCGCCCGGGGGCGGCGCTGATGGGGTTAGAGAATAATGGTTGTCTGGTCTGGGGTACTGAGCAGGTCGGAAATGTAATCCGCACTGGCTCCGTTGACAGTGATACTGACCTGGACTGAACCACCATTATTTAGCTGGCCGTCAGTGTTGATTTCCATCACAGCGTTGCCATCTACCTCTGTGACCTTGATATAGTTCTCCAGATGGTTGAGGTCAAAATCATCGCCAAGCAAATCACTCAGATCGATTTTATCGCCTTCAGCCTCGTTAAAATCGGTGATGGTGTCATTACCCAGATCGCCTTTCAGCCAGACAAAGGTATCGCTGCCTGAGCCACCGGTAAGAATATCGTCGCCTGTGCCGCCGCGTAAGATATCATCTCCACCACCACCAAACATCAGATCGTCACCGGCCCCGCCGTTCAGAATGTCATTAGAACCCGAGTCATCCAGTACGTTGAGTATGCTGGGATCATTACGAATAGCGTCGGCAATCTCTTGAGCAGTCAATGATTTATTGCCTAATTTATCCGCAAGCTCAGAAAGTGAGTTAGCACCATCTCCGATCAGGATATCATTACCATAACCGCCATACAGGGCATCCTTACCGTCACCACCAACAAGTAAATCATCTCCGCCACCACCGAAAATCAGATCATTACCGGCACCACCAAATAGGGTATCTTTACCCCCCTCCTGGGGCAACAATTCAGCGATCTCTGCCTGATGTTCAGAAAGCCAGACATGCATTTGTGCCGCGGTTGGCGAGGTTCCGTCAGGTAAGCCTAACTGCTTACCTATATAACTTTCCAGATCAGAAGTGGTGCCATCCGGTCCCGTAAATGAAGTAATATCACCAAATATAATATCGTTTCCGGCACCGGCATTGACAACATCATCACCGGGAGGAGCTAATGAATCCTTACCCAAAATAGCGTCAGCCAGATCTTTTGGATCAATATTTGCCTGACTTTTACCATCAGAATCAAATTTATCTAATGTATTGGTATTTACACCACTCCCAATTCCAATAGCCTCAACATCAGCTATAACATCTAGTTTAGCAAACTCACTATCATCTATGTGTGTATTTTCATTTGGAGCACCATCGGTAATAAAATAAACCTTATTCTCCGCAGAATTATTAAGACTTTCAAACCATTTTATTGCACTTTTAAAAGCTTCATAGTAATCAGTACCACCATTAGCATTAATATCACTCAATGCTTTGTCTAATTTAGTTAATGCATCAGGATCATCTAACTTAATCGTCAAGTTAATTTTTGCATTACTGGCAAAACTAATTAAACCTATCGTTACAATCCCGGAGTTTGCACCATTAGATTTGATAAGCTCTTTTACAACATCAACAATTGCTTGCTTAGACGGAGTTAGCCGATCACCATTTGCTTTAGTATTCATACTGCCGGATCTATCTAATATAAATGCAATATTATAATCAGTTCCTTGCTGTATGATATTTCCTTTAACATCAGAAAGAACGATATCACTATCATCCGTTGTACCTGTAACCGGATTATCGCTCTCGTGAGTACCTTCGACAACCCCCCCTTTCTCAATACTGTACTCACGATCAGTTGATGCAACTGTTGTATTGCCTGCAGAATCAGTTGCTACAACCGAAGCCTCAATATTGAGATTAGTATCAGCCAGTAAATCAGAGGTTTTCACATCAGTGATTTTATATACTAACTCTCCATCCACCAACTCTAATTTACCGGTATAATCGGTACCATTAATAGTCAGCGTAACGATATCTCCGACACTAGCCTCACCACTCACCTTGCCGGTAATCGTTGTCGTTGGCTCATCTATTTCATCAAAATTTAATACGTCATCACCAGTAATAGGATCGATGATGATATTGGCCTCCGGTGCCACCGTATCGACCGCCACCGGCCGCTCATCATCGTCCGTGGCCGGGTTGCCCGCCGCATCATAACCGGTGACCTCTGCCGTCACCGACCACTCGCCCGTCGCCAGCTTCTCCACCACCTCCGGCGGCAGCGTCGTGCTCCAGCTATTGTTCTCACCGACACTGACACCCGTTACCCGGTGTACCTCGTTGCCTGACCCATCGGTAAACACCAGCGTCACGTCACTCCAGGTCACCACCGGATCGTCCGGGTTCTCCGAGCTCACCTTGCCGCTGATCTCCAGTTCCTCCCGGGACTCAGCCGCATTGAGCACATCGTCTCCGGCGATCACGTCAATCGTGATGGTCACCTCCGGTGCCACCGTATCGACCGTCACCGGCCGCTCATCATCGTCCGTGGCCGGGTTGCCCGCCGCATCATAACCGGTGACCTCTGCCGTCACCGACCACTCGCCCGTCGCCAGCTTCTCCACCACCTCCGGCGGCAGCGTCGTGCTCCAGCTATTGTTCTCACCGACACTGACACCCGTTACCCGGTGTACCTCGTTGCCTGACCCATCGGTAAACACCAGCGTCACGTCACTCCAGGTCACCACCGGATCGTCCGGGTTCTCCGAGCTCACCCTGCCGCTGATCTCCAGTTCCTCCCGGGACTCAGCCGCATTGAGCACATCGTCTCCGGCGATCACGTCAATCGTGATGGTCACCTCCGGTGCCACCGTATCGACCGTCACCGGCCGCTCATCATCGTCCGTGGCCGGGTTGCCCGCCGCATCATAACCGGTGACCTCTGCCGTCACCGACCACTCGCCCGTCGCCAGCTTCTCCACCACCTCCGGCGGCAGCGTCGTGCTCCAGCTATTGTTCTCCCCGACGCTGACACCCGTTACCCGGTGTACCTCGTTGCCTGACCCATCGGTAAACACCAGCGTCACGTCACTCCAGGTCACCACCGGATCGTCCGGGTTCTCCGAGCTCACCCTGCCGCTGATCTCCAGTTCCTCCCGGGACTCAGCCGCATTGAGCACATCGTCTCCGGCGATCACGTCAATCGTGATGGTCACCTCCGGTGCCACCGTATCGACCGTCACCGGCCGCACATCATCGTCCGTGGCCGGGTTGCCCGCCGCGTCATAACCGGTGACCTCTGCCGTCACCGACCACTCGCCCGTCGCCAGCTTCTCCACCACCTCCGGCGGCAGCGTCGTGCTCCAGCTATTGTTCTCACCGACACTGACACCTGTTACCCGGTGTACCTCGTTGCCTGACCCATCGGTAAACACCAGCGTCACGTCACTCCAGGTCACCACCGGATCGTCCGGGTTCTCCGAGCTCACCTTGCCGCTGATCTCCAGTTCCTCCCGGGACTCAGCCGCATTGAGCACATCGTCTCCGGCGATCACGTCAATCGTGATGGTCACCTCCGGTGCCACCGTATCGACCGTCACCGGCCGCTCATCATCGTCCGTGGCCGGGTTGCCCGCCGCATCATAACCGGTGACCTCTGCCGTCACCGACCACTCGCCCGTCGCCAGCTTCTCCACCACCTCCGGCGGCAGCGTCGTGCTCCAGCTATTGTTCTCCCCGACACTGACACCCGTTACCCGGTGTACCTCGTTGCCTGACCCATCGGTAAACACCAGCGTCACGTCACTCCAGGTCACCACCGGATCGTCCGGGTTCTCCGAGCTCACCTTGCCGCTGATCTCCAGTTCCTCCCGGGACTCAGCCGCATTGAGCACATCGTCTCCGGCGATCACGTCAATCGTGATGGTCACCTCCGGTGCCACCGTATCGACCGTCACCGGCCGCTCATCATCGTCCGTGGCCGGGTTGCCCGCCGCGTCATAACCGGTGACCTCTGCCGTCACCGACCACTCGCCCGTCGCCAGCTTCTCCACCACCTCCGGCGGCAGCGTCGTACTCCAGCTATTGTTCTCACCGACACTGACACCCGTTACCCGGTGTACCTCGTTGCCTGACCCATCGGTAAACACCAGCGTCACGTCACTCCAGGTCACCACCGGATCGTCCGGGTTCTCCGAGCTCACCTTGCCGCTGATCTCCAGTTCCTCCCGGGACTCAGCCGCATTGAGCACATCGTCTCCGGCGATCACGTCAATCGTGATGGTCACCTCCGGTGCCACCGTATCGACCGTCACCGGCCGCTCATCATCGTCCGTGGCCGGGTTGCCCGCCGCATCATAACCGGTGACCTCTGCCGTCACCGACCACTCGCCCGTCGCCAGCTTCTCCACCACCTCCGGCGGCAGCGTCGTGCTCCAGCTATTGTTCTCCCCGACGCTGACACCCGTTACCCGGTGTACCTCGTTGCCTGACCCATCGGTAAACACCAGCGTCACGTCACTCCAGGTCACCACCGGATCGTCCGGGTTCTCCGAGCTCACCCTGCCGCTGATCTCCAGTTCCTCCCGGGACTCAGCCGCATTGAGCACATCGTCTCCGGCGATCACGTCAATCGTGATGGTCACCTCCGGTGCCACCGTATCGACCGTCACCGGCCGCTCATCATCGTCCGTGGCCGGGTTGCCCGCCGCGTCATAACCGGTGACCTCTGCCGTCACCGACCACTCGCCCGTCGCCAGCTTCTCCACCACCTCCGGCGGCAGCGTCGTGCTCCAGCTATTGTTCTCCCCGACGCTGACACCCGTTACCCGGTGTACCTCGTTGCCTGACCCATCGGTAAACACCAGCGTCACGTCACTCCAGGTCACCACCGGATCGTCCGGGTTCTCCGAGCTCACCTTGCCGCTGATCTCCAGTTCCTCCCGGGACTCAGCCGCATTGAGCACATCGTCTCCGGCGATCACGTCAATCGTGATGGTCACCTCCGGTGCCACCGTATCGACCGTCACCGGCCGCTCATCATCGTCCGTGGCCGGGTTGCCCGCCGCGTCATAACCGGTGACCTCTGCCGTCACCGACCACTCGCCCGTCGCCAGCTTCTCCACCACCTCCGGCGGCAGCGTCGTGCTCCAGCTATTGTTCTCCCCGACGCTGACACCCGTTACCCGGTGTACCTCGTTGCCTGACCCATCGGTAAACACCAGCGTCACGTCACTCCAGGTCACCACCGGATCGTCCGGGTTCTCCGAGCTCACCCTGCCGCTGATCTCCAGTTCCTCCCGGGACTCAGCCGCATTGAGCACATCGTCTCCGGCGATCACGTCAATCGTGATGGTCACCTCCGGTGCCACCGTATCGACCGTCACCGGCCGCTCATCATCGTCCGTGGCCGGGTTGCCCGCCGCGTCATAACCGGTGACCTCTGCCGTCACCGACCACTCGCCCGTCGCCAGCTTCTCCACCACCTCCGGCGGCAGCGTCGTGCTCCAGCTATTGTTCTCACCGACACTGACACCCGTTACCCGGTGTACCTCGTTGCCTGACCCATCGGTAAACACCAGCGTCACGTCACTCCAGGTCACCACCGGATCGTCCGGGTTCTCCGAGCTCACCTTGCCGCTGATCTCCAGTTCCTCCCGGGACTCAGCCCCATTGAGCACATCGTCTCCGGCGATCACGTCAATCGTGATGGTCACCTCCGGTGCCACCGTATCGACCGTCACCGGCCGCTCATCATCGTCCGTGGCCGGGTTGCCCGCCGCATCATAACCGGTGACCTCTGCCGTCACCGACCACTCGCCCGTCGCCAGCTTCTCCACCACCTCCGGCGGCAGCGTCGTGCTCCAGCTATTGTTCTCCCCGACACTGACACCCGTTACCCGGTGTACCTCGTTGCCTGACCCATCGGTAAACACCAGCGTCACGTCACTCCAGGTCACCACCGGATCGTCCGGGTTCTCCGAGCTCACCCTGCCGCTGATCTCCAGCGCCTCCCGGGACTCGGCCGCATTGAGCACATCGTCTCCGGCGATCACGTCAATCGTGATGGTCACCTCCGGTGCCACCGTATCGACCGTCACCGGCCGCACATCATCGTCCGTGGCCGGGTTGCCCGCCGCGTCATAACCGGTGACCTCTGCCGTCACCGACCACTCGCCCGTCGCCAGCTTCTCCACCACCTCCGGCGGCAGCGTCGTGCTCCAGCTACTGTTCTCCCCGACGCTGACACCCGTTACCCGGTGTACCTCGTTGCCTGACCCATCGGTAAACACCAGCGTCACGTCACTCCAGGTCACCACCGGATCGTCCGGGTTCTCCGAGCTCACCCTGCCGCTGATCTCCAGCGCCTCCCGGGACTCGGCCGCATTGAGCACATCGTCTCCGGCGATCACGTCAATCGTGATGGTCACCTCCGGTGCCACCGTATCGACCGTCACCGGCCGCACATCATCGTCCGTGGCCGGGTTGCCCGCCGCGTCATAACCGGTGACCTCTGCCGTCACCGACCACTCGCCCGTCGCCAGCTTCTCCACCACCTCCGGCGGCAGCGTCGTGCTCCAGCTACTGTTCTCCCCGACGCTGACACCCGTTACCCGGTGTACCTCGTTGCCTGACCCATCGGTAAACACCAGCGTCACGTCACTCCAGGTCACCACCGGATCGTCCGGGTTCTCCGAGCTCACCCTGCCGCTGATCTCCAGCGCCTCCCGGGACTCGGCCGCATTGAGCACATCGTCTCCGGCGATCACGTCAATCGTGATGGTCACCTCCGGTGCCACCGTATCGACCGTCACCGGCCGCACATCATCGTCCGTGGCCGGGTTGCCCGCCGCGTCATAACCGGTGACCTCTGCCGTCACCGACCACTCGCCCGTCGCCAGCTTCTCCACCACCTCCGGCGGCAGCGTCGTGCTCCAGCTACTGTTCTCACCGACACTGACACCTGTTACCCGGTGTACCTCGTTGCCTGACCCATCGGTAAACACCAGCGTCACGTCACTCCAGGTCACCACCGGATCGTCCGGGTTCTCCGAGCTCACCCTGCCGCTGATCTCCAGCGCCTCCCGGGACTCAGCCGCATTGAGCACATCGTCTCCGGCGATCACGTCAATCGTGATGGTCACCTCCGGATTAACGCTATCCATCACAAAATCAATGTGATCGCTAGCTGAAACTTCATTCCCCGCCGTGTCACTGATGGTGATATCCGCTTTGACATCGTTACTGCCTTCGTGCAGCACACCCGCATCCACCTGCACCGTCCAGCTGGAGCCGTCCGCCCCCACCACCGTATCGAATGTCTGCCCGTTGACCGTTACAGTGATCACGTCACCGGCTTTGGCGTCGCCGCTGACCGTACCGCTCAGCTCCACCGTCCCGTCTTCCCGGGTGATCGCCGCCAGCTCCTCTGTATTCAGGTAGTTATCGTCGCCCGTGATCGGGTTAATAGTAATATCCACTTCCAGTGTCGCCTGGCCCACATGGCTGTCGGCAGTGCCGGTCGCTTCATTACCGTACTCATCGCGAGTAGTAACACTGGCATTCACATCACCGGATGCCAGTAAATCGCTGGTATTAACCTCTACCGACCAGTTGCCATCGTCGCCAACGGTAGTGGTATATTCGTTACCGTTAACAGTAACCGTTACAATATCTCCGGGCTTTACATCCAGCCCGGTGCTGCCGGTTACCCGGGTTTTCTCTGCCCCGGCTTCGTGCATATTAATAATATTATCGCCAGCAATAGGATCGATGGTGATACTGGCTGAAGGGGGAATAATGATCGGTGGCTCATCACCACCATCAGAATAAGAATCAGACTCCGGCTGCAGCAGGGTTTCTTCCTGCGGCGGCGGCGGGAATGCAATATCAATGCCTTCAGTAGGGTAGCCCGCGGTCGGGTCGAGAATTTGCCCGGTAAGATCAAGCACAACGTGGGTATGACCACCGCCGCCGTCTCCGGCTTCGCCGGGAAGCGGGTTAGTGACAGGGGAATTACCGGCGGCGGTTGCTTCCAGCACCTGGGTCGGGTCAGCACCTTCAGCAATGGCCTGCTGCACTGCTGCAATATCCTGGGGAGCTGCGGCCTCCGGGGTTGCGGTAACCGCGCTATTGTCTCCCCAGTTACTTAACCGGCCAATGTCGAGGCTTTTTCCGTTTGCCAGTGCAACCGTTGCCGACCCCTGATCGGTAACCACCTGCTCACCGCGCAGAACCTGTTCCCCTTCCGTTGCCTGGCGGCGTGTACCATCAGAGGCCACAATCCACACCTGCCCCACCATTGATTTAATCGTACCTATAACTGTCGACATAGCATCTCTCCCTGGAGTGCAATTCCATTGCGAATCAGATAATTCCCCGGGCTAATACTTCAAAATTAGCGCCTGATATATTATCGTGGCGGCGTAATGCTCTAAATCAAAATCCACTTTCACTTATTTATTCAAATATATTCATAAGCCAGCGTATTAGTAATAATATCTTTATATTATTTTTGTAAAACAGCGTATTTGCGTGATTATCCGCTTTCGTCTTTGGTTTATCTTACTTATGGAATGGGTAAAATTGTAAAGGGACTACAACACTATGAAAAAGCGCAATGCTATTATTATTGCTGCGTCGTTACCCCTCATTATCACAGGTTCGGCACAGGCATTAACGTTAGAACAGGCAATAAAAAATACGCTTAACTCTCATCCGGAAGTCAGTGCGTCTGTAAATAGTCGTTACGCTTCAGATTATGATCTGAAAGCAGCAAAAGGCGGCTATTTACCAACCCTGAATTTGAATGCAGGAACCGGATGGGAACAAACGGATAACTCCACCACCCGCGCGGCAAATGATCATCGCCGTAATCTGCACCGCAGCGAATCATCACTGATGCTGACGCAAAACGTCTTCAACGGTTTTGCCACCACCAGTGAAGTTGCGCGCCAGAAAGCCACCGTGAACTCCCGGGCTTACGGGGTCAGCAACAGCAGTGAAACGACCGCGCTGAGCGCCATCCAGGCCTATATGGATGTTCTGATGCGCCAGCAGTTTGTACAGCTTGCCCAGGAGAACCTCACCAGCCACGAACGCATTTTTGATCAAATCAACCTGCGTACCAGCCGTGGTGTTGGCCGTAAGGCAGACTATGAACAGGCCGAAGCGCGTCTGGCTCAGGCCCGCAACAACCTGCTGACCGAACAAACCAATCTGGAAGATGCCCGCACTAACTTCTTCAGCGTGACCGGTACTGAAGCGAGCGATCTGAGCAAGCCCGCCTCTGTGGTGACCCCGGGCTCACTGGAAGAAGCCCGAAAAGTAATGCTGGAAAACAGCCCGCTGTTAAAAGTGGCTGAGGCTGATGTAGAAGCCACCCGCCAGCAGTATGAGGCGTCCAAGTCTACCTTCTACCCGAATGTAAACCTCGAACTTGGCCGCACCATGAACAATAATATCGACGGCACTCGCGGCCACGATCAGGAATGGCAGGCCATGGTGCGCATGCGCTATAACCTGTTCAACGGCGGCAGCGATAAAGCCAACCTGACATCCAATGCCTATAAACTGCGTGAAGCCCAGGATGTGCGTAATAATACCCGGCGCCAGTTAACCGAGGAATTACGCCTGGCGTGGACCGCATTACAAAATGCCAATCAGCAGGTGCCGATTGCCCAGCAATATGCCGATCAGAGCTATAAAGTACGCGATGCTTACCAGCACCAGTTCAGTATTGGTGAGCGTACTCTGCTTGACTTACTGGACAGTGAAAACGAAGTCTTCACCGCCCAGCGCCGCGCCATTGAAATGCAATATGTGGAGCTCTTCTCAGGCTACCGGATCAAAGCCCGTACCGGTGAACTGCTGAAGTCCATGTCTATTCAGCCACTGGCCGCCAGCGAAGCCACATGGAAAGAGGATCAGCAATCTTTACCTGACCTGCAATAACAGCGTTTGCCGCAGGGAGTTCTTACTCCCTGCGCAGCATGGAGCGATACTGTGATACCCCGGTTATTCAGGGGGATATAAGGATATAAATTATGGCGCTACATTCTGTTTCCGGCCCCGGCGAGGATTATGCTGACACCCCGGAAGATACCGGTATCGACCCCCGCAGCCTGCATGATGATCCATTACTGGACAGTCTGCTGGCTATCTGCACATTACACGGTATTGCCGCCAGCCGGATATCGCTGACGGCGGGCCTGCCGCTGAAAAATAACCGCCTGACGATGGATGTTTTTGCCCGCGCCGCCGCCCGGGCCAATTTGCGCGCCCGCCTGTTAAGGCGCGATCTGAAAAAAATAACCGCCATCTCGCTTCCGGCAATTCTGATGCTCAGAGAGAACCGCACCGCCGTGTTGCTGGGCTGGAATGATGACGGCCAGGCACGACTGCTGCCCAGTGAAGCCGGGGGCGGAGAAGTACAGGTAGATCCCGGGGTTCTCGCCGGTGAATATACCGGTGTGGCGCTGTTTATTCAGCCCCTGCACCAGCGTGAACGCGGCCGGTCCGCGCTGATCCCGCGCACCAAAACCTGGTTTCGCGATACGCTGCGCCTTTCGCGCACCCTGTACAGCGACGCTATCGTCGCCAGTTTTCTGATCAATATCATCGCCCTGTGTACCCCACTGTTTGTGATGAACGTCTATGACCGGGTCGTCCCCAACCAGGCCACCGCAACACTGTGGGTGCTGGCTATTGGTATCACGGTCGCTTTCCTGTTTGATCTGCTGCTGAAAACGCTGCGCGGCAGGGCGCTGGATCTCGCCGGGAAAAAAACCGATATGATCGTCTCAGCCTCGCTGTTTAGCCGGATCAACGGCATGGCGATGAAAGCGCGCCCCACCCGGCTTGGCAGCTTTGCACAGAATATTCATGAGATTCAGTCCCTGCGGGATTTTCTCTCCTCGCTCACCCAGGCCACACTGATTGACCTGCCCTTTACCCTGCTGATGCTGCTGGTTATTGGCCTTATCGGTGGGCCGCTGGTCTTTATTCCGCTGGTTGCCTTTCCGTTAGCGCTGGGTGTGAGCTGGCTTATTCAGAAACCGCTTAATGAAACCATCGACGACACCATGAAACTGGCCTCTGAGCGCCAGGCGGTACTGATTGAGACCCTGAGCGGCCTTGATGCGGTAAAAGTGAATAACGCCCAGAGCGAGCGCCAGTATCTGTGGGAAAACACCCTCGGCGCATTAAGTAAAAAAGAGCTGCGGGTAAAAACTCTCTCTACCCTGGCGGTGAACTTTACCGCCTGGCTGCAGCAGTTTTCCGGCGTGGCGATGATCGTCGCCGGGGTGTATCTGATTATCAACGGCAACCTCAGTATGGGGGGGCTTATCGCCTGCTATATGCTCAATGGCCGCGCACTGGCACCCATGGGGCAACTGAGTAGCCTGATGACGCGCTACCAGCAGGCGCGCATGACCATTGAAACCACAGACAGCATGATGGACCTGCCCCAGGAGCGCCAGGACGATCGCCCTTCCGTTGCCCGGGAGCGCCTCCAGGGGGCGATTGCTTTTCAGAACGTCACCTTCACCTATCCGGATCAGAAACACAGCTCTCTGAAGCAAATCTCGTTCTCCATTGCCGCCGGGGAGCGGGTGGGGATTATCGGCCGCAGCGGCTCCGGTAAAAGCTCGCTGGCCAAACTGATTATCGGATTCTATCAGCCAGATTCCGGCGAAATCCTGATAGACGGAATGGATGCCAACCAGATAGATGTCAGCGATCTGCGCCACAACATTGGCTATGTACCGCAGGATATCTACCTGTTCAGCGGCACCCTGCGGGAAAACCTGCTCAGCGGCGCCAGCTATGTAGACGACGACGCCATGCTGCGCGTATCGCGCCTGGCGGGCGTGCATGAGTTTGCCCGCAAACACCCGGATGGCTACAACATGCAGGTGGGTGAGCGCGGGCTGAACCTCTCCGGTGGCCAGCGCCAGGCGGTGGTCCTGGCCCGGGCGCTGTTGCTGGATCCGCCCATTCTGCTTCTGGACGAACCCACCAGCTCCATGGACAACACCACGGAAGATGCCGTGCGCCGGGCGCTGATGGAAACCACCCGGGACCGTACCCTGCTGCTGGTCACTCACCGGGCATCTCTCCTGCCGCTGGTTGATCGCCTGATTATCGTGGAGCGTGGCCATATCATCGCCGACGGCCCACGGGATAATGTTCTGGCAGCACTGAAGAAGGGGCAAATTCATGCGAGTCACTAACGCCATTCGCGCGCTCCTGCGCCGCCTGGGCCTGAGCGCCACTGAAAAACCATTTACCGTTAATGAGATCAACAGCGTGGTTACCGAGGATGCGCCGCGCGCATCGCGCATCACCCTGTGGGCCTGCTTCGCCTTTCTGATGGCGCTTATCATCTGGGCGGCTTGCGCCCAGGTTGATGAAGTCACCCGTGGCGAAGGCAAAGCTATTCCCTCTTCGCGGCTGCAAAAAATTCAGAACCTTGAAGGGGGGATTATCTCCGAGGTGTTTGTCCACGAAGGGGAGATTGTTGAAGCGGGACAGCCGCTGCTGCGCCTGGATGACACCCGCTTTCGCTCTAATGTTGGCGAAAGCGAGGCAGACCGCAACGCATTAATCGCCCGTATCGCGCGCCTGCAGGCCCAGCTTGATGACAAACCACTGGCCCTGAGCCCTGAAATCGAGCGTGATGCCCCGGGAGTCGCCAGTGGCGAGCGCGAGTTATTTAATGCCCAGCGCGAGCGGTTTCGTAATGAGATCTCAGGCCTTGAAGAGCAACTGGTGCAGCGTCGCCAGGAGTTACTGGACTACAAATCAAAAAGTACCCAGTTCCGCCAGAGTCTGGGGCTGCTGCAGCAAGAGCTGAGAATGTCCGAGCCGCTGGTTGCCGCCGGGGCTATCTCTAAAGTGGAAGTGCTGCGCCTGCGCCGCTCTGAAGTGGAAACCCGCGGCCAGCTGGAATCAGTACAGTTGTCCATTCCCCGGGCCCAGTCGGCCATTAATGAAATCGAGAGCAAAATTGCCGAAGCCAAAGAGCGCTACCGCAGCGAATTGCTGACCGAGCTGAACGAAGCCCACACCAATCTGACCAAGACCCAGGCCTCAGGTAAAGCCATTGAAGACCGGGTTAACCGTACCCTGGTGACATCGCCGGTGCGCGGCATTGTGCAGCAGATGCTGGTGAACACCATTGGCGGCGTGATCCAGCCGGGTGATGAGCTGGTTGAAATCGTACCGCTTGATGACACCCTGCTGGTTGAAGCGATGGTCCGCCCGCAGGATATTGCCTTCCTGCACCCGGGCCAGCAGGCAATGATTAAATTCACCGCCTACGATTACACCATCTATGGCGGGCTGAAGGGCTCTCTGGAGCATATCAGTGCCGATACCATCACCGACAAAGAAGGCCGCAGCTTTTACCAGATCCACCTGCGTACCAACAGTAACCACCTGGGCGGGGAAGAGAACCCATTGCTGATTATTCCGGGGATGGTGGTCTCCGTTGATATTATTACCGGCCGTAAGTCCGTGCTCAGCTACCTGCTGAAGCCCATTTTGCGGGCCAAAGCAGAGGCGCTGCGCGAACGATAAGGCACCCGCAGGCCGCCTTACAGGCGGCCTGAACAGACAGGTAACGCTACGTGAACCGTCCACTGAGCAGATCATATTACGGCTGGCTGGCTGGTCTGATGCTGCTGATGATGTCGCCGCTCCTGCCTGCGGGCTGGAATTTCGACATTATTAATCAGCAAAGCCAGCAGCGTTATGGCCCCCCGTCGCCAGAGGCCAGGCGCCATATCACCGCCTGGGAGGTGCTGATAAAGCACCCGCCCAAAGGGGTGCTGAACCAGCTTACCCAGGTAAACCGGTTCTTTAACAGCCGGATGCAGTTTCGCGACGATATCTCCCTGTGGCGGCAAAACGACTACTGGGCAACCCCGATGGAGTTTTTACGCAGAGGCGCTGGCGACTGCGAAGATTTTGCCCTGGCAAAATACTTTACTCTGCGCCAGATGGGGATCCCAGCCAGCCAGCTGCGGATCACCTACGTTAAGGCACTACGGCTTAACCAGGCGCATATGGTACTGACGTGGTACGCCACCCCCGGGTCGATCCCGCTGGTTCTGGATAATCTGACCAGCGAGATCCTCCCCGCAGGCCGGCGGCAGGATTTACAGCCCGTCTACTCCTTTAACAGCCAGGGGGTGTGGATGCCCCAGGCCGGGCAAACAAAACATATCGGTAGCAGTAACAGGCTCTCGCGTTGGCAGGATCTCCGCGCCAGGATGCGCGCAGAAGGATTTGATATTCAACAATAGGAAGTGACCATGTCCCTTTATAAAAAGCTGGTTATTGGTGGTTGCTTGTTTACGGCAGTAATTTTTTGCGGCAACGTTTATGTCACCCAGGAAAACGCACGCGAGCAGTACCACAACCAGCTAAGCGCCCACGCCCAGGATACCGCCACAGCGCTGGGCCTGTCGCTGACGGCCAATATTGATGATCCGGTAACCACGGAGCTGATGGTCAACGCCATTTTTGACAGCGGTTACTTCTACCGCATCCGGGTGACAGATATCCGCACCCATCAGGTGCTTATTGAGCGCAATAATGTGCCGCCCAGCGCCAATGTGCCGGGCTGGTTCGTGCGCCTGGTACACCTTGATCCCGGGCGCGGCGAGGCGACCGTAATGCGCGGCTGGACCCAGGCAGCACAGGTGGAAGTTATCAGCCACCCGATGTTTGCCCTGTCCCGCCTGTGGCACGGTCTGCTGGCGAGCTTCTTACTGCTGAGCGGTTGCAGCCTGGTCTTTATGCTGCTGACAGCCCTGGTGCTGCGCGGCCTGCTGCGCCCGCTGGACTTTATTGTAGAGCAGGCCACCGCCATCAGCCGCCGTGAGTTTCTCACCCTCCCTACCCTGCCCAGGACGCCCGAGCTGCGCCGGGTAGTGGAAGCCACCAACATGATGGTCACCGGGCTCAAAGCGCGGTTTAGCGAGCAGGCCTCGCGCATTGAAACGCTGCACGAGGAAGCCTACAGCGACAGTCTGACCGGGCTGAAAAACCGGCGGGCTTTTGATATCAGGCTGCAATCCTGGCTCAGTGATGACGAGCGCCAGTCCGGGTATCTGCTGCTGCTGCGGGTGCAGGATCTGGTGGGTCTTAACCAGCGACTGGGGGGAGCCAGAACCGACAAGCTGCTACAGGCCGTGGCCGTCTTACTCAATGAGCTACAGGCCCAGTACCTGAATAATAAAGGTGTGCTGGCGCGTATCCGCGGCGGGGAGTTTGCCATTATTGCCCCGCCGGTCATTGCGCAGCAGATGGACAACCTGACCACCGCCCTCAGCAGGCAGCTGGAATCACTGTATGCCACAGGGCTGAGCGATGTCTCCCCCGCGGCCTGTTTTGCCCGCGTGGCCTTTTCCCACGGTGATACCCCACAAACGGTGCTGATGCAGGCCGACCAGGCGCTGACCCGGGCAGAAACCGGCACACAGTTCACCGCAGAGCCCACCACAACACGGGAAGATAACAACAGTGATGATCACCACCACTGGCTTAACCGCCTGGAACGGGTACTGGGGCAGGAGTCTTTCGAGCTGTTCTCTCAGCCGGTGTATCAGTGCAATAAGCAGAAAATTATTCTGCACCGCAAAATCCTGGCGCGTATCAAAACAGACAACGGCGAGATTATTCCCGCCGGGCGCTTTATGCCCTGGGTACACCATCTGGGGTTAAGCCAGCGGATGGATATCGTGATGCTGCGCCAGACCCTGAAAGCCATGGAAAAAGGTACAGACCACCTGGCGCTGAGTATCAGCGGCGAAAGCGTGGCGGATGATGCCAGTATCAATGCGCTGCTACAGCCCCTCAAACAGGCCCGCCATCTGGCAAACCGGCTGACCCTGGAGCTGGATGAAAATGCGCTGCCGCCCCCGGAGCGTATTACGGTTCTGGTGCACAAATTAAAAGCGCTGGGCTGCGGGCTGGGGATCCAGCATTTTGGTGGCCGCTTCCATCTGATTGGCAATCTGCCCCAGTGGGGGCTGGCATGGCTGAAGGTGGACAGCGGGTTTATCCGCAATATTGACCAGGAAGAAGATAAGCGGCTGTTTATTGAAGCCACTTACTGGGCGACCCGCCAGATTAATTTACCGCTCATTGCTGAGCGCGTCGAAACCGAAGGTGAACTGCAGGTGCTGGAAGATATTGGCCTGTATGGCGCAATGGGACGCTATTTTAATGACGCCAGCACGTTTACTCAATCATAAGCAGGAGAACAACCATGTATTTTATTGAGCGCGATACTCACGGGCGGATCCTCCGGGTTGAATCTGACGCGTTCCCTGGCGCCACAGAGCAAAGCCACGAGACCACAACTGAAATCGCCGAGTGGCTGAAAGTGCACCATATGAGAACCTCGACTATCCAGGAGTTACAGCAAAGCGACCTCGATATGGTGAGGGTGCTGGAGGATCTTATCGATGTGCTGATGAGCAAAGGGGTAATAAGCATTACCGATCTGCCACCGGCGGCGCAAAATAAACTGTTTAACCGTGCCCAGGCGCGCCAGCGGCTCGGCGGACTGGAAGATCTGATTGCCGATGATGACGAATTATTGATGATTTAACCGCCAGCCCGGGCAGCAGTTTATCCTCTGCCCGGGGCGGTTCCGCCTTGCTTATTCCCTGCCGCTCCATAAATTATTTTTGACTGACGTTTAAAAAAAACGACGATTATTTATGTGATACATGTCATAGAATTTCTTCAGTAAACCATGACGCCAGATATTCCCTCAGGGCGGTTCGTCCGCTGAGTGAATATGTAAAAGGGTTACTCTGTCTTACTTAAAAACAGAGTGTCATTCCGACTGAATCACAATTAATGGTATAAACATGCAATACTTGTCGCTGGATAAATACAGAAACGGCGTGCTGCTGGCCGCCCGTATTCTGCTGATGATTTTGTTTGTCTTATTTGGCTGGCAGAAAATTACCGCTTTTGGTGCCACCGTGGGTTATATGGCCTCGGTCGGTGCGCCGGTGCCTGCCATATCCGCAGCGATTGCGGTCATTACTGAGCTGGGCTTTGGTCTGCTGATCGTCCTGGGGTATTTTACCCGCCCGCTGGCGCTGCTGATGGCGATTTATACCGTGGTCACGGCTATTATCGGCCACCCTTACTGGGGCATGAGCGGTATGGATCAATATATGGCGATGATCAACTTCTATAAAAATATCAGCATCGCCGGTGGCCTGCTGTTGCTGGCCTTCACCGGGCCGGGGCAATATTCACTGGATCGCCGCTAACACAAACCACATCCCTGAAAGCCAGTGTGATAATACCCACTGGCTTTTTTTATTGCCGTCACCACCCCGCTATTTCCCCCCTGCGTGCCCTCCCTGTTGTGCAATGTTACAAGAATGCTTCTGTTTTGTTGATTTTTTACTGTGAGCAAGCCGCCACTTTCCGCGCCTGAATTTACCCAGACTACATCCTGCCAATACGTAACAGCAGGAGAGACACATGAGCAGCAGCTCCGCCGACGACCGGAACCTGTACCAGGCCCTGAGCCGCAGCGCCGCCCGCCACCCAGATTCCCTGGCGCTGGCGTTTGAAACACAGCGCTACCGCTACCGGGATTTTCATCTCCGTGTCCGGCAGGCTATGGCGCAGCTTGACCAGGGCTGGTCACTGCGCAAGGGCGACAGGATCCTGCTGGCCTGGGGGAACCACCCCGCTTTTTGTGAGGTTCTGTTTGCCGCTCTGGGGCTGGGTATTGAAGTGGTGCCCTTCAGCACCAAACTGAAGCAGGCCGAATGCGGGGAACTGGTAAGCCAGATAGCGCCCCGGGTTGTCCTGTTCGATGCCACACTCCAGGACTGGCTGAAACACACCCCCGGGGCGCGCTGCATCTCCCTGAGCGAGTGGCAGGCGCTGCCTCTCCCGGCGCCACTGGCCCGCCTGCCGGTGCGGGTCAGCCGCGAGGATACGGCCGTCATTATGTTTACGTCCGGCACCACCGGGGCCCCCAAAGGGGCAGTTATCACCCACCATAATCTGCTGTGCGCCATTGACGCCTACCGGCAAACGCTCAGCCTCAGCGCCGCAGACAGCACCGTGCTGGCGGTGCCGGTCTACCACATTACCGGCTTGTCTGCGCTACTGGCGCTGTTTATCAGCCTTGGTGCCGCCATCTGGCTGCACCACCGCTTTAACGCCGCACAGGTGATAAACACGCTGCGCGAGCAGAACATTACCTTCCTGCATGGCTCGCCAACGGTCTTTATTCTGCTTTGCCAGGCCGTGCGTGACTTTCCCCCGGGCGACCCCGGCGACTTTCCCGCATTACGCACCATTGCCTGCGGCGCGGGCCAGCTGAGCGATGGGCTGATAACCGCGCTGAAAACCCGTTTCCCCCATACGGCTATCCGGCCGGTTTACGGCTTAACTGAAACCACCTCCCCCGCCACCATCTTCCCGGGCGATGTCCGGGGCAGCCATAAGCGCGGCAGCGCCGGGCAGGCGATCCCCGGCCTTGAGATAGTTGTCCGCAGCGAAAGCCAGCAGCCACTCCCCGCCGGGCAAACCGGCCATATCTGGCTCAGAGGCGATGTGGTGATCCGCGCATACTGGCAACACAACGCGCGGCTCCCCGCCTGCGATGAACAGGGCTGGTTTTATACCGGTGATCTTGGCTACCTCGACGAAGAAGGCTGGCTGTACATCCGGGATCGCAGCAAAGACATGATTAACCGCGGCGGAGAGAAAGTTTACTCCCTTGAGCTGGAAAATATTCTTTCAACCTACCGGGGCGTGCGGGAGGTGGCCGTCATTCCCACCCCCAGCCAGATATACGGCGAAGAGCCCGTGGCGTTTATTGTGCCGGATGGTCACGCCCCCCTCACCAGCGAAGAAATCCTCAGCTGGCTGCAGGCCCGGGTCGCCCGCTTTAAACTCCCGGCCCGCATCATCTTCACCCGGATACTGCCACGCACCCATAACGGCAAGGTCAGCAAACAGCAGCTGAAAACGCACCTTGCGCACGCCATTACCACCCTGTCTGCGGAGGCTAAAAAATGAGTAGCCGGTTTATCAGCGCCCGTGAAGCGGCGCAGCTTATCACCAGTGGCGACACGGTCTGCACCGTCGGCATGACGCTCACCGGCGCGGCAGAATCCATATTACACGCCATTGAGGCGCGCTTTCTGCACACCGGCGAGCCGCGCAACCTGACACTGCTGCACGCCGCCGGGCAAAGCGATCGCCTGCGCGGCATTGAGCACTTTGCCCACCCGGGCATGGTGACCAGGCTTATCGGCTCCCACTGGGGCCTGGCCCCGCGCTGGATGGCGATGATCAACAACAATGACGTGGAAGCCTGGTGCCTGCCCCAGGGGCAAATTGTCCACCTTTACAGCGCAATGGCCGCCGGGCTGGCGGGGCGGCTTTCGCCTGTCGGGCTGGGGACGTTTGTTGATCCGCGCATTGAAGGCGGGCGCATGAACGCCCGGACCCGCACACAGCCGGACCTTGTCGAGCATGTGGTATTCCGCGGTGATGAGTACCTGTTCTACCCGGCCATCCCCCTCAGTGTCGTGATTGTGCGCGCCACCCATGCCGATGAAGACGGCAACCTCACCACAGATGAAGAGGCCATGAAGCTCGAAGTGCTGCACGCCGTTCTCGCCGCCAGGCGCTACGGTGCGAAGGTGCTGGCACAGGTGAAATACCGCGTGGCGAAAGGCTCACTGCACCCGAAACGCGTTACCGTTCCCGCAAACCTGGTCGACGCGATAGTCGTGTGCGCCGAGCCTCACACGGATCACCGCCAGACATCAGGCTGGGGGTTTGATCCGGCCCTGTGTGGCGACATTCGCCCTCCCGCCGGGCAATGTGCCCCGCAGGCCCTTGATCTGCGCACACTTATCGGCCGGATTGCCTGCCGCTATCTGACCCCCGGCTGCGTGATAAACCTCGGCACCGGCATTCCCAATGATGTGATTGGCAACATCATCCACGAGGAGCTGCCCGAAGCGCAGATAACCGTCACGGTGGAGTCCGGTATTTATGGGGGCCAGCAGGCAGGCGGTGTTGATTTCGGCACCGGGCGCAACCTGAGCGCGATGATAAGCCACCAGGATCAGATGCTCTACTACAACGGCGCGGGGGTGGATATCACCTTTATGGGGGCCGGAGAGATGGATCCCCACGGAAATGTCAACGCCACGCGGCTTGGGGATTCCTGCCCCGGTGCCGGCGGGTTTATCGACATCACGCAGAATGCGCGCCACGTGGTGTTCTGCTCCTCTTTTACGGCCAAAGGGCTGGAAATAGCCTGCGAGCAGGGGGCGCTGCGCATCCTGCGCGAAGGCCGGATCCGTAAATTTGTCCCCCGGGTGAATCAGATCTCCTACAACGGCGAGCAGGCCCGGGCCCGGGGGCAGACCATGCACTATGTCACCGAGCGGGCAGTCTTTGAGCTGCGCCCGGAAGGGCCAGTGCTGACAGAAATCGCCCCGGGGATCTGCCCTGAGCGCGACATTCTGGCGCAAATGGATTTTCGCCCGGCCATCGCCGCAGATCTGCGCGTGATGGACAGCCGCTTATTTACCCCACAGCCCTGTGGCCTGGCAGAACAGCTCGCCCGCCATTCAACCGCTGACGAAGAAGGAACACCCCATGAAACTTGCCAGTAAAACCGCCATTGTGACCGGCGCTGCGCGCGGTATCGGCTCCGGAATTGCCCGGGTACTCGCCCGTGAGGGGGCCCGGGTGGTGATTGCCGATCGCGACCCCCACGGGGAAGTGACCGCCGCAGCCCTGCGCGACGCAGGCGCACAGGCGCTGTTTATCCCCTGCAATATCAGCGACAAGGCACAGGTCGACACGCTGTTTGCCCGGGCGCAGGAGGCGTTCGGCCCGGTCGATGTGCTGGTCAATAACGCCGGTATCAACCGCGACGCCATGCTGCACAAATTGACCCTTGCAGACTGGGACGCGGTTATCGACATCAACCTGAAGGGGACCTTCCTCTGTATGCAGCAGGCCGCCATCCGTATGCGTGAGCGCGGCGCGGGCCGCATTATCAACATCGCCTCTGCCAGCTGGCTTGGCAACATCGGGCAGACCAACTATGCGGCCTCCAAAGCGGGCGTGGTCGCCATGACCAAAACCGCCTGCCGTGAACTGGCGAAAAAAGGCATCACGGTGAATGCCATCTGCCCGGGGTTTATCGACACCGATATGACGCGCGGCGTGCCGGAGAATGTCTGGCAAATCATGCTCAGTAAAATCCCTGCGGGCTATGCCGGAGAGGCGCAGGACGTGGGCGAATGCGTGGCGTTTCTGGCATCTGACGGGGCGCGCTATATCAACGGTGAAGTGATTAATGTCGGCGGCGGCATGGTGCTGTAAGGAGAACGCGATGACACAGGCAAATGACATTGTGGTGATAAGCGGTGTGCGCACCGCCATTGGCACATTTAACGGCAGCTTTAAACATACCCACCAGCACGATCTGGGTGCGGCGGTGATTCGCGAAGCGGTCAGCCGTGCCGGGCTGGCCCCCCGGGAGGTGGATGAAGTGATCGTTGGCAACGTGGGGCAGATTGCCGAAAGCGGTTTTATCGCCCGGGTCTGCCAGCTGCGGGCCGGGATCCCCCGGGAGAGCACCGCCTACTCGGTTAACCGCCAGTGCGGCTCCGGGTTGCAGGCCCTGGCAAACGGCATGATAGCGCTGCAAAGCGGCCAGGCGGATGTGGTGGTTGCCTGCGGAACGGAAAATATGACGCAGCTACCCTACTACCTGCGCCACGCGCGCAATGGCTACCGCATGGGCAACGGCGAGCTGGAAGATGGCCTGCTCTCAATACTCACCTGGCCGGAAGGGCCTTATCACAACGGTATCACGGCGGAAAATGTCGCGGAGCGCTTCGGCATCACCCGCGAAGCGATGGACGACTTTGCCTGGTCAAGCCAGCAAAAAGCGCTAAATGCCATCAACAGGGGATACTTTCGCGAGCAGATCCTCCCGCTTAACGTGCCGGACGGCAAAAAAGCGACCCGCCTGTTCAGTACCGATGAACACCCGCGTGATACCCCACGCGACAAGCTCGCGACGCTGCGCCCGGCATTTAAAACCGGCGGCCTGGTAACGGCGGCGAACGCCTCCGGCATTAACGACGGCGCCGCCGCACTGGTGATGACCACGCGCCGCCATGCCGAAAAGCGCGGCCTGACACCCCGGATGCGCATCCGGGGCTGGGCGGTGGCGGGGTGCAGCGCAGATATTATGGGCTTTGGCCCCTCCCCGGCGACCCGCCGCCTGATGGAGCGCCTGGACATGGATGTGCGGTCTGTGGACGTGATTGAACTTAACGAAGCCTTCGCCGCCCAGGCGCTGGCGGTGATCAACGATCTGCACCTTGATCCGCAGCGGGTCAATGTTAACGGCGGCGCGATCGCGCTTGGCCACCCGGTGGGGGCCAGCGGCGCGATTTTGCCGGTCAAACTGATGTATGAAATGGCGCGCAGCGGCGCACGCACCGGGCTGGTCACCCTGTGTATTGGCGGCGGCCAGGGCATTTCCATGTTGTTTGAGCGCGAAGGCGCATAGCGAAACACAGCCAGAGTGGGGCTTCAGGCCACGAATACGGAGGAACCAAACCATGTCCGTAACAGATGAAAAAGCAGCAAACGGGGCGCTACAGCGCACCTATAAAAAGATCTACCGCCATCTGATGCCGCTGCTGATTGTGGCGTACATCATCAGTTTTATTGATCGCACCAATATCGGCATGGCGAAAGCCACCATGTCTGTGGATATCGGCCTTTCCGCCACCGCCTTCGGCCTGGGGGCCGGGCTGTTTTTTCTGACTTACGCGGTGCTGGAGATCCCAAGCAACCTGTTTCTGACCCGGGTCGGGGCGCGGCGCTGGATAGCCCGCATCATGATAACCTGGGGAATCATCTCCTGCGCTATGGCGTTTGTGACCGGGCCCACCTCCTTTTACGTGATGCGGCTACTGCTTGGCGCGGCGGAGGCGGGGCTGTATCCGGGCATTATTTACTATCTGACGCTCTGGTTCGGGCGGGAAGAGCGCGCCAGAGCCACGGGGCTGTTTCTGCTGGGGGTGTGCCTGGCCAATATTATCGGTGCCCCACTGGGCGGGCTGTTATTAACCCTTGACGGTATGGCGGGCTGGCACGGCTGGCAGTGGATGTTCTTTATTGAGGGGTTACCGGCGGTGCTGCTGGCCTTTGTGGTGTGGCGCAAACTGCCGGATAAACCCGCCGACGCCCGCTGGCTGAACGGCGACGATCTGCGACTGCTCAACGCCGCACTGGAAAAAGACACCCGGGAAGCAAGCCATACACCGGGCCGTTTTTCCCTGAAAGCCGCGCTCACGACCCGCCTGTTTTTATTACTGGTGCTGATCTATTTTACGCACCAGTTCTCAGTCTACGGGCTGAGCTATTTTCTGCCGGGGATCATCGGTAGCTGGGGGCAGCTGACACCGCTGCTGATAGGCCTGCTGACCGCCATTCCGTGGATTGCCGCCGCCGCGGGCGGTATTCTGCTGCCGCGTTTTGCCCGCACTGAGCAGCGCTCACGCAGCATGCTGGTGGCCGGGTATCTGATTATGGCAACGGGCATGGCGATCGGCGCTATCGCCGGGCACGGTGTTGCGCTGGCTGGCTTCTCACTGGCCGCATTTATGTTCTTCGCCATGCAATCCATCATCTTTAACTGGCTCCCCTCAATCATGAGTGGCCATATGCTGGCGGGCAGCTTCGGCCTGCTTAACTGCCTGGGCCTGTGCGGCGGGTTTCTCGGGCCGTTTATCCTCGGCGCATTTGAGGACCGCACGGGGGTGGCCACATCCGGCTTATGGTTTGCCGTCGGGCTGCTTATTGTGGGGGCGCTGGTGTCGGTATTTATCCAGACCACCCCGGCGGCGGTCGCGGGCCAAAATGCCCGGGCCAGGCAGTGAGCTACTATCTACCCTTACAGCAACCGGGAGAGGCACATAAGCGGATAACAGTATGATTATTACGACGGCGCTGGCTAATGAAATTGTCGCCCGGGCAATGGCGATAATTCACCATAACGTGAACGTGATTGACCACCGCGGGCAGATTATTGCCTCCGGAGAACGTCATCGTATTGGCGGGCAGCACGAAATCGCCCGCGAGGTAATACGCACCGGTAAACGCATCTGTATTCATAACGCCGCGCAAGCCGCGCGTTTTCAGAATGTGCACCCCGGGATTAACCACCCGATTATTTATGACGATCGGGTGGTGATGGTGGTGGGGATCAGCGGCAATCCGGCGGCAATCAGCCGCTATGCGGAGCTGGCGGTGCTCACCGCGGAGCTGCTGGTCCGCCAGGCGGCGGAGATGCGCGAAACCAACTGGCAACAGCGCCTGCACGACACCCTGTTTTGTCAGTATCTGGAACAGGGCACGGCGCCCGCAGGCCAGGAGGCCCTTCAGCGCCTGGGGGAGCTGGGCTTTGTGTTTGATACCCCGCTGATGCCGGTGGTGGTGACGGTGCAGGCCGGGCAATACCCGCTAAGCGACATACTGAGCACGCTACTGCGGGAGTTTTCGCAGTTATCCGGCGTAAGAGACGTTATTTTGCTGGGCAGTAATGAGATCCTGCTCCTCAATACCCTCGCAGAGCCCCGGGAAACCCTGCTCCAGGCGGTTGAGTTTGTTCTCAGTAACCAGATAAGCCATTACCATATCGGGGTAGGGGTGCAGGCCAGCAGTGCCCCGGATATTCGCGAGGCCATCCGTTTCGCTCGCTCGGTTATCGACGTGGGCAGCAAGGTGCAGCCACAGCGCCAGATATACTACTTTCGCGATATGGCGATGCTCTGCCTGTTCCGGGTGCTGGAAGACAGCTATATGGTGAATTTTTTTATTAATAATATTCGCCAGTTACTGGAGCATGATTCCGGAGACGTTCTGCTGGATACGCTGAGCAGTTTTATTGCCAATAATGCCGAGCCGGGGAAAACATCACTGCAACTGGGTATTCACCGCAATACCCTCACCTACCGGTTGCAGCAAATAAAAAAACATATCCAGCTTGATCCGATGGTGTTTACCGACCTGACACAGCTGGCCGTGTCGGTACACTGCTATCGCCGGCAATATCCCCGACAAAGCGAATGGATCGATGCATTAAGCTAAGAAAACCGGGCGGCGCACATATTACGCCACATAGATATTTGCAGCCACCGGGCCACGCAGGCCGTTCACTCGGCAAAATTCGATTTTGATATATCGGAGAAAATTAGTATTCTGCCAGCACCCTCTGTTGCCGCCGTGTTTACTGTTTAAATCAATGCTCTTTAAATGCCATTTCCAGTCGGGCGATTAACGGCTTAAATAGATAACTTAAAAAGGTCCGCTCTCCGGTTTTTATCGTTACACTGGCAGGCATTCCCGCCTTAATTTTATAATCCCCCAGCAAGTTTACACCTTCTTCAGATACCTGTACTTGCGCCAGATAGTAAGGCTGCTGTGTTACCTCATCAATTAACCGGTCTGCCGATACGGTTCTTACCATAGCCGGAACCGAAGGTAATAAGGCATGGTTCAGGGCCGGGAATAACACATCAACAGTAAGGCCCGGGGTAAGTTTATCAATGGCATGGACCGGTATTTTCGCATCAATTTGCAACTGTTGTCCGGCAGCGACAATATCCATTAAATCCTCGCCCGGCTGGATCACTCCCCCCACGGTATTGACTTTAACATCCAGCACAACACCGTTGATCGGAGAGCGAATTTCAGTGTTATCAAGTTCATGGCGTGTTGAGATAAGCTCGTCTTCCAGAACGGCAATTTCCTTCTGGTTTTTGGTCAGCTCAGACTCAACTTCACGCAGGTACTGATGGCGCACCTGATAAGCCTTTATTTTAAATTCATTTTGCTGTGATTTTAGTTTTGAAATATTTAAGATATCTTCAGAAACGCTGCCTGAGATCTCAGCCGCTTCACGCTCCAGAACCAGCAGTTGGGTTTTTGGGTAGAAATTTTTTGCACTGAGTGTTCTGATGGCGCTCAGTTCTTTATTAATAAGGGAGAACTGGCGATCTCGGTAACTTTTTATTGTGTTCAGATTCTCTGTTTGCGCAGCAAGCCCCTCCAGTGTCTCCTGAATCATAGTGAGTTCATCCTGAATTGTTTGCCTGCGAATAGTAAATAATTTAGATTGCAGCAGCCGGACCTCCTGAAGGCGCTTATTCAGTGCGAAGTTTTTTGTCAGTAGTACATTAAATTGAATATTATCCAGGCCATCCCGTTCAGCTATCAGTCGGTCTTCGATTGTTTTTGCTGTTATATATTGGGCACTTAATGCGCTATAACGCATTTCCACCTGCATTTTATCCAGCCGAATTAACACCTGATCTTTTTTAACGGTATCACCCTCCTTAATAAGGATATCTGTAACGCGCCCGCCACTCAGATGCTGAATAGTTTTACGATTCCCCGAAACCGTAACTGTTCCGTCGGCGACAACGCCAGCATCCAGCGGAGCCTGAACCGCCCACAGTAAAAAACCGCCTACCCCCAGAATAATAATAAACAACCCACGGCGCAAAGGGGGCATTAACTGAATATCCACACCACCGGGCATATTTTCTGCACTATTTTTGATATGCTTTTTCATCTGATTATGCCTCCCGCTGTTGCTCATCATTCGTTGCCCGGGAATGATGCTCACCTGATGGGATATCCACCGGGGGAGATGTCGATACGGGTTTTAATATGTTCGCCTGACGAAGATGAGAAAAAACATTATCCCGCGTGCCGAAGTCCTGAATAGCCCCGTCATTTAGTAATAATACTTTATTGACTGCCCCAAGAAGTGTCGGGCGATGTGAGATAATAATTGTGGTCTGGCCCTGAGTACGCAACGTGTTAATTGCTTTAACTAGCGCGAATTCACCTGCATCATCCAGATTCGCATTAGGTTCATCAAGTACAATAAGCGCCGGATTATTATAAACAGCCCGGGCCAGCCCGATCCGCTGACGCTGACCACCGGAAAGCTGATATTTCCCGGCCCCCAGAGGGGTATCATACCCTTGCGGCAGGCGTAAAATCATCTCGTGCACGCCAGCCAGAAGTGCTGCAGCTACGATGTTATCGCTGTTACCTTCTGCAAAACGGGATATATTTTGTGCGATAGTGCCGTCAAAAAGCTCCACATCCTGAGGAAGATAGCCAATAGCGGGCCCCAGCAACGCTTTATTCCACTGACTGATATCTGCTCCGTCTAAACGAACCGTGCCGGACAGCGGTTTCCAGACGCCAACTAATAACTTCGCAAGAGAGGATTTTCCTGATGCAGAAGGACCGATAATTCCCAGCGTTTCCCCCTGTTCAAGATGAAATGAGATATTACGCAATACCGGTGTATGTAGCCCAGGCGCAGCGGCAAAAACACTTTCAACATGAATACTGCCTTTCGGACGTGGCAGAACAAGGCCCTCTTTTTCTGCCGGGAATTCTTTCATCAGGGTCGATAGCTGGGACCACGCACTGCGAAACTGTACAAATTGCTTCCAGCTACCAATAATTTGCTCCACCGGGTTCAGCACCCGGCCAAGAATAATCGAAGCGGCAATCATCAGCCCGGGAGTGATCTGCCCGGCTATCACTAAAAAAGCCCCAGCGCCCAGCGCAACAGACTGTAGCAACACGCGCACAAACCGGCTCACGCTGCTTAACCCGGCAGTTTTATCAGCAACCTGGGTCTGTAATACTAATACTTTGTTATGTTGCTCCAGCCAGAGCAGTTTAAGTGTTGGTAGCATTCCCATGGCTTCGATCGTATCGGAATTCTGAAGCTGTTTATTAAGTTTACTGGCATTATTAATACTCAAGGCATGTGCCAGCTGAATAGGATTTTTTGTTGTCAGCTCAGTAATCAGTGTCAGACTGAATAATATGACTATTCCCGCCAGAGAAAGATATCCCAGTAGTGGATGAATAATAAACGCGATAAGTAAATAGAAAGGTGTCCAGGGGATATCCATTAATGCAAAAAGACTATTGCCGGAAAGAAACTGACGAATCTGGGCAAGTTCTGACATTACCTGCGCAGGGTTATTATCTCCGGTCGCTATTTTCCGCTTAAATGCCGCATTAAACACCAGCTGATTTAACTTTACATCCAGACGATTCCCGAGCCTTATCATCACGCTGGCGCGTGATGACTCAATAAACGCAATAATAATATAAAGACCGACGATCAGTAATGTAAGCATCAACAATGTCGTTGTATTCTTACTAACCAGCACACGATCATAAACCTGTAGCATATATATTGCCGGCGCCAGCATAAGCATATTAATCACACAACTAAAAAAGAGCAGCATCATAAAGATGGATTTCACCCCTTTTAATGCATCATTAAGTTCTTTTGGCATATGCTGGCGCGACATAATTGACTCCTTATGATATCAGGAAATTATTATCATTAGTGCTAAAAGGCGCTACCGGTGTTTCAAGATAAAAATCATCAATGGTTACACTTGCCGCGTTCGTGCCCTCCAGAATAATTGTCCCGCCATCAACGCTCACAACGGTGTTGCCGTTACTACCAGTAATGGCCACCCGGCTGGCAAAATTACCGGCGTTAACGCCCAGCATCACCAGATCCAGATAGTCCTGACCACCATTAATATTGCTGTCAAACCCGAGAACCCGGTCCTGCCCGAAGTTTGTGCTGAAGGCGAAAATATCGCTACCTCCCCCCCCATCCAGGATGTCATTACCTTCCTGCCCGTTAAGAATATCGTTGCCGTTACCACCGGATAAGGTGTCCGCACCAGCGCCACCTGTCATGACATCATTACCGGTCCCACCCTGCAGGTTATCCGCCCCGTCTGCACCATCCAGGAAGTCGTTGCCGCCGCCCCCCAGAAGCTGATCATTTCCGCCCATGCCAAACAGATAGTCGTTCCCGGCTCCGCCGGTAATGACATTCGCAAGTGCATTTCCGGTCCCGATAAAATCCCCTTGTCCGGTATAAAGAAGATTCTCAGTATTATCGGTTAAGTCATAGCTGGCGAGACTGGTCCGGACGACATCCACGCCCTCCCCGGCACGCTCCGTGACACCGTCGCCAGTATTGTCCACAACATAGGTGTCATTTCCGCTACCACCAGCCATACTGTCGGCCCCGGCCCCGCCATCAAGAAGATCATTACCCGCATCCCCCTGCAACGTGTCGATACCGGCGCCGCCAGACAGGTTGTCGTTGCCCGCGCCACCGATAAGTATATCGTCGCCCGCCAGGCCTGAGAGAGTGTCATTCCCCCCTTCACCGCGCAGGATATCACTCCATGCAGTTGCGAAAAGTGTGTTCGCACCGTTGTTGCCGATGATCAGATCGCCTACTGGCTGTGTCGGTGAGGAGGTCAGCACTACCGGGGCGTTTCCTTCATCGTCAACAACCGTCACAACCACTTGTAAGGCCCGGCCAACAACGGCCTGCCCCGGTGTGTAAGTAGCGGATGTGGCACCGTTGATGTTCACAAAACCCGTAGGGGTGCTCACCCGCCACTGGTAGCTGAAATTACCGCCACTTAGCCCGTCTGCATCAGCAATGCCGGAGACGATAGCTGTCAGTGTCAGGCTTTCCGTTGGCGTGAGGTCGTTAATCACCGGGGCACCGGTGGTTGCCTGATCTCGTGGCAACACGGCCTGGGTCTGGGTCGATATGATGCTCTCGGCATCTCCCATCCGGTCAGTGAAGCTGGCGACAACCCGCAAAGGTGCCCCCTGGATAGTGGCCGGTACGCTGAATGTCGTGCCGGTGGCCTGACTGACCCAGCCATCACCTGTCAGCGCCTGCCATGTAAATGTAATCAGGGTATTCGCAGCAATGCCGTTACCGTCCAGCAGATTAGAGAGGTTAACTTGCAGTACATCGCCTACTGAAGGTGACATATTACTGATTGCAAGATTCCCGCTGGCCTGCTGTGCCGTCACCCAAAGTTGCTCGCCGTCGCCAAACTCCAGTTTTTCAATGTTAAGCAGGCGATCGACACCATCATTAAACGCCAGCGCCGCATTGGGTGTAGCGTGATCAACCTTAAGGCTGCCGTCAGACATACGGGTAAACAGATAGTTACTGCTGAGATCACGATACACGGCAACGTCAGTCTCCTGGCCGCTGCTATCGTGCAGAATTTCACGGATTATTGAAAGCTGATTGGGTTTTAAGGTACCTGCCAGCATATAAGATTTAAGCGCATCCATGCCATCAACACTGGTAATACCTGGCAGCCCGCTAACCGCGATACGCACATTCAGCCACGCATCACCATCAATAATGTCATTACCCGCTTTGCCGGTAATGCGATCACTGCCACCGCCGCCAAGTAAAATATCACTGCCATCATCAGGATTCAGTAGTACCGCATCAGGATTGTTCTGGTGCGTTCCCCCAAGAATTTCCTGTAGCCCGTTTATCCTGTCTGCCCCAGCCTGGGTAAGATTATTAGACAGCGGAACCCCCTGGACCGGTGCAGTGCCAATGGGCCGTTCAGTCCCCGTCAGGACATCGTCATATTTCCATCCCGACAACCCCTCAACCAGGTCGAAGCGATCACGCAGAATAAACTCCTGTTGATTGACAAAAATCGGTATGCCCAGATCGGAGTTGGCGGCGTTGGGATCTCCTTTATGAATAGCCCAGTCAAACCCAGCCATCCCGTTGTTACGCTGGATCCCGGCCCCCTGAATCATAATGTCATCCCCGGCTTCACCATCGTAATCCGTATCGTTACCCTGGCCGTTCATGACATCGTGTCCGACGATGGTGCTGTTGAAAAACAGTTCGGAGTTGTCACCGGCAAGGGTATCCAGCCCGTCCCCCCCTTCCAGCCAGTCATCACCTTCGTTACCCATCAGAAAATCACTGCCGGAGCCTCCCTGGGCGAAATCGTTATCCAGCCCGGAAAAGACCTCCTGTGCATCTTCGCCAATAACGACAAAATCGCTGCCGCTACCGCCAAAGATCAGATCATTGCCGTGGCCGGAGAAAATAACATCGTGCCCCCCGTCCCCGTGCAGGAAGTCAGCCCCCCCCACCGGAGTGCCGGTATCTGTAATGATATCGTTACCTTCCCCGCCGTGGACAATGTCCGCTTCGTCGCCACCATCAAGCCGATCGTCACCACCATCCCCCCACAGGCTGTCTATACCTTTACTACCAATCAGCGTATCGTTCCCGGCGCTCCCGCCAAGCACCACATGTCCGTCTCCGCTATATTTGAGATATGCGCCGTCCGGTGCGCCGTCGCCATTAATGTCCTGTGTTGCGGCGCGCCGTACCACCAGCGGTGTCAGCAGGTCTTTAAGTGGGTTACCCCATGTCGGGTCTGGCTCTGTTTGCAGGGCCTGATTGACTTCGAAGATATAATCCGGCGTCTGGAAGAGATTCGCAGGCAGATGCGAGCCGCCTTCATCCCCCAGGTCGCTGTTGCGCATAACCAGTGCGGCAAAGGAGTTTGCCTCCAGTTCGTTCAGCATGTTCAACCCCTGAGTACGGCTCAGGTAGTAGAAACGGTCGCCGTTTTGCAGCATCTCCAGTTGTAGCTCGAAGACAAAGTTAAAGGTTGAACCGAGCATACCGCCGAACTCGTTCTTGCGTTCCGCAAGTCCGCCTATCCAGAAGTCCACCATATTCAGGCCAGACTCTTTGGTTGCCCATTCACCAGTGCTGTTAAAAAAATCAAGTGCATCAGCACGTAACGGGGAGTTGGCATCGCCAAACAGCAGAAAGTTCACCGCATCTCGCCTGGCATCAAGCGTAGTGGCGGCAAGGATTAATTCATGCTGGCCGTAGGCGGCCATAAAGTTAATGATTGAGGCCGGGTTTTTCAGGAACGAAGTGAAATCCGCCCAACTGGTATAAGGGCGTAGCTGGCTGTTGCCGCTGAGTTCATAAAACTGCTCACGCGCCTGGTTCAGGGTTGGCATCGCGGTATCGCGGCCACGTGCTATATTTAGCGCGCCTAAATCAAGTGGTAATCCGACAAGGTTATTGCGCAGGGCTTCAGTGATGAATTCATCAATTTCATTCCCTACCTGGCGTGTCATGCCGCGAACAATCGCACCAACGGCCTGTTCATCAGACACGGTCTGCCCGTTGATTTCATTAAACGCAAGCGGATTAAGGAACGCATCAATAAGGCCAATATCACTGCTTTGCATATTGGCGTCAGTCCGCGCGACGGTTTCGGTTAGCATTGAATGACCAAACCGGTACACCACATGGGCAAACTCAGCAAAAATTGCCGGGTTAATGTCCGCTGTATTAGAAAAAACAAAGGGATCAACGGCGGGCTGCACCGTGCGGGCGAACTCTTCAAAAACAAGATGCTGATATTGCATTTCATTCGTAAAGCGGCCCGCCTGGAATAAATATTCGCCATTCCAGACCAGGGTACCAGGATCGTCAGGCAATACCGTTATCTGGTGACCAGGCATTAACCATTGATTGATAAGGTTAATATCGCCGCTTTCTAACAGTGTGGTTTTATATTGCTCAACCAGGCGGTTATGCTCGCTGTGAAACACGGCATGTACTGCGGTTAATCCGATATTTTCATTGCCCCGACCGTCTCCGGTAATAAAATGCCTGTCGAGTAGTTCATTATCGTAAGTTCCATTCTCTGGGGCACCGGCAGCGATATTATCACCGTCGGCCAGCAAGCCCGTTGACGGTTTTGCCGTATGGGCAATGTCATCCAGAAATGCGTGTCCGGTGCGTAGTGTTCCGGCAGGTAGAACATCGCCACTGGCTTCCACCAGGCCTGACGTTGTAACAATCTGCACTTTACCGTTTTCACTCAGGATCAGATTACCGTAGCGGTCTGTGGCCAGTAGGGGAACATTAAATACATCCTGATCGGTCAGTTTAATACCAAGTAATAATTCAGCCTGCTGTTTTACATCAGCCCATGTGGCCAGCCCCCCGTTAGCTCCGCCTAATAAGTTCCCCGTGGGCTCAGGTTTACCATCAATTAATACATACTCGCGCACAAAAATCTGATGTGAAGGATGCGAGGTATATGTCTGGTTCTGATCAATATAAGGCGTTGTAAGATTTATGGTTTCATGATTTGCATCCACTTTTGCGCGAGTTAGCACCATAAAGTTAGTGGCTGCCCCCTCCACATACAGGGGATCATCAGGTTGTAATGGAATGAAAATGATACCATTTCCCTCTTTGGGTATCAGATCCAGCCCATGATCAAAAAACTGCCCGAAAAATGTCATCCAGCCATTAAACGCAGGCGAAAGACCAATGTCCGGAGACTGGTTGGGAATGGATAAACTGCCATTTTCTGAGACGACACCACCACCGGGGAGATTTTTTAACAAATCATGAATTTCTACTGCAGCCGGGTTCGATGCAGTCTGATCCGAAATCAGGTTACTGATAATGCGGGGGTCCGCATCGATCACAACGCTGTCTGAACCAGTCTGTGTATAGCTGGTCATCGCATCAGCATCCTGCCAGTTTAGCCCGGTCAGCCTTGGCATGTTTTGATCGGCAGAACCATATAACTCCTGCCCCGGTAAAAGATTATTCCAGGATCCGTCAACAGTGCGCAGACCATAGGGAAGCAAAGGGCTGGAGACCGACTCACGAAGAAGATCACCATTAATGCTGCCATCGGGATTGGTTGCAGCTTCCGATATTTTTATTTGCTTCAGAATAAAATCAAGATCATGCAATGTGACAGTAAAATCATATTGTGAGGCCATAAAAATTACCTCTTCACCAGAAGAACATTATCATTATTTTCTGAACACCATAAAAACAGAGAAAATAATGAGCCAGATAATCATCTCGCTATCCATTTCTGCAGGATCCGTTTCTGATTGAATACGGATTAGATATTTTCTTATAAATTCTGATATTGTTTTACGCTTCCGTTTACTTAGCACGGTAATTTTTAGCAGGGTTTCAGCACAACGAGGGTAATAGCAGCCAAAGCCACCCTTACCGGATGCGGTATCACTGTGAGGTTATCCAGTAACCATGAGAGGACAACGCCAGTGACAACATCCACAGCGCTACAGAGCCCCTGTTTACTACCGGAAGATACTTAAAAATGGTGTCGCGGAGTTTTGCTCTTTTTTTACAAAATTGTCACATAGTCATATTAAATATGAATTTCCTGCCGGGCTTCACAACAATACTTTCGTGTGATCTAAATAGCCGGCCTAATACCGCCCCATGCATGGTTGCGATCCAACACAAGACTGCGGAAAGTCGCGGAGATTGCCAGATGAGGACGTGATGACTATTAGCGATACTGACGCTTAGCTCAAAACTGGCCGCGACCGAAAATGTTACCGCGCCACAAACGTGAAGATGCTGAGCCAGTATGTTGAGCAAGGCGCACCTCGCCGGACAGTACTCACTCAACACTATGCGCTGAAATATCAGGATACATAGATATTTGCAGCCACCGGGCCGCGCAGACCGTTGACTCGGCAAAATTCGATACGGATACCAGGGGTGAGTAATTCTGATTCGCCGGGCTTAACGGCTGAAATATGTAACAGAACATCTTTACGACCATCAGAAGGGATGATGAGACCTTTACCACTGAGGATGTCAAAACTTTTGACGATTCCTGTCATTCTGCGGGACAAATAAATTCCTTTTGTTAAAAATACGCCACGTAGTATACGCGGAAATAAATTTAACGCCATCTCAATATTTCTTAATTATCAGGCCTTCCGGATGGCCAAAATATAATTTGCTTATTCTGACTTACCGTGCATTAATGAACTCAGCAGTTCGGTGTATAAACGACCACACAATTTTTACCGTGCAGCCCTCATGACCAGGCGCTATCGCTGATATCCCCTCCTTTTGAGTCCATATGTTTAATGCACACAGTGGTGGCAAAGGCCCGGCGGCCTTCGCAGATTACCGCTGTCCGGATTTAAACAGGGTGCTGCAGTAGGGGCAAACCAGCTGGGAGCCTTTCTGAATGCGGCTAAAACTATGCTCTGAATCTTTTGCACATTTCGGGCATGCGCATTTCACTAAGTGGTTACGGCGGGGTTGAGTGTTTTTACGTCCGGACATAGGCATCTCCTGAGTTAAGGGACTGCCACCATACACGTTTAATCCTGTTGTTGCTTGTGTTTATTTTTTATGGCCTGCCATAATGTAAAAAAATAAGAATGCAAGGTTTTTCGGGAGGTAGTTAAAATCGTCACAATGAATAAGGTAAATGATATTACACTAAACATCCATTTCAGGTGCCCGTGTTGCCACGGGTCTCAGTACCGGACATCCGTATATGATGTGTCGGAGAAAAATCCCGCTGGCGCAAAGTACATTTTCTGTAAATCAGATATGGCATTTGCTGACACCAAAATCATCATAAATAAGCCTTCAGCACACAGCGCTTATTAAGCGGCCAGCGCCTGTAAACATAACCTGAGGAATCATGGTGATATATGAAAAAAGTGATCGTTTTTTTTAATGCAGAACCCTGCAAAGTTATCACCGTTTCTGAGGGGGCAACGACTATCCGGGAAGCCTATCCCAACGGTGAAGAGGCGCAGCTGCGGATAATGTCTGCAGGCTTCCCTTCACTGACCGGGGATCACGCCGTTGTTTATGTGGCATCCGACAGGGAGCTGATGCCCCGGGAGATACTCGATGCCGCTAAAAAATATTTGTAGTGGCTGGTGATTTCCCCGCCGCTTAGCGGCACAAACCGTGCGCCATAAATACAGATGGCGTAACGGCATAAAAGTTTCTGACCTCCCGCAAGTAGATTAATCACGCTAACATGTGGCAACTGGCTGCCAGGCGCTAGCAGATTGATTTTTATGTGATTCTATTATTCCCGCAATATGAGCTGTTTATTAACCTTCGTTATACGGCATTTTGTATGTTGACATAATGTGTATTTCAAATTTAAATCAAATACACAAATTTACAAACCTGCAAACTGCATCGGAACTTGTTCATAGATTAAAATTATTTCCCTTATAAATTCTATGACTTTCCGACGTGTTATTCGAAGGATAATACAGATGAAAAGAATCCTTGGCGGGGGATATTTACCCCACCCTCCACAGGCATATGAAATTCTGCGCGGCATCCTTGGTGGGGTGACAGGCATTACAGCGATTTCTTATCTGGGCATGTTTAGCGGTGTCCCCTGGATAATCGCCCCTTTTGGCGCAACCTGTGTGTTGCTTTTTGCCGCCCCACAGACACCGCTGGCTCAGCCACGAAACGTGATTTTTGGCCACCTCATTGCGGCTTTTTGTGGCTTGCTCTTTATTAATGTACTGGGGAACACCCCTTTCTTCATGGCGATTGCCGTTGGCATGGCCATTGCGGCCATGCAGATTCTGCGGGTGACCCATGCGCCAGCCGGTGCAAATCCGATTATTATTTTTATGGCCAACATTCATGACTGGAACTTTATGATTACGCCCGTTCTGGTGGGCTCCGTCACGCTCGTGCTGGTTGCACTTATCATTAATAACATCAGAAGCACGGATAAATACCCGGTTTACTGGCGCGGAACATGCCCGAAGAAAAAAGAGGACTTATTAAAAGAGTAATATCCATCATAAGCCTGTTACGCGGGTAACAGGCTTAGCAGCAGCGGCAGCGTTATCAGGGCCAGCAACAACGAGATAATGATCGACAGCGAAATAATATCCTGCTGATAGTGATATTTTTTAGCAAAGACATAGACGCCAGCCCCCGTTGGTTGTGCCGCCATAACCACCGCCGCCGCCAGCCAGAGGGCCTGCGTGTTGCCCATACGGAAAATAAAGACTGCCGTAGCAAACGTAATCACCGGCTGAATCAGCAGCTTGAGCACAATCATCGGCAGTACGATTTTGCCTGCCGAAAAGCGCAGATGCCGGTGAAACTTCAGGCGCGACAGCCCCAGCCCCAGGGCAAACAGAGCCGTTGGCCCGGAGGCATTACCAAGAAAACGAGAGAACGTATCCAGAAAAACCGGCACCTGGATGCGAAACACCGAAAACGCCAGACCGGCTAAAACAGCGATGGTCAGTGGATTTTTCACCGTGATCAGCGCCGCGCTACCGACACTGTGCAGCAACGGGGCACGTTGCGCTTCCGGGCGTGTTGAGAAAACATTCCAGCTGATAATCACGGCCATAATCACCGGAATATTATGCAGAATCGTCGCCAGCGCTGCGGGCAGTGCCGCCTGCTGACCATAAGCTGAAATAAGAATTGGCACCCCCATATAGCCGGTAGTGCCATAAGACGCCCCCATGCTCAGAATGGACGATTGTGGTAAACCGGTTCCCATAACTTTAGCGATAACCCCGGCTATCGCGTAGGTAACCACAATCCCTGCCAGGGTCGACAGAATAAACCCCCACTGTTTGAGATCGCTAATATCGGCGCGCGCAACGGCAATAAACAGTAATGCAGGCAGCGCAATGTAGAGGACATAATCGTTAATTAGTTTATCTGCATCGCCAGATTCTGGTTTCACCCTGCCATAAGCATAACCAACCAGAATAACCATAAATATGGGCGCAACAATTAAAAACATGTTCAGTGTTCCTTATCATAAAAAAGCAGCCGCCAGCGCTGACCGGTTAATTAAACCCGGTATTTTTATTAACGTTATTTATTTACCCTGTCTCAGGTAAATATCGTTATTCAGCACTCTGGCGGAGTGAGTGCCGGTTTTTTAATATGTGTGATTCCGATGGCTGTAGTGTGCCCGCTTGTTACTTCAATGTTAAATTGATATTGTCACCACCATAATCGCTTTAGTCGATAATCAGACCATAAAAGGCCGATGATGAAGCTCACAGAAGACGGGAATCGTATTGAAGGGCGCGGTATCACGCTGGAACAGCTGCGTGCGTTTGTCTTTATTGCGGAGCACAGAAGTTTCGGCAGTGCTGGTGAGGCCCTCGGGCGCACCCAGTCTACGCTCAGCGCCGGGTTGCGGCGCCTGGAGGAGGATGTTGGCTGCCGCCTTATCGAGCGTAAACAAGGGCATATTCTGGGATTAACCGATGAAGGGCGCCAGTTACTGCCCGCCGCCCGGGATATCCTGGCACGCACCAGCCGGGCGCTGGGCGCGTTGAGCAAACGGAATATGACAGGCCAAATCGCACTGGGAGTGCCCGACGACTTTGAGACAGGCAACCTGAACCGCATTATCTCCCTGTGCCTTGAAGAAAACCCCGGCCTGAAGGTACAAATCACGTCGGCATCATCGGCCGTTCTCTCGGCGCTGGCCGCCCGACAAGAAATAGATGTGGTCATCACCAAAAGTATGGCCGGGCAGCCATTAACCTCAGAGAATGACAGACTGTTGTGGGTCGAAACACTGCACTGGGTAAGCGCCGGGACGCTGAACTTTAACCAGCCCGACGAGATCCCGTTAGTCACCTTCCCTGAGGGCTGCGTCATCCGCCACTGCGCTGTCGCGGCGCTGGAGAACGCCAGCCGGCGTTACTATTTTTCTTATGTCAGCGGCTCTTTTAATAATATTCGCAGTGCGGCGGTATCCGGGCTGGGGATCGGCCTGCTGCCCAAAAGCGCCCTGACCGGCGAGCTTTACGAGCTCACCCCACAAGACGGTGCCCCCAGTGTTCCCGCGATTCAGTTAATACTGAGCATTGTGCGCCCCGGCAGGCTGAATCAGCTATTTTCCAGCTATATTGAGCGTGGTTTAATGCGTTAATTCAGGTATTCAGTACCGCACACGGCATGCCGCGTGCGGTATCGCCATCAGGCATTACGGCCAGCCATCACGCCACCATCGATATCCCAGATGGCACCGGTCACCCAGCTGGTTTTGTCCGAAAGCAGGAAGTAAAGAGGCGTCCGAAAATAAGCATCTTGACCCCAAAACCCATGAACTGATTGCGCTGGCCGTGGCCATTAACCTGAACACCGGCACAGCACTGACCTACACTGCGCGCGAGCTGGATGTGTACGATAATCTACCGGACAAATAAGTTTGCAGGCGGCCCCCCATGGGGCCGTCAAAACACTGACGATGATACAACGTAATGCTGACTTTGCGCAGCACGCTATCGGCGAGTACCCCCCTATTCGGGCGAAAACATATCTGCCGGGCTTTTATTATGAATTTAGCCTGACTGCGTAAATGCATTGTCCGGCATGTTCTCAGGCCCGGATATCGTCATACTCGCGAGTTTTATCAAACTCATGTTTGGCAAACGGGCAAAGAGGGATAATTTTGCGATTTTCGCGACGCATTTTCTCCACCACTTTCGCCACCAGTTGCTTTCCGACCCCTTGCCCCTTCAGGCTGGCATCGACATCAGTATGCTCAATAATGCTTAAATGGTCACCCGTCGGAACAAAAACGATTTCAGCGACCTGATTCCCCTGAGCATCATTCACATAGAATTTATTGTGTCCTTCCAGTATTTCCATTTTTCCCTCGCTTATTTAAGACGATATTTCAGCGCCCCGCTCGGGCAGGTATCGATAACTCTGGTCACCGTTGAAACATCAACTTCATCAGGCATAATCCACGGCTTGCGCTTCAGATTGAACAGTTTGGCGCTACCGCGTACACAATTTCCGGAGTGCTGACAAATCGCCGTACTGAAGTAGACATCGATTTTTTCCCCGGTATAGATGCGGTAACCCGCATCCTCAAGTTGCTTATCCATGACATTGCCTCATTTTTAGTTTATCCCTTAAGCATAGCGCGTGAGTGTGAATCGCCACCACTTTAATGTTAGATGAGCAAACACTCGCCTTTTCTTTATCTTTAAGGATACAAACCCAGGGTAGGCTGGCTGATGCCGTCTGTCCGCTAAGTGCGCTACAGGAAATGGGCGGGTGGGAAAGTATCGAGATGGTACAGCGTTATGCCCATCTGGCACCGAATCACCTGACGCAGCATGCCATGCAAATCGACGCATTCCTGGCGGGGAATGGCACAAATATAGCACAAGGCGCTTTTGCTGAACTGGTGAATATCGCGTGAATTCGCGTGGTTAGATGGTGCCGATAATAGGAGTCGAACCTACGACCTTCGCATTACGAATGCGCTGCTCTACCAACTGAGCTATATCGGCCCTGAAGACCGTGCCTGCGATTGCGAGCACGGTGTGCAAGGGTAAGGAAAAGTGGGTGATACGTCAATGGCCTGGATGTCTGACCGGCGATTTTTGCACCACCCTCCTCCTTATCAGGCACGAATAGTGTTATCCCCGAAGCCAATCCACTTATAGGTGGTCAGCGCCTCCAGCCCCATCGGGCCACGAGCGTGCAGCTTCTGGGTGCTTACCGCCACCTCAGCCCCGAGGCCAAACTGGCCGCCATCCGTAAATCGGGTGGAAGCATTCACATACACCGCCGCGGAATCCACCTCGTTCACGAAACGCTCCGCGTGGCGGATATTACGGGTCAGGATAGCATCGGAGTGCTGGGTGCCGTGGGTGCGGATATGCTCGATGGCTTCATCCAGGGAGTCCACCAGCTTCACGTTCAGGTGCAGCGACAAAAACTCATTGTCGTACTCTTCAGGTTTCACCGGCACCACCGTCGCCGGGCCGTCACTCAGCAGGCTGAACACATTCGGATCCGCATGCAGGGTCACGCCGTTATCCGCCATACGCTGGCTCAGCTCTGGCAGAAAATCGCAGGCGATGGCTTTATGCACCAGCAGCGTCTCCAGCGTATTACAGGTGCTCGGGCGCTGGGTCTTGGCATTGGTAATCACATCCAGCGCCGGGGCTATCTCTGCGCTTTCATCCACCAGGGTATGGCACACGCCGATCCCGCCGGTGATCACCGGAATAGTGGCCTGCTCGCGGCACAGTTTGTGCAGGCTGGCGCCGCCGCGCGGAATCAGCATGTCGATATACTGATCCATGCGCAGCATCTCGTTTACCAGTGCCCGATCCGGGCTTTCAATGGCCTGGACCGCACCGGCAGGCAAACCACACGCTTCCAGCGCCTGCTGAATAACCCGCACCGTGGCCGCATTCGTACGGCAGGTTTCTTTACCGCCGCGCAGGATCACCGCATTACCGGTTTTCAGGCACAGAGAGGCAACATCCACCGTGACATTCGGGCGGGCTTCATAAATCACCCCGATAACCCCCAGCGGCACCCGGCGGCGTTCAATGCGCAGCCCGCTATCCAGCAGCCCGCCGTCAATCACCTGGCCTACCGGATCCGCCAGATTACAGACCTGACGCACGTCACCGGCAATCCCGGCCAGGCGCGCAGTGGTCAGCGCGAGACGATCAAGCATCGCCTCGCTCAGGCCATTTTTTCTGGCCTCGTCGACATCCTGCCGGTTCGCCGCCAGAATCGCATCTGACTGCGCTTCCAGCGCGTCGGCTATCTTCTCCAGCACCTGGTTCTTTTCGCGGCTGGAAAGCAGCGCCAGTTTGTAAGAAGCCGCCTTCGCCGCTTTACCCATTTGTTCCAGCATGCTCAGCTCCTTAATTGACAATCATATCGTCACGATGCACGGCAACCGGGCCGTATTCATAGCCCAGAATCGCGTCTATCTGCTGGGAGTGGTGCCCGGCAATGCGCCGCAGTGCGTCGCTGTTATAGCGGCTGACCCCGTGGGCAATATCGCGCCCGTCCAGGCTGCGGATACGCACCACTTCCCCGCGGGAGAAATTCCCCGCCACCGTTTTAATCCCTTTAGGTAACAGTGAGCTGCCCCGCTCGATAATCGCCTGGCGCGCCCCCTCATCCACGGTTATCTCCCCGGCGGGCGGTGCGCCGAAGATCCAGCGCTTACGGTTTTCCATTGGCGATTCCTGGGCGTGGAAACGGGTCCCTACCGGGATCCCTTCCAGCGCATCACCAATCACACCCGGGCGGCTACCGGCCGCGATGATGGTCTCAATCCCCGCCCGGTTCGCCACATCGGCGGCCTGCAGCTTGGTCCCCATGCCGCCAGTGCCCAGCCCGGAAACGCTATCCCCGGCAATGGCCCGCAGCGTATCGGTAATACCGTGGACATCTTTGATAAGTTCCGCATCCGGATTACTGCGCGGATCGGCGGTAAACAGCCCCTGCTGATCGGTCAGCAGCAGCAGCTTATCGGCACCGGCCAGGATCGCCGCCAGTGCGGAGAGGTTATCGTTATCCCCTACCTTAATTTCGCTGGTGGCGACGGCGTCGTTTTCGTTGATAACCGGCACAATTTTGTTGTCCAGCAGGGCGTGCAGTGTATCTCTGGCGTTCAGAAAGCGTTCGCGATCTTCCATGTCGGCACGGGTCAGCAGCATCTGGCCGATATGAATACCGTAAATGGAAAACAGCTGTTCCCACAGCTGGATCAGGCGGCTCTGCCCCACGGCGGCCAGCAGCTGTTTGGAGGCTATCGTTGCCGGGAGCTCCGGATAGCCAAGATGCTCGCGCCCGGCGGCCATGGCCCCGGAGGTGACAATCACAATACGGTGCCCTGCGGCGTGAAGGTGCGCACACTGGCGAACAAGCTCCACAATATGGGCGCGATTCAGGCGGCGGGAGCCACCGGTCAATACACTGGTACCCAGTTTTACAACCAGGGTCTGGCTGTTACTCATGATTTTCTGCCGTTCAACAAAATAAGATTAACCAGCTGACGTTTTAGCAGGCATGGCGCCGCTTGCCAACTGGCGAAGAAAAAATCCCGCACGCCATATAATGCCATTTTTCCGGGCCCATCCCCACCCCGCCGCTACATTGCGTTATCCGGGCCAAAAAAAAGCCACCCGGAAGGTGGCTACTGGCAGCGGGGTAAACCGGCGGGCGCAATCACCGCCAGAGTCCGTTACGCCGTCAGCTTGATTGTCAGGCCGTTGCTGTCGTCGGCAGGCAGCAGCCCCAGTTTCAGCTCCTCCAGCTGAACACGCAGGCGTTCGTGAAAATCCCGCAGCGTCTGGGCCAGTTTCTCATCCACTTGCGGATCGCTGATTTCCGTTGCCACCCAGTGGCCGTTTTTATCAAACAGCCCTATCTGGTAGACGTAAGTAAAATGGTCTGGCTGTGCATCCAGCTCAAGCCACCAGCCCCAGAACTCACGCTTTTCCGGCGCGGGCTTCACATTCACGCACACGGCCAGACAATCAAAAAAGAAACGGCTGTCCCCGCACTGGTTTTCCCGCAGATACGGGCCCAGTGCGTGGAACTTCTTCAGTAATCTACTTCTGGTATGTCCACTTGGTAACGTCATTGCGATCTCCTGTTGTGAAGTCACTGTTTTACCAAACTGTTAAAAATTAGCAATCCATTAACCGAGACGATGACGCATCCACTCGGCGGTCTGAGAAAGGGCTTTATCAAAATTACGGTACACCGGGCGGAACGGGATCTGCAGCAGTTTGCCATCACAGGAGGATGAAACAATCAGCCGGGACTCCTCTTCCGGGCTGAACGGGTCATTATCCCAGTACCCGGAAAGCATCGGTGTCGGGCAGCGCCGCCCGAGCAGCCCCTGGGTTTTCAGCGAATAGCGGTTCAGCTCTACCCGCAGTGCGCTGTCGGAGGCATCCGCCATACCTAAGCGGCTGGCCAGCACATCCAGGTACATTTCAGGCACGGCCCCCTGCTGTAAGGGGTCTATCAACAGGCTATGGACAATGGGCCCCAGGCAGGCCACCGCCTTCAGACGCCCGGCCTCCAGATACCCCAGGCGCACCGCGATATTCGCCCCAAAGCGGAAGCCAAACGCCGCTACCCGGGTGTGATCCACCCAGGGCACATCGCGCAGGGACTGCAGCACATGCTGGTGCAACAGGCTGGTGTCCTGGGTCAGTGTCCATTTGCTGGATAAGCCGACAGAGGGCACGTCAATCGTCAGCATCGCCATGCCCAGCGGGGCAAAATAGCGCTCAAACAGGGTATAATAATCGCTTTGTAACGAGTCCAGCCCGCCGCAAAGTAACACCGTCGGGCACGGCCCTTCGACATTATCCGGCAGGTGTAAAAACCCCGTGATATCACTGCCGCCAGGGATGCTGAAATCCAGCTGGCGCAGGCTGCCGCCCAGGTGCTCTGCGGCCTCTGAATAGGCACGATTCGCCAGCACCAGGGCCTGCTCAGAGAGCGAGTCCCCCTTGATGAACGGATACGCGGCAATGCTGTACAGGTTGCTGGCCGTTAACCATTCCCGGCCAATGCGGGCAGGCTCGCTTTGCTGCCCGGCCTTCTGCTGCCAGACCATCGCCTGCTTAGACCATTCGTAGATCCAGTTGCCGCCCCGGTAACCCACCACCGTATCGAATAAGTCATCGCTGGTGCGCTCGGCCTTACTGGCCGCAATCCGCGACAGCACCTCAATGATTTCGCGGGGATCGACACCGCGCCATACCCACAGCAGGCGGTTAAGCAGACGATACCAGCGGTGATCGGTGCGCCCGTCCAGGGCGGAGGAGATAGACGGCCCCTCCCCTTGCTGAAAGCGGCGTACCAGAGTGGATGTTTCGGGGTGTTTGAAACGTGGCTTAAAAAGAGTTTCGCTGAGGTTAGCCTGGGGCATTGCGTTCTACCTCTGAATGTCAGTCATAGCGCCTATTGTACCTGCTCCCGGCGTAAAAAAAATTACGCCCGGACAAGCCGGGCGTAAATCTTCAGTTGTGGTGCACTGCGCGTGGGGATTAACGGCCACCCAGCGGCGGCACAAAGCAGATCCCCATATCCCAGGGCTGCTCAATCCAGGTATTTTGCTGGATATCAATAACGTAATCATCCACCAGCGGGCGGCCAGCCGGTTTAGCGAAAATCGTCACAAAGTGCGCTTTCGGGTACATCTCACGAATAGCCACCGCTGTACCGCCGGTATCGACCAGATCGTCGATGACGATAAAGCCTTCACCATCCCCTTCGGCGCGTTTGATAACTTTCAGTTCACGCTGATTGTCGTGGTCATAGCTGGAGATGCACACGGTGTCCACATTACGGATCCCTAACTCGCGTGCCAGCAGAGCCCCGGGAACCAGACCACCGCGGCTAACCGCAATAATGCCTTTCCACTGGTCGGCAGGCAGTAAGCGGCTTGCCAGTGTGCGTGCATGGATCTGCAACATATCCCAGGTGACGACGTATTTTTCGCTCATGTGAATGAATCCCAGCCTGTTAAAAACGGCTTAAAAAGTGTTCGGGGGAAAATAGGTTGCGCGAGATTATAGAGATCTGTAGCACGAAAAACCAGTGTTTAACGGGCTTGCGGCCGGAATTTCCCCGGGGAAGTGCTCCACCAGGCCCGATAAAGTGTTATCCTCAGCCCACTGCGCAAGCCCCGCTTGTGATGACTAACATTCCGGTAAAACCACGACCGGCCGCGCCTGTGGCGCCGCGTCAACCTCAAGGAGACTCATCGTGTCTGAATTGTCTCAATTATCCCCGCAACCACTGTGGGATATTTTTGCCAAAATCTGTTCTATTCCTCATCCGTCTTATCATGAGCAACAGCTGGCAGAGCACATCCTGTCCTGGGCAAAAGAGAAAGGGCTGCACGCTGAGCGTGATCAGGTAGGCAATATTCTGATCCGTAAACCTGCCACCCCCGGCATGGAAAACCGCAAACCTGTCGTGCTCCAGGCACACCTCGATATGGTGCCGCAGAAGAATAACGACACGGTTCATGATTTCACCAAAGATCCCATCCAGGCGTATGTGGATGGCGAATGGGTCAAAGCCCGTGGCACCACCCTGGGTGCGGATAACGGCATCGGCATGGCTTCCGCCCTGGCGGTGCTGGCGGATGACAGCGTACAGCATGGCCCGCTGGAAGTGCTGCTGACCATGACCGAAGAAGTCGGCATGGATGGCGCCTTCGGCCTGCAGGCCGGCTGGCTGCAGGGTGACATTCTGATCAATACCGACTCAGAAGAAGAAGGCGAAATCTACATGGGTTGCGCTGGCGGCATTGATTTCATCACCACGCTGAAGCTGGATCGCGAAGCGATTCCGGCAGGCTACCAGACCGTGAAGCTGACCCTCAAAGGCCTTAAAGGCGGCCACTCCGGTGGCGATATCCACCTGGGGCTGGGTAATGCCAACAAACTGCTGGCCCGCTTCCTGGCAGGCCACGCGGCAGAGCTGGACGCACGGCTGATTGACTTCACCGGCGGCACCCTGCGTAACGCCATTCCCCGTGAAGCCTTTGCCGTTCTCGCCGTACCGGCGGCAAATGTCGCGACCCTGAAAACCCTGGCTGGCACCTACCTGGCTATCCTGAAAAATGAGCTGGCGGCGGTTGAGAAAAACATCACCGTGCAGGTTGACGATATCGCCACCACCCACGCGGCGATGACTAATGCCAGCCGCGATGCGTTTATCCGCCTGATGAACGCCACCCCGAACGGGGTGATCCGTAATTCAGATGTCGCCAGAGGCGTGGTGGAAACCTCTCTGAACCTCGGCGTGGTCACCACTGATGCTGATCAAGCGCAGGTTATCTGCCTGATCCGCTCGCTTATCGACAGCGGTAAAGAGTATGTGGTCAGCATGCTGGAGTCCCTCGGTGCGCTGGCTGGTGCCAGCACCGAAGCCAAAGGCAGCTACCCGGGCTGGCAGCCCGATGCCAACTCCCCGGTGATGCACCTGGTGCGCGAGACCTACCAGCGCCTGTTCGGCAAGACCCCGAACATTCAGGTGATCCACGCGGGTCTGGAATGTGGCCTGTTCAAGAAACCGTATCCGGAGATGGATATGGTCTCCATCGGGCCGACCATTACCGGGCCGCACTCCCCGGATGAGCAGGTACATATCGCAAGCGTAGGCCAGTACTGGACCCTGCTGACCGAGCTGCTCAAAGCCATTCCGGCGAAGTAATTCCCCGCACGCCTGAGCCTCAACGCCCCCGCACTGCGGGGGCGTTTTTGTTACAGCCCGAGCACCAGCTGGCGCTCCAGCAGGGGGTCTGTCAGGCTGACATGCAGCCCCACCAGCCGCACCCCGCGACCCGCGCGCCGGGTATCCCAGGTTTGCCGGGCCGTGCGCAGTAAGTCCGCTTTGTTCAGCTTCGGCCATACGTGCTCCTGGGTTGTCTGCTGGAAATCCTCAAACTTCAGCTTGATGCCCTGGCGGGCAATCACCAGATCCGGGCGCACCCGCTGCAGGCGTCTTTCCAGCTCCGGGTAGAGCTGCTCAATAATCGCTTCACACGCTTCCCACTGGTGAATATCCTCCGCCAGGGTACGCTCCACCCCCACCGATTTACGCTGCCGGTCGTTGCTGACCTCACGCGTGTCGATACCCTGGCTGCGCTCCCACAGTACCCGGCCAAATTTCCCGAACCGCCTGAGCAGCATAGCCAGATCCGCCTGCTGCACATCGGCACAGGTGCGCAGCCCCAGCGCGTCGAGCTTTGCGGCGGTGACTTTGCCCACCCCGGGGATCTTGCCCAGTGTCAGGCCCTGCAAAAAACCGGGCACCTGCTCCGGGGTTATCACGTACTGACCATCGGGTTTATTCAGATCAGAGGCGATCTTGGCCAGAAATTTCACCGGTGCTATCCCGGCGGAAGCGGTCAGCCCGAGCTCACGAAAAATAGTGGCCCGGATCTCACGGGCTATCAGCGTGGCGGAGCCGTGGCACAGGGCCGTGTCGGTAACATCAAGGTAGGCCTCATCAAGGGAGAGGGGTTCGATAAGTGGGGTATAGCGGGCAAAAATGGCCTGAATCTGGCGCGACGCTTCTTTGTAGGCCTCGAAGCGCCCGGGGAGCAGTGTCAGATGGGGGCACAATTTCAGCGCCATGGCGGTGGGCATGGCGCTGCGCACGCCAAATTTACGCGCCGGGTAGTTAGCCGTGCTGATAACGCCCCGCCGGTCCCGGCTCCCGCCGATAGCCAGCGGAATATCGCGCAGCGCCGGGTTATCACGCATCTCTACGGCGGCAAAAAAGCAGTCCATATCCACATGAATGATTTTACGCATCATATCTTACCCGGCCACAGATTACTGGATAAGTATACAGTGAATTTTACGAAAGGGAAAATCCCCCCGGGAACGGGGGGATGAAGGCGAGTCAGATAATCCGGTTCTGGCGCTGTGCCTCCCGGGCGATCCGCTTTTTACGCGCATCGCAGGGCTCCGGGCAGTTACATACTTTTTCCAGCCCCAGTGAGGAGATCCCCCCGCAGCTGCCCTGCAGGGATTTGCGTTTCACCAGATAGCCCAGCGACATGCCCAGCACCACCAGCAGAAAAATAGCAAACGTCGCCAGAAAGATAGTCATGGTTTATCTCCTCAGCCGCCGAAGTCATCCAGCAGGATATTTTCATCCTCTACGCCCAGGCTGTGCAGCATGGTGATAACGGAGGCATTCATCATTGGCGGGCCACACATATAGAACTCGCAGTCTTCCGGCGCCTGGTGATCCCGCAGGTAGTGCTCATACAGAACGTTATGGATAAACCCGGTGTAGCCGGTCCAGTTATCTTCCGCCAGCGGCTCTGAAAGCGCAATGTGGAAGGTAAAGTTCGGGTTATCCCGGGCCAGCTGTTCGAACTCGTCCTGATAGAACATTTCGCGCAGCGAGCGGGCCCCGTACCAGAAGCTGATTTTGCGCGTTGAAGACAGGCGCTTTAACTGATCAAAAATATGGGAGCGCATCGGCGCCATACCGGCACCGCCGCCAATAAAGACCATTTCCGCATCGGTATCTTTGGCAAAAAACTCACCAAACGGCCCGGAGATAGTGACCTTATCGCCCGCTTTGAGAGACCAGATATAAGAGGACATGATCCCCGGCGGTGCATCCGGCGCAGAGGGCGGCGGCGTGGCGATACGCACGTTCAGCATGATGATGCCTTTCTCATCCGGGTAGTTCGCCATTGAATAGGCGCGGATGCACGGCTCTTTTACCACCGAGCGGTAGCGGAACAGATTATATTTGTCCCAGTCGCCACGGTACTCTTCGGGGATATCAAAGTCCGCGTAGTTCACCTCATGGGGGCCACACTCAATCTGAATATAGCCACCGGCGCGAAACGGCACCGCTTCCCCTTCGGGAATACGCAGCTTAAGCTCTTTGATAAAGGTGGCTTTGTTATCGTTCGAGATAACCTCGCACTCCCATTTCTTCACCCCGAAGATCTCTTCCGGCAGCTCGATTTTCATATCACTTTTCACTGCTACCTGGCAGGCCAGGCGGCAGCCTTCTTTGGCTTCACGCTTGGTGATATGGGAAAGCTCCGTCGGTAAGATCTCACCGCCCCCTTCTTTTACCGTTACCCGGCACTGGCCGCAGGAACCGCCACCGCCACAGGCAGAAGAGATAAAAATCCCCTGGTCAGAGAGCGTATTCAGCAGTTTACCGCCCGCAGGCGTGTGAAACTGTTTGTCCGCCTCACCGTTGACCTCAATTAACACATCCCCGGATTTCACCAGCTTTGATTTGGCAAACAAAATCAGCACCGAGAGGACCAGGACAATAAGCGTGAACATCACCACGCCAAGAATAATTTCCATATTTATGCGCCCTTATAGCTGTACACCGGAGAAGGACATAAAGCCCAGCGCCATCAGACCCGTGATGATAAACGTGATCCCCAGGCCATTAAGCCCGGCGGGAACGTTGGCGTATTTCATCTTCTCGCGAATACCCGCCAGCGCCACAATCGCCAGCATCCAGCCCACCCCGGAGCCCACCCCGTAAACGATGGACTCGGTGAAGTTGTAATCACGCTGCACCATAAATGAAACACCGCCGAAAATGGCGCAGTTCACCGCGATAAGCGGCAAAAAGATGCCCAGTGCGTTATACAGCGCCGGGAAGTAGCGATCGAGCGCCATTTCCAGGATCTGTACCAGCGCCGCAATAACCCCGATAAAGGTGATGAAGTTGAGGAAGCTCAGATCCACCCCTTCAACGATTGCGCCGTCGCGCAGCACCAGGTTGTAGATAAGGTTATTGATAGGTACGGAAATCCCCAGCACCACGGTAACCGCCACACCCAGCCCAAACGCGGTAGAGACCTTTTTGGACACCGCCAGAAAAGTACACATACCGAGGAAGAAGGCTAACGCCATGTTCTCAACGAACACCGCGCGCACAAACAAACTAATATAATGAGCCACGGTCCGTTACTCCTTTTCCTGTTGTTCTGGCTTGAGGGTACGCAGAACCCAAATCAGCAGACCGATAATAAAGAACGCGCTGGGCGCCAGCAGGAACAGGCCATTAGGCACATACCAGCCACCGTTTTGTACCGTCTCCAGCACGGTGATGCCAAACAGCTTGCCGCTGCCGATAAGCTCACGCAGGAAGCCGACAATAATCAGGATAACCCCGTAGCCCAGACCGTTGCCGATACCGTCCATCATGCTGGCCAGCGGCGGCGATTTCATGGCATAGGCTTCTGCGCGGCCCATCACGATACAGTTGGTGATGATAAGCCCGACAAATACCGACAGCTGTTTGGAGATCTGGTAGGCATAGGCCCGCAGGATCTGGTCCACCACGATAACCAGGGAGGCGATAATCGCCATCTGCACGATGATGCGCACGCTGCCCGGAATATGGTGGCGGATAAGTGAAATAAACAGGTTAGAAAACGCCAGCACCAGGGTCACCGCAATGGTCATCACCAGCGCGGTTTCAAGTTTTGTGGTCACCGCCAGGGCGGAGCAGATCCCGAGGATTTGCAGCGTAATCGGGTTGTTATCCACCAGCGGGCTTACCAGCACCCGCTTGATTTCCTTCATATTTGCCATATCAGCCATTGTTCAGCGCCCCCTCACGGACCTGTTTCAGGAAAGGCCCAAAGCCCATATCCCCCAGCCAGAAGTCAAACGAGCGCTGCACGCCATTGGCGGTCAGCGTTGCGCCAGACAGCCCGTCTACCCCGTGCTCATCGCCCTGACGGGCGCCGCCTTTAACAATCCGGATGGCCGGTTTTCCGCCTTCATCCAGCAGTTTTTTCCCCACCCACTGCGCGCGCCACGCAGGGTTTTCAATTTCGCCCCCCAGGCCCGGCGTTTCACCGTGATCATAGTAGGTGATGCCCTTAACCGTGCTGCCATCTGGCCCCAGGGCCACAAACGCGTGCATCACTGACCATAAACCGGTGCCGTAGACCGGCAGCACAATTTCCTGAAGCTGTTTTTGCGCATCGCGCACCAGGTAAATCTCAACCACATTGGCGCGCTTGCGAATGCCTGCCGGGTCCTGATCGCCACCCAGGGTAGTGTTCTGGGCCGGATCCCGGGCGGCTAAGGTCGGGTTAAAGCTCGCCGGGTCTTTATCCAGCAATGTGCCAGTTTTCAGATCCAGCAGCCGCGGTGTTACCTGGCTGTCAAAGGCCGCCATAACGGCCGCGTCAGACATGCCCGGCTGTAGCATGCCGGTTACGCTGAGGATATTGCGTTGTTTATCGAGAACTTTTTGCGCCTCCTGGCGGGATTTCAGCCCCACGGCCGCGCCGGACACCACCACTGAGCACACCAGGCAGAGGATCAGCACCACCAGCAGTGTTTTCCCAGTGCTATCTTTATTTTTGCTCTCAGCCACGGGACTTCCTCCGTTTGATATTGGCCTGCACCACCAGATAATCGAACAGCGGCGCAAAGAGGTTAGCGAACAGGATCGCCAGCATCATGCCCTCCGGATATGCCGGGTTAACCACCCGGATCAACACACACATCACGCCGATTAATATCCCGTACCACCATTTCCCTTTACTGGTAAACGAAGCAGACACGGGATCCGTTGCCATAAACATCATGCCGAAGGCGAACCCGCCCAGCACCAGGTGCCAGTACCAGGGCATGGCGAACATCGGGTTAGTCGCAGAGCCAATCAGGTTAAACAGGGTTGCCGTGGCCACCATGCCAATCATCACCCCGGCGACAATGCGCCAGGAAGCAACGCGGCCAAAAATAATGATGGCGCCGCCAATCAGGATCATCAGGGTAGAGACTTCGCCAATGGAGCCGGGAATATTGCCAAGGAAGGCGTCCATCCAGGTGACGGGCTGCCCGGAGGTAACATTGACCAGCGCTTCACCGCCGTTGCTCGCCCACTGCGACAGCGGGGTCGCACCGGAAAAGCCATCTGCCGCAGTCCACACCAGATCCCCGGAAATCTGAGCCGGGTAGGCAAAGAACAGAAATGCGCGCCCCGCCAGCGCCGGGTTCAGGAAGTTACGCCCGGTGCCGCCAAAGATCTCTTTTGCGATAACCACGCCAAATGAGATCCCCAGTGCCGCCTGCCAGAGCGGCAGTGTGGGCGGAACAATCAGGGCAAACAGAATGGAGGTAACAAAAAAGCCTTCATTCACCTCGTGTTTGCGCACAATGGCGAACACCACTTCCCAGAAGCCACCCACCAGGAACACGGTGAGGTAGACAGGCAGGAAGTAGACCGCCCCGAGGGTCAGCATACTCAGCCAGCCCGCATCCGGTGTGAAGTTCACCCCCAGCCACTGGGCCAGACAGTAATGCCAGTCACCGGCGATCACCTGCTGGAGCTGTTCCGGACTGTAGAGCTTATTCAGCGCCGGTATGGTTTGTAGCCCCACGTTGTACATGCCCCAGAACATGGCCGGGAATACTGCAAACCATACCAGGATCATCATACGTTTAAGGTCGATGGCATCGCGCACATGGGATGCCCCGCGGGTAACGTGGCCCGGGGTGTAAAACAGTGTAGCCGTCGCCTCAAACAGCGGGTAATACTTTTCCAGCTTGCCGCCTTTGGTGAAGTGCGGCTCCATTTTGTCAAACAGTTGCTTCAGGCCCATGACTTATCCTTCCTGCTCGATACGGGTCAACACGCTGCGCAATACCGGGCCATATTCATATTTCCCGGGGCAGACGTAAGTACAGAGCGCCAGATCTTCTTCATCCAGCTCCAGGCAGCCCAGCGCCTGAGCGCTGTCCGTATCACCGGACAGCAGATCGCGCAGTAACGGCGTTGCCAGAATATCCAGCGGCATCACGCGCTCGTAATTGCCGATCGGCACCATGGCGCGCTCGCCGCCGTGGGTATCCGTGGTAAAGCTGAACAGTTTATTTCTGAGGAAATGGCCCACGGTGGTGCGGGTAACGGAGTATTTGTCTTTACCGGGCATCACCCAGCCAAACAGCTCTTTTTCGCGGCCTTCTTTGAGTACAGATACCTGCAAATGGAAACGGCCCAGCCAGGCCCGGGCACCGGTGCCATGAACGCCGCTGAGCACAGAGCCGGAAATAATGCGGTTATCCCCCTCTTTGAGCTCACCGGCGGTCAGATCCTCCAGCGATGCCCCAAGACGGGTGCGCAGCAGGCGCGGTGATTTCACCTGTGGCCCGCCCAGAGCGATCACGCGCTCGGTCCACAGTTCGCCATTAACGAACAGATGACCAATAGCAATCACATCCTGATAGTTAAGATGCCAGACCTGATGCGCCAGGCTCACCGGCGCGAGGAAATGAATGTGAGTCCCCACCAACCCGGCAGGATGGGGGCCGGCAAACTCGTTGAAAGTGACCTGACCACAAGGGTGGCCGCCCAGCATACCGCCGCTGGCCTGGCAGACATGGACCTTACCGCTGGTCAGCCGCGCCAGCACCATGAGGCCCGCATCAAACATGGTGCGGTGCCGGGCGATAATCGGCTGCGGATCGACACTCAGCGGGTTGGTGTCCATCGCGGTGACAAAGATGGCTTCCGGGCGGGTGCCCGGTGCCGGGGATTTACTGAACGGACGCGTGCGCAGCGCGGTCCACATTCCGGATTGCAGCAGTTGCTGTTCAACGACATCCGGATCCAGTGTCGCCAGGCTTTCCGGCGGATGCTGCTCAAATGTCAGCGCATCATCCCCTTCAACCGCGATAACCACAGATTCCAGCACCCGGCGTTCGCCGCGGTTAATCGCCGTGATCCGGCCTGCGGCCGGGGCAGTAAACAGTACGCCCGGATTTTTTTTATCTTCGAACAGCACCTGGCCTTTACGCACCTGGTCCCCTTCCTGCACTCGCATCGAGGGGCGCATACCGACATACTCTTCCCCCAGGACAGCGACCGAGCCGATAACCGGCCCTTCTGCGATGTGCTGTTCCGGGACGCCAGCAACGGGCAGATCCAGCCCTTTATTTATTTTAATCATAATGTTAGCACACTAAAGTTAGCGATATTACGCTGTTCAGAATGAACCAGCGCGTGCGTGATGAGCAATAACATGGTGTTAAGAAGGACTTAAGGCAGGAGTCGACACCAGAGCGGGCAGGATCCCTTTCCGCTATGGTAATGCAATGAGCTCCGGAAAAGCGTCCAGTCTTATCCAGGGGGCCATCATCGTTACGGATTGTAACATTAAATTACCCGCCAGCAGGATAGCGCGGGGGGGAAAATCCCGCAACAGATGTTCTGTAATGCGAGCCAGTACGCAACTTTCGCAAGATCTTCCCCTGTACACGGGGGCAGATTGCCTCAAAATAAGGACTGGCCCGCCCCACTCTCCGCTTGCGAAAAATAACAGCGGTGCTAATGTGAGCGCTCCTGTAAGGAATTCTCCTGGTTTGGGTCTGTTTTCGCCGTCCTGGCGATGGTTTCGGGTTTATCAAGGATCAAGCAGTCATGCACAGAATCGCATTTGTTATTGCGATGCTTCTGTTGCCGTGTTCTTCATTCGCCAGTTTACTGGGTGGCAACACAGCAACCAGCGGCTCATCAACAATTACCGCCGCAACGCGGCATCAGTTTATTGGCTCTCCGGTTTATATTCAGATATTTAAGGAAGAGCGCACCCTGGAGCTGTGGGTAAAAAATGGTGAGAAATACCAGCTCGCCAACAGCTACCGGATCTGTGACTACTCGGGCGGTCTGGGCCCGAAACGCAGGCAGGGCGATTTCAAGAGCCCGGAAGGGTTTTATAACGTCACCCGTAGCCAGCTGAAACCGGACAGCCGCTTCTATAAGGCTATCAATATTGGTTTCCCGAACCAGTACGATCGCGACCACGGGTACGATGGCAAATATCTGATGATCCACGGCGCCTGTGTCTCCGTGGGCTGCTACGCCATGACCGATACCGGTATTGATGAGATTTTTGAGTTCGTTACCGGCGCGCTGATCTTTGGCCAGCCACGGGTGCAGGTCAGTATTTTCCCGTTCCGCATGACGGATCAGAACATGGCGCGCCATCAGCACTCTTACTACCGGGACTTCTGGCAGCAGCTGAAACCGGGCTATGACTATTTTGCCGCCAATCACCAGCCGCCGGTGGTCTCTGTCAATAACGGCAACTATATTGTCAGCGGCCCGACGACCGGGATTATTCAGCCGCAGCTGGCCTCAAACTACACGGTTTCCGAGGCAAAATAACGCCCACTCGCCTGGCGCTATCCGGTGCCAGGTTTCATTGCCCGTCAGGGGCTGGGTGGCAATCACGGAAACCACATCGTCTGGTGTGGTTTGCGTCTGAAAGTCTATCTCCACATCCCTGTCCAGCAGTTTTGCCACCCCAAACGGCGCCCGCCGGGTGATCCAGTAAAGGTTGTTTGAGCAAAACGCCATCAGGTAATTGCCATCCGACAGCAGCATATTAAACACGCCTTTACTGCGCAGTTGCTCTGCCAGCTGCGCCACATAGCGAAACATGTCGGTCATATCTTCCGGCGGTGTGGGGTAGCGGCGCGCCAGATTGTACAGCAGCCAGCAAAAGGCCTTTTCGCTGTCCGTTTCGCCCACCGGGCGAAAGTGGCCGGTTTCCAGCGTTTCATAACCGGTAAGCTGCCCGTTGTGGGCGTATGTCCAGTTATACCCCCACAGCTCGCGGGTAAACGGGTGGGTGTTTTCCAGCGACACGTTGCCGCGGTTAGCCTGGCGAATATGCGCCACCACACTGCATGATTTTATCGGGTAGTCCTGGACCAGGCGGGCAATGGGTGAGTTAAAGCTCGGGTGCGGATCTTTAAATGTCCGGCAGCCTTTGCCCTCATAGAAGGTGATCCCCCAGCCATCTTTATGCGGCCCTGTACCGCCGCCGCGCTGTACCAGCCCGGTAAAACTAAAGCAGATATCCGTTGGTACGTTGGCACTCATGCCCAGCAACTCACACATGTTTACCCCCTGCCCCGCATCCCCCGGGGAACAACAAAGAGATTGTGAATACAGCGGGCACCTGCCGGTGCCCGCCGGTCTGTCAGCCTTTCGCCATTTCCTTTTCGATAAGCAGGATCAGGATATGGATAACTTTAATATGGATCTCCTGAATTCGGTCTGCATAACCAAAGTGCGGCACGCGGATTTCCACGTCTGCGCTACCGGCCATTTTGCCGCCGTCTTTACCGGTCAGGGTGATCACTTTCATTCCGCGGGCGCGGGCGGCCTCAATCGCTTTGATGATGTTGCCAGAGTTACCGGAAGTGGAAATGCCCAGCAGCACATCGCCTTCGCGCCCGACCGATTCCACATAGCGGGAGAAGACATATTCATAACCAAAATCATTGCTGACACAGGACAGATGGCTGACATCAGAAATGGCAATCGCCGGATACCCCGGGCGATTTTCGCGGTAGCGGCCGGTCAGCTCCTCCGCAAAGTGCATCGCGTCGCAGTGGGAGCCACCATTCCCGCAGGACAACACCTTGCCCCCGGCTTTGAAGCTGTCGGCCAGCATCACGGCCGCACGCCCGATAGCGCGAAGGTTGGCGTCTTCTTTAAGAAAACTGGCCAGTGTATCCGCCGCTTCATTCAGTTCACTACGAATCAGATCCTGGTACATGAGGGTATCCTTCATTATTTGCTGTTAACCCGGAAAGTGTACCGGATAGCGGGAAAAGCGGAAACCACTGCCCGGCGCTTTGCCGCGCTGTTTTTACCCGGGCTGTTACCAACATTGTGAGCCTCGTTGTAATTATTTTGTGAACATATTGCTAAATAAAATAACATCCACTACAACCTTATTATCCTAAGTGGTCAGACCTCCTACAAGATAAGGGGCATTTCGCTATGTTGATCCTGAGTGTTGTTGCAACGCTGGTGCTTTTGGGCATTCTCTTTTATCACCGGTTACGTCTGGTGTCTGGCAGTGTGATCCTGCTGGCGTGGACGGCATTACTGGGTGTTACGCATATCTGGTCAGCCTGGGTTTTGCTGCCGCTGGCCATCATTCTGGTGCCGTTTAATTTCCCCCCCATGCGTAAGGCACTGATTTCCGCCCCGGCATTCCGGGCATTTCGCAAAGTGATGCCACCGATGTCACGTACCGAGAAAGAAGCCATCGATGCCGGGACCACCTGGTGGGAGGGGGATCTGTTTCGCGGCGCGCCGGACTGGCAAAAACTGCATAACTACCCGCAGCCAAAACTCACCGCTGAGGAGCAGGCATTTATTGACGGCCCGGTAGAAGAGGCCTGCCGGATGGCGAATGACTTCCGGATCACCCACGAACTGGCCGATCTGCCCCCGGAATTATGGGCCTACCTCAAAGAGCACCGCTTCTTTGCGATGATCATTAAAAAAGAGTACGGCGGCCTGGAGTTTTCCGCCTATGCCCAGGCACGGGTGCTCCAGAAGCTGTCCGGCGTCTCCGGGATCCTGGCTATCACCGTTGGGGTGCCGAACTCCCTGGGCCCGGGGGAACTTTTACAGCACTACGGTACTGAAGAGCAGAAAAACCACTATCTGCCCCGCCTTGCCCGTGGTCAGGAGATCCCCTGCTTCGCACTGACCAGCCCGGAAGCCGGATCCGATGCGGGTGCCATTCCCGATACCGGGATCGTCTGCATGGGCGAATGGCAGGGCGAGCAGGTTCTGGGTATGCGCCTGACCTGGAACAAGCGTTATATCACCCTCGCCCCCATCGCCACCGTGCTGGGGCTGGCGTTTAAACTGTCAGATCCTGATCATCTGCTCGGCGATCGTGACGATCTGGGGATCACCTGTGCGCTGATCCCCACCAGCACCCCGGGGGTTGAGATAGGCAAGCGCCACTTCCCGCTTAACGTGCCGTTCCAGAATGGCCCTACCCGCGGTAAAGATATTTTCGTGCCGATTGACTATATCATCGGCGGCCCCCAGATGGCCGGTCAGGGCTGGCGTATGCTGGTTGAGTGTTTATCTGTCGGGCGCGGTATTACCCTGCCCTCTAATGCCACCGGCGGCCTGAAATCGGTGGCGATGGCGACCGGTGCTTATGCTCATATCCGCCGTCAGTTCAAAATCTCCATCGGCAAAATGGAAGGTATTGAAGAAGCGCTGGCCCGGATTGCCGGTAACGCCTGGGTGATGGATGCAGCCGCCTCCCTGGTCACTTACGGGATAATGCTGGGGGAAAAACCGGCGGTGCTGTCGGCTATCGTAAAATACCACTGCACCCATCGCGGGCAGCGGGCAATTATTGATGCCATGGACATCACCGGCGGTAAAGGCATTATGCTCGGAGAGAGTAATTTCCTGGCCCGCGCCTATGAGGGTGCCCCCATCGCGATTACGGTGGAAGGGGCCAACATTCTGACCCGCAGCATGATGATCTTCGGCCAGGGGGCTATCCGTTGCCATCCGTATGTGCTGGATGAAATGGCCGCCGCCCAGAATAACGATCTGCAGGCTTTTGACAAATTACTGTTCCGCCACATTGGCCATGTCGGCACCAGTAAAGTCCGCAGCCTGTGGCTGGGGATAACCGGCGGGCGGTTGAGCGCCTCTCCCACCCATGATGCCACCCGGCGCTATTACCAGCAGATGAACCGCCTGAGTGCTAACCTGGCGCTGCTGTCTGATGTTGCTATGGGTGTCCTCGGGGGCAGCCTGAAACGCAAAGAGCGGATCTCTGCCCGCCTGGGGGATGTGCTGAGCCAGCTGTATCTTGCCTCTGCGGTGCTCAAACGCTATGAAGATGAGGGCCGTAACGAGTCCGATCTGCCGCTGGTTCACTGGGGGGTTCAGGATGCACTGTTCCAGGCTGAGCAGGCGATTGTAGATCTGCTGCGTAACTTCCCGAACCGCCTGGTAGCCGGTGCCCTGCGGCTGGTGATTTTCCCGACCGGGCGCCAGCATCAGCCGCCGTCGGATAAGCTCGATCACCAGCTGGCTAAAATTCTTCAGGTGCCGTCTGCTACCCGTTCACGTATCGGCCGCGGCCAGTATCTGACCCCCAGCGAACACAACCCGGTCGGGCTGCTGGAAGCCGCACTGCTGGATATCATTGCCGCCGAGCCGATTCACGCCCGGCTGTGCAAAACCCTGGGTAAAAATCTGCCCTTTACCCGCCTGGATGCCCTGGCGAGCCAGGCGCTGGCCGGGGGGCACATTAACCAGGAAGAAGCGGCGATACTCACCCGGGCGGAAACCAGCCGCCTGCGGAGTATTAATGTTGATGAGTTTGATGCTGATGCACTGGCCACCCGGCCGCTAAAGTCCCCACAAGAAGTTCGTAAGGCCCAGGCGGCCTGAAACGAACCGGTGCGCTAAAAACCAAAGCGGAGCCTGACGGCTCCGCTTTTTTTTACCCGAATAACCGCAAATTACTGGTAATTAAACCCTTCAGGGTGGTTTTCCAGGCTCCCGCTCAGGGCCGCAAACAGCACGGTTTTACCATCAATCGATAAATCATCCGGCACGTTCAGCCAGCTGAGTTTTTCTGAGCTGGTTTTTTCATCCGTTTTTGAGAACAGACCGGCCATGGTTTTATCGTCTGCGCTGTAGATAACCGCGATACGCTCGCTGGCACAGTCGTGAGGTTTACAGGCACTGAAGACCTGATAGTGCTTACCCGCAAGGGTCACATCGTGGGCCGGGGACTCCGTAGCACCACGGGTCACCCAGCCTGGCAGGGTATGGCCTTTAACCATCGCCGCAAAGCCCGCTTTGGTGGCGCTGCCTGTGGCCAGGCTGCTGATGGTCACATCCGTTTGTGCCCAGGCACCGAATGTGGCCAGCATAAGGACACCCGCACCGATAATCTTCTTCATTCTCTGTCTCCCTGTATACGCCCCGGTATGGAGCGCTGTAAATAGAGCCTACGCGCAATGGCGTATGTTTGCCCCGCTACCGCCAAATTGCAAACGTCGGGCGTATGAATCATAACCACCCGCGCTGCAGAATCTTCCGGAATATGCCAGAGATGCTACAGTGAAAATACCAGTCTTAAGAAGGAACATTTTGTGTCTGTGCTTAAATTATCGTTGCTGCAGCAACCTCTGACGTGGATGGACGGTGCCGCAAATTTACGCCACTTCACCCGCCAGCTGGACGGGCTTGAGGGGCGCGATCTGATCGTCCTGCCGGAGATGTTCACCAGCGGGTTTGCCATGCAGGCCGCAAGCCACTCCATGCCGGAGCAGGAAGTCACCGACTGGATGCTGGCCAGCGCCTGCCGGTGCAATGCCATGATAGCCGCAAGTGCCGCCCTGCAAACCGCCAGCGGCCCGGTCAACCGCTTTTTACTGGTGCAGCCAGACGGTGTCGTTCACCACTATGACAAACGCCATCTGTTCCGTATGGCCGGGGAAGATGAATATTACCGGGCCGGTAGCCAGCGTATTATTGTGAACTGGCGCGGCTGGCGTATTCTGCCGCAGATCTGCTATGACCTGCGTTTCCCGGTGTGGTCCCGCAACCATAATGACTACGACCTGGCCCTGTATGTGGCCAACTGGCCCGCGCCGCGCAGTTTTCACTGGCAAACGCTGCTGTCTGCCAGAGCGATTGAAAACCAGGCCTGGGTTGCCGGTTGTAACCGGGTCGGGACCGATGGTAACGGCCTGCATTATCGCGGGGACAGCCGCATCATCAGCCCCCAGGGGGAAGTGGTTGCCGAAGCCCCACCCCACCAGGCGGCCCATATCAGCGCCGATCTCTCACACACTGCGCTTAATGAGTACCGGGAAAATTTCCCCGCCTGGCGCGACGCAGATACCTTTACCCTGTCACCCTGATTTTGTTGCGGGCGATGCATCGCCCGCGCGCGCCTTTCCCGCCAGCACAATGGCAAGGCTTGCGGCCAGAAACCCCGGCACCACGCCAAACAGATCAAAAATCCCGCCGTGGTTCTGGTTCCAGATCAACGCCACCAGCGCGCCGCTGATAAGCCCGAGAATAGCCCCCAGCCGGGTCATGGAGCGCCAGAACAGACTGAACAGAATAACCGGCCCGAAGGCGGCGCCAAACCCGCCCCAGGCATAAGCGACCATATTGAGTAAGGTGGTATCGGCCTTGTGCCGGGCCAGCAGAAACCCCACCAGCGCCACTGCCAGCACCGCAAGGCGTGCCACCAGCAGCACTTCGCGATCGGAGGCGCCGCGCCGCACATAGGCACGGTAAAAATCCTCCGATAATGTAGAAGAGCAGACCAGCAGCTGCGAATCGATAGTGCTCATGATCGACGCCAGCACCCCGGCGATAATCAGCCCGGCCACAAAGGGGTGGAAAATAGCCTGAGACAGGGCAATAAACACCGTTTCCCCGTTCGCCAGCGGCGCGGGAAAGTAGCTACGCCCCAGCCAGCCCACCAGCACGGCGGAGCACATGGTTATCGCCGTCCAGAGTACGGCAATCCGCCGGGACACCCCGATATCGCGCTGGTTACGCACACTCATAAAACGTACCAGTACATGGGGCTGCCCCAGGTAGCCAATGCACCAGCCGCTGAGAGATAAAATCCCCCAGAACCAGCCCATGTCCGGGCGTAAATCCGCAAACTGAAAGGCGAGGCTCTCCGGCGCGTCGTTGCCGCCGCCGGATATCCAGAAGAGGAGCGTCAGCGCGACCACCGCCAGGGAGAGCGCCATCATCAGCCCCTGGAAAAAATCGGTCCAGCAGACGGCCAGATACCCCCCGAGGAAGGTGTAAGAGACAATCACCAGCCCGCCGGTCAGCAGGGCGGTGTTGAAATCGATGTTAAAGGTGCTCTCAAACAGGATAGCCCCGCCACTTAACCCGGCCGCCACGTAAAAGGTAAAAAAGACCAGAATCACCAGCGAGGAGACCAGACGCAGCTGGTTATTGTTGTCGGTAAAGCGGTTGTGCAGATATTCAGGGATTGTTTGCGCATCCCCGAGCGTTTCGGTCAGCGCGCGCAGCCTCGGGGCGATAAACCGCCAGTTGATATACACACCGGCCAGAGTAAACAGCACAATCCACAGATTACTCAGCCCGCCGATATAGATAGCCCCCGGCAGCCCCATCAGCGCCCAGCCGCTAAGATCAGAGGCCCCGGCGCTCAGAGCCGCCACCGCAGGCGGCAGATTGCGGGAGCCAAGAATATAATCTGCCGTATTACGCGTGCGCCGGTAGAAGTACAGCCCCACCAGCAGCATCCCCACGAGATACAGCAAAAAAGCACCATGCAGATAAAACATAGCGGCCTCCGTTTACCGGCTGATTAGTAAGCGGACGCGCCATCCGTTTTAAGCGCGTGGGTTTCGGTTCCTTCAAGAGGCGGGTTAAAGACACTGACCAGTATCAGATCCTGATCAACACAGGCGCGCAGGTAGTGGCGATCGTGCTCATTAAGGACATAAATAGTACCGGGGACAATCGGGAAACGCTCACCGGCCATATTTTCGATTTCGCCTTCCCCGGCGATACAATAACAAGCCTCAAGGTGATTTTTATATTCCAGAAGTGATTCGCTCCCCCGGGTAACCACCGTATGACACAGGGTAAATCCCATATTATCCTGGCGCGTGAGTAAACGATGGCTCGTCCCGTTTCCCCAGTCAACAAAGTGTGCAGTGGCGGCGACATCCCGCAGTGTTCTGATAAACATCATAGCTCCCTGATTCAGTATTATGGGTATATATACCAGTGTGTGTTATTACCGGTTTGCCCCATAAAAAATAAGCTGGTGACCTATTCCGGTAATGAAGCCAGCCCTCATATCCCGGCCGGAGAAAGACCTTATCCCAATCCGGATAGCTATTTAAATCGCAGGAATATCTATTTATATCGGTCATTTTAAAATCAATATCTGCCTGACATCCCCGGCAAAACGCGCCCGGCAGCCCGGCCATACACACACCCTTAGCATGGTTACTCTTTCTTTTATATAGCTATGCGCCGCCGGGCCCCCAGCGGATAAAAAACAATCAGAAGTTTTTATGTATTGCCCGGCAGGACAACCTGGTGCGTTAAGATCAGCGCCCCGCCATCACTCACCGTTACGGCAATCTGCGTGGAGCCGCCTGAGGGTACAGAAAAACGCATGCGCCCCAGCGCTTGCTGCTGGTTGGCGTTAAGGTTTACCTCCCCGCTCTGGCGGCTGGTGCTGTTTCCGGCACTGCCCTGTTGTGTCACGGCAACCGTGACCTGGCATGTGCAGGGTTCAGTCACACTGACCATCGGGGTGATTTCATAATACTGCGCGTCATGATGCATATCGAACCACAACTGGTTAGACACCATTGCGGCAACAAGGACCAGATGCATATCTCTCCTCCCCCAGGCTGTGCACTAAAAAAACAGGGCATAAGCCCTGTTTTTTCTGGCTTCCGCTCTGACCCCGGAAGCTGAATTCATTAATTTTTGTTACTGATTTGTAACTGCAACGTTACCAAAACCAACCTGAGTTACGCTGGTCAGCGTGCCGCTGGTGTGCTGCTGTGCCGTGGCGCTGTTTGCGAAGCCGGTCTGGGAGATCAGGACTTTGCTGCTGTCTGCGCTCTGGTTCACATAGGCATTGTTAAAATGCCCTTTCTGGTTGACATCAATCAGGCTGTTATCGCCTGTCTGAATTGTTGTGGCGCTGTTTTTATCGCCCTGCTGGCTAATATCGGTCAGCGATTTTTTAGCCGAACTTTGCGTCGCTCCCGCGTAGTTTGATTTCCCGTCCTGGTAAATCTGAATTTCAGAATTCCAGTTGGTAGTCTGGAAGGTTGGCAGGCCAGTCGACGGATGCCCGTGGTCTGGTCTGCCACGATCGGAGGAAGAATCTGCAAACGCACTACCACTGATGACTAATGCAGAGACTGCCACAATTTTCCAAAGTTTCATGTTGCTACCCCATTAGTTAAATATCGAATGTTATATGAACGTATGCTGCTTAATGTTGAGTCACTCTGATCGCCATGCCTGACGAGCGTTGTACGACCCCACTACTCTGGTTCGCACCATTCTGGTTAATTTCAGTTATGCCCTTGCCGTGTTGCAGGATATAAGCTGAATTACCAAAATTCCTCTGGGTTATTGACGCATCACCACCGCTACCGCTTTGTGATATATATGCAAAATTATCACTGCCTGACTGGTATATATCTGCGTCATTCCCGTAACCTGATTGTCTTACAAATGCAGTATTCTCCGAGCCTATTTGCCAGATAGCGCTCGAATTTCTCCCCGGTGACTGGGTACTATAGGCCCGGTTATTACTGCCGTGCTGATAAATTAACGAGCTACTCCCTGACGAGCTTCGCGCATCAGAAATATGCGAAGCCATATTCCGGTCATTCATTTCTGAATAATCCAGATCATATTGCTGGGCGTGAACAACCCAGGATGCTGATAATAATGCCAGGGTCAGTAAAATACGTTTCATGCTGGCCCCCCTGTATCTACCCGGCGACAGAATCTCACTGACGAAGTGATTATGGATGTTGCGGGGAAATGTAAACTCACCTGCCGGTGGTATTTTATTTAATCCCTCACCAGAAAGTATCAACCCGCCAGGAAAGCCCGGTCGCCCCCCTTCGGCCCCAGGCCGGATAACGCCCTCACCCGGTTGGCGTATCCCCTACGGGCTTTCGAACGAAATATATCTGATAAAAATATCATGCAATTCAGTGTGATATACTTAAAGCACCGTTAAGACTGGGGCCAGACACCCAAAAATAAGATTTTTCTTAGCCTAAAACATACGCCGGAGATGACATTTTAAAATTTGAAAACAACTTATTTATCATCAAATTGCAAAGAATTTTGTTGCAAAAAAAGTGTGGTTTTTAAATAAAAAAATACATCCGGTTACATTTAGTAACAGAAATAACCCTTGCTAAGAAATGGCTAAAAGCTAGATTGATCCAGTGTCACGCATAAACCTTTTTAATGAGCTTATGCGGCTGATCAGTATATTGCCTGTACGGGGTATGCCGACTACACACAGCTATCGATTTACAAAAAAATAAATCATTGCCTCTGGTGCTTTTTCATGAAAAAGCGCAGGTTGCGAATGGCTGTAAAAATATAATAATCACAACAGGGTTTCATTATGACTAATGAAGCAGCAATTGATTCGAATACCCTTTTGTTAGTGACAAAACCATCTTTGCAAGCAAGCGCGTTATTGCAGCAACTGAAGAATCTCGTGGGTATTAATACCAGACTACATAACATCCAGAAATCAATGGATGAAACCATTGCGCATAATACGCTGATACTTTTCGATATGATGGAGGCAGATCGCCGTATCATAGAGATTTGGCAGTCAGCCATGAGCCGTTACCATGAAAGCGTAAAACTGTTATTACTGAATACACCAGACAGTTATCACTTTCATGATATTGAAACCTGGCCACGGATCAGTGCTGTTTTTTACCTGTCCAGCGACGGTAAAAAAGTTGTGGAGGGGATCAAAAACGTTATTCGCGGCGAGTGCTACTTCTCGCAAGAGTTTGCCAATTACCTGCTTACGCAGTCCGGCACATTCCGGCAGATCCACGGTGAGGCATCCAGCCTGACGCACCGGGAAAAAGAGATCCTGAACAAACTGAGGATTGGCGCCTCCAATACCGAGATCGCCCGCTTACTGTTTATCAGTGAGAACACGGTAAAAACACATCTGTATAAACTCTTTAAGAAAATATCCGTCAAAAACCGCACTCAGGCGGCGTCCTGGGCTAACAATAACCTTAAGCGTTAATTATATGGCCAGCCGGAATAAAATTTGCTGGCTCATGCTGGTATTGCTCTATATCACCGGCGTGAATGCGCAGAGTGCGGAACTCCAGGATCCTGGGTTAATTACTGACCGGACAGTAACCCTGGTCGGGCACAGCTTTTATCGCGGGTTTACCGATAAATGGGAGCAAAATTATCCCGAAACGATCACCATAAATGAAAAACCCAGCGCCCGCTGGGGAAGCTGGATCACAATAAAAATAGGTCAGGACACCTTATATCAGACATTGTTATTTCCAAATCGAAAAAATTTCAATAAGGAAGTGGATACCGCCATTGCGGGAGTTGCTGAAGCCATATCACGACGTCAATTAGACAAAGCGTTACTTGGAACCGGGGAGCTTGCCCATGACGAATTTTAATACAAATTCTGTTTTAAGGAGTGCATCGTGAAGAGCCTGTTAAATATACTACGCCCGGCTATTCTGCTTATGTTACTGATAATATCCCCGCTCTCCTGGGGCGGGAATATGGTATATCAATTTATTAACCCTAACTTTGGCGGTAACCCCAATAACGGCACCTATCTGCTTAATGGTGCCCAGGCCCAGAACTCCTATAAGGATCCTGACGGCTACGATTTTGATGCCAACTCATATTCTGCCCTGGATAATTTCACCACGGCTATTCAGTCACAACTGCTGAGTAACCTGATGGGAAATGTCAGCCAGGGTCTGCCCGGGCGCATGGTCACACAGGATTTCATCGTGGATATACGTAATACCGATGGCGAATTAATGATGAACGTGACCGATCGCAAGAGCGGTAAAGTTTCCACCATTCAGGTTCAGGGTTTGTCTACGTCAAACTGATGCCGACGCTCAATAAAAACAGGAATGTCATTATGCGCATGCGCTGCTATTTATTACTTCTCGCTGCTTTTATGTTGACCGGATGCCTGACGGCAGCCCCAAAAGAGGCCGCAAAGCCCACACTGTTACCACGAGCACAAAGCTATACCGATTTAACCAATCTCCCCCCTGCGGCGGGGCGGATATTTGTCTCGGTCTATAATATTCAGGATGAGACCGGCCAGTTTAAGCCCTACCCGGCCAGTAACTTTTCTACCGCAGTGCCCCAAAGCGCCACGGCGATGCTGGTTTCAGCCCTTAAAGACTCTAAATGGTTTATTCCTCTGGAGCGCCAGGGCCTGCAAAATTTGCTTAATGAGCGCAAAATCATCCGGGCGGCTCAGGAAAACGGTAGCGTGGCTATCAATAACCGCCAGCCCCTGTCATCACTGGTGGCGGCCAATATCCTGATTGAGGGCTCGATTATTGGCTATGAGAGCAATGTTAAATCTGGCGGTGCCGGGGCCCGTTATTTCGGTATTGGCGCCAGCACCCAGTATCAGCTGGATCAGATAGCGGTGAACCTCCGGGCGGTCAATGTGAATACCGGCGAGGTGTTGTCATCGGTTAATACCAGTAAAACGATACTGTCTTATGAAGTTCAGGCGGGAGTGTTCCGGTTTATTGACTACCAGCGGTTGCTGGAAGGAGAGCTGGGCTATACCACCAATGAGCCGGTCATGCTGTGCCTGATGTCGGCCATAGAAACCGGTGTTATCTATCTGGTCAACGACGGCATTACCCGTAATCTCTGGCAGCTACAGAACCCGGCGGATGTTAATGCCCCGGTACTGCAGCGCTACAAAAACGTACCGATACCGCTTGAAGAATCCTGAGCCGCTAAAACGACGAAAGCCTGAATCAGTGACGATTCAGGCTTTCTTAAATAGTGGCGGAACGGACGGGACTCGAACCCGCGACCCCCTGCGTGACAGGCAGGTATTCTAACCAACTGAACTACCGCTCCGCGTTGTGTTCCCCGTCGGGAACGAGGCGCATATTACGGTCTGGCCGTACTGGCGTCAACGGTTTTTCTCATCTTTTTAATCGTTTGCTGCAATTTTAGCCGTCCGCGCTGTTTTAAGCGCTTAAGTGCGCTCTTCAGCCCCGCCACATGCAGCTTCCGCCCTTCTTCTGCACCAGGTCAAGGCGCTGTTCATGGGCGTTAAGCTCCTCGTCACTGGCCATAACGACCCGTAGACTACCGGCACGGCGATGAATCCGCTGAATTGCCCCCTCACTCTGGCGCTGCTGCCCTTCGTTTTCGCTCGCAAATTTCAGCGATGTCTGCCCGCCGGTCATCGCCAGATAAACATCGGCCAGGATCTGGGCATCCAGCAGTGCCCCGTGCAGGGTTCGCTTACTGTTGTCTATCTCATAGCGGGAGCATAACGCATCGAGGCTGTTACGCTTGCCGGGAAACATACGCCGCGCCAGCGCCAGGCTGTCGGTTATCTTACAGAAGGTGTCGGTCTTCGGCAGGTTACGACCCAGCTTGCTGAATTCATAATCCATAAAGCCGATATCAAACGAGGCGTTATGAATGACCAGCTCCGCCCCGCGGATGTAGTCAATAAACCCGTCGGCCACTGCGGCGAAGTCCGGTTTATCCAGCAAAAACTCATCCGCAATACCGTGTACGTTAAAGGCTTCGGGATCCACCAGCCGATCCGGCTTCAGATACACATGATAGTTATTGCCCGTTAAACGCCGGTTGATCACCTCCACCGCACCAATCTCTATGATCCGGTGCCCTTCATAGTGGGCGCCTATCTGGTTCATACCGGTGGTTTCGGTATCGAGGACTATCTGTCGTGTAATTGCAGTGCTCATAGGGCTCGTTTATGTCAGACTTAAGTTTTTAATCACAGGAAGTCTACCAGAGATGCGTAAAGAGGTAGAAATTTTCACCGACGGCTCCTGCCTTGGCAACCCGGGGCCCGGTGGCTATGGGGCTATTTTGCGTTACCAGCAGCACGAGAAAACCTTCAGCGCGGGATACCGGCTGACCACCAATAACCGCATGGAGCTGCTGGCCGCCATCGTGGCGCTGGAAGCGCTACGCGAGCACTGCAATATCACACTCAGTACCGACAGCCAGTACGTGCGCCAGGGCATAACCCAGTGGATCCACAACTGGAAAAAACGTGGCTGGAAAACCGCCGATAAAAAACCGGTGAAAAATGTCGATCTCTGGCAGCGGCTGGATGCGGCGCTCAGCCAGCATCACATCACCTGGCAGTGGGTTAAAGGCCATGCGGGGCACCCGGAAAACGAACGCTGTGATGAGCTGGCCCGCGCGGCGGCTAATCATCCCACTTTTGAGGACGAGGGGTATCTTCCCGGGACGCCTGCGTCCTGAGCGGCTCCCGGTACTGGCGGGTGGCCCCCACCGCCGGGCGTAGCTGGGCATTTTCTTTGCGCTTTTTCTGTGGGTTGAGCGTCAGCGGGATGGTGCGCTTACGGGCGACAATCACCTGCATGCACCCCAGCGCCGGCAGATGCGCGTTAAGCAAATTTCCCCCCAGGCGCTGCCAGGGCAGAACATGGAAGTTCGCCTGATAGAGCACTTCAAAATTGAGCAGCGCGGCCCAGTCTGTCAGGCGCATCATACTGAACATACGGCTATTATAGGGAACACGCCTGCGCTGAACCGGCAGACATTTCCCGAGCCCCAGCAGGCTTACCGGGTTAAAACCGCTGAGTATCATCCAGCCGTCGTCAATCAGTACCCTATCCACCTCGCGCACCAGGCAGTGGGGATCCGGGCTCCATGGCAGCAAATGCGCCAGCAGGCAGGCATCGACAGAGCGGTTCTCAAAAGGCAGCTGGTGCGGATCGGCCAGCACCTGAACCCGCTCCCCGGCAGACGCCACGGTAACCTGATGTGAAATAGCGCAATTATCAGTGTTAAGCTCAGCACTCAGGGGGCCAATTTTCAGCAGGTGGAAGCCAAACATTTTGGCGAGCCACGGCTGCAACTGGCGGTCGAGCGCTTCCCGGTAGTATTCTCCCCAGGGTATATCGGCCCAGTGCTGCGGCGCTGTGAGTTTCTGAGGTATCCTTGCCGGTTTCATGACCACCTTCCATATACGCAACGAGAGGTATTTTATGAATCTTACCAGTATTCCAGCCTTTCAGGACAATTACATCTGGGTACTCAGCAATAACAACCGCCAGTGCCTGATTGTTGATCCCGGTGAGGCTGAGCCTGTCCTGCGCGCCATTGATGAGCATCACTGGCAACCCGCGGGGATCCTGCTGACTCATCACCATGCTGATCATGTCGGTGGGGTAAAGGCGCTTGTTGCGCGCTTTCCGGCATTGCCGGTCTGGGGGCCGGAAGAGACCCGTAATAAAGGAGCGAATCATATTGTCACCGGGGGAGATAGCATCAGCGTGATGGGGCTGACCCTTAAGGCAATATTCACGCCAGGTCACACTTCCGGACATTTGTGTTACTACAGCAAGCCTTATCTTTTTTGTGGCGATACGTTATTTTCTGGTGGCTGCGGGCGGCTTTTTGAAGGCACAGCAGATGAAATGTATCAGTCATTTCAAAAACTTAATGCACTTCCCGCCGACACATTGATATGTTGCGCACATGAGTACACATTAAGTAATCTTGAGTTTTCCGCGTCTGTTCTTCCCCGGGATCCGGCCATCATTCAATACCTCCATGAAGTTAAGGAGTTACGGGCAAAAAAACAAAAAACGTTGCCTTCAACCCTGGAAAAGGAGCGGGAAATTAATATTTTCTTAAGAGTTGATGATATTGATTTAATTAAAGAAATATGCAAAGAAACATCTTTGCAACACCCTCAGCAGCGATTTGCCTGGCTACGCGCCAGGAAAGACAGCTTCTGAATAATCTTACTTGTTTTCTGGCCGCTTCGACTGTACTATCGTTCGTCTTTTAAGCAACTATTGACACACACATGAAGGCAAAAGCGATATTACTCGTCGCCTCTGTCCTGCTTGCGGGGTGCCAGTCGTCAAAACATGACGGAGCGGTCCAACAGCATGCTCAGAGCCTTTCTGCGGCAAGTCAGAGTGAAGCGGCAGGTCGGGCAAATAATGCACGTTGGCTGGATGACGGAACCAGCTTCGCGCAAAACCAGAACCTGTGGGCCTCAATCAGCGACGAGCTAAAGATGGGGATTCCGGAAAATGACCGGATTCGTGAACAAAAGCAAAAATACTTAAGAAATAAGAGCTATCTCCACGATGTAACGTTACGGGCAGAGCCGTATATGTACTGGATAGCCGGGCAAGTGAAAAAACGTAACCTGCCAATGGAGCTGGTACTCCTACCCATAGTGGAGAGCGCTTTTAACCCGCATGCGACATCCGCCGCAAATGCCGCTGGCATCTGGCAGATTGTTCCGAGCACGGGGCGTAATTATGGCTTAAAACAGACGCGCAACTATGATGCACGCCGGGATGTTGTGGCTTCGACCACTGCGGCCCTGAATATGATGCAGCGTCTGAACCGTATGTTTGATGGTGACTGGCTTCTGACGGTCGCAGCCTATAACAGCGGTGAAGGCCGGGTACTGAAGGCAATCAAAGCGAATAAAGCGCGTGGCAAAGCTACGGACTTTTGGTCGCTTTCACTGCCACAAGAAACCAAAATGTACGTGCCTAAAATGCTGGCCCTGAGTGAGATCCTCAAAAACAACAAGAAGTACGGCGTACGGCTGCCAACACCAGACGAAAGCCGTGCCCTGGCGCGTGTTAAAGTGGATTCACCGGTAGATATGTCCCAGCTGGCGGAAGTTACCGGTATGTCGCTGACGAAACTCAAAGCGTTCAATGCCGGATACCGCAACACGACTGTTGTCGGCAAAAATGGCCCGCAGTATGTGATGGTGCCCCGTAAACATGCGGCACTGGTGCGTAAGTCTATCGCCGCTGGCGATGTTACCTCCGCGCAACCGGCATCCTCACTGGCGAAAAACAGCGGCATTACCTACAAAGTACGCCGTGGTGATTCGCTCTCCAGTATCGCCCGTAAACACGGTGTGGACGTGAAGGATCTGATGCGCTGGAACACCGATGCTGACGCCCTGAGACCTGGCGATCAGCTGACGCTATACCTGCGTGCCAGCGATCGTCCGGATACCTGAATCATTCAGTCTTAAACCAGAAAGCACCTTCCCTGAAGGTGCTTTTTTTCGCCGCTCAGGCGGGCTTACCGGGGCTGAACTCCACCAGTAACGGATTATGATCAGAGGCGCTGGTCACCAGGACCGATGCTTCCCGGACACTGAGCCCGCGATAGAAGACAAAATCGAGCGGGCGGCCAAATGCGCGTTTGCGGTGATCGTCCGTAAAACGCACCTCACGCAGGGTCATTTCCCGGGCAAATCGGTATAACGCGTTAATTCGCGGGCGGCTCCAGGCATTAAAATCCCCGGCCATGATCACCGGGCCCTGGTGATGGGCAATCTGATCACCGATGGGATCCAGCTGCTTACTGTAAACATCAACACCCAGGCTGAAATTCACCGCGTGAATGTTCACCACCATCAGCATTCTGCCGTCCGGCAGGGGGTAGACAGTCACCAGGGCAGATTTAGACAAACGCAGGATAGGCTCCCGTTCCCGCAGCGGGCAGCAGTATATAGGCTGGGCTGCGGATAAGGTCATCACGCCAGAGGGGTGCTGAGGCAGCACAATGGCCGGCACCTGATCGGCTGCCAGATAGTGGGTGGTGGCGAAATGCACCAGTTCCGGGGTGGTCTGCGCCTCCTGCAGCAGCATCAGATGGGCGCCTTTGCCAAAATTCTGCAGCACCGATAACCAGTCTGCACGCTGCTGTTTAAAGATATTCCACACCAGGATACGCAGGGTTTTCTCCCCGTACAGCGGCTCTCCGGGAGCCAGTGTCAGGCTACTGGTTCCGGCCAGGGCAGAAGGGGGTAAGATGCGTTTTGCGGGCTGCCCTGCAACATAGCGCATGGCGTAGGTTTTTTTTCGCACTTCGGGTGGCGATCCTCTGACAAATAACCCTTCCCGGGCAGGAAAGGGTTATTCAGTTATAGAGTTTTTATACGCCGGTTTCAATGGCTGTGCGCAGCAAAGGTGCGATTAGCCTTCAGAGCACAGTGCCGCAGGTGCCCGGCTGACGTTGCGATCCAGCCGCCCGCTCCAGATAATCAGCACCAGCGCCAGCGCAACAATCACCGCGCCAATCCACGGGGTCTGCGCCAGGCCAAGTGTTGCCACCGTCTGACCACCGATAATCGAGCCCAGGGCAATCCCGATATTAAACGCGGCAATATTCAGGCCGGAGGCAACATCCACCGCATCCGGGGTATATTCTGCGGCTTTCTGCACCACATACACCTGCAGGCCGGGAACATTACCGAAGGCGAAGATCCCCATCACCAGCACCGTCACCAGCGCCGCGTAGTGGTGGCTGACGGTAAACTGGAACACCAGCAGCAGGGCAGACAGCACCGCGAAAATGAATTTCAGCGCGCTGGCCGCACCGTGTTTATCGGCCAGCTTCCCGCCCCAGATATTACCGATGGCAACCGATACCCCATAGCCAAGCAGGATAATACTCACATCAGAGGCGCTAAACCCGGCCAGATCCTGCATCATGGGCGTCAGGAAGGTGAACGCGGTAAATACCCCGCCGTAACCCAGTGCCGTTACCGCATAAATCAGCAGCAAACGCGGGTGGGTAATCACCTGCAACTGCGAGCGCAGGCTGGCAGGCTCACGGGTGGGAATGTCTGACGGCACCAGGATAATGCTGCTTATCAGGGCAATCACGCCAATCAGGGAGACCACCAGGAAGGTTTCACGCCAGCCAAAATGCTGGCCGATAAACGTGCCCAGCGGTACACCGGTCACCAGTGCGACGGTTAACCCGCCGAACATAATGGCAATGGCGGTAGCCCCCTTCTCTTTCGGGACCAGGCTTGTGGCAATGGTTGAGCCTATCGAGAAGAAGACCCCGTGCGCCAGCCCGGTCAGCAGGCGGGCAATAATCAGCGTGTTGTAACCCGGCGCCTGCCAGGCAATCAGGTTGCCGATAGTAAATAATACCATCAGGCCGATCAGCAGCTGCTTACGCGGCAACCGGCCCGTTAACGCGGTCAGTACCGGAGCACCAATGGCGACCCCCAGGGCATAAATAGAAACCAGCAGACCGGCGGAAGGCAGGCTTACGGAGAGCTGCTGTGCAATGGCTGGCACCAGACCCACAATAACAAACTCGGTGGTCCCGATGGCAAATGCGCTGATAGTCAGCGCCAGTAACGCAAGTGGCATACTTTACTCCAAATCAGATGTCATTCTGTGATGGCGTGCAGTATGCCCCTGTGTTTAAATAACAAAAATATTCAAAATCTCAATATAATTTTGCTCAAGGTGCAAAAATGAAAGCATCCTCAGATGAACTGGCTATTTTTGTGGCCGTTGTCGAAAGCGGCAGTTTTAGCCGTGCGGCTGAACAACTGGGCCAGGCCAATTCCGCCGTGAGCCGCGCGGTGAAAAAGCTGGAAATGAAGCTCGGTGTCAGCCTGCTGAACCGGACAACCCGGCAACTGAGCCTTACGGAGGAGGGAGAGCGCTATTTTCGCCGGGTGCAACATGTGCTACAGGAGATGGCCGCAGCAGAGAACGAGATTATCGAAAGCCGCCAGACCCCGCGCGGGCTGTTGCGTATTGATGCGGCCACACCGGTGGTTCTTCATTATCTGACACCGCTGATTAAGCCATTTCGTGAGCGCTACCCGGAGATGAGCCTGTCGCTGGTCTCCTCAGAAACCTTTATCAACCTGATTGAGCGTAAAGTGGATGTGGCTATCCGGGCCGGGAATCTCGGCGACTCCAGCCTGCGGGCCAGACCGCTGTTTATCAGCTACCGCAAGATAATCGCCTCCCCGGAATATCTGGCCCGTAACGGTGTGCCGCAAACCGTTAACGATCTGGCGCACCATGTCTGCCTCGGGTTCACAGAGCCCACATCACTGAATACCTGGCCTGTCGCCTGTGGCGACGGGCAGCTGCATCAGGTGACGTCAGATCTCTCGTCTAATAGCGGGGAGACGCTAAAACAGCTGTGTCTTACCGGGAACGGGATCGCCTGCCTGTCGGATTATATGGTGGATAAGGAGATAGCCAGCGGAACGCTGGTAGAGGTGCTGGCGGATAAACGCCTGCCGGTGGAGATGCCATTTAGCGCGGTGTATTACAGTGATCGGGCGGTGAGCACCCGGATCCGGGCATTTATTGATTTTCTCAGCGAGCATGCCAAAAAACCGGTATAACCGGCAGCGGGCAGCAGAGGCTGCCCGCCTGTAGGGAAGTAATAGCGCTTACTGATCCCAGGCCGGTGCCAGGCTCTCCGGGCTCACCAGACGATCGTTACGATCCAGTGCCGCGATGGCCTGGCGATCCTCCTGATCGAGCTGAAGATCAGCGGCCAGCAGGTTACTGGTGAGATTCTCCCGTTTAGTGGACGACGGGATAACCGAATACCCCTCCCCCATCGCCCAGCTCAGGATAACCTGTGCCGGTGTCGCATTATGTTTCTGTGCAATACGCAGGATAGTCTCATCCTGCAGCGCTTTACCGTAGGCCAGAGTCATATACGAGGTAATATGGATACCGTGCTCCCGGGCCCACTCAACAACCTTACGGTTTTGCAGGTATGGGGAGAGCTCAATCTGGTTGGTGGCTATCTGATCAGCCCCGACGGCAGCTATCGCCTGCTCCATGAGTGCGATGGTGAAGTTTGATATGCCAATCTCCCGGGTAAGCCCCTGGCGCTTTGCCTCCAGCAAGGCTGACATATACTCACTTACCGCCACTTTATTCCCCGGAGACGGCCAGTGGATAAGCGTCAGATCCACATAATCCGTGCCCAGTTTTGCCAGGCTTTCTTTGAGGCTTGGGATCAGTTTTTCTGCGCTGAGGTTTTCAGTCCAGATTTTTGTGGTCAGGTACAGGGATTCCCGGGCGATACCACTTTCAGCCAGAGCCTGGCCGATGGCCGCTTCATTATCATAAATCTGGGCGGTATCAATAGCGCGATATCCCAGCGCTAACGCGGTTTTTACTGACTGGATAACAACGTCGTCTTTCAGGCGGAAGGTGCCCAGGCCGCATACAGGAATGGTCATCATGTTTCTCTTTATCTCGTAGTGTGTGCTGGATAAAGATTATCGTCCGTTAAACTGTTGCGAAAAAGAGTGAAATCAGCAGAGGTTAATTGCTGCCAGCGCAATAATCTGCAAAAAGACAAAAGAAAAAGCCCTGAGCAAATGCTCAGGGCTTCATAAAGAGTGGCGGAACGGACGGGACTCGAACCCGCGACCCCCTGCGTGACAGGCAGGTATTCTAACCAACTGAACTACCGCTCCACCGAATTTTTCTACTGCTCCGGGTATTATGTCCCGGTTTACTGCTTAACTACTCAGATACCCGTTATCACAACGTTTATCCTGATTGGAGCCTGGCAGTTCCCTACTCTCGCATGGGGAGACCCCACACTACCATCGGCGCTACGGCGTTTCACTTCTGAGTTCGGCATGGGGTCAGGTGGGACCACCGCGCTACGGCCGCCAGGCATATTCTGTTGCTCATGTCCGTCTTTTTCTTTTGCACCACACCCGCGTTGGCTGCGCTCACTCGCAACAGTCACTTACTTCAGTAAGCTCCTGTCGCCTCGTTCTCTTGCCGCCTTGCTGTGGCTCAAAATCGAAAAGACTTACATCATCTATCCGGTAACAAGCTGAATATCGTCTCTCTCTTCACACCAAAACATCTTTGGCGTTGTAAGGTTAAGCCTCACGGTTCATTAGTACCGGTTAGCTCAATGCATCGCTGCACTTACACACCCGGCCTATCAACGTCGTCGTCTTCAACGTTCCTTCAGGAGACTTTAAGTCTCAGGGAGAACTCATCTCGGGGCAAGTTTCGTGCTTAGATGCTTTCAGCACTTATCTCTTCCGCATGTAGCTACCGGGCAATGCCATTGGCATGACAACCCGAACACCAGTGATGCGTCCACTCCGGTCCTCTCGTACTAGGAGCAGCCCCCCTCAGTTCTCCAGCGCCCACGGCAGATAGGGACCGAACTGTCTCACGACGTTCTAAACCCAGCTCGCGTACCACTTTAAATGGCGAACAGCCATACCCTTGGGACCTACTTCAGCCCCAGGATGTGATGAGCCGACATCGAGGTGCCAAACACCGCCGTCGATATGAACTCTTGGGCGGTATCAGCCTGTTATCCCCGGAGTACCTTTTATCCGTTGAGCGATGGCCCTTCCATTCAGAACCACCGGATCACTAAGACCTGCTTTCGCACCTGCTCGAGCCGTCACTCTCGCAGTCAAGCTAGCTTATGCCTTTGCACTAACCTCCTGATGTCCGACCAGGATTAGCTAACCTTCGTGCTCCTCCGTTACTCTTTGGGAGGAGACCGCCCCAGTCAAACTACCCACCAGACACTGTCCGCAACCCGGTTTACGGGTCTACGTTAGAACATCAAACATTAAAGGGTGGTATTTCAAGGTTGGCTCCATGCAGACTGGCGTCCACACTTCAAAGCCTCCCACCTATCCTACACATCAAGGCTCAATGTTCAGTGTCAAGCTATAGTAAAGGTTCACGGGGTCTTTCCGTCTTGCCGCGGGTACACTGCATCTTCACAGCGAGTTCAATTTCACTGAGTCTCGGGTGGAGACAGCCTGGCCATCATTACGCCATTCGTGCAGGTCGGAACTTACCCGACAAGGAATTTCGCTACCTTAGGACCGTTATAGTTACGGCCGCCGTTTACCGGGGCTTCGATCAGGAGCTTCGCTTGCGCTGACCCCATCAATTAACCTTCCGGCACCGGGCAGGCGTCACACCGTATACGTCCACTTTCGTGTTTGCACAGTGCTGTGTTTTTAATAAACAGTTGCAGCCAGCTGGTATCTTCGACTGACTTCAGCTCCACCCGCAGGGGCTTCACCTACATGTCAGCGTGCCTTCTCCCGAAGTTACGGCACCATTTTGCCTAGTTCCTTCACCCGAGTTCTCTCAAGCGCCTTGGTATTCTCTACCTGACCACCTGTGTCGGTTTGGGGTACGATTTGATGTTACCTGATGCTTAGAGGCTTTTCCTGGAAGCAGGGCATTTGTTACTTCAGCACCGTAGTGCCTCGTCATCACGCCTCAGTGTTAAAGTGAACCGGATTTGCCTGGTTCACACACCTACACGCTTAAACCGGGACGACCGTCGCCCGGATAACATAGCCTTCTCCGTCCCCCCTTCGCAGTAACACCAAGTACAGGAATATTAACCTGTTTCCCATCGACTACGCCTTTCGGCCTCGCCTTAGGGGTCGACTCACCCTGCCCCGATTAACGTTGGACAGGAACCCTTGGTCTTCCGGCGTGCGGGTTTTTCACCCGCATTATCGTTACTTATGTCAGCATTCGCACTTCTGATACCTCCAGCAGTCCTCACAGACCACCTTCAACGGCTTACAGAACGCTCCCCTACCCAACAACACACAGTGTCGCTGCCGCAGCTTCGGTGCACAGTTTAGCCCCGTTACATCTTCCGCGCAGGCCGACTCGACCAGTGAGCTATTACGCTTTCTTTAAATGATGGCTGCTTCTAAGCCAACATCCTGGCTGTCTGGGCCTTCCCACATCGTTTCCCACTTAACTGTGACTTTGGGACCTTAGCTGGCGGTCTGGGTTGTTTCCCTCTTCACGACGGACGTTAGCACCCGCCGTGTGTCTCCCGTGATAACATTCTGTGGTATTCGTAGTTTGCATCGGGTTGGTAAGTCGGGATGACCCCCTAGCCGAAACAGTGCTCTACCCCCACAGATGAGTTCACGAGGCGCTACCTAAATAGCTTTCGGGGAGAACCAGCTATCTCCCGGTTTGATTGGCCTTTCACCCCCAGCCACAAGTCATCCGCTAATTTTTCAACATTAGTCGGTTCGGTCCTCCAGTTAGTGTTACCCAACCTTCAACCTGCCCATGGCTAGATCACCGGGTTTCGGGTCTATACCCTGCAACTTAACGCCCAGTTAAGACTCGGTTTCCCTGCGGCTCCCCTATTCGGTTAACCTTGCTACAGAATATAAGTCGCTGACCCATTATACAAAAGGTACGCAGTCACATCCCGAAGGATGCTCCCACTGCTTGTACGTACACGGTTTCAGGTTCTTTTTCACTCCCCTCGCCGGGGTTCTTTTCGCCTTTCCCTCACGGTACTGGTTCACTATCGGTCAGTCAGGAGTATTTAGCCTTGGAGGATGGTCCCCCCATCTTCAGACAGGATATCACGTGTCCCGCCCTACTCATCGAGTTCACAACATGTGCATTTTCGTGTACGGGGCTTTCACCCTGTATCGCGCGACTTTCCAGACGCTTCCACTAACACACACGCTGATTCAGACTCTGGGCTGCTCCCCGTTCGCTCGCCGCTACTGGGGGAATCTCGGTTGATTTCTTTTCCTCGGGGTACTTAGATGTTTCAGTTCCCCCGGTTCGCCTCGTTAGCCTATGTATTCAGCTAACGATAGTGTGACGAATCACACTGGGTTTCCCCATTCGGACATCGCCGGGTCAAAGGTTCATATCACCTCGCCGGCGCTTTTCGCAGATTAGCACGTCCTTCATCGCCTCTGACTGCCAGGGCATCCACCGTGTACGCTTAGTCGCTTAACCTCACAACCCGAAGATGTCTTCAGGTGTGATAATTTGAGAGACTCATAAACGCTTGCGCGTTTATTGTTTCAATTTTCAGCTTGTTCCAGATTTTTAAAGAGCAAATATCTCAAACATGACTCTCGCAAGTCAGTTTTGAGATATATCGGCACGCAACTTTCACTTACATACCAGCAAGTGGCGTCCCCTAGGGGATTCGAACCCCTGTTACCGCCGTGAAAGGGCGGTGTCCTGGGCCTCTAGACGAAGGGGACACTGTAGTCTCGTTCGCAAGACGCCTTGCTTCTCTACTTTCATCAGACAATCTGTGTGAGCACTAAAAGGTTGTATCTTTAAGGTAAGGAGGTGATCCAACCGCAGGTTCCCCTACGGTTACCTTGTTACGACTTCACCCCAGTCATGAATCACAAAGTGGTAAGCGCCCTCCCGAAGGTTAAGCTACCTACTTCTTTTGCAACCCACTCCCATGGTGTGACGGGCGGTGTGTACAAGGCCCGGGAACGTATTCACCGTGGCATTCTGATCCACGATTACTAGCGATTCCGACTTCATGGAGTCGAGTTGCAGACTCCAATCCGGACTACGACGCACTTTATGAGATCCGCTTGCTCTCGCGAGGTCGCTTCTCTTTGTATGCGCCATTGTAGCACGTGTGTAGCCCTGGTCGTAAGGGCCATGATGACTTGACGTCATCCCCACCTTCCTCCAGTTTATCACTGGCAGTCTCCCCTGAGTTCCCACCCGAAGTGCTGGCAACAGAGGATAGGGGTTGCGCTCGTTGCGGGACTTAACCCAACATTTCACAACACGAGCTGACGACAGCCATGCAGCACCTGTCTCATAGCTCCCGAAGGCACCAAGGCATCTCTGCCAAGTTCTATGGATGTCAAGACCAGGTAAGGTTCTTCGCGTTGCATCGAATTAAACCACATGCTCCACCGCTTGTGCGGGCCCCCGTCAATTCATTTGAGTTTTAACCTTGCGGCCGTACTCCCCAGGCGGTCAACTTAACGCGTTAGCTCCGGAAGCCACGGTTCAAGACCACAACTTCCAAGTTGACATCGTTTACGGCGTGGACTACCAGGGTATCTAATCCTGTTTGCTCCCCACGCTTTCGCACCTGAGCGTCAGTCTTCGTCCAGGGGGCCGCCTTCGCCACCGGTATTCCTCCAGATCTCTACGCATTTCACCGCTACACCTGGAATTCTACCCCCCTCTACGAGACTCAAGCTGACCAGTTTCAAATGCAGTTCCCAGGTTAAGCCCGGGGATTTCACATCTGACTTAATCAACCGCCTGCGTGCGCTTTACGCCCAGTAATTCCGATTAACGCTTGCACCCTCCGTATTACCGCGGCTGCTGGCACGGAGTTAGCCGGTGCTTCTTCTGCGGGTAACGTCAATTGCTGAGGTTATTAACCTCAACACCTTCCTCCCCGCTGAAAGTACTTTACAACCCGAAGGCCTTCTTCATACACGCGGCATGGCTGCATCAGGCTTGCGCCCATTGTGCAATATTCCCCACTGCTGCCTCCCGTAGGAGTCTGGACCGTGTCTCAGTTCCAGTGTGGCTGGTCATCCTCTCAGACCAGCTAGGGATCGTCGCCTAGGTGAGCCGTTACCCCACCTACTAGCTAATCCCATCTGGGCACATCCGATGGTATGAGGCCCGAAGGTCCCCCACTTTGGTCTTGCGACATTATGCGGTATTAGCTACCGTTTCCAGTAGTTATCCCCCTCCATCAGGCAGTTTCCCAGACATTACTCACCCGTCCGCCACTCGTCAGCGAATCAGCAAGCTGATTCCTGTTACCGTTCGACTTGCATGTGTTAAGCCTGCCGCCAGCGTTCAATCTGAGCCATGATCAAACTCTTCAATTCAAAGTTTGATGCTCAAAGAATTAAACTGTTTATTCGTAATGAATTAACTGTTAGTCACTCTTGAGACTTGATAATCATTTCTCGTCTTGCGACGTTAAGATATCAGTGCCTTAGAGTGCCCACACAGATTGTCTGATAAATTGTTAAAGAGCAGTGCGACGCGCTTTAGCGCTCTGTCGCGAGGTGGCGTATGTTACGCTTTCCTCTTTCAGAGTCAACCGTTATTTTCAGGCTTTCTCTTCAATCTTCACCGCTGTTTGCCGTGATGTCTGTCACAGCCGCCGTGTCGATGGAGGCGCATTATAGGGAGCCCACGCCGGATGGCAAGCATGATTTTGCAAAAACATGCAAAAAACTCACCATCCGCTCAGTTTTCATTCATCCTGCTTATTTTTGCTGCTTTTTGATAGCCGCAGGCAGATCTGCCAGGCTGTTAATCACCCAGTCTGCGGTGGCTTCGGCCTCCGGGGTGACCGGTTTACCGGTACGCACTAAGACTTTTGTGCCCACCGCAGCCCCCTGGCCCGCCTGCATATCTTCGAGCTTGTCACCCACCATATAGGAAGCCGCCATATCAATATGCAAAAAGCGCTGGGCGGAAAGCAGCATGCCCGGTTGCGGTTTGCGGCAGTCACACTCCTGGCGGAATTCAGCTACGCTCCCCTCCGGGTGGTGCGGGCAGTAATAGATACCATCGAGCTCCACGTCCCGGTCCGCCAGTGACCAGTCCATCCACTCGGTGAGATGTTCAAACTGCTCTTCGGTAAAAATGCCACGCGCCAGGCCCGACTGGTTGGTCACAACCACCAGCGCAAACCCCATGGCTTTTAATTCTTTCATCGCGTCGATAACGCCATCGATGAACTCAAAGTTGTCTATCTCGTGTACGTAGCCGTGATCCACATTAATAGTGCCATCCCGGTCGAGAAAAATAGCAGGTACTGATTTAGCCACCTGAAGAACTCCTGAAATAGTAGATTCTCCTTAGTATCGCATGTTTCGCAGACTGAGAAAGCGCTCATTAGACAGAGTTGCATTGATTTAGACGTCTGGATGCCTTAACATCCATTCCACTTACGGTCATCGCCTCTAATTTTGTTAGTAGAAAATGCCGCGGCCAACAATTATCAGATAATAAATAACCAGATGATTAAACTTTCCAGCATCACCAAGGTATTCCAGCAGGGAAACCGAACCATTCAGGCGCTGAATAATGTCAGCCTGCATGTTCCTGCCGGGCAAATTTATGGCGTGATTGGCTCCTCCGGGGCGGGGAAAAGCACACTTATCCGCTGTGTTAACCTGCTTGAGCGCCCGACCCAGGGCACCGTTCTGGTAGACGGCCAGGATCTTACCGCCATGTCCGACGCACAGCTCACCCGGGCGCGCCGCCAGATTGGCATGATCTTCCAGCACTTTAACCTGCTCTCATCCCGGACGGTGTTCGGGAACGTGGCTCTGCCCCTTGAACTGGATAACACCCCCACCGCCGACATTAAACAGCGGGTCACCGAGCTGCTGGAACTGGTGGGACTGGGCGATAAACAGGATGCTTACCCGGCAAATCTGTCCGGCGGCCAGAAGCAGCGCGTGGCCATCGCCCGTGCCCTGGCCAGCAACCCGAAAGTTCTGCTGTGCGATGAGGCCACCAGCGCGCTGGACCCGGCCACAACCCGCTCTATCCTTGAACTGCTCAAAGACATTAACCGCCGCCTGGGGCTGACCATTTTGCTCATCACCCATGAAATGGACGTGGTAAAACGCATCTGTGACTGCGTGGCCGTTATCAGTAACGGCGAGCTGATTGAGCAGGACACGGTCAGCGAAGTGTTCTCCCACCCGAAAACACCGCTGGCTCAGCAGTTTATTCAGTCTACCCTGCATCTGGATATTCCGGATGACTACGCCAAACGCCTGAAGACAGAGCCCACGGGCGACGATATTGTCCCGCTACTGCGTCTGGAATTCACCGGCCAGTCAGTGGATGCGCCTTTACTGTCCGAAACCACGCGCCGCTTTAATGTTAACAACAACATTATCAGCGCTCAGATGGATTATGCCGGTGGCGTAAAATTCGGCATTATGCTGGCTGAAATGCACGGCGACCGGAAGGCAACACAGGAAGCGATAGCTTACCTGCAGCAACAAAACGTAAAAATTGAGGTACTGGGTTATGTCTGAAGCAATGATGTGGTTAATGCTGAAAGGCATCTGGGAAACGCTGGCGATGACGTTTGTCTCCGGTTTTTTCGGCTTTGTGATTGGTCTGCCGCTCGGGGTATTGCTGTATATCACCCGGCCGGGGCAGATCATTGAAAATGCCACGCTGTACCGGGTTATCTCTGCGCTGGTCAATATTTTCCGCTCCATTCCTTTTATTATTTTACTGGTATGGATGATCCCCTTCACCCGGGTTATTGTCGGTACGTCTATCGGCCTGCAGGCGGCGATTGTTCCGCTGACTGTCGGTGCGGCGCCGTTTATTGCCCGTATGGTGGAAAACGCCCTGCTGGAGATCCCGTCAGGTCTGATTGAGGCCTCCCGCGCAATGGGGGCAACCCCGGTGCAGATCATCCGTAAGATCCTGCTGCCGGAAGCCATGCCCGGGCTGGTTAACGCAGCCACCATCACCCTGATAACCCTGGTGGGTTACTCCGCTATGGGGGGTGCCGTTGGTGCCGGTGGTCTGGGGCAGATAGGTTATCAGTATGGCTACATCGGTTATGATGCTACTGTAATGAATACTGTGCTGATTTTGCTGGTCGCGCTGGTATGGTTAATCCAGATCGGTGGCGACAGAATTGTCCGCGCCGTCACGCACAAATAACACAACACCTTTTGACTCTCACAGGAAGAATGGATATGGCTTTTAAATTCAAGACCTACGCTGCGATTGGCGCATTAATCGGTTCCCTGGCGCTGGTTGGCTGCGGCCAGGAAGAGAAAGATCCCAACCATATTAAAGTTGGCGTGATCGTCGGCGCAGAACAGCAGGTTGCGGAAGTTGCCCAGAAAGTGGCCAAAGATAAATATGGCCTTGATGTTGAGCTTGTCACCTTTAACGATTACGTGCTGCCTAACGAAGCGCTGAGCAAAGGCGATATTGACGCCAACGCATTCCAGCATAAACCGTATCTGGATCAGCAAATCAAAGATCGCGGCTATAAACTGGTGCCGGTCGGCGCCACCTTCGTTTACCCGATTGCCGGTTACTCCAAGAAAATTAAATCGCTGGATGAGTTACAGCCCGGCGCCCAGATTGCAGTACCCAACGATCCGACTAACCTTGGCCGCTCCCTGCTGCTGCTGCAGAAAGTGGGCCTGATCACACTGAAAGACGGCATTGGCCTGCTGCCAACCGTGCTGGATATCACCGGGAACCCGAAAAACCTGAAAATTGTTGAGCTGGAAGCACCGCAACTGCCGCGTTCACTGGACGACGCCCAGATTGCCCTGGCGGTTATCAACACCACCTACGCCAGCCAGATCAACCTGACCCCGGCGAAAGACGGTATCTTTGTTGAAGATAAAGATTCACCTTACGTTAACCTGATCGTCTCCCGTGAAGATAATAAAGACGCGGAAAACGTGAAGAAATTTGTTCAGGCTTATCAGTCTGATGAAGTCTCTGACGCGGCAAACCGCATCTTTAACGGCGGGGCTGTTAAGGGCTGGTAATCCGGCGATTGTTAGTAAAACATCGCATAAATTTTCAGGACGGGCGCATGCCCGTCTTGTTATTTTTACAATTGCTTGATTCAATAACGCGATTTTCACAATCTCAGAGGAACGACTATGCGCGCCTTACCGATCTGTGTATTGGCATTCGCCCTGAGCGGCTGCTCAATATTAAGCAGATCCCCTGTAGAACCGGCAAAATCGCCGCAGCCCCCGGCAAAAGCGACACAACCCAGCCAGCCGAAAACCACCACCCACTATGCCCCGGTACATATCTATACCAAAGCTGAGGAGCTGGTTGGCAAGCCCTTCAGGGATCTGGGTGAAGTCAGCGGAGACTCCTGCCAGGTCAGCAACCAGGACTCACCGCCCAATATTCCAACCGCCCGCAAACGCATGCAGATCAACGCCGCAAAAATGCGTGCTAACGCCGTGTTACAACACAGCTGTGAAATCACCAGCGGCACACCCGGGTGCTACCGCCAGGCCATCTGCCTTGGCTCTGCGCTGAAAGTCGGCACCAAATGACCAGTTTCAGGTTCGCACAGATCGGCGTAATTCACTCCCCCTATAAAGAGAAATTCGCCGTTCCGCGCCAGCCAGGTTTAGTCAAAGACGGCTGCGGCACCCTGGAGCTGCTGGCGCCTTATAACCAGCCAGAAGCGGTCCGGGGGCTTGAGGGATTCAGCCATCTCTGGCTGCTGTTTATCTTCCACCAGACCATGGATGGCGGCTGGCGCCCGACGGTACGCCCGCCCCGGCTGGGCGGTAACGCCCGGATGGGGGTTTTTGCCACCCGCTCCACATTCCGCCCCAACCCGCTGGGCATGTCACTGGTCGAGCTGCAGGGCATTACCCACCAGCACGATACGCTGCTGTTGCACCTGGGCGGGCTGGATCTGGTAGACGGCACCCCCATTGTTGATATCAAGCCTTATCTGCCGTTTGCTGAAGCCATTCCCGAAGCCCGGGCAGGCTATGCTCAGCAGGCCCCGGCGGCCGATATGCCGGTCAGCTTCACACCAGAGGTGGCCGGCCAGATCCGGCAACTGGACGGGCGCTACCCGCATCTGGCGCGTTTTATCACTGATGTTCTGGCCCAGGATCCGCGCCCGGCTTATCGTAAAAGTGAGGAGCCCGGTAAAAGCTATGCGGTACATCTGCTGGATTTTAATGTCCGCTGGCGGGTGACTGAGCAGGGCTGCGAGGTGTTTGCACTGGAGCCTGTTTCACTTTAAGGGTAAATTACAGCCCTTCCCTTTTGGCATTTTTGCCACACTGGTAGACTAGAGCACTTTTATTTTTGGGCAGGCTGTTTTAAAGCCTGCCGTCGATCGTCCAAATGGAACCGTAACACATGCGTACTAGCCAATATCTGCTCTCCACCCTGAAGGAGACTCCCGCCGACGCGGAAGTTATCAGCCACCAGCTGATGCTGCGCGCCGGGATGATTCGCAAACTGGCCTCCGGGTTATATACCTGGCTGCCGACCGGTCTGCGTGTCCTGAAAAAAGTTGAAAACATCGTCCGTGAAGAGATGAACAACGCTGGCGCCATTGAAGTCTGCATGCCGGTTGTTCAGCCTGCGGATTTATGGCAGGAAAGCGGCCGCTGGGAAAAATACGGCCCGGAGCTGCTGCGCTTTGTTGATCGCGGCGATCGTCCGTTTGTCCTCGGCCCGACCCACGAAGAGGTCATTACGGATCTTATCCGTAACGAGCTGAGCTCCTATAAACAGCTGCCGCTGAACTTCTTCCAGATCCAGACCAAGTTCCGTGATGAAGTTCGCCCGCGCTTTGGCGTAATGCGTTCCCGCGAATTCCTGATGAAAGACGCCTACTCTTTCCATACCACTCAGGAATCCCTGCAGGAAACCTACGACAAGATGTACCAGGCTTACAGCACCATCTTCAGCCGTATGGGGCTGGACTTCCGTGCGGTACAGGCCGATACCGGCTCCATCGGCGGTAGCGCATCTCACGAATTCCAGGTGCTGGCCCAGAGCGGTGAAGACGATATTATCTTCTCTGACTCCTCTGATTACGCGGCAAACATCGAGCTGGCCGAAGCCGTTGCGCCAGCCACCCCGCGTGCTGCTGCCACCCTGGAAATGACCACGGTTGATACCCCGAATGCCAAAACCATCGCCGAGCTGGTAGAGCAGTTTGGCCTGCCGGTGGAAAAAACCGTCAAAACCCTGCTGGTTAAAGCCACCGAAGAGAGCGCCTACCCGCTGGTCGCCCTGCTGGTGCGTGGCGATCACGAGCTGAACGAAGTTAAAGCGGAAAAACTGCCCCAGGTTGCCGCACCGCTGACCTTCGCCACCGAAGAAGAAATCCGCGCCATTGTGAAAGCAGGGCCGGGATCACTGGGCCCGGTGAATATGCCGGTTCCGGTGGTTATCGACCGCACCGTTGCCGCCATGAGTGACTTTGCAGCCGGTGCCAATATCGACGGTAAACACTTCTTCGGTATTAACTGGGATCGCGATGTCGCCACCCCGGAAGTGGCCGATATCCGTAACGTGGTCGCCGGCGATCCGAGCCCGGACGGCAAAGGCAAGCTGCTTATCAAGCGCGGCATTGAAGTGGGGCATATCTTCCAGCTGGGCACAAAATATTCCGAAGCGCTGAAAGCCACGGTGCAGGGCGAAGATGGCCGCAACCAGGTTCTGACCATGGGTTGCTACGGTATCGGGGTAACCCGCGTGGTTGCCGCCGCCATTGAACAGCACTTTGACGATCGCGGTATTGTCTGGCCAGACGCCATTGCGCCGTTCCAGGTTGCCATTCTGCCAATGAACATGCACAAGTCGTTCCGCGTAAAAGAACTGGCGGAGAAAATCTACGCCGAACTGCGCGCGAAAGGCATTGAAGTGCTGATGGACGACCGTAAAGAGCGCCCGGGCGTGATGTTTGCCGATATGGAGCTTATCGGTATTCCGCACACCATCGTGATTGGCGACCGTAACCTGGATAACGACGATATTGAGTATAAATACCGCCGCGAAGGTGAAAAACAGCTGATTAAAACCGGCGATATCGTGGAATATCTGGTTTCACATATTAAAGGCTGAGTGCCTGCATAAGACAAAAACCCCGCCACGGCGGGGTTTTTTTATGGGTATCACTCAGCACAGTGCTCGCCTGGCCTGAAGGTTCCGTGGCCATCCGGCACTACGGTTTTCTCCGGCACGCCGGTATCCATATTGGGCTCCATCCGGTAGTGGGCATTAAATTCCACCATCACACCTTCCATGCCTTGTCCTCCGGCTGCAGCATAACCGCGCTCAAGCTGAACATTGTTATTCACCGGCAGCACACGCCCGGTGACACAATCCGTAAAGGTCGCCGAGTCTGCCATATAACGGTATTTACCGCGCATCGGCATGGGAGTGAGCGGCAGATCCGCCCGCACCGGCGCCAGAGTGTAATTAAGCGCGGAATCAATCCGGTTACCGGTGCTATCCAGCATCTCCAGTTGCTCCCCGGTGACGCGGAAATAGGATTTCTTCCCCCGGGTGTCGGTCAGCGTCAGCCGGTCGGCAGTGCGCGCCCAGCGCCCGTAAGAGGCAAAAGCGGAGGTCTTCCCGCGGGCGCCCTGGTAATACTCATTCATCACCCAGGTGCCGTCTTTTGCCAGAAACAGCGATGTCTCGATCCCCGCGCAGTCCGCACAGGGAATAATGCCGCGCCAGCTCTGCTGCATGGCCTGCATGCCCTGCTCCTGCACCGGTTTGAGCGGCAGCGTTTCTGCGCGGTTATTACAACCGATAAGCCCCACTCCGCCTGCCAGCAGAGCTATCATCAGCGCTAATCTGATACTGTTTTTTTTCTTTTCCATTTCATCCATCTCCTTAGTTACTACGTCAACCTGACCTTCCCGCGTAACGATTTGGTACTGGACTTCTGAGCCTTGGTTGCCAGCCGTCGCTCTTTAGATGCCCGGGTCGGTCGGGTTGCTCTGCGGCGTTTTTGTACCGCAGTCAGCTCCTGAATCAGCGCCACCAGGCGGGCAATCGCCGCCTCGCGATTTTGTGCCTGGGTGCGGTATTCCTGAGCCTTAATAATCACCACCCCCTCGGCGGTGATTAAATGGTGCTGCGCAGCAAGTAAACGCTGCTTATAAAAGTCCGGCAGGCTTGACTGGCGGATATCAAAACGCAAATGGATGGCCGAGGAGACCTTATTCACATTTTGCCCGCCCGCCCCCTGGGCACGGATCGCCGTGAGCGTGTATTCATCATCGGGAATGGCGACCTGCCGGGACAACGGGATCATGCCGCGGCCTGCCAGCAGGTCAGGTGCAGCTCCAGGTTGTGCTGCTCGTCAGACAACCAGATGATCCCCTCCTGCAGGGTAGCCTGCAAATTCATGGTACGGGTCGCCAGGCCCGCCAGTGCCGCCAGCTGTGCGTCATCCAGATACCAGACGGTCAGATTTTTATACTGGGCGGCCAGCGCCTGGTGCTGTTGCCACCACACCTGGGCGGCCCGGCTGTTATAGGTAAATAACGCCACCTGCCCTGACTGGTTACACGCTTTTTTCAGCCGACGTTCATCCGGCAGCCCCAGCTCTACCCACAAGTCGATGCCCAGGTGATCATTGCGTAACCAGACTTCTGGCTCATCGTCCGCGCACAGCCCGCGGGTAAACTGCAGCCGTTCGTCGGCATATTTGATCCATGCCAGTAGCCGCAGCATCATGCGCTGTTCCGTTTCCGACGGATGGCAGGCGAGCGTGAGGCTGGCATCGAGATACCGGTTGCGGTCCATATCGGCCACATTAACCGCCGCCTTATAAATTGTTGCTTTCAGAGCCATCGACTATTTCCTGAGACAAAGAGCCCTATTGTAGCGAAACTCCCCCACCGGCGCGATGCCGGTGAAATATCCTGCCGGGTTTCAGGAACTTCCCGTGCAGAAAACATCGCTGTGCCGCCCTATCGTCATCTTGCTAAACAGGATATATGTTCGTAGTCTTATCAGAGATCCCGGGGTATGCTCCGGGTTCGGGGCTCAGAACCGGAGGACATGTGGAAAAATATTGTGATCTGATACGCCGGCAGTACAGTGAAATTGCCAGTGGTGCGCTGGGATATGTTCCGGATGCCCTGGGGTGCGTATTAAACGTTCTGAATGAAATGGCCTCTAATGAAGCTCTTTCGCAGTCAATCAGGGAACAGGCGGCGTATGCTGCCGCGAACTTACTGGTGAGCGATTATGTCAATGAATGATGCCTATCAACCCATTAACTGTGATGACTATGACAATCTCGAACTCGCCTGCCAGCATCATCTGGTACTGACGCTGGAACTGAAAACCGGAGAGATACTCAAGGCAGGCGCCAGGGATTTGTTAACCCGCAAAAACATTGAATATCTGATTATTGATGACGCGGGCACCGAACGCGAAGTGCGGCTGGACAAAATAACCAGTTTCAGCCATCCGCAAATTGGTACTGTTGTGGTCAGTGAGTCCTGACCCTCAGCCCAGACACCCGCCGGGCGGCCAGCAGGCCGCCCCTTTTTTTTACTGCGCGGCCTGCCAGCGCAGATACCAGCAGTGATCGTCTTCCCCCTGCCCTTCCCGGGTCACAAATACCCCGGCAGCGGCGATAAGCTGCTCCCCGTAGAACAGCAGCGGCGTGGTCTCCCGCCGCCAGGGGGCGACCCCCAGCTCCTGCCAGAGCTTTTTCATCGTCCGCCCGTGCGGGCGGCCTGCCATGTGGATCATGCCGCTGGCCTGAAAACGCACCGAGACGGGCTCATCCTCCCGGGGAGGGCGCACCGCCATACCGCTGGCGGCAAACATCACCTGCCCCAGCCCTTCCGGCAGCATCAACGGCCCATAAGGCGCAGGCCACGCCAGCACAGTCTGGCGCTGGCTGGCCCGCAGGGCTACCCACCACAGCGCCCCCCGGAAGCGGCGCACCTCATGTTCCCCGAAACGTAAACGCGGTGAGGCGTCCTCCCGGCTCATGGCCACCTCATCCCACACCCGCCGGAGCGCATCCCGGGCAGGCATCACCGCCCCGTGAAGGGCAAACCAGCGGCGCAGCAGCGCCGCACGGCGAACGTGGCTCATCCCGTGCAGCTCAGCCAGCTGTAACTCGCCGTCAGGGCCGGTTACTGCCCGGAGCTGTTCGGCCAGCAGCTCATCAAGCAGTGACTCCTGCTCTGCGCATAATGCGGCACTGCGGGCGGCGCTGCGGGCAAAATAGGGCCAGCGCTGGCGCAGCAGCGGCACAATACGCAGGCGCAGAAAGTTACGATCGTAGCTGTCGTCCTGGTTACTGTCGTCTTCAATCCAGCTCAGCTGATGGTGGCGGGCATAGGCTTCCAGTTGCTGGCGGGAAAAGCCCAGCAGCGGCCTGAGGATAACGCTGTGGTTGAAGGCCAGCTCGCCGGGCATGGCAGAAAGCCCCGCCGGACCACTGCCCCGCTTCAGGGCCAGCAGCAGGGTTTCACACTGATCGTCCTGGTGCTGGGCGGTGATCAGTGCCTCTCCCGGCAGCATGCTTTCAGCCAGGGCCTGGTAGCGTTTTTCGCGGGCTTCGGCCTCAGTGCCTTTGCCGCTGTCCGTCAGGTGGACCCGGCGGGCGATAAACGGCACCTGCCAGCGCTGGCACAGAGCCTGACAGTGGCTGAGCCACTCGTCCGCATAGCGGCTGATACCGTGGTGGACATACAGTGCCCGCAGGGTGAGATCCGCCTCGTTGCGTAACTGGCAGAGCAGATGAAGTAAAACGGTGGAGTCCAGCCCGCCGCTCAGGGCCACCAGCAACTGCCGGTGACCCCGCAGGGCAGGAAGAATATCAGAAGGGATAATTGAAGGTTTCATTGCCGGTGGCTAATCATGTGACATAGTCGCACGTTAACCACAGCGGCGCGTTCAATCAAGCACTAACGCATTTTGTTTGCGGCTGACCCACCAGCGCCATACGCTCAGGGCAAGGATCAGCGCCACACAAACAACCGTCCATTTCCCCATCTGGGCAAAGAACGCATAGTAGGCGTGTATAGCATGCCCCCCGGCTTGCGACTCGGTCGTCTGCTGGGCCACAAGACCGGCCAGATAGTTAGCCACCGAGCCGGTTGCCAGCATATAAATACCGGTCAGCAGGCCGGTTACCCCGGGCAGGTTCAGACGGGTTATCTGCGCCATCGCGACCGGGTCGATAAACAGCTCGGCAAACCCCATCAGAGACAGCCCCGCCACCATCATCCACATGGAGGACTGGCCGTGAATCTCACCCAGGCGCGCATTAAGCGCCAGCACCATAAAGCCTGCGGCCATCAGCGCCAGCCCGCAGGAGAATTTCAGCCACACCACCAGTTTTGAGCTGCTGGCCGTTCCCAGCTGTGAAAGCCAGGCCAGCACCACCCCGGCCACCATGACCGCCACCGCATTCACTGACTGGAACAGGGCCGTTGGCACTTCCGTTCCGAAAGCCTGACGGTTAACAAAGTGGTCAATAAACAGGCTGATTGAGCTGCCGCCCTGCTGTGCGAGGATCCAGAACAGTGTCCCGGTAGCCATCAGCAACACCACCTGCCACAGCGCCTTGCGCTGCTCCCGTTCGCGGGCCATGATCCTGGCCACAATAAAGACCGCGCCTGCACACACCAGCGCGAGCAAATAGCCGGACAAATCATACTGAAGCAGCGCGGTAAAGAAGAACGGCGAGAGTAAAACCCCCACGACCAGCCAGCCCCAGGCCGGAATACCGGCGTTTTTCTTCTTCAGGGCAATGGTGTTTATGCCACGCGTGGCGGCAAAATGCTTACGCCCGGTCATAAAAATCAGCAGGCCCAGGAACATGCCGATCCCGGCCAGGGCGAAGCCCACATGCCAGCCGTACCACTGGGCCGCCAGACCGCAGGCAATCGGCGAGACGATAGAGCCAATATTACCGGCGGCATACAGCAGTGAGAAGCCCCCGTCGCGGCGCGGATCGTCGGGTGTATAAAGCTCACCAAGCAGCACGCTGATATTGGATTTAAATAATCCGTACCCGCAGATAATAATCCCCAGCGCCAGGTACAGCGACCAGACCGCGTCAGATTCCAGGCCCAGCACAATATGGCCGAGGGTCATCAGGATAGCACCAAGTAAGACGGCAACACGATTGCCCAGCAGGCGGTCGGCAATCCAGCCGCCGAGAATAGGGGTAATGTAAACTAAGGACGCATAAGCGCTGAACAATGTGATGGCGTTACTGTCGGAGTAACCAAGCTGGTGGGTTAAATAGAGGATAAGAATGGCGCGCATGCCATAGAAACTGAAATATTCCCAAATCTGAATCGCCACGATGTAGTAAATCGCGCGCGGTTGTGAGGGTGTTTTCATGTATTCTCCCAGCCCGAACCCCGGGCAAAAAAAGAAAAAAGGGAAGTGGCCTGAGCCACTTCCCTTCTGTCAGTTATTACTCAGCGCTGGATTTTTTCAGCACCTTAACAGTGTAGCGACCGTCAGTCTGGCGGTATGCACCGTGAATATCTGTTTCGAAGCCCGGGTAGTGTGCACCGATTTCGCACAGCATTTCCAGGAATTCGAGCACCGGACGGCTCTCTTCGGTGATCATTTCACCAGGCATTACCAGCGGAACTCCAGGAGGGTACGGGAGGATCATGTTGGCGTTAACGCGGCCAACCATCTCATCCATATACACTTCTTCCACTTCACCGTGCAGCTCTTTCTGGAAGGCTTTGTACGGAGTCATCACCATATCCGGCAGCACTTCGAATGCGCGGAACATCAGATCCGGCAGGTTGTGATGCTGAATCAGTTTGTGGATGTTCGCAGCCAGGTCCTGAATACGCATGTTTTCATAGAATTCAGGCGCTTCGTTGTACAGAGACGGCAGAATGTTTTTCACACGCAGGTTGCGGTCAAATGCACGTTTGAAGTCAGTCAGGGCACGCAGCAGGCTCAGAGCCTTGGTGTTGTCGATACCGATGCTGAACAGGAACAGCAGGTTATACGGGCCAGTTTTCTCAACGATGATACCGTGTTCGTCGAGGTATTTAGCCACGATGCTTGCCGGAATACCGAACTCACCCATAGTACCGTCTTTTTCCAGCCCCGGAGTCAGGAGAGTGACTTTGATCGGGTCAAGGTACATGTGGTTGTTGTCGATATCTTTAAAGCCGTGCCATTCGCTGTCAGAGCTCAGCGGCCAGCATTCTGCTTTCTCGATACCTTCCGGCTGCCATACGTCGAAGAACCAGCTTTCAGACTCACCGCGCAGACGTTTGATCTCTTTACGGAAGGTGATAGCACGTTTGATGGAGCCTTCGATCAGACGTTTACCGGAGTTACCTTTCATCATCGCCGCAGCGGTTTCAGTGGAAGCCACGATACCGTAATGCGGAGAAGTGGTGGTGTGCATCATGTAGGCTTCGTTAAAGGTTTCTTCGTTGACGTCGCCTTTAACGTGGATCATGGATGCCTGAGAGAACGCAGCCAGCAGTTTGTGAGTAGACTGAGTTTCATAGATAACTTTGCCTTCTACACGGTCACCGCTCATCCCGCACAGACCTTTGTAGATCGGGCTGAAGTTGGTGTAAGGAACCCATGCAGAGTCAAAGTGGATAGATTTCACATCCAGAGTCTGTTTGATGAAATCAGTGTTGTACAGCAGACCGTCGTAAGTGGAGTTAGTCACTACGGCATGAACAGGCCAGGTCGCATTCGGCGTAGATTTCACACGAGCTTCGATAGTTTCGTGTTTGAACTCGCTCTGCGGGATACCACCCAGGATACCGTAAGCGTTACGGGTCGGGCGGAAGTAGATCGGGGTAACATCGCTCATCATCATCAGGTGAGTCAGAGATTTGTGGCAGTTACGGTCGATCAGGATGGTGCTGCCTGCCGGTGCAGAATACATACCGATGATTTTGTTAGCGGTAGAAGTACCGTTAGTCACCATGTAGCTGCGTTCAGCGTTAAATACGTTTGCGATGTACTCTTCAGCTTCTTTATGCGGGCCGCTGTGGTCCAGCAGGGAGCCCAGCTCAGAAACAGAGATAGAGATATCAGATTTCATGGCGTTAGCGCCGAAGAAATCATAGAACAGGCTACCTACCGGGCTTTTCTGGAAAGCAGTACCGCCCATGTGACCCGGAGTACAGAAGGTGTATTTACCTTCGCGAACATATTTGAACAGCGCTTTGGTCAGCGGAGGCAGGATCTCGTCAATATATTCGTCAGTTGTCTGTTTGATTTTTGCTGCGATATCAGCAGAACCGCCCAGTGCATACTCGAAGAAACGAACATTCAGGCGCAGATCGCTCAGGCTAACGTCCATAGCGGACTGGGTGTTAGCAAACGCGTACAGCGGCAGTTTTTCGTTCAGTTTGCTGATGTCTTCGCACAGACCCAGGTTGTAGGTATCCCAGTCAAAGACCACGCCAGCCAGCTGGGCGTTGTTTTCGATAACTTTCATTAAGTCGTCGCGGTCAACAGGATACACAATGCGGAAGCCTAAACCTTCCAGGGCTTTGTGCAGTTCACGGATGGGCTCTTCTTTGAAGTAGACGCCCAAGTGATTCATGATAGCAATTACGTTCATAATCATAACTCCAGGCAGATCTTGCCCCTCCCGACACTATTGCGGGTGGAAGGAGGGGCGAAAAATTGAGAAATCAGGACAGAGGTGCTTACAGCGCGTCTGCAGTGTTAGACGGCTTTTTGTCGTGCATTTTGCGGGCGTAGAACATCAGGATGATCAGGCTCACAATGAAGGTACCGGACAGTTCGAAAGAACCCGCACCCATCAGCGCGATGAAGCAGAATGCACAACCCAGAACAGAACATACCAGGCTTGCTGCGTTACGCAGGTTGATCCCTTCGAAACGAATCAGGTCAACACAAGAGTAGAAGTAAGGCAGCATGGTCAGCAGAACCGCGATACCGGTCAGCTCACCGAACAGGTCAGAGGCTTTACCACCGCTGGAGTTCATGATGGTAATCAGCACCATCAGCGCAGTCATTTTGCAGGCTGCCAGCAGCAGGCCTTTTTTAGGCACACCGTTTTTATCCAGTTCACCGTACACTTTCGGGAAGTTGCCATCTTTGGCGGCGCGAACACCAGCCTGGCCAACCAGCATCATCCAGGAGCCCAGAGAAGTCAGGCAGGCAAATGCGGTGAAGGCAGAAACAACCGGTGCTGCCCAGTTACCCAGAATGGTGGAAGCACTGATAGCGAACGGCGCACCAGAAGCGGCCATGGTAGAAGCAGGATACATACCGCTGATAACCTGAGTTGCGGCAACGTATACGATACCCGCCAGTGCAGTACCCATCATGGTAGCCAGCGGAACAGTACGTTTCGGGTTATCAACCATACCGGTACTTACGGCTGCGGATTCAACACCCACGAACGCCCACAGGCACAGCAGGATACTGCTGATGATGGCCTGCATGTTCGGTTTTTCAGAGGTGTTCCAGTTTGCCTGATAGGTGGCAGCATCAAACCAGTGCCAGCCAGCGATAGCGGTCATGATAACCGGGATAAGCACTAATACCAGACCAATAGTGGTCAGACGGCTCACCCAGGCACCACCCAGCATGTTCACGAAAGTGAAGACCCAGACAATGGCGATACAGGCGATACCGGCAGCGATTGGGCTGTTTAATGCCGGGAAGAATGTAGAAAGATAAGAGACAGCAGTAATACCGATTGCGAGGTTACCAATCCAGTTGGCGTGGTAATAAAGAACACCGGTCTGGAAACCAAATGCCGGGGAAATTTCACCAGCGTAGGCGATTGGGCCACCTTCCTGCGGGTTCTTGGTTGCCAGCCGGGCATAAACATAAGCCAGAGACATTGCACCAATAATAGAAATTACCCAACCCCAGATGGAAATACCACCGATGCTTGCGAGGTTCGCAGGTAATAGTGCAATACCGCTCCCCATCATATTACCGGCAACAACACCGGTACAGGCGAAAAGCCCGATTTTCTTTGCTGAACTCATATATTCGCATTCTCCAGATAATTGTCAGGAGGTACGGATGCAGTGAATGAGTCGCTCACTGCCCCCACCGATGAGATGGAGAATAATCACTCATGAAAGTAAAGTCCTAAAGATTAGGTGAAATAAACACAAACATCCTACAAATGACAAGATGAGATTTTTCCCTGAATTATAAACATCAGGAAAAGATCTCAGATAAAGATAAACATCGTTATTTTTCAACAAATAACGATGTTATCAGGCGTTATAATTATGCTGCCGTGGCTAATAAAAATGCGTTTAATGCACACTTTTACATCACATTTGCGTAACACAGAAAAATGCCGCCGCGTGATGATAACCAGGCGGCGGCATTAATTATTCAGATTCGGAGATAAAATTATCGAGCCAGGGGACCACATTTGCGATGGATGTCTGGAAGAAACTGTTCTTGATCCAGTACAGGGTGTTGTTGCCCGGGCGCAAATTAAACGCGGTAATATACGCATCCGCGGCCAGGCGATTCTCACCCTTCATTTCGAAAACCTTACCCAGCAGTACATAATTGAGCCAGGACATTTCCAGCTCAATGGATTTATTAATCGCCGCGTAGGCATCATCAGTTTTGCCCTGTACGATTAAATCAACCGCGCGGATTTGGTAATAAATAGAGTTATTATCCATGTCCGGAAGGTTGCCGAGCGCATTCATTTGCTGGTGTAAATCCGCAAGTGCTGCATCACTTAACGGCTGCTGAGAATGGCGCAGAATATCTACCAGCAACTTCTCTGAATGGGCAAACGTAAAATCCGGATAGGTGCGGATAATATCGCTGAACATTTTACTGGCTTTGGTCAGGGAGTCTGCGTCGCCGTCAATCAGCAGCTGGTGCGCTATAAAATAGCTCTGCAGCGCCTGGCCCTGCTCCGGCACATTCTGGCGCAGACGCTCTTTCATCACGTCCGGCCACGGCTGTTGCAGCACCACAGACAGGTTGTTGAGCAGATCGTTCTGGATTTCGACCAGGTTATCGCGGGTAATAAAATAGCGCTTATCCAGCATGACGGAGCGGTCCGCGTTATCCACCAGTTTGACGGACATAAAACACTGCTGGGAGCGATAGTGCCGCTGATTAACAAATTCAATATTCAGCGACTTGCCCGATGTGCTCGGGTTATTGATATTGAAATCGGTCTTATCATGCACCAGGAACGTCGACCAGGTATTGAGGGAGGAAGAGATAAGCTCACTAATCCCCACCACATACGAACGCTGTGATGACCAGTTACTGCAGGAGTTGCCATTGACCAGGCGGATATCAATATCTCGCGGGTTAAGCAGCAGCTTGTCGGAGGTTACCGGCGGGCGCAGTGACCAGGTGGCCATGCCAATCAGGATCACGCAGGCGGCCAGCGCGGCAAAAAACAGGAGCCACACCCAGATGCGCGCCCGGCGCAGTACCCGGGCAGGGATCCCCACAGGCTCCGCTTTCGCGGCCACGGCCGTGGCCGCAGGAACCTCCCCGCCCGGCAACGCGGCGGCAACCGGTGCCGCACTCCCCTCTTCCGCGCCAGCGCTCTCGCTTACGGTGTCTGGCTGTGCGTCCGGCCACTCAACAGTGGCAGAGAGTTTATAGCCGCGCTTGGGAACGGTAACGATGTACTCCTGCCCTTCTTCACCGCCGCTTTTGAGTGATTTTCGCAGTTCAGAGATAGACTGAGTCACCACGTGGCTGGTCACGATATTGCGTTTCCAGACATTATCAATCAGCTCATCACGGCTCAGAACCACATCCGGGTGATGGGCGAAGAACGTCAGCAAGTCGATAAGACGGGGTTCAAGAGTCTCAGTATGACCGGGCTTGCTTATCTGATTGATCGCTGGCGTAACCAGCCAGGCCCCAACGCGGAAGACGGGTTGTTGCATATAAGAAAATACTCAAAGCCATTAAGAGGAAAGTACCAATGATACCATAAGTTATTTTTCCAGCCTGAAAGCAGGTATCCTTCGCGTGCTACTTCTCGTAAAGCTCCAGCGGCAGGCCGTCAGGATCAGTAAAAAAAGTAAAGCGTTTATCTGTACAGGGGTCAGTCCGCACCGGCTCACAGGCCACGCCATGCGCTTCAAGCCAGGCGATGGAGCTGTCGAGGTTGCTGACGCTAAACGCCAGGTGGCGCAGACCGCAGGCTTCCGGGCGGCTCGGCCTGGCTGGCGGAAAGGGGAAAGAAAACAGCTCAATGACATACTGACCGTTAAGGGCCAGGTCGCCTTTCCAGGAGTCCCGCTCTTCACGGTACACTTCACTGAGCAGCGTAAACCCGAGGATATCGCAGTAAAATGCCTTACTGCGCGAGTAGCTGGTGGCGATCACCGCAATATGATGGACATGCTCTAAACCCGCAGACATCACTCTCTCCTGTTGACAGTGGCGCAGGCTGTTTGCGCCGCAGAAAAAAAAGGCCGGTACAACACCGGCCTTTACTGAAGGGCAACGATCACGCGTAACCGTAGCTCATCAGGCGCTGGTAGCGTCTGTCCAGCAGCTCTTCTTTATTCAGCGTATCCAGGTCCGCCAGATCTTCAAGCAACCGGGCTTTCAGGGACTCGGCCATGGCTTCCGGGTTGCGGTGCGCCCCGCCCAGTGGCTCCTGAACCACAGAGTCGATAAGTTTCAGCTCTTTCAGACGCGGTGCGGTAATGCCCATCGCCTCTGCGGCCAGCGGTGCCTTCTCGGCGCTTTTCCACAGAATAGAGGCACAGCCTTCCGGCGAGATAACGGAATAGGTGCTGTACTGCAGCATATTCACTTTATCGCCCACGCCGATAGCCAGCGCGCCGCCGGAGCCGCCTTCACCAATCACGGTGCAGATAACCGGCACACTCAGGCGCGACATTTCGCGCAGGTTACGGGCGATAGCCTCAGACTGGCCACGCTCTTCGGCCCCCACACCAGGGTACGCCCCGGGGGTGTCGATAAACGTAATGACAGGCATGTTAAACCGCTCGGCCATTTCCATCAGGCGCAGCGCTTTGCGGTAGCCTTCCGGTGCCGGCATCCCGAAGTTGCGGCGAATTTTTTCTTTGGTTTCGCGGCCTTTCTGGTGGCCAATCACCATCACAGGGCGGCCAGAAAGGCGGGCAATCCCCCCGACAATGGCTTTATCGTCCGCATAAGCGCGATCACCGGCCAGCTCGTCAAACTCGTCAAAGATAAGACGCAGGTAATCCAGGGTGTACGGGCGCTGCGGGTGGCGCGCCAGCTGTGCAATCTGCCATGCCCCCAGGTCGGCGAAGATTTTACGGGTCAGCTCTACGCTTTTTTCACGCAGGCGGTGTACCTCTTCGTCGATATTAATATCGAGTTTTTCATCCTGGCGGCTAACCGCAGTCAGGGAATCGATTTTCGCTTCCAGCTCTGCAATTGGCTGTTCAAAATCTAGGAAATTCAGACTCATAGTATTCCTGTTTTAGTCAAACTCCAGTTCCACCTGCTCCGTACCTACCAGGCTGCGTAAATCATTAAGCAATTTATCGCTCGGAGAGACTCGCCATGTTGCCCCGAATCGCAACCGGGCGCGGGCGTCCTCTCGCTGGTAATAAAGATGTACTGGAATAGTTCCCGAACGGTGGGGTTCCAGAGACTGGCGGAGACGGTTTAAAAGCTGGTCATCAATTTGCCTGTCCGTCAGCGAGATAGCAAGCCCGCGTGCATACTTTTCGCGTGCTTCGTCAATGTCCATCACTTCCCGGGCGGTCATTTTAAGACCACCACTGAAGTCATCAAAGCTGACCTGTCCGCTAACGATCAAAATACGGTCTTTCTCCAGCAAGTGCTGGTACTTCTCCAGGGCGTCGGTAAATAACATCACCTCCAGACGCCCGGAACGGTCATCCAGGGTACAGATACCGATCCTGTTACCGCGCTTGGTGACCATAACCCGCGCAGCAAGCACCAGTCCGGCGGCGGTAATCACTTTACCACGTTCGGTCGGGTGCATCTCCTTCAGGCGCATGCCACCGACATAGCGCTCAATTTCTTTCAGGTACTGGGTAATCGGGTGCCCGGTCAGATACAGCCCCAGGGTCTCCCGCTCTCCGTCCAGCACCACCTGTTCCGGCCAGGGGGTGCAGTTGGCGTACGACTGCTCTATCTGCTCTGGCTCTTCGGCCAGCACCCCGAACATATCGGCCTGGCCGATGGCCTCTGCCTTCGCGTGCTGATCGGCGGCTTTCAGCGCATCGTTAAGCGAATTCATCAGCGCCGCCCGGTGCGGCCCGAGGCGGTCAAAGGCCCCGGACATAATCAGCTTTTCCAGCACCCGGCGATTTAATTTTTTGGTGTCGGTCCGGGCGCAGAGATCAAACAGCTCCCGGAAGTAACCGCCCTGGTTACGGGCCTCAATAATGGCCTCTATCGGGCCTTCCCCCACCCCCTTGATAGCCCCGATACCGTAAACAATTTCGCCGTCGTCATTAACGTGGAAATGATACAGCCCCGAGTTAATATCCGGCGGCAGGATTTTTAACCCCATGCGCCAGCACTCATCCACCAGGCCGACCACCTTCTCGGTGTTGTCCATATCGGCGGTCATCACTGCCGCCATAAACTCTGCCGGGTAGTGGGCCTTCAGCCACAGGGTCTGGTAAGAGACCAGCGCGTATGCCGCGGAGTGAGATTTGTTAAATCCGTACCCGGCGAATTTCTCCACCAGGTCGAAAATTTTCATCGCCAGTTCGCCATCAACGCCGTTTTTCTTCGCCCCTTCTTCGAAGGTGCCGCGCTGTTTGGCCATCTCTTCCGGTTTTTTCTTACCCATGGCGCGGCGCAGCATATCCGCCCCCCCCAGGGTATAACCGGAGAGCACCTGGGCTATCTGCATCACCTGTTCCTGGTACAGGATAATACCGTAGGTCGGCTCCAGTACCGGTTTCAGGCTCTCATGCTGCCACTGCACATCCGGGTAGGAGATCTCTTCTCGGCCGTGTTTACGGTCGATAAAGTTATCCACCATCCCGGACTGGAGCGGGCCCGGGCGGAACAGGGCCACCAGGGCTATCATATCTTCAAAGCAGTCCGGCTGAAGGCGTTTGATAAGATCCTTCATGCCCCGGGATTCCAGCTGGAATACCGCAGTGGTTTCCGAGCGCTGGAGCATATCAAAACTTTTCTTGTCGTCCAGCGGAATTGCCGCGATATCGACAGGCTCCAGCCCCTGCTTCGCCCGGCGGGCGTTAATCATCTCCAGCGCCCAGTTGATAATGGTCAGGGTACGCAGGCCCAGGAAGTCAAACTTCACCAGCCCGGCGTATTCTACGTCGCTCTTATCAAACTGGGTGACCGGGTGCTGCCCCTGTTCATCACAATACAGGGGCGCGAAATCTGTAATTTTGGTGGGCGAAATCACCACCCCACCGGCGTGTTTACCGGCGTTACGGGTGACCCCTTCCAGGCGGCGCGCCATATCAATCAGCGCCCGGACTTCTTCATCCGCCTCGTAGATTTCCGGCAGCTGCGGCTCTGCCTCAAAGGCTTTTTCCAGGGTCATACCCGGGTCTGGCGGGATCAGTTTGGAGATCCGGTCCACAAACCCGTAAGGGTGGCCCAGCACGCGGCCCACATCGCGGATCACCGCTTTGGCCGCCATCGTACCGAAGGTAATAATCTGCGATACCGCATCGCGGCCATACATCTCCGAGACGTGCTCAATCACCCGGTCGCGTTTTTCCATACAGAAGTCAACGTCGAAGTCCGGCATCGATACACGTTCCGGGTTCAGGAAGCGTTCGAACAGCAGATCCAGCTCCAGCGGATCAAGATCGGTAATTTTCAGCGAGTAAGCCACCAGGGAGCCCGCACCGGAGCCACGCCCTGGCCCTACCGGCACGCCGTTATCCTTGGACCACTGGATAAACTCCATCACTATCAGGAAGTAGCCCGGGAAGCCCATCTGGTTGATAACTTTAAGCTCGGTTTCCAGACGCTCATCATAAGGGGGGCGCTTCTGTGCACGCTCGTCCGGATCCGGGAACAGAAACGCCAGGCGCTCTTCCAGCCCCTCATGGGATTTTTTCACCAGATAATCTTCGGTGGTCATATCCCCGGTGGGGAACTGGGGCAGGAAGTAGGTGCCCAGGCGCACCGTCACGTTGCAGCGTTTGGCTATCTCAACCGTGTTCTGTAACGCCTCGGGAATATCGGCAAACAGCTCGCACATCTCGTCTTCGCTGCGCATATATTGCTGGGCGGAGTAGTTACGGGGGCGTTTAGGATCATCAAGGGTAAAGCCGTCATGGATAGCCACGCGGATTTCGTGCGCTTCGAACTCGTCCTGCTCGCGAAAGCGGACGTCATTCGTCGCGACCACCGGAGTGCCGGTCTCTTCCGCCAGGGCAACCGCCGCATGGAGGTAGGTTTCTTCATCCTGCCGCCCGGTGCGGATAAGCTCCAGATAATAGCGATCGGCGAAATGCTGCTGATAAAAACTGAGCGCCTGCTCTGCCAGCACATGGTTACCGCGCACCAGCGCTTTCCCCACATCCCCGTGGCGGGCGCCGGAAAGCAGGATAAGCCCGTCGTTGAGCTCTTCCAGCCATGCCTGATCGATCCACGGGCCTTCTGCCCCATAACCACGCTGGTAGGCCCGGGAAATTAACAGGGTAAGGTTCTGATAGCCATCGTTATTCATGGCCAGAATGGTCAGATCACACAGCTCGTCCGGGAAGAGTTCGCAGGCCATATGCACATCGGCCCCGATCACCGGTTTCATACCGGCGCCATGGGCACCGTTATAAAACTTCACCAGCCCGCACATGTTGGTGAAGTCTGTAATCGCCATGGCTGGCATCCCCAGCGCTGCGGCTTTCTTCACCAGCGGGCCGATTTTCGCCAGCCCGTCGATCATAGAATAGTCACTGTGCACCCGCAGGTGCACAAAACGAGGTTCAGCCATGTTAATTTCTTAACCCTGTTACGTTATCGGATGTCAGATTCGGGCGATGCCTGTTCCAGCACACGCCGGACCGGGCCAAAACTGCGGCGGTGATGGGCTGTCGCACCGTAGTGCGCCAGTTGCTCCAGATGGAACGCGGTCGGGTAGCCTTTATGCCGGGCAAAGCCATATTCAGGGAACTGCTTGTCCAGCGCTGCCATTTCCGCATCCCGGGTGACTTTCGCCAGGATCGAGGCGGCGCTAATTTCAGCAACCCGGCTGTCCCCTTTGACCACCGCCATCGCGGGGACCGGCAGTGCCGGGCAGCGGTTGCCGTCAATGAGAACATATTCCGGCACAACCGGCAAAGCGGCAACGGCCCGCTGCATGGCAAGCATGGTGGCGTGCAGAATATTAAGCCGGTCAATCTCTTGCGGCTCTGCCCGCCCCAGGCTCCAGGCCAGGGCCTTCTCTTTAATTTCGTCGTACAGCGCCAGGCGGCGCTTCTCAGACAGGGCTTTGGAGTCGGCAAGACCGGCAATCGGCCGGGCCGGATCCAGGATCACGGCTGCCGTGACAACCGCCCCTACCAGCGGGCCACGGCCCACTTCATCCACACCCGCCACAAGACGGGTATGGGGATAGACAAATTCACTCATCGGGCTAACTCCAGCACGGCATCTGCCGCCTGCTGGTCCGCATTGCAGCGGATCTCTTTATGTAAGGCACGGAAAATATCGTGCATCGCCAGGCTGGCTTCACCGCCTTCCAGCAGCGGGGCCAGCGCCGCGGCCAGCGCCTCTGGCTGGCACTCATCCTGCAGGAGCTCTTTGACCAGTTCACGCCGGGCCAGCAGGTTAGGCAGCGAGACATACTCGGTCTTAACCAGCCGTTTCGCCAGCCAGAAGGTAAAGGGCTTCATACGGTAGCCGACCACCATCGGGCATTTGGCCAGCATACACTCCAGCGCCGCAGTGCCGGAGGCCAGTAGTGCGGCATCGCTGGCGATCATCGCTTCACGGGCGCGCCCGTCCAGCAAATGGACGTTCAGATCCGGGGCCACCTGCGCTTTGATCTGCTCAAACTGCGCACGGCGTTTTGCATTAACCAGCGGCACCACCACTTCCAGCTCCGGCCAGCGCTGGCGCAGTAAGCTGGCCGTATTCAGGAAGTCTGCACTGAGCATCTCCACTTCGGCACTCCGGCTGCCGGGTAAGATAGCCAGGCAGCGGGCGTTGTGGGGGATCCCCAGGGCATCCCGGGCGGCGTTTTTATCCGGATCCAGCGGCATGGCATCGGCCATGGTATGGCCGATAAAGCGGCACGGAACATGGAATTTATCGTAAAACGCTTTTTCGAAGGGCAGGAATGCCAGCACCAGATTGGTGGATCTGCCAATTTTGAAAACGCGTTTCTGGCGCCAGGCCCAGACGGAGGGGCTGACATAATGAATCGTTTTGATACCGCGGGCTTTCAGCTTCCCCTCCAGGGTTATGTTGAAATCCGGGGCATCAATGCCGACAAAAACATCCGGCTGTAAGGCAGAAAAGCGGCGGGTAAGATCAGCGCGGATATGCAGCAGGCGACGCAGCCGCCCCAGCACTTCCACGATCCCCATCACCGCCAGCTCTTCCATCTCATACCAGGCTTCACAGCCTTCTGCCTGCATCAGCGGCCCGGCCACCCCCACAAAGCGGGCATCGGGAACGCGGGATTTAATGGCGCGGATAAGGCCGGCACCCAGAATATCGCCGGAGGTTTCTCCGGCGACCAGGGCAATAGTCAGTGGACGACCCGGCTTCATTTAGCGGATCAGGCCACGGGTAGAGCGGGCAAAGAAATCAACAAACGCCTGAACTTCCGGATGCTGTGCAGCAATGGTGGCAATTTCAGGTTTCACTTCTTCCAGGGTTTTACCGGAGCGGTACAGCAGTTTGTAGGCGCTGCGGATAGCCAGAATCGCTTCCTTGCTAAAACCACGGCGCTTGAGCCCTTCGATGTTTACACCGAACGGGGTCGCGTGGTTTCCCTGGGCAATCACGTAAGGCGGCACGTCCTGGGCTACGCCGGAACAACCACCTACCATCACGTGTTTGCCAATAATGCAGAACTGGTGGACTGCGGTCATACCGCCGATGATGGCATAATCATCAACGCTGACATGGCCCGCGAGTGTCGCATTGTTAGCAAAGATACAGTGATCCCCTACCTGGCAATCATGTGCCACATGCGCATTAATCATCAGCAGGTTGTCGTTGCCTACCCTGGTGACACCCCCGCCCTGAACGGTTCCGCGGTGAATAGTGACACTTTCGCGAATGCGATTACGCGCGCCAATTTCAACCCGGGTCGGCTCACCAGCATATTTGAGATCCTGGTTAACTTCGCCAATGGATGCGAACTGGTAGATTTCGTTATCACAGCCAATCTTTGTGTGACCATTAATGACCACATGGGATTTCAGCACAGTGCCTGCGCCAATTTCCACATCAGGGCCAACAACGCAAAACGGTCCAATATGGGCGTTAGCACCAATTACGGCGCCCGCTTCCACAATGGCGGTAGGGTGAACAAAGGCAGAGGAATCAATCACGTATCAGGCCTCCCGGCTACGGGCACACATCATTGTCGCTTCACAAACCACTTTACCGTCAACCATCGCGACACCTTTAAAACGGGTCAGACCGCGGCGGGTTTTTTCGAAGGTGACTTCCATGATCATCTGATCGCCAGGCACGACCGGGCGCTTAAAGCGCGCTTCATCAATACCGGCAAAATAGTACAGCTCACCCGGCTCCAGTTTGCCGACGCTTTTAAACGCCAGGATACCGGTGGCCTGGGCCATAGCTTCCAGAATCAGAACACCCGGGAAAATAGGCTTGCCCGGGAAGTGCCCCTGGAAAAACGGCTCATTGACCGAGACGTTTTTAACTGCGCGTAAAAAATGGCCTTCTTCGAAGTCCAGCACGCGGTCTACCAGCAGAAAAGGAAAACGGTGTGGCAGAAGCTCCAGAATCTCATCAATATGCAGAGTATGAGTGTCAGTAGTCAAAATACTCTTCCTGTCAAAATATGCTAAGTAACAATAATAACACGGCCTGCTGGTATCAACAGAAAGCCAGCAGGCCGCAAATATGAATCGCGCGGAACACAAAAAAAGCCCGCACTATTATGATGATTAGTCCTGGTGACTGACCTTGCGCTCTATCGCTTTCAGGCGCTTGCTCATATCATCAATGTTCATCACCAGCGCTGCCGTTTTACGCCAGACCTTATTAGGCTGAAGCGGAATACCGGACGAATAGATCCCGGGCTCAGTAATCGGACGCATTACCATCCCCATACCGGTTACCGTGACCTTATCGCAGATTTCCATATGCCCGTTGATAACGCTGGCGCCGCCAATCATACAATAACGGCCTATTTTCAGGCTACCCGCCATGATAACGCCGCCCGCGACTGCGGTATTGTCGCCAATCACAACGTTATGTGCAATCTGGCACTGGTTATCAATGATAACACCATTGCCGATGACCGTATCATCCAGTGCACCGCGGTCAATAGTGGTACAGGCACCGATCTCTACGCGATCGCCGATGATCACCCGGCCAAGTTGTGGGATCTTCACCCAGTTACCACGATCGTTGGCGTAGCCGAAACCATCTGCGCCGATAACCGTGCTGGACTGAATAAGACAGGCTTTACCAATCTCAACTTCATGATAAACGGAGACATTTGCCCATAAACGGGAGCCGTCACCAATTTTTGTATTCTTGCCGACGAAACAGCCCGGGCCGATAACCACGTTATCACCCAGCACCACGCCTGACTCGATAACCGCATTCGCACCCACGCAGACATTACTGCCCAGGGTTGCACTGGCGTCAATCACCGCGCTGGGGGCGATATTCTGCGCCGGTTGCGGAGTGGTATCAAGGATCTGCGCCATCAGCGCATAGGTGAGATAGGGGTTTTTAACGACCAGCGCCGCGCTTTTTGCATACGGCAGATCGTCTTGCGTCATCACCACGGCAGATGCCCGGCATTCCGCCAGGTGGTCCCGGTAGCGTGGGTTGACGATAAATGTAATCTGACCATTCCCCGCAGATTGCATGGAGGCTACACCAGTGATGGCGATATCGCCATCACCGTGCAGCTCCGCATTCAACTGTTGGGCTAAGTCAGCCAGTCGAATGGAAGGCATGACTTATTTAACCTGTTTCAGTACATCAGCGGTGATGTCTTTAACATCGCTGCTGGAGTAAACCACTGTACCGGAATCCAGGACAACTTCGAGGCCTTTGTCGTCAGCCACTTTTTTCACTGCAGACTGGATACGGGTAACCAGTTTGCCGCGTTCTTCGTTAGAGCGACGGGCACGATCCTGTTCGAAAGCCTGCGCTTTGGTAGAGAAAGCCTGACGGTCAGCCATCACGGATTTCTCCAGGCTGCTGCGGTCGCTGGATTTCATCGTCGCACCGTCACGCTGCAGACGCTGCATTTTAGACTGCAGGGAAGATTCCATTTTTTGCAGTTCGCCAGCACGGCCTTTGAATTCGCTTTCCAGACGCTGGGAAACCCCAGTGCTCTGAGCGACCTGCTGGAACAGGTTACCCATGTTAACTACACCGATATCGGCAGCGTTAGCTGCTGTTGCTGATGCCAGGCTAAGGCCCGCAGCGATTAACCACTTTTTCACAATAAACTCCTTACCATCCCATATGTACCCCAAGAGGCACTGTTCTTTGCGTGGCCCGAATGAGTTATCCGCTCATCAGCAGTCATCGCGACACAACCTATGCATTCCGTTGCTCAGAATTATTACCAGGTTTTACCAATGTTAAACTGGAATTGTTCTGATTTATCTCCACTGTATTCTTTGATCGGCTGAGCGTAAGAGAATACCAGCGGCCCCAGCGGGGACATCCACTGCAGCGCCAGACCCGCAGAAGCGCGAATGTTGCTCGCTTTGCTGTAGTCAGGAATGCCGGCTGCGCGGGTTTCCGCGGTGTTATGCCAGTTGGTATCCCAGACCGTACCTGCATCCACAAACAGTGAGGTACGCACCGAGTTCGCATACTTCTCGCTCAGGAACGGTGTTGGCGTAATCAGCTCAACGCTTGCCACACCCATAGCGTTCCCGCCGACGGCGTCGTTAGATTTACAAACACCGGCAACACTTTCATCACTGGCGTTACAGTTTTCGTTATTCGGGCCATAGTAATAGGCCGCTTTCGGACCAATGGTGTTGGACTGGAAGCCACGCACTGTGCTGGAGCCACCGGCGTAGAAGTTTTCATAGAACGGCATCTCTTTGCTGCCGATCCCATCACCATAACCCCAGCGGGTACGGCCCAGAACCACCCATTTGTGATCTTCATCGATAGGCACATAGGTTGCCGTATCAAGGGTCACTTTATAGAACTCGTTATCAGAGCCCGGCACCGTGACTTTACCGTTCAGGTTGACCCGTGAACCTTTGGTCGGGAAGTAACCGCGGTCAAGGTTGTTGTAGGTCCAGCCATAGTTGAAGGTGAAGTCGTCCGCCGAGTAGTCATTGTCGTCGTCGTCTTTATTCGCGCTCTGCCCCATCGAATCCAGATAACGCCACATGGCTATCTGCGGCTGCATGTTGGACAGGTCGTTATGGACGTAACCTAAACCAACGCGCAGGCTGTTATATTCGTTGATCGGGAAGCCGAGCGTACCGTCCAGACCATAACTTTTGTTGGTATAGTCAGACAGGTCAGCATCATCAGCTTTAAAGTCGTTGTAGAAGACACGTCCGCCCAGGCTCACACCGTCAACGGTGAAGTACGGGTTAGTGACCGACAGTTCAGTATAGGTCTGATAATCGTTTTTGGTGCCGCTGATCCCCACAGAATAACCGGTGCCTAACCAGTTATCCTGCTGCACGCCAACCTGGAAGCTGACGCCGCTTTCAGTACCGTAACCCACACCGAAGTTAAAGCTACCGGTGTTACGCTCTTTAACTTTGTAGACCACATCCACCTGATCCGGGCTACCCGGCACGCGCTGGGTGTCGGTATCAACAGTTTCAAAGAAGCCCAGGCGGTTCAGGCGCTCTTTACCCTGATCGACCAGGTCGCTGCCCAGCCAGGTCCCTTCCATCTGGCGCATTTCGCGGCGCAGAACGGCGTCTTTACTGGTGTCGTTACCTTCAAAGCGGATCTTACGCACGTAGTAACGGTTGCCCGCGTCTACGTTCACGTGGAGCTTAACGGTTTTTGCGGTGTCATCAATTTCCGGCTGAGTCTGTACGCGCGGATAGGCGTAACCATAGCGGCCCAGCAGTTTTTTAACGCCGTCTTCCATCTTCGTGACTTTGGTGCCGTTATACAGCTCACCCGGCTCGACTTTGGTCAGGCTTTCAATTTCCGCAGAGTGTCCGGCCAGGTTACCGCTGACATCAACACCAGACAGTTTGTACTGATCGCCTTCGCTCACGTTAACCGTGATGTAGATACCTTTTTTGTCCGGGGTCAGGCTAACCTGCGTGGACTGAATATTGAACCGGGCATAACCGCGATCCAGATAAAAACTGCGCAGGGTTTCAAGGTCACCCGCCAGTTTCTGTTTCTGGTATTTACGATCGCCCACCACGTTCCACCAGGGCACTTCATCGCGCAGCTGGAAGTGGGAGATAAGCTCTTCAGTACTGAAGGCGCGGTTGCCGACAATATTGATTTGCTGAATTTTGGCAGAGACCCCTTCCTGGAAGACCAGTTTCAGGTCCACACGGTTACGGGGCAGCGGTGTTACAACCGCTTTCACGCTGGCGCTGTATTTACCGACGCTGTAGTAGAAATCTTCCAGCCCTTTTTCGATATCCGATAAGGTGGTGCGATCGAGAGATTCACCAACGCGCACGCCAGAGGCTTCCAGATTCTGTTTAAGCATGTCATCTTTCACCGATTTGTTACCGGAGAAAGTGATACTGGCAATTGTCGGGCGCTCTTTCACCTGAACCAGTAATGAATCACCATCACGCAGGACCCGAACATCCTCGAAGTTTCCTGTCGCGAACAGAGAGCGGATCGTGTTACTGATGTCATCATCAGTCACGGTATCCCCGACACGCACAGGCATACTGAGAAGGGCCGCACCAACGGCGACTCGCTGCAGGCCTTCGAAATGAATGTCTTTCACCACGAACCCGTCGGCACCGTATACGGTGGCGCTGCTAAACAGCAGCGACGCTATGAGCAACTTTTTCATCGCCATCGTTGTTATGCGTTCTTCCTAACCTGACTCCCGCTATAAACGAGAGAAATCATTGAAAAGTGCAAGCCCCATTAACAGCACCAGCAAAATCGAGCCAATGCGATAACTGAAGTCCTGAACTCGCTCCGATACCGGGGCGCCTTTAAGCCTTTCGATTGCCAGGAACAGTAAATGCCCCCCGTCAAGAACGGGTAACGGGAACAGGTTGATAATCCCCAGGTTCACACTGATCAGCGCCAGGAACATGAGGTAATACACCAACCCGAACTCCGCCGACATACCTGCCCCCTGGGCTATCGAAATAGGCCCACTGAGGTTATTCAGTTTGACGTCACCGGTTATTAATTTCCCCAGCATACTCACCGTCAGCTTCATCAGCTGCCACGTTTTCTCAGTGGCATGGCCGATAGCGCTGAAAGGACCATACTGGCGCACCGTTCGGTACTCCTCGGACAGCGGGATAACCTGGGGTACCACCCCGGCAAAACCTTCGGCTTTCGCCCCCACCTGCTTCACACCAGGTGTCAGCGTCAGCGTAAGGGGTTCCCCCTGCCGCTCAATGCTGATTTCCAGCGGATGGCCAGGGTTATCCCGGACCAGCTCAACAAACATCATCCAGTTGTTCAGCAACTGACCGTTGACTTTAACGATCCTGTCACCCGCTTGCAAACCCGCCTGTTGCGCCGCCGAGTCTTTTTGTATTTCTGCCAGCACAGGGTCAATCTTTGGCCCTACCGGCTGAAACCCCAGCGACTGTACCGGATCTTGCTTATCTGGTTCAAATTTCCAGTGGCGGAGATCCAGCGTTTTCTGCATAACGCCCTGGCTGCCGGACGACGCGACAGTCAGTATTGCCTGGCTATCGCCAATTTTACCAATCAGCGCCAGACGAACGGCATCCCAGTCAGGCGTTTCGATGCCATCAACGGCTTTTAGTTCCGTTCCTGGCGAAATTTGCGCCTGTGCCGCAATAGAGCCGGGTAAAACATCGCTGACCACCGGGCGCACGCTGGGCACACCCACGATAAAAACTACCCAGTAGGCAAAAACCGCAAAAATAAAATTCGCCACCGGCCCGGCGGCAATCACCGCCGCACGCTGGGCGACGGTTTTGTTATTGAATGCCCGGTGGCGCATTTCCGGCGTTACCGCCTCTACACGCTCGTCGAGCATTTTGACATACCCGCCCAGCGGGATCAGCGCAATAACAAACTCCGTGCCCTGGCGATCGGTGCGGCGCCACAGCGCCTTACCAAAGCCGATAGAAAAGCGTTCCACATAGACGCCGCAGCGGCGGGCCACCCAGAAGTGACCGAATTCGTGCACGGTGATAAGCACACCCAGTGCGACGATAAAGGCTGCCAGACTCCAGAGAACACTCAGCATATAACCTTCCGTTAAATTGCGCCAAAGACCAGGATCAGAAGGCAAACAAATACCGGTACGGCGGCGGTCAGACTGTCAATACGGTCAAGAATACCACCGTGTCCCGGGATCAGATGCCCGCTGTCTTTAATGCCGGCTTCGCGTTTAAACATACTTTCCGTTAAATCGCCAAGCACTGAAGCCAGCGCAGCAGTCAGAGAGCATACCAATAATATGCTGGCCGCTACATCCAAATTTGCCCAGGCACCGAATAACCAGGAAATAACCGCCGAGGTAGCCAGACCGCCAAAAAAGCCCTGCCAGGTTTTACCCGGCGAAACCTTCGGCGCAAGTTTATGTTTGCCAAACATTTTACCAAACATATACGCGCCGGAATCTGCGCCCCAGACCAGAAACATCACATACAACAGCCAGATGGCCCCGGCATAGTGGTTACTTTCATAGTGCCAGCTGCGCAGGACCACCATGCCCCAGAAAAAGGGAATAATAGTAAAGAAACCAAAGACCAGGCGCAAAATGCGGGAATTACGCCACAGCGCCGCAGATGCAGGATAGAAGAATACGAGGAGTAGCGCGACACACCACCAGATAAGCGATGCCCACAGGGAGCCGGCTATCAGGGGGGTGTGGATATTATGATGATACTCCGGCAGCACCATCAGCATGGTTGCCAGAAGTAGACCACAAAGTACCGCCAGCCAGACCCGCTGATTGCGGGATGAAAAACCGCTTAATTGCCCCCACTCCCAGGCTGCCAGCATGCAGACAATAATGGTTGTAATGGCAAAACCGCCCGGCGGTAGCCAGAACAACGCCGCAATCACGGCGGGGATTAAGATAAATGCGGAAATCAGGCGATACTTCAGCAAGAGTAACCCCCATTAAACCTGGTCGTTACCGGGTGCTGTGCCGCCAAAACGACGTTCGCGAGTTGCAAAGGCATTCAGTGCACCTTCAAAGTCTTGTTCATCGAAATCGGGCCAGAGCACATCGGTAAACCAGAGTTCCGCGTAAGCTATCTGCCACAGCAGGAAATTACTGATCCGGTGCTCTCCCCCAGTCCTTATGACTAAATCAACCGGTGCCAGATCGCTCATGCACACTTGCTGACTCAGCATATCTTCCGTAATTTGCTCCGGTGAAATCTCTTCACGTCTGACCCGCTCAGCAATATGCCGCACACCCTGAATAATATCCCAACGACCGCCATAATTCGCAGCGATATTGAGAGTTAAACCGGTATTCTTACTGGTCAGCGCTTCGGAATTACGGATTTTTTCCTGTAGCCGGCCATTGAAGCGTGACACATCGCCAATAATTTTTAGTCTGACGTTATTGCGATGCAACACCTTCACTTCACTGTCCAGGGCCCAGACAAACAGCTCCATTAACGCGCTGACTTCCTGAGCAGGCCGGTTCCAGTTCTCACTACTAAATGCGTACAGCGTCAGTGCTTCAATCCCTTGATTTGCGGCATAACGAACAGCCCGACGGACCGCCTTTGCGCCCGCCCTGTGACCAATGATCCTCATCTTCCCCTGACGTTTAGCCCAACGGCCGTTGCCATCCATAATGATGGCGACATGGCGTGGACCATGCGTAGATAAAGAATCCTGGGATGGTTGATTAGCTGACAACATAACGCGTTTTTGTTCCATGAAAGGGATTAGTAGTACCCCGGAATGCTAAAGCCTCTACGTAAAAAAGCCGTGCTAAACCACGGCTTAACCTGATGATCACGCTAAATGGCAATAATCGGGTGGCGCAGACTATATCACCTCAGCCAGACGCTAACAAATAGCGAGCGGCCTGCAGACAGAATATTCACATACCTGCGAGGCTAATCACGTGCTGCTGCGCGAGAATACGGGCTTTTGCATCAATATCCAGCACATCGCTGACACAGGCAGGCTCCTCAAGCACGGCGGCATCCAGTATCGCGGCATTCAGCGCGGCAATATCCGTAAAGCGGATCTGCCCGGCCAGAAAGGCCGCCACCACCACTTCATTGGCTGCGTTCAGGGTTGTTGTTGCCGCCTGGCCGCTTTCGAAAGCGTCGATAGCCAGCTTCAGACACGGATAACGCTGGTAATCAGGGCGCCCGAAGGTCAGCGCGCCAGCTTCACAAAAATCCAGCGGTTTCACCCCTGACGTGGTCCTGGCAGGCCAGGCCATCGCATGGGCAATCGGCGTGCGCATATCCGGCTCACCCAGTTGTGCGAGCACACTGCCATCGGTGTAGCGAACCATCGAATGGATCATCGACTGCGGGTGCAGCAACACTTCCATCTGATGTGCTGAGGCATTAAATAGCCAGCGGGCTTCAATGTATTCCAGGCCTTTGTTCATCATGGTGGCGGAATCAACAGAAATCTTACGCCCCATAGACCAGTTCGGGTGTTTACAGGCCTGATCGGGGGTCATTGCCGCCAGATCTGCCAGCGGCGTCTCCCGGAAAGGGCCACCAGAACCGGTAAGAATAATCGACGAGACGCCATTATTCTCCAGGGAAGCGTACCCCAGATTACGCTGGATGGCGTCCGGTAAACTCTGAAAAATCGCGTTGTGTTCGCTGTCAATCGGCAGCAGTTGCGCACCGTGTTGCGCAACGGCATCCATAAACAGCCGCCCGCAGGTCACCAGCGCTTCTTTGTTAGCCAGCAGAATTTGTTTCCCGGCCCGGATCCCGGCCAGAGTAGGCACCAGCCCCGCCGCCCCGACAATCGCCGCCATGACCTGGTCCACTTCATCAAGCGCAGCCATATCACAGGCGGCCTGCTGGCCTGCCATCACCTCAGTGCTGAGGCCCTGACCTGCCAGGGCCTCACGCAGGGCGCGCGCATCCTCTTCCCGGGCCATAACGGCATATTTCGGGCGGAACGCCAGGCACTGCTCTGCCATCCGCGCCACATTTTTACCCGCCACCAGTGCGGTAACCGAAAAACGCTCCGGGTTGCGGCGCACCACATCAAGGGTGCTGCAACCAATGGAGCCCGTAGAGCCGAGAACAGTTAATTGCTTCATGAGGTACTCTGAAAAGGTTAACGGGCGGGTTTATCTGCCCGGGAAACGTCCTGCTACAATGCAAAACGCCGCATTAAAGCCTGTGGGGCTCCGTAGCGGCGTTTTACGATTCCAGCAGCGCAGGATCAGAACTGCATTAATTCTGCTTCTTTATCTGCCAGAGCCGCGTCCACTTTCTTAACGGCGGCGTCAGTCAGTTTCTGGATGTCGTCCTGAGAACGGCGATCGTCATCTTCGCTGATCTCTTTGTCTTTCAGCAGCGCTTTCACTTTGTCGTTTGCGTCGCGGCGCACGTTACGCACAGACACACGCGCCTGCTCCGCTTCACTGCGCACCACTTTGATAAGGTCTTTACGGCGCTCTTCGGTCAGCGGCGGCAGCGGAACACGAATATCGCTACCGGCAGAGCTTGGGTTCAGCCCCAGATCAGAGGCCATAATCGCCTTTTCTACTGCCGCGCTCAGGCTGCGATCAAAAACGTTGATCTTCAGGGTGCGGGAGTCTTCAACGGTGACGTTCGCCAGCTGACGCAGCGGCGTCGGGGCGCCGTAATATTCAACAACAATCCCGTCCAGCAGGCTTGGGGAAGCGCGCCCGGTACGGACCTTGCTTATCTGGGTTTTAAAAGCCTCAACGCATTTTTCCATACGCACTTCGGCATCTTTTCTGATATCGCTAATCACGTTACGAATCCTTGAAAACAGGTTTAAGCCAGACTACGCCTCAACACCACACCTCGGTTACCCGGGCAGTGGAAGTATAGCCCTGTTTAATTCATGGCACCCTCAATGGCTGCCGGAGCACAATAGTGAAACGGAATATTACCCTGATTCAGCCCGGGGTAAAATTATTCCGTGATCAATGTGCCTTCTTTTTCGCCCATCACCACGCGACGCAGTGCGCCTGGTTTGTTCATGTTAAAGACACGAATCGGCAGTTTATGGTCACGCGCCAGGGTAAAGGCTGCGAGATCCATCACTTTCAGTTCTTTTTCCAGCACTTCCTGGTAAGAGAGCTGCTCATACAGGGTGGCTGCCGGATCTTTCATCGGATCGGCAGAGAAGACGCCGTCGACTTTGGTTGCTTTGAGCACCACGTCGGCTTCAATCTCAATCCCGCGCAGGCAGGCGGCAGAGTCTGTGGTGAAGAACGGGTTACCCGTACCGGCAGACAGAATAACCACCCGGTTATTACGCAGCAGGCTGATGGCTTCAGCCCAGCTGTAGTTATCACACACGCCATTAAGCGGAATGGCGGACATCAGGCGGGCGTTAACATAGGCGCGGTGCAGCGCATCACGCATAGCCAGGCCGTTCATAACGGTTGCCAGCATCCCCATATGGTCACCCACCACACGGTTCATACCGGCCTGAGCCAGGCCCGCGCCGCGGAACAGGTTGCCCCCGCCGATGACTACCCCAACCTGAATACCCAGTTCAACCAGTTCTTTGATCTCTTGCGCCATACGATCCAGAACACTTGCGTCAATACCGAAGCCTTCTGAGCCCTGTAGCGCTTCGCCACTCAGTTTTAACAGAATGCGTTTGTAAACGGGTTTTGCATTGGTAGCCATGTTTCTTTCCTGGAGCAGTAACGATTGGAAGAGGATTTACGCTGGTGCAGCAGGCGCGAATGCAGACAGTACGTCGGCGCCCCTGACCAGTAAGCAGTTATCTTTCAGATGGCTGGCAACATCCGGCCACCTGAAAGATAACCGATAAAAAGGAGCCGCCCGCAGGCGGCTCCTTAACAGCATTAAGACTGTTTGGACATTGCAGCAACTTCTGCTGCGAAGTCAGCTTCAACTTTCTCGATGCCTTCACCCACTTCAAAGCGGATGAAGCCAGTCACGTCAGCGTTGTGCTCTTTGAGCAGCTGACCAACAGTTTTGGACGGATCCATAACGAACTGCTGACCAGTCAGAGACACTTCACCGGTGAATTTACGCATACGGCCTTCAACCATTTTCTCTGCGATTTCACGCGGTTTGCCGGACTGCATTGCGATATCCAGCTGGATCTGGTGCTCGTGAGCAACCACGTCTGCCGGTACATCTTCCGGTTTAACGTATTCTGGTTTAGACGCCGCTACGTGCATAGCGATGTGTTTAACCAGCTCTTCGTCAGCGCCGGTTGCAGCAACCAGAACACCGATACGTGCGCCGTGCAGGTAAGAACCCAGCACATCGCCTTCGATCACAGAAACGCGACGGATGTTGATGTTTTCACCGATCTTAGCTACCAGGTGAGCACGCTGCTCTTCGAAACGGGCTTTCAGCACGTCGATATCAGCAATGCGTTCTTCCAGGGCAACAGACAGCACTTCTTCACCGAAGGCTTTGAAACCAGCGTCTTTAGCAACGAAGTCAGTTTCGCAGTTCAGCTCGATGATAACGCCATATTTGTAATCGATAGCGGTCAGGATGATACCTTCAGCAGCAACGCGACCAGCTTTCTTGGCGGCTTTCGCCTGGCCAGATTTACGCATGTTGTCGATAGCCAGCTCGATGTCGCCGTTAGCTTCAACCAGCGCTTTTTTACATTCCATCATGCCTGCGCCAGTACGTTCGCGCAGTTCTTTTACCAGAGCAGCGGTAATATCAGCCATTCTATAAATCCTCGGTTCGGTTATCTCATGCGGGAGATAAGAGATCCGCCGGGCGCTCGCCCAACAGATTCAGAAGTAAAAAAGGGGACCTGAGAACAGGCCCCCTAACCAAACTATTTCATACCTGGTTAATAAGGGCTCTTACAGAGCCAGCCTTATTATTCAGCTTCTACGAAGCTCTCTTCCGCCTGAGAAGCCAGATCCTGAGTACGGCCTTCGCGAACAGTTGCCGCTACAGCGCCCAGGTACAGGGTTACAGCACGGATAGCATCATCGTTACCCGGGATAACGAAATCTACGCCATCCGGATCAGAGTTAGTATCAACGATAGAAAATACCGGGATGCCCAGGTTATTTGCTTCTTTGATAGCGATGTGCTCGTGATCGGCATCGATGACAAACAGCGCATCCGGCAGACCGCCCATATCTTTGATACCGCCCAGGCTGTTTTCCAGCTTGGCCAGTTCACGGGTACGCATCAGCGCTTCTTTTTTGGTCAGTTTTTCGAAAGTACCGTCCTGAGACTGAGTTTCCAGATCTTTCAGACGTTTGATGGACTGACGAACGGTTTTCCAGTTAGTCAGCATACCGCCCAGCCAGCGATGGTTCACGAAGAACTGGTCGCAGCTCAGAGCAGCGTCTTTCACCGCTTCGCTTGCAGCGCGTTTTGTACCAACGAACAGGATTTTGCCTTTACGGGAAGCAATTTTGTTCAGCTCAGCCAGGGCTTCGTTGAACATCGGTACAGTTTTCTCAAGGTTGATGATGTGAACTTTGTTACGCGCACCGAAGATGAACGGCTTCATTTTCGGGTTCCAGTAACGGGTCTGGTGACCGAAGTGAACACCAGCCTTGAGCATATCGCGCATGGAAACAGTTGCCATGTTTAAAACCTCTATATATAAGTTGGGGTTAAGCCTCCACGTATCCCATGTTAACCGACCCTTGCGGGCACCCCGGAACATGTGTCGATACGTGTGTGTTATTACACAAAGTGAGATTTACTTCGTATGCGGTTCACATCGCTGAAAACCCGCACACGTAGTCCGGCGCGCTTTATACCATAAATCCGCCCGTGACACCAACAGTTGTTGTCATTGCGGGCGTTGCGCATTCACGGTTTGGCACTCCTCCCCGCGCCCTGATAACATTGCCGTTACTTAAACATTATTGTCGATATTGACGACAACAGCGGACTTCAAGCATGGCTATTTCAATCAAAACAGCAGAAGACATCGAAAAAATGCGCGTGGCGGGCCGTCTGGCCGCCGAGGTGCTGGAAATTATCGAACCCTACGTAAAACCCGGCATCACCACTGGCGAGCTGGATCGCATCTGCAACGACCACATCGTTAAGCAGCAGCACGCCGTATCCGCCTGCCTGGGTTACCATGGCTACCCGAAATCCGTCTGCATCTCGATTAACGAAGTGGTATGCCACGGCATCCCCAGTGATGAGAAACATCTTAAAGATGGCGATATCGTGAATATCGACGTCACCGTCATCAAAGACGGGTTCCACGGCGACACCTCAAAGATGTTTATCGTCGGCAAGCCAACTATCCTGGGTGAGCGCCTGTGCCACATTACCCAGCAGAGCCTCTACCTGGCCCTGAATATGGTCAAACCGGGGATTCGCCTGCGCACTATTGGTGCCGCTATCCAGAAATTTGTTGAAGTGGAAGGCTTCTCCGTGGTGCGTGAATACTGCGGCCACGGCATTGGCCGGGGTTTCCACGAAGAGCCCCAGGTGCTGCACTATGATGCAGACGACGGCGGCGTAGTGCTCCAGAAAGGCATGACATTCACCATCGAGCCGATGGTCAACGCAGGCGACTACCGCATCCGCACCATGAAAGACGGCTGGACGGTAAAAACCAAAGATCGCAGCCTCTCTGCACAGTATGAGCACACCATTGTCGTGACCGATAACGGCTGCGAAATCCTCACCCTGCGCAAAGATGACACCATCCCGGCGGTCATCTCCCATAACGACTAATCGCAAAGCCGGCAGCCGCCGGCTTAATTTTACGGGCCCGGCCAATGAGCAACAGCTTCCCCGAACAGCGCGTCAACGCAGTGTTACCCAGGATCCCCGGGCAGCCGGATAACCCCGTCAGCTGGCCGGAATCGGCCCTCACCTGCGCGGAGATAAAACCCCGGGTTGAACAGTTCCAGGCCTGGCTTGGCAGCGCATTTGACGCCGGTATCAGCGCTGAAGAGCTCATTGACGCCCGCACCGAATTTATTGACCAGTTACTGCAGCGTTTGTGGCTGCATATGCAGTTCGACAAGGTCGAAGGGCTGGCCCTGGTGGCGGTCGGGGGCTATGGCCGCGGCGAGCTGCACCCGCTGTCGGATATCGATCTACTGATCCTGAGCCGCGCCCCGCTGCCCGAAGATACTGCCCGGAAAACCGGCGAATTGCTGACCCTGCTGTGGGATATCCGCCTGGAGGTGGGCCACAGCGTGCGCACCCTGGAAGAGTGCCTGCAGGAGGGGCTGGCAGACCTCACCGTTGCCACCAACCTGTTTGAATCCCGGCTGCTGATTGGCGACGTGGTGCTGTTTCTGGAGCTGCAAAAGCGCATCTTCAGCGATGCCTTCTGGCCGTCTGCGCAATTTTTTGCCGCCAAAGTCGACGAGCAAAACACCCGCCACCAGCGCTATCACGGCACCAGTTATAACCTGGAGCCGGATATCAAAAGCAGCCCCGGCGGCCTGCGGGATATCCACACGCTGATGTGGGTCGCCCGGCGCCACTTTGGCGCCACCTCCATGGACGAAATGCTGGACTTCGGCTTTCTGACCCGGGCCGAACGCAACGAGCTCGACGAATGCCAGCACCTGTTGTGGCGCATTCGCTTTGCCCTGCACCTTGAGCTCAGCCGTTACGACAACCGCCTGCTGTTCGACCGTCAGCTCAATGTGGCCCGCCGCCTGCACTACAGTGGTGAGGGCAACCAGCCGGTCGAACACATGATGAAAGACTTCTACCGCTGCACCCGCCGGGTTGCCGAACTGAACCAGATGCTGCTGCAAATCTTCGACGAGGCGATCCTCGCCCTGGATACCAGCGAAAAACCACGCCCGCTGGATGATGAGTTCCAGCTGCGCGGTTCGCTTATCGATCTGCGCGACGAGAGTCTGTTTCTGCGTGAGCCCGAGGCCATATTGCGCATGTTCTGTATGATGGTGCGCAACCGCGATATCAGCGGGATTTACTCCACCACGTTGCGCCATCTGCGCCACGCCCGGCGCCAGCTCAGCCAGCCGTTGTGCTATATCCCGGAGGCCCGCACCCTGTTTTTATCCATGCTGCGCCACCCCGGGGCCGTCAGCCGGGGCCTGGTCCCCATGCACCGCCACAGCGTGCTGCTGGCCTATATGCCCCAGTGGGCCCATATTGTCGGCCAGATGCAGTTTGACCTGTTCCACGCCTATACGGTGGATGAGCACACCATCCAGCTGCTGCAAAAGCTGGAGAGCTTCTCCCGGGAGGCGGTGCGCGAACAGCACCCGTTATGTGTTGAAGTATGGCCACGCCTTGCCCACCCGGAGCTGCTGCTGATTGCCGGGCTGTTTCACGATATCGCCAAGGGCCGCTCAGGGGACCATTCGGTGCTCGGGGCCGCCGATGTGGTGACCTTTGCCGAGCTTCACGGGCTGAACTCCCGGGAGACACAGCTGGTGGCCTGGCTGGTACGCCAGCATCTGCTGATGTCGGTCACCGCCCAGCGCCGGGATATTCAGGACCCGGAAGTGATCCGCCAGTTTGCCCAGGAGGTACAGACTGAAAACCGCCTGCGCTACCTGGTCTGCCTGACCGTGGCCGATATCTGCGCCACCAACGAAACCCTGTGGAACAGCTGGAAGCAAAGCCTGCTGCGCGAGCTCTACTTCGCCACGGAAAAACAGCTGCGCCGCGGCCCCCAGAGTATGCCGGATATGCGCGAGCGGGTGCGCCATCACCAGCTCCAGGCCCTGGCCTTACTGCGCATGGAAAATATTGACGAAGTGGCGCTGAGCTATATCTGGTCACGCTGCCGGGCCAACTACTTTGTGCGCCACACCCCGATACAGCTGGCCTGGCACGCCCGGCATCTGCTACAGCACGATCTCAGCCAGCCGCTGATCCTCGTCAGCCCCCATGCCAGCCGGGGCGGTACTGAGATTTTTATCTGGAGCCCGGACCGGCCCTACCTGTTCGCCGCCGTGTGCGCCGAGCTGGATCGCCGGAATCTGAGTGTCCATGACGCCCAGATCTTTACCACCCGCGACGGTATGGCGATGGACAGCTTCATCGTGCTGGAGCCAGACGGCACCCCCCTTTCCGGGGATCGCCACGAGGCCATCCGCCACGGCCTTGAGCAGACCATTAACCAGCGCACCTGGCAGCCGCCGCAACCGCGCCGCCAGCCGGCAAAATTGCGCCATTTTACCGTAGAGACGGAAGTCAGCTTCCTGCCCACCCATACGGACCGCCGCTCTTATCTGGAACTGACCGCCCTGGACCAGCCGGGGCTGCTGGCCCGGGTCGGGCAAATTTTTGCCGATCTGGGAATTTCGCTCCACGGGGCGAGAATTTCAACCATTGGCGAGCGAGTAGAAGATTTATTTATTATTGCCACCCAGGACCGGCGCGCCCTTAATAATGCGCTGCAACAAGAGGTGCAACAACGGTTGACAGCGGCCCTTAATCCAAACGATAAAGGATAAGTGTCGCCCGCGCCGCCGCTCTCCCCTTCCGGGCGCGGCTTATTAATTTTTTTAAGATGGAAAGAGTAAAACCATGCAGCAGCTACAAAATGTTATTGAATCCGCCTTTGAACGCCGTGCCGATATTACGCCAGCCAGCGTAGATACGGTTACCCGTGAAGCAGTCAACCAGGTTATTGACCTGCTGGATAGCGGCGCACTGCGCGTGGCCGAAAAAATTAATGGTCAGTGGGTTACCCATCAGTGGCTGAAAAAAGCCGTACTGCTCTCTTTTCGCATCAACGACAACCAGGTGATGGAAGGGGCAGAAAGCCGCTACTTCGACAAAGTGCCGATGAAATTCGCCAACTATGACGAAGCCCGCTTCCAGAAAGAAGGTTTCCGCGTGGTACCGCCCGCAGCAGCCCGTAAAGGTGCGTTTATTGCCCGCAACACCGTGCTGATGCCCTCTTACGTGAATATCGGTGCTTACGTTGACGAAGGCACCATGGTAGACACCTGGGCGACCGTGGGCTCCTGCGCGCAGATCGGTAAAAACGTGCACCTGTCTGGCGGTGTGGGGATCGGTGGCGTGCTGGAGCCACTGCAGGCGAACCCGACCATTATCGAAGATAACTGCTTTATCGGTGCCCGTTCAGAAGTGGTGGAAGGGGTTATCGTAGAAGAAGGCTCCGTTATCTCTATGGGCGTGTTTATCGGCCAGAGCACCAAAATCTATGATCGCGAAACCGGCGAGATCCACTACGGCCGCGTACCGGCGGGCTCGGTTGTTGTTTCCGGCAGCCTGCCGTCTAAAGATGGCAGCTACAGCCTGTACTGCGCGGTGATCGTTAAAAAAGTCGACGCCAAAACCCGCGGTAAAGTGGGCATTAACGAGCTGCTGCGCACCATCGACTAATCCGTGCGATTTTGTGGTTCAGAGGCGGGCTTGCCCGCCTTTTTCATGTCTGCCGCTGGCGTAAATCTGCTTTCGTGGTAATTATTTATATACCCCGGATAACCGGCATTGCATCAGGGTGCGGCCAGCACCACCGCAGCTTCCGGTATGAGGGGGATACTTCAGGGAAATGTGAGGGAAACCGCGATGTACGACAATCTTAAAAGCCTGGGCATCAATAATCCGGACGAGATAGACCGCTACAGCCTGCGCCAGGAAGCCAACAACGATATTCTGAAAATCTACTTTCAGAAGGATAAAGGCGAATTTTTCGCCAAAAGTGTCAAATTCAAATACCCGCGCCAGCGCAAAACCGTGGTGGCCGACGGCGCAGGCCAGGGTTACCGGGAAGTTCAGGAGATAAGCCCGAATCTGCGCTATGTGATCGATGAACTTGATCAGATCTGCCAGCAGGATCGCAGCGAGATCGATCTGAAACGCAAAATCCTTGACGATCTGCACCACCTTGAGAGTGTGGTGTCCCACAAAATTGCCGAGATCGAAGCCGATCTCGATAAGCTGACCCGCAACAAATAACCGGCCGGGCGCGGGCTATCCGGCCCGTGACCTCTCAGCGCTGCTCGTCGAGCTGCAGCGCCACATACAGCAACAGCCGATCATCAAAACACCCCAGATTCAGCCCGGTCAGATCCGCGACCCGGTTCAGCCGGTACTCCAGGGTATTACGGTGAATAAACAGCGCTTTCGAGGTGGCCAGGGGCTGAACATTATGGCGAAACCACGCATGCAGGGTGCGGCGCAGCAGGCCGTTGTTATCCATCGCTTTGAGTTTTTCCAGCGGGCGGGCCAGCTCGTTCGCCTGCCAGCCGCCGCGTAAGCTATCCAGCAGGACCGGCAGCATCAGATCCTGGTAAAAATAGCTGCGGATATCCGGCATCCGCTGTTTGCCCACCATCATCGTGGTGCGCGCGGTGCGGTATGAGCGGGCAATGCTCCCGGGCCCGGTGAAAAAGTTCCCCATCGCCACCCGAAAGCGCAGCTGGCCTTTTTCTTCCATGCGCGCCAGCAGTTGTTCCACCCGGCGCCGGTGCTCGTCCGCATCCCAGCGGCCAAACTGATTCAGGGCCGGTTTCAGCACCACCATCTCCGTCAGGGAGACGATAGCCACCAGATTGTTGCGCTCCGGGATCGTCAGCGCGTTTTGCAGCTCCTGTAACTCTTCCATGGCGCTGTCTACCCCAAGCTGGCCGCTGTCTACCTCCACCACGGCCACCACCCGGGGCTGATTAAGATCGATCCCCAGCCGCTGGGCCCATTCCGCCAGCGCCGGGGAGCTGTCCTCATCCTGGATAAGGTTCATCACCAGCTCTTCACGCAGGCGGCTGTCCTGGGCCAGCAGGTTCATCAGGCGCGACTGCTCCAGCATCATCTCCGCAGTCATGCAGACCAGTTCGCCATATTTACGCAGCGACCCGGGCTCCCCGGTCAGGCCAATAACCCCGACAATCTCCCCTTCCAGGCGCAGCGGCAGGTTAATGCCCTGGCGCACGCCGTGCAGATGGCGGGCGACCGCATCGTCAATATCCACCACCCGGCCCTGGGAGAGGACCAGCAGCGCACCTTCGTGCAATTCCCCAATACGCGCCGGATCGCCGCTGCCGATAATGCGCCCGCGGGCATCCATCACGTTAATATTGGTGTCGATGATACGCATCGTCCGGGAGACAATCTCCTGGGCCATACGGGTATCGAGATGCCAGCTTGCCATCAGAGGCTCCTTTCACAGTGGGATCCGGGGAGTCAGGATACGCGCCGGAGAACCGCAAAACATTGTGCAACTGCACAAACTCCGCGACCACAGGCTGAGGTTGTGGGGGGCGTCACATTAGGGTGGGTTCGGCTTAACCGCAGTTAAAAGAATCCGGGCAACCATAAAAAAAGGGCCACTTACGTGGCCCAGGCTACAGGAGATAACACAATTACTGCATCAGCAGGTAAATCGAGGTGTCGCCACGCTGCACATTCAGCGCCAGCACCGAAGGTTTGGACTCAATAATTTTACGCAGCTCAGCGATGTTATTGACCGGCTGCTGGTTCGCGCCGACAATCACATCCCCTTTCTTCAGGCCAATACGCGCCGCCGGTGAGTTCGCCTTCACGCTATTGACCACCACCCCTTTCTGATCTTTACCGCTGCGGTTAGCCATTTCGGCGCCTTCGATACCGTCAAAAATGGTGGCGGAGCTCACCTGGGTCTGCTTGCTCTGCTGCAGCTCCAGATTCACGCTCACCGGCTTACCGTCGCGCAGCAGGCCAAGGGTCAGTTTGCTGCCTACCGGCATTGAACCCACCTCAGCACGCAGGGCGGCGAAGCTGTTGATCTGTTTGCCATTGAGTGAGGTGATCACATCACCGGCTTTAACGCCCGCCTTCGCAGCAGAGGAGTTCGGCATCACCTGGCTTACGAATGCACCGCGCTGTGCGTCCACTTTCATGGCTTTAGCCAGCTCAGAGTTCAGCTCGGTGCCCATAATGCCAAGTTCGCCGCGGCGCACCTGGCCATACTCCACCATCTGGGCGGTGAGGTTTTTCACCATATTACTCGGAATGGCAAAACCGATACCGATGTTACCGCCGTCGGGTGCCAGGATCGCGGTATTGATCCCGATAAGCTCCCCGTTCAGGTTAACCAGCGCCCCGCCGGAGTTACCCCGGTTGATGGCCGCATCGGTCTGGATAAAGTTTTCATAATTTTCCACGTTCAGGCCACTGCGCCCCAGCGCAGAGACGATCCCGGAGGTCACGGTTTCACCCAGACCATAAGGGTTACCAATCGCCACGGTGTAATCCCCCACCCGCAGCGCATCGGAATCGGCAATCTTAATCGCCGTCAGGTTTTTCGGGTTCTGCAACTGGATCAGCGCAATGTCAGAACGGGGGTCTTTACCCACGACTTTGGCGTCGAATTTACGCCCGTCGCTAAGCTGAGCCTTAATAGTGGTGGCGTTTTCCACCACGTGGTTATTGGTCACCACATAGCCTTTGGCCGCGTCAATAATGACGCCAGAGCCCAGGGCGGAGAATTTTTGCTGCTGCTGATTACCACCGGCTCCCGGACCCCCCTGGCAGAACGGCGAGTTAAGGAACGGCGAACCGTCCTGGCAGAATGGGGAGTTATCGCCAAAGAATTGCTGGAAATTACGCGACATACGCGGTGTATTAACCGTGGTACTCCCTTCAACATCAATACTCACGACGGAGGGCATCACCTTATCCAGCATCGGGGCCAGGCTCGGCATGGGCTGCGCTACAGAGGTCGCAGTACCAGCAGATGCAGTTTCGGCGGCAAAAGCGGAGACCGGCGCCAGGACCAGACTCAGGCTAAGCGCCAGCGCGCTCATAGCAAATGTTGTTTTTTTCATCTGTTCAGTCTCTATTACAGGTGTTTCCAAAAATGCTGTGTACGTGACTATCAGAGTCACGTTATAGCGCTAAGTTCCCGGCAGGAGTTTCTGCAAAAAGTAAAAATTTATTGGCCTTCTTTACAAAACTAATCAGGATATTGCCTCCCGGAGGCTTATCTTATCCTGGCAACAGAGGGCCGGGAAAATAAAAACCGGCCTCCAGCCCCCCGAAAAAGGTTAATTTAGAATAAATATCAACATCCGCTGTACCGGACTACTCGACCGCCATCAGTTTCCGGTACTCATCCCAGGCATAAAGGTCGGTCATGCCGCTGATATAATCCTGAATTAACCGGCAACGATAATAATATTCCTGGACTGCAAAGGTACTGGCCCTATTATCCAGGCGCGCCACCGCATCAATATAGGCCAGCCGGTGGCGGCTGGATAATTTATGAAATAACCGCGATGCGATCGGAAAGGCCCGCAGGGTCTCTTTTTTTACCAGCTCGCTGAAATCGGATAATGGCATAGTTAACAAAATGTTATAAATATCCAGCAGCCCGGTAATGACCCGGTATCCCTGAAGCTCCAGCTGTTCTACATCCGGGTGGTTAAATACATGCTGCATCGCCACCTGTTTATAGATATCCAGCAGGCGGCTACATGCCCCGCCATCTTCCAGCAGCCCCTGATTAAAAGAACCGGCGTAAATCGCCTCAAGATTATCAATAAAGCGCCGGGCCGCGTAGGGCACCAGCGCATTGAGCGTGTTGACTCGTAAATACATAAAAAACTGATCTTCAGCAATACTGCTGGCGTGCTCAGTACGGGATTTTTCCCAGGCATCAACCACCACCTGGCTGAACAGATCGCCTGCAGTAATATCCCCCCACGCGCCGGATAAATGCTGATACAGCCGCCCGGTCGTAAATATTCTTTTTTCTACTGCGTCTTCTAAATCCGCCACGCAATATGAGATATCGTCCGCCGCTTCCATTATCCACGCCAGTGGAAACCGGCTGTATTCCGCCAGTGAAAGTTCTTTACGTAACTGGACAATATAATCCGCTTCGGAAAGATAGTAGCCCGGCTTTTTCATCAGATAGCTGTGGCTCTCAGGCACCGGATCGCAAAACCAGGCCGGGCGGGTGTATTTGAGGATCCCCCCCACCTGTGCCCAGGTCAGATTCATGCGCAGCAGGCTGTGCACCAGACGGATCCCCTGCGCATTGCCCTCAAAATGGCATAAATCCTGGCGCACATCGCGCCGCAGGCGGTTGAGTGGCTCTTCCCCTTCGCGGCAGCGCAGCGCCTCTACCCGGCAGCGGTCTTTACTCCCGGGGCAGATACTGGCATCGTCCGGGAACAGGCGCTGGCGGAACCAGTCATTGATCGCCGCCTCACCAAAGTGGCCAAACGGCGGGTTACCGATGTCGTGCATCAGGCAGGACATCTCAACAATGCTTTCAAAGGGCCCGGTCAGTTCATCCAGCCCGTAGCGGGCCAGGCAATCCTGCTCTTTCAGGCGGGTGATTATCTCTTTGGCGATATAGCGCCCCACCTGCTGCACCTCCAGCGAGTGGGTCAGGCGGGTGCGCACTGCCGCATTGCGCTCCAGCGGGAAAACCTGGGTCTTTTGCTGCAGGCGCCGGATGGCCGCAGAGTTAACGATCCGTCCCCGGTCGCTTTCGAAAATACGCAGAATTTCGTGTTCATTCTTTTCCCCCTGCGGCGAGCGGAAGCAGCGATGCCAGTTAATCTTGCTGCGAAAATCAATCTTCTCCATGGACACTCCTGTTGTGATCTGTCCCGAAAGCCAGCCATGATAGACTATGTCCTGAAATCTGATTTTTGTCCCGTAATAAGGCGAGTATATCTATGAAAGTAGGCATCATTGGTGCGATGGAAGAAGAAGTGACGCTGCTGCGTGACAAAATCGACCACCGGCAGACCCTGAAACTGGCTGGCTGTGAAATTTACACCGGCACCCTCAACGGCACAGACGTGGCCCTGCTGAAATCCGGCATTGGCAAAGTGTCCGCCGCCATGGGCGCTACCCTGCTGCTGGAGCACACCAAACCGGATGTTATCATCAATACCGGCTCCGCTGGCGGCCTGGATGCGTCACTGCACGTTGGCGATATCGTGGTCTCTGACGAAGTGCGCTACCACGACGCAGACGTCACTGCCTTCGGCTATGAGCCCGGCCAGATGGCGGGCTGCCCGGCGGCCTTTATTGCCGATCCGGCGCTGATCAGCGCCGCACAGGCCTGTATCAGCCAGCTGAACCTGCACGCGGTACGCGGCCTGGTGATCAGCGGGGATGCGTTTATCAACGGTTCAGAAGCGCTGGCCAGGATCCGCCGTACCTTCCCGCAGGCGATTGCCGTTGAAATGGAAGCGACCGCCATCGCCCATGTCTGCCATAACTTCGGTACGCCGTTTGTGGTGGTTCGCGCCATTTCAGACGTGGCGGATCAGGAATCCCACCAGAGTTTTGACGAGTTTCTTGCCGTTGCGGCAAAGCAGTCCACGCTGATTGTGGAAGCTATGGTGCAGAAACTGGCCCGTGGTTAAGGGTTATTTACAGCGCGCGCTCTGCGCGCTGCTGTTTTTTTCCGGTTGCCTGTGGTCTGCGCCACGGGTGATCAGTTTATCCCCCGGGAATACGGAGCTGGCCTTCGCGGCCGGGATCACCCCGGTTGCCGTCAGCGCCTGGTCAGACTATCCCCCAAAAGCCCGCCACATTGAACAGGTCGCCTCCTGGCAGGGGGTCAATATTGAGCGCATCCTGGCGCTGAAGCCGGATGTGGTTCTGGCCTGGCGGGGGGGAAATCCCCAGCGCGCCATTGAGCAGTTGCAGTCCCTTGGCCTGAAAGTGGTGTGGATAGACGCCCGCAATATTGACGATATTGTCGCCGCACTGCGCCTGATGGGGCAATGGAGCCCCACCCCTGATCAGGCCCGCCGGGCAGCGGATACATTAGCCCGGCAGTGGCAGGCACTCCGGGCCCGCTATGGTCAGCGCAGCACCCCCAAACGGGTGTTTATGCAGTTCGGTGAAACCCCGATGTTCACCTCCGGTGCCGGTTCGCTGCAAAACGATATTCTGGCCGTGTGCGGCGGTAAAAATATCTTTGCCGACAGCAAAGTCCCCTGGCCCCAGGTCAGCCGTGAACAGGTGCTGATACGCAAGCCAGAGCTTATCCTGACCACCGGTGGCCCGCAAAAAATCCAGGTGATATCTCAATTCTGGGGAAATCAGCTCTCCGTACCGGTAATTAGCATCAATGACGACTGGTTCGAACGGGCAGGTCCACGTATTATCCTCGCCGCAAAACAGATATGCGCCGCGCTTGCGCAGTGAGATTCGGGGATTTTCGTCATGCTGGTATATTGGCTGGATATTGTTGGCACTGCCGTATTTGCTATTTCAGGTGTTCTGCTGGCCGGTAAGCTGCGTATGGATCCATTCGGTGTTCTGGTGCTCGGCGTGGTCACCGCGGTGGGCGGCGGCACCATTCGCGATATGGCCCTCGATAACGGCCCGGTCTTCTGGGTCAAAGATCCCACTGATTTAGTGGTCGCCATGATAACCAGCATGCTGACCATTTTACTGGTGCGCCAGCCCCGCCGCCTGCCCAAATGGGTGCTGCCGGTGCTGGATGCGGTCGGTCTGGCGGTGTTTGTCGGGATCGGGGTAAATAAAGCCTTTCTGGCCGGCACCGGCCCACTGGTAGCGGTGTGCATGGGGGTACTGACCGGGGTTGGCGGCGGGATAATCCGCGACGTGCTCGCCCGGGAAGTGCCGATGATCCTGCGCACCGAGATCTACGCCACCGCCTGTATTATCGGCGGTATTGTGCACGCCACCGCCTGGGATACGTTTAAAGTGCCTCTGGAGCAATCCTGCATGCTGGGTATGCTGGTGACCCTCGGGATCCGCCTGGCGGCAATTCGCTGGCGCCTGAAGCTCCCCACCTTCGCGCTGGATGACCGCCAGTAACCCAGCCATAAAAAAAGCCGCCTGTGAACAGAGCGGCTTTTTTTTCGTGATAAACAATCAGATACTGAATGAAGAACCACAACCACAGGTGCTGGTGGCGTTCGGGTTGTTCACCACAAAGCGGGAGCCTTCCAGCCCTTCGGTATAGTCAACGGTGCCCCCCACCAGATACTGGAGGCTCATCGGATCCACCACCAGGCCGACCCCTTGCTTCTCAATGGTCATATCGCCTTCATTGATTTTATCATCGAAGGTGAACCCGTACTGGAAGCCACTGCAACCGCCGCCGGTGATATAGACGCGCAGTTTCAGATTCGGGTTGTCCTCATCAGCAATCAGGCTTTTTACTTTACTGGCCGCGGCGTCGGTAAACTCCAGGGGCAGCGCTACGTCATCACTCATTGTTTGCTCCAGACTTGTCTCAGTATCGGGCAAAGATTGCCCCGATGTTTACGGGCATTATCTAATACCCTGGTAAATCGTTCAAGTATTCTGCCCCGGTGCGGTGGACGGGGTGGCCGCAGACGGGGTCTCATTTTGTGACTGTTGCGCCTGCTGTTTTGCCAGGGTGCGGGCCAGAATGGCCGAGTAGAGCGGCTTCCCGCCGAGGAACTGCGCCAGCAACGTCGCCCCCAGGCAGGTAATGATCATCGGCAAAATCAGCTGGTAGTTATCGGTCATTTCCAGCACCAGTATAATCCCGGTGAGCGGTGCGCGCACCGATGCGGCAAACAGCGCCCCCATACCGGCGATGGCAAATGTCCCCACGTTCAGACCATACCCCGGGAACCAGAGCGCGCACAACATCCCAAACGCGGTGCCCAGCAAAGTGCCCAGCGCCAGCATAGGGGCGAAAATCCCCCCGGGGGCCCCGGAGGCAAAGCACAGCAGCGTGGTAATGATCCGGGCGATAAAAATAAACATCAGCAGCCCGACACTGTAATTGCCCGCCGCCGCAATCGGGATCAGGTTAAAACCGCCCCCGGCAGCAGCAGGCTCCACCAGCGCCAGCACACCGCATATGCCGCCTATCACCCCGCCGACCAGCACCCACTTTTTAAGCACCCCACCGTGAATGCGCTGAAACATATCCTGGGTGCGGAAAATCAGGCGATTAAACAGCGGGCCCACCACCCCAAATACCATACCGAGGATCAGGTACAGCCACAGGGTGTTGATGGGGGCATCCCCCAGTTTACCTACCTCAATCACCGCCTGGCCGCCATTAAAGTAGCGGAACACCACACAGGCGGTGATCACCCCGGTAAAGACGGCCTTGATGGAGATCAGGTTGTAGCGAAACTGCGGGCGCATCTCTTCGAGGATAAACAAAATCCCCGCCAGCGGTGCGTTAAAGGCCGATGTCAGGCCCGCCGCCGCCCCGGTAGCCAGCAGGGTGTGGCGCGCCTCTGCCCGGCGCACCCGGAAAATGTCGAGGATCATACGCCCCACATTGCCCCCTAACTGGACCGTGGGCCCCTCACGTCCGAGCACCATACCGGCCCCGAGTGTGCCCATACCGCCAATAAATTTCACCGGGATCACGCGCCACCAGCGCACCGGGCGCAGCTCTTCAAGGGCGCCTTCAATTTCCGGGATCCCGGAGCCGCCCGCCTCCGGGGCAAAGCGCCGGACCAGGAAATAGCCCAGCATCGCCAGCAGGGCCGATAAAATAAACGCCAGTGGCCAGAGCAGCACGCCGTAATCGACCACCCCGGCCAGGATATCCATGCGCAGGTATTGTACCCAGCTGACGGCTTTCTCAAACATCACGCCGACCAGACCAGCAACGGCGCCCACCAGCGCGGCGAGCAGTAAAATCGCCAGCGGTGTTTTATCCCGGTGCAGGATCTGGCGGATAGCCGCGCCATGCCGCATGCGAACAATCTGGCGCTGTTCAAATGAGGAGTTATCAGGATTCATCGCAAATAATCATTTATAGGTAATACAAATAGACCGGGCCATTCTACCCGGACACTCCGGCGGCGTCGCGGCCAAATTCCTGGTAAACAATCTAGCACCCGGGGGTAACGTCTTGCGTAACAATCTCGTAGAATGCCCGAATACGTTTGTTAACCAGTCTGGAGCCGATGAATGAGTAAGTCAGAAAATCTGTACGCACAAGCCCGCGAGCTGATCCCCGGTGGTGTTAACTCCCCGGTGCGCGCGTTTACCGGTGTTGGCGGCACGCCACTGTTTATCGAGCGTGCGGACGGTGCTTACCTCTACGACGCCGACGGTAAAGCCTATATTGATTATGTGGGCTCCTGGGGGCCGATGGTGCTGGGGCACAATAACCCGACCATCCGCAGTGCGGTCATTGAAGCGGCCGAACGCGGCCTGAGCTTTGGCGCTCCGACCGAAATGGAAGTGAATATGGCCCGGCTGGTCACGGATCTGGTGCCGTCCATGGATATGGTGCGGATGGTAAACTCCGGCACCGAAGCCACCATGAGCGCCATCCGCCTGGCCCGTGGTTTTACCGGCCGGGATAAAATTATCAAATTCGAGGGCTGCTACCACGGCCACGCAGACTGCCTGCTGGTCAAAGCGGGCTCCGGTGCCCTGACCCTCGGCCAGCCCAACTCCCCGGGGGTTCCGGCTGATTTCGCCCGCCACACCCTGACCTGCACCTATAACGATCTGGGCTCAGTCCGCCAGGCGTTTGAACAGTACCCGGAGGATATCGCCTGCATTATTGTTGAGCCGGTGGCCGGGAATATGAACTGCGTGCCGCCGCTGCCGGAGTTCCTGCCGGGCCTGCGCGCACTCTGTGATGAGTTCGGCGCTCTGCTGATTATTGACGAAGTCATGACCGGTTTTCGCGTGGCGCTGGGCGGCGCCCAGTCATACTATGACGTGCTGCCGGATCTGACCTGCCTTGGCAAAATCATCGGCGGCGGGATGCCGGTGGGTGCCTTTGGTGGCCGCCGCGATGTAATGGAAGCCCTGGCCCCGACCGGGCCGGTCTACCAGGCCGGGACCCTGTCCGGCAACCCGATAGCCATGGCCGCCGGTTACGCCTGCCTGACCCAGGTTGCCGAGCCGGGCGTGCACGAAACGCTGGATGAGCTGACCACCCAACTGGCTAACGGCCTGCTGGATGCCGCCCGCCAGGCGGGTATTCCGCTGGTGGTCAACCATGTTGGCGGGATGTTCGGGATCTTCTTCACCACGGCCGACAGTGTCACCTGCTACCAGGACGTGATGGCGTGCGACACGGCGCGCTTTAAGCAGTTCTTCCACATGATGCTCGACGAAGGTATCTACCTTGCGCCGTCGGCCTTTGAGGCGGGCTTTATGTCCGTGGCCCACAGCGAGGAGGATATCAACACCACCATTGCGGCCGCCCGCCGGGTGTTCGCTAAGCTGTAACCGCCAGAGCGCTCCGCCCGGAGCGCTCTTCGCTACTGGCCCTGTCGGCGCAGCAGCACAATAAAGTACGGCGCCCCCAGAAAGCTCGCCAGCAGCCCGGCGGGGATCTGCGCCGGGAACAGCACCATACGCCCGCACCAGTCCGCCACCACCATCAGCGCTCCGCCTATCAGGGCCGCCATCACCAGCTGCGGCAGTGCCCGGCGGAACCCCAGCATGCGCGTAATATGCGGCGCCATCAGCCCCACAAAGCTCAGCGGCCCGACAGTCAGCGTGGCCAGCGCCGTCAGCACGGCGGCCAGGCAAAGCAGCAGCATACGGGAAGGGGTTAACGCCAGCCCCACCGAGCGGGCCGTAGCGCCCCCCAGCGGCAGCAGTGTCAGCCAGCGGCGAAACAGCGGCGTCACACTCAGCAGCAGCCCCATCATGACCAGCGTCAGCACCGCCTGGTGCGGTGTCACGTTGTAGGTGGAGCCGGAAATCCAGGTCAGAACCCCCGCCATGCGCGGATCGCCGCTGGCCAGCAGCATCATCAGTAGCATGGTAAAGGCCGTGCTGATGGCCATCCCCGCCAGCAGCATCCGCTGGGGGGAAAAGCCGCTGCGACCGGCAGCCATCAGAATAATCAGCAGCGTCCCGGCAGCCCCCAGGCTCCCGGCGGGCAGCAGCCAGCCCATGGCGTTACCCGGTACAAGAAACAGCATAACCACAATACCGAACGCCGCCCCGGAGCTGATCCCCACCACCTCCGGGCTGGCCATCGGGTTGCCGGTCAGGCGCTGGATAATGCACCCGGCCACCGCCAGCAGCATCCCGGCGCTCAGGGCTGCCGCCACACGCGGCCAGCGCCAGTACAGCAGCGACTCCAGAAGATCGCCCCGGGCCCAGCGCCAGCCCTGCGCGTCCCGGCCAAACAGCAGTGCCACCAGCACAATAACCAGCAGCACCCCGGCCCCCAGTAACGCATAGCGCAGCAGGTGCTGGCGCTCGGCGCGAAATGGCCGGGCGCTGTCTACCACCGGCGCGCTCATGGCACGCAGGCGCGGTAACAGCCAGAGTAACAGCGGCGCACCGGCCAGGGCGGTTACCGCGCCGGTGGCAATTTCGCGCCAGGCGGTTGTCAGCCAGACCACCACCTGATCAGAGGCCCAGAGGATCAGCGCCCCCAGCAGCGACGACAACAACAGGCGCGCCAGCAGGCGACGCGCCCCGAGCATTTTCGCCAGCAACGGCGCAAACAGGCCAATAAACCCGATAACCCCCACCGCACTGACCAGCACCGCGCTGATAAATATCGCCAGCCCGAGGGCCGCCAGGCGCGCCAGCGACAGGGCAAGGCCAAGATTACGGGCGACCCCGTCATCCAGCCCCATTAGCGTCAGGGGGCGCAACAACGCCAGCACCAGCACCACCCCGGCCAGGAGCCGGGGCCAGAGATTCTGCACCTGCTGCCAGTCGTTCTGGTTCAGGCTGCCGGTGCTCCACAAAAACATCCCCTGCAGGCGTTCATGGTGAAACAGCGCCAGCAGCTGGTTAATCGCCCCGCAGTACATGCTCAGCACCAGCCCGGCCAGGATCAGCGTTACCGGTGACAGCCGTTTCCCCCAGGCCACCCCGAACACCAGCAGCCCCACCAGTAGCGAACCGGCAAGGGCGGCAAACTGCTGGGTAAACACCCCGCCGGGCAGCGCCCACAGGGTTGCGACCGTGAGCCCCAGCTGTGCGCCAGAGGCCACCCCGAGTGTTGTAGGCTCAGCCAGCGGGTTACGCAGCACCTGCTGGAACAGTACCCCGACCATGCCCAGCCCGGCCCCGACCAGCAGTGAAACCGTTAGGCGCGGCAGCGCACTGTAGTAAAACAGCATCTGCCGGATATTATCGCTGTCCGGCCCGCGCCAGGCGCTCAGCCACTGTTCAGCGGGCAGGAGCTGGCACAGATTCATCACCGTCAGCCACAGGGCAAACAGACCAAGCCCCCCGGGCAGCAGCACCGGTAATATACGCTGAGCACGCATCAGGCCCGTCCTCCGGCTATTTTGTCGATCAGGCGAATAAAGTGCATGGCAGAGAGCGTTGCGCCATAGAACCAGACCGGCGGCGCACGCCAGAAGCGCCGCTGGCGGACAAAAGGCAGCGCCTGCCAGAGCGGTGTTGCCATCACCTGGCGGGTGATGGTGTCGTTATCGTGATCAAAGCAGATAACATCGGCGTTGCGGATCTCTGCCAGCCGTTCGATCCCCACCACGGAACTGCCCCAGAAATTCACCTCTCCCTGCCAGGCATTCTCGATCCCCAGCAGATCCATCACCTGCTGGAACAGGCTGTGCTGCCCGATAACCAGCGCGTGGCGCGGATCAAGCAGTGACATCAGTAATACCGGGCGCTGGCGCCCGGCAAAACGCGGAGCCATCTGCCGGATAAACCCGTCAAAATCCGCCAGGTGTGCACGGGCGCGGTCCTCCAGCCCCAGGCGGGCGCCAAGGGCGGTGATCGAGGCCCGGGCAGCATTGAGCGGGTTCCTGCCGTCCGAAAAGGTCACGCCGAAACCCGGCGCGATACGGGCAATTTTTTCCGGGGCCGGGCCAAAGCCCGACGAGTAGACCATCAGCGAGGGTTTTAGCTGCGCCAGCAGTTCAAGGTTCGGCTCAGTACGCAGTCCAAGATCCACCACGCTCTGCGGCAGGGCAGGCTGCCCGACCCAGGAGCGGTAGCCGCTAGTATCAGCCACCGCAAGCGGTGTGACCCCCAGCGCTATCAGCAGCTCAACCGGCAGCCACTCCAGGGCCACGACCCGCTGCGAGTCGACCGGAGCTGCATGCAGTGATGCGCTGCGCCACAACAGCGGAGAGAGTGCCATCAGGGTCAGCAGACGGCGGCGGCTCAGGGCCGCAGAAACAGGCTGGTTCATCAGTAAACAAAACTCACAGGTGCCGCACCGGCAGGGTGCGCCAGGATCCCCATCGGGATCCCGTAAATATCCTCCAGCACCTGGCTGGTCATTATCTGTGCCGGGGTTCCCCGGGCTATCATCTCCCCGCCACGCAGCGCCACCAGGTAGTCGCAGTAGCGGGCCGCCATATTGATATCGTGCAGTACGGCAATCACCGTGAGCCCGCGCTGCTGGCTCAGGCGCTGGATCAGCGCCAGCACATCTACCTGGTGGGCAATATCCAGTGCGGAGGTGGGTTCATCCAGCAGCAGGCACTGGCTGCGCTGGGCCACCAGCATGGCAATCCAGGCGCGCTGACGCTCGCCGCCAGACAGGCTGTCGACCAGGCGCGAGGCGTACGGTTTCAGCCCCACCAGCCCAATGGCCTCCTCCACATATTCCCGGTCTGCCGCACCAAAGCGCCCCAGCGCCCCGTGCCAGGGGTAGCGGCCAATGGCCACCAGCTCACGCACCGTCATCCCCTCGGCCGGGGGCAGATGCTGCGGCAGATAGGCCACCTGGCGGGCAAAGGCTTTGCTGCTCCAGCTCGCCAGGGGCTGGTTATTCAGCAACACCTCGCCTGCGCTGGGTTTCTGGTGGCGCCCGAGCATTTTCAGCAGGGTGGATTTGCCGGAGCCGTTATGGCCAATCAGCCCGGTGACCTTCCCCGCCGGAAACGTCAGCGACAGGGGATGAAGCAGCGTGCGACCGGGAACCTGAAACGTAACCCCGGAGAGCCGGAATGTGGTGCCTGATGGCGTCGTGTTGTCCTGCATAGTTGTCAGTATGTCCGGGTACGGATCCGGTTGTAGTGGAGAATGATAAGAGAAACGAGAACGATTATTATCAGCGCGGGAATAGTATGCGACTTCGCAGGCGGTTAGCAAGCAATTGGCTGGCCGGGCCGGTTAACGGGGCAAGAAAGCAGCAATCGGGTTTTGGTGGCGGGCAAAAAAATACCCCCAGCAGTGTGGGGGTATTTAGCGGACAGCGGCGGACTATCAGTTACCGCCAAACATATCCTTGATCCAGCCCGGCACGTTACTGTCGTCTTTCTTCTCCGGCGCAGGCTGAGAAGGCTGCTGCGGCTGAGTTTGCGGCTGCGACTCAGACTGGTCAAACGGATTGCCGGACGGCGCTTCTGGTGCCGCCTGGTGATGCACACAGAGCGCATCCGGGTTGCTGGTCCATACCGGCAGGGTGCGGTAACCACCGCTGCACTGCAGGTAACCGGCCCCGTCAACACCCATATCCACAATGTCTTCCGGCGGCGTCAGATCCAGCGGAACCGGTGCCTGGTTCGCCAGATAGCGCTGATAGATAGACATTGCGCCACTGGATCCATACAGGCGGGTCGGCTGGTTGTTATCACGACCGACCCAGGTTATCACCACTTCGCGGCCATCAATCCCGGCAAACCAGGTATCCACCTGGTTGTTGGTGGTCCCGGTTTTCCCGGCCAGGTGCAGGCTCGGGTATTTCGCCCCCAGCGCACGGCCGGTCCCCCGCTGAATAACCTGCTGCATGGTGTACAGCGTCAGGTAGGCGGCCTGGGCCGGTACGGCCCGCTCCGCCTGCGGATAGCTCTGGTACAGGGCGGTGCCGTCTTCAGAAATCACCGAACGCAGCACCGAAAGATTGGCCCGGTTACCGCCGCTGGCAATGGTCTGGAACGCCTGAGCCACTTCAACCGGTGTCAGGTTCAGCGCCCCCAGCAGCATGGCCGGAACCCCGTTGAGCTGTGCTTTCGGCACACCCAGTTTTTGCCAGGTATCGACCACCGCAGGCAGCCCCAGCGCCATCCCGAGGTTAACCGTGGGCACGTTCATGGAGCGGGTCAGCGCATCGACCAGCATCACCTGGCCGCTGAAACGGCGATCGTCGTTCTGCGGGGACCAGGTCTGCCCGTTGATCAGGCGCAGCGTGATCGGCGCATCGGCGATCCAGGTATTGAGCCGGTACTGGTTCGGCTGGCTAAGGGCGGTCAGATAGGTGGCCGGTTTTGCCAGAGAACCAATCGAGCGGCGGGCCTGCATGGCGCGGTTATACCCGGCAAACTGCGGGTTAGCGCCGCCAACCATCGCCCGGACTTCCCCGGTGTTGCGATCCACCACCACCATCGCAGTTTCCAGATCCTTCAGGCGACGCTGTTTGATAAGCGCCGGAATACCTTCCGTTGCCGCTTTTTCAGCCGCATCCTGTGAAACCGGATCGAAGGTGGTGAAGATTTTCACCCCGGACAGATCCTTAACCTTGTCGCCCAGCTTCTCCTGTAGCTCCTGGCGCACCATCTGCATAAAGGCAGGCTGCGGCGAAATCACCCCGCCGCGCGGCTGCACCCCTAGCGGACGGGCGCTGAGCATGTCATACAGCGGCTGGTCAATCACGCGCTGCTCCTGGAGCAGGCGCAGCACCAGGTTGCGGCGCTCAAGTGCCAGTTTAGGGTTGCGCCACGGGTTATACAGGGACGCCCCCTTCACCATGCCCACCAGCAGGGCCTGCTGGTCAAGGCTCAGCTCTTCTACCGGGCGGCCAAAATAGTAGAGGCTCGCCAGCGGGAAGCCGCGAATCTGATCATCACCGCTCTGACCGAGGTAAACCTCGTTCATATACAGCTCAAGGATCCGGTCTTTACCGTAGCGGGCATCCATAATGATCGCCATATAGGCTTCATTCGCTTTACGCCACAGGGTACGTTTGTTGGTCAGGAACAGGTTCTTAACCAGCTGCTGGGTCAGGGTACTCCCCCCCTGCACCGCACGCCCGGCGGTCAGGTTTGCCACCACCGCACGGCCAATCGAATAGACGCTAATCCCGTCGTGCTCGTAGAAGTGGCGGTCCTCGGTGGCAATCAGCGTATCCACCAGCAGATCCGGGAAGCCGGAGCGCGGCACAAACAGACGCTGCTCACCGTTCGGGGAAGAGAGCATGGTGATAAGCCGCGGATCCAGACGCAGATAACCGAACTCACGCCCGGTAGCCACGTTTTTAATCGAGGCAAGCCGCTCGCCGTCAAAGGTCAGCAGCGCATGAACCTGGCCTTCTTTACTGTCCGGGAAGTCAAACGGGCGGCGCAGCAATTCAATGCTGTTGCCTTTGGTTGAGAACTCACCCGGACGGGTAATTTTGCTGACCTGGCGATACTGGGTTGCCTCCAGCAGGCGCACCATCTCGTTTTTATTGGTCGCGATATCCGGCTCAAGGCTGACCATGCGGCCATACACGGCCGCCGGCAATTGCCAGACTTTCCCGTCAATACGGCTGCGGATCTTCTGATCCAGATAGACGCCATACGCGGCAACCAGCACCACCCCGATAATAAACAGCTTCACCAGGAACCAGAGCAGGCGGCGTTTTCTGCGCGGCGGGCGGCCGTTTTTGCCGCGCTTTCCGGTCATTTTTTTACGCGACACTGGCTGCTCGTCATAATCGTCGTCATAGTCGTCCTCATCATCTTGATAATCATCGTCATAATCTTCCTCCCTGAGACGACGACGGCTCACCTTCTCTTTACCCGGACGCGTCGGTTTTCCTTTGCGCCCGATAGGCTCGCGGTCATTCCCCGCCATACTTCATCTCCACCAATTCCAGGCTAACTGCCTGATTCTGCTGTTTATCACCCAAATACAAAAGAAGAAATCTCTCAAATAGCAATACGGCAATCATCCCGGATGCCGCCAGGCATCAGGACGAATACTTTTTGGTGCGCCGGGTCGGTTGCGCCGTTGCGGGCGAATCCGGCCAGACATGTTTGGGATAGCGCCCTTTCATCTCTTTTTGCACTTCCCGGTAGGCCCCCTGCCAGAAAGCACAGAGATCCCGGGTTATCTGTAGCGGACGCATGGCTGGCGATAACAGCTCCAGCGTCAGCGCTACCCGCCCCCGGGCAATCACCGGCGTTTGTGCCTCGCCAAACATCTCCTGCATACGTACCGCCAGCGCCGGGGGGTTATCCTCATGATAGCGGATAACGATCCGGCTGCCGCCTGGCACAGTGTAATGAGTTGGCAGCTCACTATCCAGTCGCTGGCGCTGCTGCCAGCTCAGTAATGATCCTAATGCCATTTCCGGATCCACCTTCTTCAGCGCGCTGAGTGAATCCACCCCCTTCAGAAACGGCCCGAGCCAGTTTTCCAGATTGTCCAGCAGTGCCTGAGTGCTGACATCCGGCCAGCTCTCCTCGGGTAACCACCGGGCCGCCCAGTGCAGGCGCAGGCGCAATTGTTGCGCCTGGGGTGTCCAGTTCAGCACGCTCAGCCCCCGGTCGCGAATACCGTTAAGTATCGCCTGCTCGAGCACCTCAGGCCCGGGTTTGGCCAGCGGCTGCTCGCGCAGCACCAGACGGCCAATACACCAGCGGCGAAACGCTTTTAATGTGCCGCGCGTCTCGTCCCATTCCACGCTGTCCTGCTGCTCCGGCACGTCGGGGCACGCTGCCACCAGCGTATCAATATCCACCGGATACCCCTGCAAAATGCGCGCGTCCGGGCTCTGGCTGCCCTGCAACAGCAACGGCGCCAGCAGCCACTCATAGCGGGTCAGGGCATCGTCGCTGTTGAGCATCGCCCCCATGCCGTTTGCCAGCAGGTAGCGCCCTTCCTGGCCGCGGCGGCGGGCCAGACGATCGGCAAATCCGTACATCAGCAGCTGCCCCACTGCGTCAAAATCAACCGGCCCCGGTGACTGGCGGCTCCCCAGCCGCCGGATAAGCTGACGGGCCCGCTGCTGCCAGTGCGGCTGGCTGCGGTGCAGGGCAGAGCGTAAATCCCCGTCCCCGCCGCGCGGTGGCTCTTCAATAATCGCCGCCAGCAGTGCGGCGGTGCCCCGTTGGGGCTCACTGGCCCTGACCAGCATCGCCCCGGCCCGGGGATCAACCCCCAGCTGCGCCATCTGCCGCCCGGTGCGGGTCAGTTGCCCCTGGCTATCCCGGGCCTGTAAACGCTGCAACAGCGCCCGCGCCGCCGCCAGGTTAATCTCCGGTGGCGGGTCAAGCCAGCACAGTTGCGCGATATCCTGGCATCCCCACAGGCTGAGCTCCAGCACCAGGCCGGACAGATCACTGGTGAGGATCTCCGGTTCACTCTGGGCCGCTGCGCGCTCGGCCTGTTCAGCCCCGATCAGATGCAGGCAGATCCCCGGCTCAAGGCGCCCGGCACGCCCGGCGCGCTGGGTCATGGAGGCCTGGCTGATGCGCTGGGTCACCAGCCGGGTCAGGCCGGTGCGCGCGTCAAACCGCGCCACCCGCTCCAGGGAGGCGTCCACCACAAGGCGGATCCCCTCGATAGTCAGGCTGGTTTCCGCAATATTGGTCGCCAGTACCACTTTCCGGCGCCCCGGCGGGGCGGGAAGAATCGCCTTGCGCTGCTCGCTGAGCGGCAGCGCCCCGTACAGCGGGCACAGCATAACGTCACCGCTGACCCGCTCTTCAAGCAGGGTCATCACCCGCTGAATCTCGCCCACGCCGGGTAAAAACAGCAGCAGCGAGCCGCTCTCACTGCCCAGTAAGGCGCTAACGGCCTGGGCGACCCCCTCTTCCAGGCGCTGATGGCTCGCCAGCGCCTGATACCGGCGCTCAACCGGGAAGCTGCGCCCCCGGGAGACAATCAGCGGTGCCTGCGGCAGGCAGGCCTGCAGGCGCTCATTGTCCAGGGTGGCGGACATCACCAGCAGGCGCAAATCGTCCCGCAGCCCCTGCTGCACATCCAGCAGTAGCGCCAGGGCCAGATCCGCCTGCAGGCTGCGCTCGTGAAATTCATCCAGAATCACCAGCCCCACACCGCTCAGCTCCGGATCCTGCTGAATCAGCCGGGTGAGGATCCCCTCGGTGACCACTTCCAGGCGTGTCGTCGGGCCGGTGCAGTTATCGGCCCGCATCCGGTAGCCCACGGTTTCACCAGGCTGCTCTCCCAGCTGTTCTGCCAGGCGCTGTGCCACGTTACGCGCCGCCAGGCGGCGGGGCTCAAGCAGTAAAATCCGCCCGTGGATATCAGGATCGTTTAACAGCGCCAGGGGCAGCCAGGTGGATTTACCCGCCCCGGTGGGCGCACTCAGTAAAACCTGCGGGCAGCGGTGTAGTGCGTCGAGCAGTTCAGGCAGTACCACTGCCACCGGAAGAGAGGACACAGCATTCTCCAGGGGTTAACATCGTTGGCTGAGCATTGTAGCATCCCGCCATCCTATTACCGAGAGAGAACCATGCCCGAGTCACAGCGCCTTTTTTTCGCCCTGTCCCTGCCCGCGCGGCTTCAGCGCCAGCTGGTCAGCTGGCGGGCACAGGCATTTGAGGAACACACCGGGCGGCCCGTTGCCGGGGCCAGTCTGCATATGACGCTGGCGTTCCTCGCGGATGTCAGCCCCGAAAAACAGCAGGCGTTAATGACCCTTGCCGGGCGGATACGCCAGCCGCGCTTTACCCTGCGCCTGGACGATGCCGGCCACTGGCCCCGCCCGGGCGTGGTCTGGCTTGGCACCCGCCAGCCCCCCAGGGGGCTGATACAACTGGCAGACCTGCTGCGTGCCCAGGCGGCCCGTAATGGCTGCCACCAGAGCAATGCGCCGTTTCATCCGCATATCACGCTCTACCGTCAGGCAACACGCCCGGTGGCGCTGCCGCCGCCCGGGTTTTGCTGGACGACGGACGTGCAAGAATTCACCCTGTTTGCCAGCGAGTTTTCCCGGGGGCGAACCCGGTATCAGGCGCTACACAGCTGGCCATTAGTGTAAGGAATATGGTTATGGAATTCGTACCGCCCCTCAGGCAAGCCACCCTGATCAAGCGCTACAAGCGCTTTCTTGCCGATGTGGTCGACACCCGGGGCGAGGTGTTTACGCTGCACTGCCCGAACACCGGCGCCATGACCGGGTGCGCCACGCCGGGCGACACGGTGTGGTACTCCACCTCAGACAGTAAAACGCGTAAATACCCGCATACCTGGGAGTTGACACAAACCGCCGCCGGTGACCTGATTTGTGTTAATACGATGCGGGCAAACACCCTGGCAAAAGAGGCGATTCTGGCAGGCCGGATAGCGCCCCTCAGCGGCTATCCCCACCTGCGCCAGGAGGTTAAATACGGCGCCGAAGGGAGCCGCATTGATCTTCTGCTCCAGGCGGATGACCGGGTTAACTGCTATATTGAAGTGAAATCCGTCACATTGCTGGATAACCAGCAGGGTTATTTTCCGGATGCGGTCACCGAACGGGGCCAGAAGCATTTACGGGAACTGATAAAAGTGGTGGAAGGCGGCGAGCGGGCCGTGCTGCTGTTTACGGTATTACACTCCGGTATTAATCAGGTATCTCCGGCACGCCATATTGACACCCGCTACGGACAATTAATCGATGAAGCGCGGCACAAAGGGGTGGAAATTTTCGCCTGGAAGGCGGAACTTTCCTGGCAGGAGATATGTCTGAAAATGCCTGTGCCGTTTTCACCATAACGGCAGGACATATAAAGTATATTTCGTGTTCGGGCTGCGGCGTAAATAAGCTGTTCCTCACAGGCTTGTCAAGGGATGAGTTTATGTAATTGCCATCCGGAAAAGCATCTGCTATTTATAGCGGCCTGATTTTCCCCCGATATGGGGACCGATAGTGCGTGTTAAGGAGAAGCAACATGCAAGAAGGGCAAAACCGTAAAACATCGTCCCTGAGTATTCTGGCCATCGCTGGGGTTGAGCCGTATCAGGAGAAACCGGGCGAAGAATATATGAACGAAGCCCAGCTGGCGCACTTCAGACGCATTCTGGAAGCGTGGCGCAATCAACTCAGGGATGAAGTTGATCGTACCGTAACGCATATGCAGGATGAAGCCGCCAACTTTCCGGATCCTGTCGACCGTGCCGCTCAGGAAGAAGAGTTCAGCCTTGAATTACGCAACCGCGATCGCGAGCGCAAGCTGATCAAAAAGATCGAAAAAACGCTGAAAAAAGTAGAAGACGAAGATTTCGGGTTCTGCGAATCCTGTGGCGTTGAGATAGGTATCCGCCGCCTTGAAGCGCGTCCGACTGCTGATTTGTGCATCGACTGCAAAACCCTTGCAGAGATCCGCGAAAAGCAGATGGCAGGCTGACAGTGCCGGGTTCACCCACATACTAAACACAGGCGGGAATTTTCCCGCCTCATTTTTTAGATGGCAAGAAAACATTACACCGGGCGATTTGCCCCCTCCCCTTCTGGCGAGCTGCATTTTGGCTCACTGATCGCCGCACTGGGCAGCTACCTCCAGGCTCGCGCCCGTCAGGGTCGCTGGCTGGTCCGCATTGAAGATATCGATCCCCCCCGGGAGATCCCCGGAGCCGCACAGACTATCCTGCACCAGCTTGAACACTACGGCCTGCACTGGGACGGTGACGTGCTCTGGCAGTCTCAGCGCCATGATGCCTACCGGGAAGCCCTGGCGTGGCTGCATCAGCGCGGGCTCAGCTACTACTGCACCTGTACCCGTAGCCGAGTCCAGCAACTGGGGGGATTTTACGACGGCCACTGCCGCGACCAGCGCACACCCGGCACTACGCCTGCCGCCATCCGCCTGCGCCAGCAGCACCCGGTCACGCAGTTTCACGATGTGCTGCGTGGCCCGCTGGTGGCAGACCCAGCCATGGCGGCAGAAGATTTTATTATCCACCGCCGGGACGGTTTATTTGCCTATAATCTGGCGGTAGTGGTGGATGACCATTTTCAGGGCGTGACGGAAATCGTGCGCGGTGCCGATCTGATAGCCCCCACGGTGCGCCAGATTTCGCTGTATCAGCACTTTGGCTGGCCGGTGCCTGATTATCTGCATCTTCCCCTGGCGCTGAATCACGAGGGTAATAAACTGTCCAAGCAGAACCATGCGCCAGCGCTGCCACAGGGGGATGCCAGGCCGGTTATTCTGGCGGCACTGCAGTTTTTACAGCAGCCCGCCATCACCGGCTGGCAGGACTTATCCCTTGAGCAAATACTGGCCCTGGCCGTTCGCAACTGGTCTGTGGCGCGTATCCCCCAGGCAGGGGCAACAATACGTCATTCTCAAATGCCCCACTCTGAGCTATGATTATGCGCTGTTTTTTTTGGCCTAATACAGACACAACCGAGGTGTACTATTTTTACCCGAGTCGCTAATTTTTGCCGCAAGGTGTTGAACCGCGATGATAGCGTGGAGACGGCGCGCGACACACAACCACACATAACGGTGATCCCCCGGGAGCAGCACTCTATTTCGCGTAAAGACATCAGTGAAAATGCGCTGAAGGTGCTGTATCGCCTGAATAAATCAGGATACGAAGCCTACCTGGTCGGCGGCGGTGTGCGTGATCTGCTGTTGGGCAAAAAACCAAAAGATTTCGACGTGACCACCAACGCCACCCCGGATCAGGTGCGTAAACTGTTCCGTAACTGCCGCCTGGTGGGGCGCCGTTTCCGTCTGGCCCATGTGATGTTTGGCCCGGAAATCATTGAAGTGGCGACCTTTCGCGGCCACCACGAAGAGCAGGCCGACCGCCAGCAGTCCCAGCGCGGCCAGAACGGCATGCTGCTGCGCGACAATATCTTCGGCTCCATTGAAGAAGACGCCCAGCGCCGGGATTTCACCATTAACAGCCTCTACTACAGCGTTGCGGATTTTACCGTCCGGGATTATGTGGGCGGCCTGAACGATCTGCGTGCCGGGATCATTCGCCTGATTGGCACACCGGAAACCCGCTACCGGGAAGATCCGGTCCGCATGCTGCGCGCCGTGCGCTTTGCCGCCAAACTGAATATGACCATTGAGCCCGCCACCGGCGAGCCTATCCCGCGCCTGTCTACGCTGCTAAATGATGTTCCCGCCGCCAGACTTTATGAAGAGTCGCTGAAGTTATTGCAGTCCGGCTACGGCTACAATACCTACCGCCTGCTGTGTGAATATCAACTCTTTCAGCCCCTGTTCCCGACCATTACGCGCTACTTCACCGAAAACGGCGACAGCCCGATGGAGCGCATCATCGCCCAGGTGCTGAAAAATACCGATAACCGCATCCATAACAACATGCGGGTGAACCCGGCGTTTCTGTTTGCCGCCATGCTGTGGTATCCCCAGCTGGAGATGACCCAGAAACTGGCCCAGGAGAGCGGCCTGCCGTGGTTTGACGCCTTCGCCCTGGCGATGAACGATGTGCTGGATGAAGCCTGCCGCGCGCTGGCGATTCCGAAGCGCATTACCTCGCTGATTCGCGATATCTGGCAGCTACAGTTGCGGATGTCCCGCCGCCAGGGGCGTCGCGCCTGGAAGCTGATGGAGCATCCGAAATTCCGCGCCGCTTTTGATCTGCTCGCCCTGCGGGCTGAAGTGGAGCACAACGGCGAGCTGCAACGCCTGGCCACCTGGTGGGCTGAATTCCAGGTTGCCGCGCCGCCGTTACAAAAAGAGATGATCAACCAGTTGGGTGATGATCCTGCCCGCCGCCGTCCGCGCCGCCCGCGCAAGCGCCCGGCACCGCGCCGCGAGGGCAATGGGTGATCCGCTGTTATATTGCGCTGGGCAGTAATCTGGCCTCTCCGCTGGAGCAGGTTACCGGCGCGCTGCGCGCGCTGGCGCAGATCCCACAAAGCACGGTGGTTGCGGTCTCCGCGTTTTACCGCACCCCTCCTCTGGGGCCGCAGGATCAGCCGGACTACCTCAACGCGGCAGTGGCGCTGGATACCACGCTGACGCCGGAGCAGTTACTGGATAATACCCAGCGTATTGAGCAGGAAAGTGGCCGGGTGCGTAAAGCCGAACGCTGGGGACCGCGCACCCTTGATCTGGATATTATGCTGTTTGGCAATCAACAGATTAATACCCCGCGCCTGACCGTACCGCACTACGATATGCACAACCGGATGTTTATGCTGTGGCCGCTGTATGAGATTGCCCCGGATCTGGTTTTCCCGACCGGTGAAAGCCTGAAACAGTGCCTGAGTGAGCTATCCGATCCTCCCCCGCCCCGCTGGCAGGACAACGATTGCGCAGACTAGCCCGCGCCGGGTCGGCGATTAGTGCCTTTTACCGCTAATCGCCCCTCAAAACATTGGCAATCCTGGCCCATATCTTACAGAATGCGCTATCTATTCACAGCCAGGCTTTTTCGTTTCTGACAGCGGGTATGGCTACGCAGGTTGCCGCAATAGCGCGCCCCCGGGCCAGTCAGACTGTGTTGTTAGCGCCTGATCCAGACTCAGATGTCAGAGGAATAGCCGTCCGGGGTATTATGAAACCGACGACCGTTGCAAATCTACGCCAGCTGAAACAACAGCATAAAAAATTCGCCACCATCACCGCTTATGAATACAGCTTCGCCAAACTGTTTGCCGAAGAGGGTATTGGCGTATTGCTGGTGGGTGACTCACTCGGCATGACCGTTCAGGGCCATGACTCTACTCTGCCTGTTACCGTTGATGAAATTGCCTACCACACGCAAATTGTCCGCCGCGGCGCGCCCCTGAGCCTGCTGATGGCCGACCTGCCGTTTATGGCCTACGCCACACCAGAGCAGGCGTTTGAAAACGCCGCCACCGTGATGCGCGCCGGGGCCAATATGGTCAAAATCGAAGGAGGCCGCTGGCTGGCCGACACGGTGAAAATGCTCACCGAACGCGCCGTACCGGTGTGTGGTCACCTGGGGCTGACCCCTCAGTCCGTGAATATTTTTGGCGGCTACAAAGTGCAGGGCCGCGGTGATGAAGCCGCCCAGACCCTGTTTGACGATGCGCTGGCAATTGAAGCCGCAGGCGCCCAGTTACTGGTGCTGGAGTGTGTGCCCGCGCCGCTGGCTGAACGTATCACCCAGGCGCTGAGTATTCCGGTTATCGGGATCGGGGCCGGTAAAGGTACGGATGGCCAGATTCTGGTCATGCATGATGCGCTGGGGATCACCGGCGGTCACACGCCTAAATTCTCAAAAAATTTCCTCGCACAAACCGGCGATATCCGCGCAGCGGTACGCCAGTATATTGCCGAGGTTGAATCGGAAGCCTTCCCGGCTGACGAGCACAGTTTCTACTGACAGGAGAACGGTTGTGTTAATTATCGAAACCTTACCCCAGTTACGCCAGCAAGTACGGCGCTGGCGTCAGGAAGGCAAACGCGTTGCGCTGGTGCCCACCATGGGTAACCTGCACGACGGGCACATGAAACTGGTAGACGAAGCCAGAGCCCGGGCGGATGTCGTAGCGGTAAGTATTTTTGTTAACCCCATGCAGTTTGATCGCCCGGAAGATCTGGCGCGCTACCCGCGCACCCTGCAGGAAGATTGCGAAAAACTGAACCGCCGTGGTGTGGATCTGGTCTTCGCCCCGGCCGTGCAGGAAATCTACCCGAAAGGCCTTGAAAAACAGACCTATGTGGATGTCCCCGGGCTGTCCACCATTCTGGAAGGCGCCAGCCGTCCGGGCCATTTCCGCGGCGTGTCGACCATTGTCAGTAAGCTGTTCAACATGATCCAGCCGGACATTGCCTGCTTCGGTGAGAAAGACTTTCAGCAACTGGCGCTGCTGCGCAAAATGGTTGCCGATATGGGCTATGACATTGAGATTATTGGTGTGCCTATTATGCGCGCCAAAGATGGTCTGGCCCTCAGTTCACGCAACGGTTATCTGACCAGCGAACAGCGTAAAATCGCCCCGGGCCTGCACCAGGTGCTGAGCGAAGTGGCAGATAAACTGCGCGCCGGCGATCGCGATGAAGAAGAGATCCTCACCCTGGCCGCCATGTCCCTGAATGAGAAAGGCTTCCGGGCAGACGATCTGCAAATCCGCGACGCAGACACTCTGGAATCACTGACGGCAGAAAGCAAACGCGCCGTGATTCTGATGGCCGCCTGGCTGGGTGAAGCCCGCCTGATCGACAATATGCAGGTAGAACTGGCATAAGTAGACAGCGGTGAAAAAACGGGCAATACTGCCCGCGATAATAGTCCGGCGGGGGCAGCCCCGCTCTGTTCGTTCTTTTAGTCACTAAGGTTTAAGCCATGATTCGTACAATGCTGCAAGGCAAACTCCACCGCGTCAGAGTGACCCAGGCAGACCTTCACTATGAAGGCTCCTGCGCTATTGACCAGAATTTCCTTGAGGCGGCCGGCATTCTGGAATATGAAGCCATCGATATTTATAACGTCACCAACGGTAAGCGCTTCTCTACCTACGCGATTGCCGCAGAACGCGGTTCTAAAATTATTTCTGTGAATGGCGCCGCCGCACACTGTGCGGATGTGGGCGACATCATGATCATTGCCAGCTACATCACGGTCCCGGATGAACAGGCGCGCACCTGGCAGCCGAAAGTGGCCTACTTTGATGAAGACAACAACATGAAACGCAAAGCGAAAGCGGTGCCGGTTCAGGTTGCATAATGGTCTGACGCCCCCGCCCGGGGGCGTTTTTGTATCAGGAGCGGTTCGAAATCAGCCGGGCCATCACATCCAGTGAGTCGGTGCGCAGAATATACAGCCGTTTTAGCAGCAGTAAATTATCCCCCGGTTTCACCTTCCCCCGCACCGTGGTAACCGCCATATGGAACCCCGCCGCACTGGCCGCATGCACCGCATTTGCGTTATAGCCCCCGAACGGGTAGGAGAGATACCACACCCGGGGCGTAAACTGCTCCAGCGCCCGGCGGGAGCGCTCAAAATCAAACAGAATATTATGGTAGCTGCGGCTCAGCAGCACCGGGCGGTGATCGGCATTAACCCGGTGCAGGAAATGGGTGTGGGACTGCAGATCCAGCACATCCCGGCATTCGGCCAGCTCCCCGAGGCTCATAAACTGCAGCGACACCGGGTTCCACTGTTGCGGGTGGCGCTTAATGCGTGATGAGACAATAAACGCCGTGGCGTGGATACCGTTTTCACGCAGAATCGGGCAGCCATAGCGGGAGACCGATTTCAGCCCGTCATCAAAGGTGACCACCACCGATTTGGCCGGTACGTTGAGCCGGTTACGCAGGTAGCCCTCCAACTGATACATGGTCAGGGTGCTATAGCCCTGCTCGCGCAGCCAGGTCATCTGATTACTGAACGCCACGACGGAGGTCGTCGTTGACGTGTGGCGAAAGCGGGTGTTTTCTTCATCGCGCAGGATGTGGTGGTAAGTGAGAATCGCGATGCCGTTATCCAGCTCAGCATCCAGGCTACTCACCCACCCCAGACGGCCGCCAATCCGGATCTGATACCAGGTCTGGTTGAGGCGATCTTTGAGTTTGCCAATAATCGGGTAGCGTAAATTGGCCGCCAGCGTCCCCAGCGGATCACTGTCATTGGCCGGGCCGCTATAGATGGTGACGTCCTGGAAGGTCAGCAAATTCTGGTTGGTGGGCGGGTTATGCAGGTCGCCCAGGCTGTCTTCCACCCGCCGGGTAGCCAACACCGGCTTCAGGTGCGCCTTATCAATAAAACCGTTGCCAAAGCCAAAGGTGAATTCGTAGTAGTCCGCCACCGTCGGCACCACGGCAATCAGCTGCCCGCCAGCAAGGGTCCCCACAGGGATAACCTTATCCCCCACCCGGGACCAGATAGCGGCCGGTTCGCGGGTTTGCATATACAGAAGAGGGGTTTCCGTGTGGCCGGACAGCATCCGGCCCTGGACCGGCAGGCCGGTCAGTAATAACAGACAAAAAACAAGACGCAAATACATAGCACGGCTACTGCAGGCGTTCGCCTTCGGGAAAGGAATAGCCCGGATTGTAGCAAACCCCGGGCCAGTACCAAATTATCCGCTACGGCGTAACCGGAAAGGCGGGTTCTTTTGCTGCTGATGCCACAGGCTGGTGACCCCGTCCCCCCCGGCGGTGACAATACGCTCCCGGAACAGCTGGCTGCTCAGCTGCGTGCGCAGCGGGAGCATATCCGTCAGCAGCGCCTGATTCACACCCGATATCACTTCACAATGGGCATGTTTATGGCTGAGCAGCGCCGCCGCCCGGTAGGGGGCCGCCCCGGTTTTATCCGTCAGGAAGATAACCCCGTCGCCGCTATCTACCCGGTGTAATGCATCGCACATCATGCGTCCCAGCATATTTGCGCTAAGCCCTTGCCAGTAATTCACCGCCAGGCATTGCTCCTGGTGGCCAAAGCGTTGCTCCAGGCCCTGGAGAATATCCAGCGCCGCATAATCATGGCAGGCAATCACCCATCCCAGCATCGTATCCCTCCTTGTTTGCGTTTCTCAGTGTAGCGTGGTGCGCAAACCTGTACCGGTCAGGGGTCACGGGAATAAAAAAAATGACCCTTTTTATTAAGGTTGACCAACCCACGGGGATTTACTGATATACTGCAACGCCTGAATATCCGGCACTGGCTAAAAAACAGGCAGATGCCGATGATTTTTCATATAAATCATTTGGTTGGGTAAATGAAACATACTGTTGAAGTGATGATTCCGGAAGCGGAGATCAAAGCGCGTGTTGCGGCGCTGGGGCGTCAGATCACTGAAGATTACCGCGACAGCGGCAGTGATATGGTGCTGGTGGGTTTACTGCGCGGCTCGTTTATCTTTATGGCGGATCTGTGCCGTGAAGTGCATGTCGGGCATGAAGTGGATTTTATGACCGCCTCCAGCTATGGCAGCGGCATGGCCAGCACCCGGGATGTGAAAATCCTCAAAGATCTGGATGAAGACATCCGCGGTAAAGACGTGCTGATCGTGGAAGATATCATCGACTCCGGTAATACCCTCTCCCGGGTTAGCGAGATCCTGCGCCTGCGTGAGCCGAAATCACTGGCTATCTGCACCCTGCTGGACAAACCCTCCCGCCGCGAAGTGAATGTGGATGTGAAATACATCGGCTTTTCCATTCCGGACGAGTTCGTGGTCGGCTACGGTATCGACTACGCCCAGAACTACCGCCACCTGCCCTATGTTGGCAAAGTGACGCTGCTGGACGAATAAAAAAGGGGCCGGAAGGCCCCTGATACGCTACCGCGTGATCACTTATGGCTGTGGTGGGTCAGCTTCAGGTTAGAGATCCCGTTGCGGTATTGCTGCTCCAGTGATTCACGGCTGGTTGCGGTCACATCCAGATCGCGCAGTAACCCGTCGTGAATACCATACGCCCAGCCATGGATAGTCACGCGCTGGCCGCGTTTCCAGGCAGACTGCATAATCGTGGAGTGGCCCAGGTTGTATACCTGCTCCATCACGTTCAGTTCACACAGGGTGTCCAGGCGGCGCTCGGCGGGCAGTTCCCCCAGCAGGGAGCTGTGCTTAAACCAGATATCGCGGATGTGCAGCAGCCAGTTGTTAATCAGGCCCAGCTCCGGGTTTTCTACCGCAGCCTGCACTCCACCGCAACCGTAGTGGCCGCAGATAATAATGTGTTCGACTTCCAGCACATCAACGGCGTACTGGACCACAGACAGGCAGTTAAGATCCGTATGGATAACCAGGTTTGCCACGTTGCGGTGAACAAACAGCTCACCAGGTTCAAGGCCAGTTAACCGTTCTGCCGGTACGCGGCTATCAGAGCATCCAATCCACAGAAAGCGGGGTTTTTGTGCTTGCGCCAGATTCTCAAAAAAACCCGGGTTCTCCTCACCCAGCATTTTTGACCACAGACGGTTATTGCTGATGAGTGTATCAATGTCTTTCATTAGAAGTTAATAACCTGTAACCAGGATAAATACGTTGCAGTAATATAGAGCAACTCGTTTTCTTTTTAAACCCGATATATTCTGATGCCTTTGTGCCAGCAGGCCGGGCTGCAGAAATTATCAAAAAAGTCATCACAGGCGATATTACATTCATGACAATTGCACTGGAACTTTCGCAACTCACCAAAACTTACGCCGGGGGCGTGCAGGCCCTGCGGGGTATCGATTTACAGGTGGAGGCCGGCGATTTTTACGCGCTGCTGGGCCCTAACGGTGCCGGGAAATCCACCACTATCGGTATTATCAGCTCGCTGGTGAATAAGACCTCCGGCCAGGTGCGCGTTTTTGGCTATGATCTGGACCGCGATGTGGTCAACGCCAAGCGCCAGCTGGGGCTGGTCCCCCAGGAGTTTAACTTTAACCCGTTTGAAACCGTACAGCAGATCGTGGTCAACCAGGCGGGCTATTACGGTGTGGATCGCAAAGACGCGATCGCCCGCAGCGAGAAGTACCTCACCCAGCTTGATCTGTGGGAAAAACGCAACGAGCGCGCGCGAATGCTCTCCGGCGGGATGAAGCGCCGCCTGATGATTGCCAGAGCGCTGATGCATGAACCGAAGCTGTTGATCCTTGACGAGCCCACCGCCGGGGTCGATATTGAGCTGCGCCGCTCCATGTGGGGTTTTCTGAAGAACCTGAACGACGGCGGCACCACCATTATTCTCACCACTCACTATCTGGAAGAGGCAGAAATGCTCTGCCGCCATATCGGTATTATTCAGCACGGGGAGCTGGTGGAGAACACCACCATGAAAGCCCTGCTGGCGACCCTGAAATCGGAGACGTTTATCCTCGATCTGGCCGCTAAAAGCGCCCTTCCGCAGCTGGAGGGCTATAAATACCGGCTTCTGGACACCGCCACCCTGGAGGTGGAAGTGCTGCGCGAACAGGGCATTAACAGTGTCTTCGCCCAGCTAAGCGCCCAGGGGATTCAGGTGCTGAGTATGCGCAACAAGGCTAACCGCCTGGAAGAGTTATTTGTTTCACTGGTACACAAGAAAAAAGGGGAATCCGCATGATGCGCCTGTACTGGGTGGCCCTGAAGAGCATCTGGACCAAAGAGATCCACCGTTTTATGCGCATCTGGGTTCAGACACTGGTTCCGCCAGTGATCACCATGACGCTCTATTTTATTATCTTCGGCAATTTAATCGGCTCCCGGATCGGCGATATGCATGGCTTTAGCTATATGCAGTTTATCGTCCCGGGGCTGATTATGATGGCGGTGATCACCAACGCCTACGCGAACGTGGCCTCTTCTTTCTTCAGCGCGAAGTTCCAGCGCAACATTGAAGAGTTGCTGGTGGCACCGGTTCCCACCCATGTGATCATTGCCGGTTATGTGGGCGGTGGCGTGGCGCGCGGGCTGTGCGTGGGCATTCTGGTAACGGCGATTTCGCTATTTTTTGTCCCCTTCCAGGTGCACTCCTGGCTGTTTGTCGCCCTGACCCTGTTGCTGACGGCGGTGCTGTTTTCGCTGGCCGGTCTGCTCAACGCGGTATTCGCCAAAACCTTTGACGATATCAGCCTGATCCCGACATTTGTGCTGACACCGCTGACCTACCTGGGCGGGGTGTTTTACTCCCTGGCGCTGTTACCGCCGTTCTGGCAGGGATTGTCCCGTCTGAACCCTATCGTTTATATGATAAGCGGGTTCCGCTTTGGCTTTCTCGGCATTCATGATGTGGCGCTCAGCCTGACCTTTGGCGTGCTGGTGGTCTTTATTATCGCCTTCTATGCCCTGTGCTGGTGGCTTATCCAGAGCGGGCGCGGCCTGCGCACCTGACGCGATAGCCCCCGCCTGCGGGCGGGGGCTACCCTTGTCAGCCGACAGTAAACCCGACCATCATGCCGGTATCTTCGTGCTCCAGCAGGTGGCAGTGGGCCATATAGGCGTGCTCTGCCCGGGCCACATAGTCAAACTTCACCAGTACCTCACTGCGCTTCCCTTCCACGCGGACCATATCCTTCCAGCCCTGACGATGGGCCGCTACCGGCTGGCCGTTCTCACTCAGAATGCGAAACCGGGTGCCGTGAATATGGAACGGGTGCAGCATCATGTCGCCCTCCCCGGAAATGATCCAGCGCTGGTATTTACCCAGCGGCACCGCAAAGCCCGGCTGGTTCATATCGAAGGGTTTGCCGTTGATGGTGTTGGCATGCATCAGATCCAGCGAGCCGCCGCCGTGGGCACCGTGCTCCCCCATGCCCTGGTGCATACCGCCCATGCCCTGATGCATATTGCCCATACCATGGTGCATGCCGCCCATTGCCTGGGCGCCATAGCGCTCCATCAGCGCCTGCATACCCTGCATATCCAGCCGCGGATCCATACCCAGTTGCAGCGTGCGCACCTCCAGACCGTCGGTGGAGGGGAGCCGCTCCTGGGGGATCAGCGTATCCGGCAGCAACCCGGATGCGGGGATGCGTAACGGCTGGATCCGCACCACCGGCCGGGGCTGGTCAAAGGGGGCGATGCTCATCCCCATCTGCGATACCGGCAGGGTGACAATATCAAACGGCTTGCCGTTGCTGGTATCCACCAGCACTTCAAAGCGCTCCCCTGGCATCATCGCCAGTTCACTCAGCTGTACCGGCTCACCCAGCAGGCCACCGTCGCTGCCTGTCACATACAGCGGGCGCCCGTCGCTGGCGGCAAGATTCAGGGAGCGGGCATTACAGCCATTCAGTATCCGCAAACGCAGCCAGCCTTTGGGGGTGGCGTGCTCCGGGTAGGCGACACCGTTACACAGCAGCGTGTCGCCAAACCAGCCCACTGCCGCGCTCATAACATCCAGCTGGTAATCGATATTACCCTGATTATCAAAGCGTTTATCCTGGATAATCAGCGGAATATCATCAACTCCCCACTGCTTTGGCAGCATCAGTTGCAGGGCGGGGGTATCATCAATCAGCACCAGCCCGGCCAGCCCCTGGGCCACCTGGTGCCCGGTCTGACCGTGCAGATGCGGGTGGAACCAGCAGGTGGCGGCGGGTTGTTCCGGGGTAAACGACACCTGGCGATCGCCCCCGGGGGGGATTATCCCGTGGGGGCCGCCGTCAACCTCGCCCGGCACTTCCAGGCCATGCCAGTGAACCGTGGTAGGGACCGCCAGCCCGTTGTTGATGGCGATAGTCACCGGCTTGCCGCGCTTAAGTTTCAGCGCCGGCCCCAGCAGGTTGCCGTTATATCCCCAGGTAGTGGCATTGTGGCCCGCCATGCGGGTTTTCCCCTGGCGGATACGTAATTTGATGGTGCTGCTGGCATCAGGCTCCAGCAGCTCAGGGATCGGTAACGGCGGCAGACCCGCCGCGTATACACGCTGGCTCCACAACGGTAACAAACTGTATGCCCCGAGGGCAGCGGACAACTTGATAAACTGACGACGCTCCATTTTCAGTTCCTTATAGTGTGTCGGCATCCCTGCGCATCTTTTCTGACCAGAGTGGCACAGGTTACCAGAAGATGAGTGTGTCATACTTTATGCTGACGCGATTAAGTGCTCTGTGCTGTCCTTATGTTGCGCCAGGCGTAGAATGAAAATGACGTAAAACCGGGAAATACGGCGTAATAATTATCACTGGAATCCTCCGAAATATGGTAACGTCTACACCCCGGAAATGAGTGGTAGACACGATGAAGAAGTTTGTCAGGGTGACATTGCTGAGCAGCATTCTTAGCTTTTCTGCCAGCAGCCATGCGTTGAGTGAGTCTGAAGCAGAAGATATAGCAGACCTGACCGCGGTGTTCGTTTTTCTGAAAAATGATTGTGGCTACCAGAATTTACCGAATAGTCAGATCAGGCGCGCGCTGGTGTTTTTCGCCCAGCAAAATCAGTGGGATTTAAGCAATTACGACAGCTTCAACATGAAAGCCATGGGCGAAGAGAGCTACCGCGATCTGAGCGGTATTGCCGTGCCGGTGGAGAAAAAATGTAAAGCGCTGTCCCGGGACTCCCTGAGCCTGCTGGCCTACGTAAAATAACCCCCTCCCCCTATTTCAGGTTGCCGGTAATCAGGCCAGGTGCAGATTACCGGGCAGCACCTTCAGTTGCCTGACCACCTCAGTAGCCAGTGCGCCATCGGTTATCATATCCGTCAGCGTGGCCAGCGGGGCCACACAGTACATGGAATAGGCCCCGTATTTGCTGCTGTCTGCCACCAGTACCCGGCGCCGGGCACTGGCAATTAAATCCTGCTTTAACCCGGCTTTCTCCTCCGTGGGCGTAGTGATCCCTTTTTCCAGGCTCCAGGAGTTACAGCTGATAAACGCCACATCAGGGTAGATACCACGCAGCAAACGGCGGCCGTGATCGCCAATGCAGGACTGGCTGGAATCATCAATCCGCCCGCCGGTGATGGTGACCTCAATCTGCTGACTGGCCGCCAGAAAAAGCGCGATATGCAGATCGGTTGTGATCACCCGCAGGGGTAAATGGGTGATCTGGTGCGCCAGCGCCAGGGTGGTGGTGCCCGCATCCAGGATAACCGTATCCCCCGGGTTAATCAGGCTTGCGCCGTAACGGGCAATGGCGAGCTTCTGCTGCCGGTTGCGCCACTGTTTTTCGCCGGTTGTCGGCTGGCCGGGAATAAACCGGTTAAGCACAACGCCGCCGTGGCTGCGGGTGATCATCCCCTGCCCGTCCAGGCGGATAAGATCGCGCCGGATGGTGGCCGGAGAGGCATCAATCGCGGCCACCAGTTGCCCGACCGTGGCCAGATTATGGCTTTTCAGATAGTCGAGGATCTGCTCCAGGCGGCGCTGCTGCTTCATGGTGATTACGCAAGCGCGATGGCAAGCCGGACGGCGGCAGCCATGCTCTCAGGGCTGGCTTTTCCGCTCCAGGCGATGTCAAACGCGGTTCCGTGGTCTGCCGATGTCCGGATAAAAGGCAACCCGGCGGTAATATTCACCCCGTCATAGAACCCCAGCAGTTTCAGCGGAATATGTCCCTGGTCATGGTACATGGCGACCACCATGTCGAACTGCCCTTCCCGGGCCTGCAGAAAGACCGTATCCGGCGGGCACGGGCCCTGCACGTCAATACCCCGGGCACGGGCCGCCATGATCGCGGGGGTCACCGTGGTTATCTCCTCATCGCCAAACAGGCCATTCTCCCCCGCATGAGGGTTTACCCCGGCCACCGCAATCCGCGGAGCGCTATACCCCACCCGCCGGAGAAAACGGTCCGCAAGCCCGATAACCGTCTCAATACGCCGGGCATTCAGGGTGGCGAGGAATCTCCCCAGCGCAACATGGGTAGAGACGTGGATGACTTTTAACGTATCCGTATACAGCACCATGGCGTACTCTTTACAGCCCGTTAAGCTCGCCAGCAGCTCCGTATGCCCCGGATACATGTGCCCGGCCAGGTGCAGCGCCTCTTTGTTCAGCGGGGCGGTGGCAATGCCCTGAACCTGGCCTGCCTGCGCCAGCGCCGTTGCCCGCGTGACACAGCGCCAGGCCAGATCCCCGGCCTGGGCCTGAAGCTGCCCGGGCACCAGCTCCCCGGGGCTGGCCAGCGGCTCATCGATAACATGAATAACCCCGGGGGCAAAGCGCGCCTCGCTGACGGCCTGAACCGGCCGTAATTCTGCCGCAGGCACAATCCCGGCGGCCTGAATACGCCGCAAGGTTGCCAGGCAGCCCACCACAACCGCAGGGGCCCCCGCCAGCGCCCCCCGGGCCAGGGTTTTAATAATGATCTCAGGGCCGATACCGGCGGGATCCCCCATGGTGATAGCAATTGTCTTATTTGCCACTGTACATCTCCTCAACGTAGTGTAATGCGTCCCGCAGGGTGGTGATGCCACCAAACCCACCGGCTTTGGTTATCACCGGTAAATCGTCAATATCGCTGTTAATAAAGGTGCCACAGGGCACACAGGGGGCCACCTCAGCAGCAATACGGTAGCCTTCCGCCCCCAGGGCCCGGGCCACGGCGATAGCCATATCGCCCCCGGTAAGAAACAGGCCGCCTGGCCGGGTGTTGCGGATAATATCGACGGTGATCTCCCCCAGTGCGCGGCTGATGCGCTCCCCCAGTTGCCTGCGGCTCAGACCGCTGCGGGCACAGAGCCCGTCAATACGGTGGCGATCCGCACTATCGCGGCAGGTGCGCAGCACGCAATGCCGCCGGGCCTGTAGCAGGGCCACCGCCTCTGCCACCCACCGGCGACAGGCAACGGCAGGCTCGCTGCCTGTCAGGCTGGCCACATCGATATCGACAATGCCGACCGCATCCTCCCGGGCGGCAAAAGCAATCTGCTCCCGGGTGGCCTCGCTCATGGAGCCGGCAACAACCAGCACCGGCAACGGCTGGCGCGGAGCCATAAACAGGCGGGGGTCCAGCGTGTTTGCCAGACCGGCAGCCCCCACCAGCAGGTAGGGCACGGTCAGCGCTGTGGCATGGCGGGCCAGCAGGGCCAGATCAGCATCAGACTCGGCATCCACCACCAGAATGCAGGGGCCGCTGCGCCCTGCAGCCTTCAGCCGCTCCGGCAGTGCCGGGCTGCGCAATGTGGCAAGATCCAGCTCCTGAACCCCGGTGCGGGTTTGCTGGCTGATCAGGGTTTTGATCCGCGAAGAGACGATCGGGGTTTTGGGATCACTGGCAAACTCGGTCTCGTCCAGAGGCACCCCGTTGACCAGGCACCGCCCGTTGTGGGTTGTGCGCCCGGCGGCCGGGATAGCCGCCGCCACAATAGCCAGCACCGCCCCGCAGGCCGCCATGGCGGCCTCAATCTCCGCCCCCACGTTGCCGCGAAAGGTGGAGTCTATTTTTTTGTAGATTTGCACGGCCTCCCCGCCGCCGCACCAGGGGGCCAGGGCGGCCTGCACGCGCTGGCGCGCCTGATCTGCGGGCAGCGCCCGGCTTTCAGTGTTAATCACCAGCACATCGCAGCGCCGCAGCGGGCTTTGCCGTTCGCTGAGTAACACGTCGGTACGGGCACCTTTGCGGGCCAGCTGCACGCCGGTATCATTTGCCCCGGTGAAATCATCCGCAATCACGACCATTTTCATGCTTTTTCCCCTCCCTGGGCCGGTCTGGCGGCATAGCGTTTCGCCACCCGGGAGGTGAGTAACGGTGTCAGAATGGCGGTTGTGATCACCGAGGTGGCAATCAGCGGGGCGGCAGAGGCGGCCACCTCCGCCAGCGCCGGATCGGCCTGGGCTATCGCCAGCGGTGTGGCGACCGCATTACCGGCCGTGCTGGACGCCGCCGCCCCGGCAATCCCCGAGCCCCCCACCAGGCGATCGGCCCGGATGGTGAACCAGCCCCCGATAAAGGTCGTCAGCACGCCCAGCAAAATGCCCGCCATACCGCCCTGTAGCAGGGTCTCCAGATTAATACCGGCCCCGAGGGCAAAAGCGAAAAAGGGGATAAGCACAGGGCCGCCCCGGGTGAGAAAATCGCGCATCTGCGGGTCAAGATTGCCGAGCGTCATCCCCACCACCAGCGGCACCAGCACGGCCACCAGCGCGATAAGCGGGATATTCGCCATACCGGCGGCCCCCAGGGCAATCAGGGTAAAAAAGGGCCCGTCATTCAGTGACAGTATCGAAATGGCCCCCACGTCGCGCTCATTGCCAAACTCCCCGACCAGGGCCGCATAGAGCCCGCCGTTAGAGTTGCTCATGGCGGCAATCAGCGCCACACCGGACAGGCCGAAAAGACCCTGCGCGCCAAATAATTTTTCCACCCCCAGGCCGAGCACAATAGCGACCAGTAACTTAGTCAGGGTGATAGTGCCCCCCTGGAGTAACGCCTGCGGGGCGGCTTTCACACTGATCCCGGCCCCCATACACAGCAAAAAGGCCCCGATAAGCGCAGGTGCCCCCTGTTTAAACAGCGCGCTGGTAAAGCCGCCAATTTCCAGGGCCCCGGGGGTAAACGTATTCAGCAGCGCGCCACACACCAGCGGGACCACCATCATTCCGCCAGGAATTTTTTCTATTGCCTGTTTAAGATTCATACTGGCCTCACATTGAGTGGAATTAATCAACGTGATTGTATTCAGTCAAAAATTAACCAGAGCAGGCGCAGCTGTACTTTAGAATTACTACAAGCTGATGATTTGATTTTATTTAATCATGGTTGGGATTCGGGCAAGAGGGCGGGAAACAGTGCAGCAGCGCCCTGCTGCACTGGTGGGGAAAGTGCGAAAAATTAGCGGTTATGTGCCAGAAACTCCCGGTAGGCACTGGCCACCTGGAGAAAGTCCTCCACGCCGCACAGGGAGAGGCTCTCTTCATCGTAATAGCTCATGCCCTCTTCCATTTCATCGCCGCTGAATTCCAGCTGGTTAGCGCGGATCATCACCTCTTCGCCATCCAGCCACAGGGTATATTCGTGGCCCGCTTTCTGCCACTGGCGCTCACTGCCTTTAACAGATTCGGCGGCCTGTTCAACTTCGCTGAGCAGTGCCAGGTTGTCTTTCACTTCTTCATTAAACCAGTGCCCCACGGCTTCGTGGCCCATCGACATACGTACTTTAACGTTGCCGGTAATATCGCGCAGAAATTCGTAATCCATCATGTTGTCCTCACAGCCGGGACGAGGTGACTGCCCCTCGCCTCCATGCTTTTATTATCGCTGGTCGGGGGCAGAAAAGCAGTGGGCATAACGGGCGGCCCCCACAATTCACAACAATAACGCAGCCGTTCGGCCAAATGTGCAGCAGCGCAGGCAAACCGGCAATAAAAAAGGGCCCCGAAGGGCCCTTACGGGTGATACTGCCTGCTTACACTGCAGTCTGGAAAATCACGCCGTCGGCTTTTTCCGTGTACTGGGTCAGCTGGTCAAAGTTGAGGTAGCGGTAGGTATCCGCCGCGCTCTCATCCACTTTGCCAATAAAGGCCAGATACTCGGCCGGTGTTGGCAACTTGCCGAGCAGAGAAGCCACCGCCGCCAGCTCCGCAGAGGCCAGATACACATTGGCACCGGTGCCCAGACGGTTCGGGAAGTTACGGGTGGAGGTAGACACCACTGTGGCGCCATCCGCTACCCGCGCCTGGTTACCCATACACAGTGAACAGCCCGGGATCTCGATACGCGCCCCGCTCTTACCAAATACGCTGTAGTAGCCCTCTTCAGTAAGCTGAGCCGCATCCATCCTGGTGGGCGGTGCCACCCACAGACGGGTCGGCAGCTGGCCTTTGTGGCTGTCCAGCAGTTTACCCGCCGCGCGGAAGTGGCCGATGTTGGTCATACAGGAGCCGATGAACACCTCGTCAATCTTATCCCCGGCAACGGTAGACAGCAGGCGGGCATCATCCGGATCGTTTGGCGCACACAGGATAGGCTCTTTGATCTCATTAAGATCAATGTCGATCACCGCGGCGTATTCTGCATCGGCGTCGGCTTCCAGCAGTTGCGGATCCGCCAGCCATTTTTCCATCCCCTGAATACGGCGCTCCAGCGTACGACGATCCCCGTAACCTTCGGCGATCATCCACTTCAGCAGAACGATATTCGAGTTCAGGTACTCAATGATCGGCGCTTTATCCAGCTTGATAGTACAGCCCGCCGCAGAGCGCTCAGCAGAGGCATCGGTCAGTTCGAACGCCTGCTCAACCTTCAGATCCGCCAGCCCTTCGATCTCCAGGATGCGGCCGGAGAAGATATTTTTCTTCCCTTTCTTCTCAACGGTCAGCAGACCCTGCTGGATGGCGTAGTAAGGGATGGCATGCACCAGATCACGCAAGGTGATCCCGGGCTGCATTTTCCCTTTAAAGCGCACCAGTACCGATTCCGGCATATCCAGCGGCATCACGCCCGTTGCGGCAGCAAAGGCCACCAGGCCGGAGCCTGCCGGGAACGAAATACCGATCGGGAAACGGGTGTGGGAGTCACCACCGGTGCCCACCGTATCCGGCAGCAGCATGCGATTCAGCCAGGAGTGGATAACCCCATCCCCCGGGCGCAGGGAGACGCCGCCCCGGTTCATGATAAAGTCCGGCAGGGTGTGGTGGGTGGTAACGTCCACCGGCTTCGGATAGGCCGCCGTGTGGCAGAAAGACTGCATAACCAGATCCGCAGAGAAGCCCAGACAGGCCAGATCTTTGAGCTCGTCACGGGTCATCGGCCCGGTGGTATCCTGGGAGCCTACCGAGGTCATTTTCGGTTCGCAGTAGGTGCCCGGGCGAATACCTTCCACACCACAGGCGCGGCCAACCATTTTCTGCGCCAGTGAGAAGCCGCGGCTGCTTTGCGCCACGTCTTTCGCTTTGCGGAACACATCGCTGTGCGCCAGCCCCAGGGATTCCCGGGCTCTGGTGGTCAGCCCGCGGCCGATAATCAGCGGGATACGGCCGCCGGCGCGCACTTCGTCGAGCAGCACGTCGGTTTTCAGTTCAAAGGTCGCCAGCAGTTCGTCGGTTTCGTGGTTGCGCACTTCCCCTTTGTACGGGTAGATGTCGATAACATCGCCCATATTCAGGTTAGAGACGTCCACTTCTACCGGCAGGGCGCCCGCATCTTCCATGGTGTTGAAGAAGATAGGCGCGATCTTGCCGCCCAGCACCACACCACCGCCGCGTTTGTTCGGCACATAGGGGATATCGTCGCCCATAAACCACAGCACCGAGTTGGTTGCCGATTTACGGGAAGAGCCGGTGCCGACCACGTCACCCACGTAGGCCAGCGGGAAGCCTTTCTGGCTCAGGGCCTCGATCTGTTTGATCGGGCCAACACTGCCGGGCTGATCCGGGTCGATCCCGTCACGGGCGTTTTTCAGCATCGCCAGGGCGTGCAGCGGAATATCCGGGCGTGACCAGGCATCTGGCGCCGGGGACAGATCGTCGGTGTTGGTTTCACCGGTCACTTTAAAGACGGTTACGGTCAGCTTGTCTGCCAGCTGCGGGCGGGATAAAAACCACTCCGCCTCCGCCCAGGATTTCAGGATCTGCTGTGCGTAGGTATTACCGGCTTTGGCTTTTTCTTCTACATCGTAGAAGTTATCGAACATCAGCAGGGTGTGGGAAAGCGCTTTCGCAGCAATGGGCGCCAGTTTGTCGTTGTCCAGCGCATCAATCAGAGGGTGAATGTTGTAGCCGCCCTGCATGGTTCCCAGCAGTTCAATGGCTTTTTCCGGGCTAACCAGCGGGGAGGATGCTTCGCCTTTGGCGACAGCCGCAAGGAAACCCGCTTTAACATAAGCCGCTTCATCCACACCAGGCGGCACGCGATTGGTCAGCAGGTCCAACAGAAATTCTTCTTCGCCAGCAGGCGGGCTTTTCAGCAGCTCAACGAGTGCGGCCATTTGGGTTGCATCTAAGGGCTTGGGTACAATCCCCTCGGCGGCACGCTCAGCTACGTGCTTACGGTATTCTTCTAGCACGACGTCTCTCCTCGCTCTCATTATTTAAACGGTGCCCGCCCGATTCTCTTCACGCTCCTGTGAGACAGCAGTTTGTAGGGTTTATGCGCGAGCCCGCGACGGCCAGCATAGCAGGATTTTGGCGGAGTGTTAAATTGTTTACAAAAATACAACATAAAATTGTAGCTGAATCGTTAATACTTAAAAATCATACCGCCAGAGGGTTTTCTGACACGCGCCGGTAACATAAGCAGGCGACTAATCACCATAAGTGACAACATCCCCCTAAAAGTCAAAAAATACCCTGCCCGCCCTCATTATACTCGCCGGAAACAGCCGCCCCCGGTTGTTGCAATCACAGGTGTCCTTCCGGATACCGGGAGACCCGTATGACTCTGACCATTAAACCCCATCTGGTTACCCTGCTGTGCAGCGCCGGGATGCTGGCCGCCTCCGGTGTGCTGTATGTTCACAGCCGGATACCGGCCACCGTGGCTGAGGCCCCGGCCACACCGCCCGCAGCACCACAAAGCCCCTCCGGGCACCACCACCCGGAGGTGGCCCGTCACCCGGTTTATGGCGCAGCGGCGGAGCACAAAAATCCGCCGCCTGTCCCGGTGCCTGCCCCACAGCATTATGCTCCGGCATTTTTCTATTCCGCACCTGTCGCGCCGGTCGTTACCGTTGCGCCACCCCGCCCTTCCGCCGGGCAGCAGTTTACCCGCAGCCTGGTAACAGGGCTGGGTTATGGTCTGGGGGCAGCAACCTCCTGGGCGGTCGTCAGCGATATCTACGGGGATAACCATCATCATCATGATGACGACCATCACGACGATGATCACCATGACGATCACCACGATGATCACCACGACGACGGGCATCATGACAATCACCACGATGACCACCACGACGATCACCACGACAGCCAGCACAGTCACGGGCAGCCGCACGCCACGCACCATACCCCGGCATCGCACCCGAATATGGCCGCTCACCCGGCGGGTGAATTAGCCCGGCGCCACCCGCCGCAAAACAGCTGGCGGGGTGAGCAGCACCTCGCCATGTTCAGCCATCCGGGGGGAAGAATGCACCGTCGCTGAGCGGATTGCAGGCATAAAAAAAGCGGCTTTTCAGCCGCTTTTTTACCGTTGCGAAGGGTTACTTCTTCTTCGCTTTCGGGTTTGGCAGGTCGGTAATGCTGCCTTCGTACACTTCTGCGGCCAGGCCAACAGATTCGTGCAGGGTCGGGTGGGCGTGAATGGTCAGCGCGATATCTTCCGCATCGCAGCCCATTTCGATAGCCAGACCGATTTCACCCAGCAGCTCGCCGCCGTTGGTCCCGACAATAGCGCCACCGATAACCCGGTGAGACTCTTTGTCAAAGATGAGCTTAGTCATACCGTCTGCACAGTCAGAAGCGATAGCACGGCCAGAGGCAGCCCACGGGAAGGTGGCTGTTTCGTAGCTGATGCCTTTCTCTTTGGCTTCTTTCTCGGTCAGACCAACCCATGCCACTTCTGGTTCGGTATAGGCGATAGACGGGATAACCTTCGGATCGAAGTAGTGTTTTTTACCGGCGATAACTTCAGCGGCCACGTGGCCTTCATGCACACCTTTGTGAGCCAGCATCGGCTGGCCGACAATATCACCGATAGCGTAGATGTGCGGTACGTTTGTACGCAGCTGCTTGTCAACGTGGATAAAGCCACGGTCGTCCACTTCAACACCGGCTTTGCCCGCATCAACGTTTTTACCGTTCGGCACACGGCCGATAGCCACCAGCACCGCGTCATAACGCTGTGCTTCTGCCGGGGCTTTTTTGCCTTCCATCGTCACGTAGATACCGTCTTCTTTCGCTTCAACGGCAGTGACTTTGGTTTCCAGCATCAGGTTGAATTTCTTGCTGATACGCTTGGTGAAGACTTTCACCACGTCTTTGTCGGCAGCCGGGATCACCTGGTCGAACATTTCAACCACATCAATCTGTGAGCCCAGGGCGTGATACACGGTCCCCATTTCCAGGCCGATGATACCGCCACCCATAACCAGCATGCGCTTCGGTACATATTTCAGCTCCAGTGCGTCGGTGGAGTCCCATACGCGCGGATCTTCATGAGGAATAAACGGCAGCTGGATCGGGCGGGAGCCCGCTGCAATGATGGCGTTGTCGAAGTTGATCACGGTTTTGCCGCCTTCACCTTCCACTTCCAGGGTGTTCGCACCGGTAAATTTACCAATGCCGTTCACCACCTGGACTTTACGGCCTTTCGCCATACCGGCCAGGCCACCAGTCAGTTGAGTAATGACCTTTTCTTTCCAGGTGCGGATTTTGTCGATATCGGTTTTCGGCTCGCCGAACACGATACCGTGCTCTGCCAGCGCTTTGGCTTCTTCGATAACTTTCGCTACGTGCAGCAGCGCTTTAGACGGAATACAGCCAACGTTCAGACACACCCCACCCAGGGTGCTGTAACGTTCTACAATAACAGTGTCCAGACCTAAGTCAGCGCAACGGAAGGCCGCAGAATACCCTGCGGGGCCAGCCCCAAGTACCACGACCTGAGTTTTAATTTCAGTACTCATCATGACCTCTTAATTTATTTCCGGCGGGTCTGACGTTACCCTCATCGCCTTATAAACCCCAGCCACCAGAGTGCGGCTGAAATCATGACGGGATGGTGTTGTTAGCGCCCATATCCACCGGGACGTTCTATCCGTCGGTATTTTACAAAATTGTTAACAATTTTGAAACAACAAAACGGCGAACGATTTGTCCTTAATGGCGGGTAACCCTGAGACCAGAAGCGGGCTACCAGAAAAAAGCCGGCCGTCAGGCCGGCTTTTCGGTTACATCACCAGGCGGCGAATGTCACTCAGCATATTATTGATAATGGTGATAAAGCGCGCCCCGTCGGCACCGTCAATCACACGGTGGTCAAAGGAGAGCGAAATCGGCATCATCAGGCGCGGCATAAACTCTTTACCGTTCCACACCGGCTCCATGCTGGATTTAGACACACCCAGGATAGCCACTTCCGGCGCGTTAACAATCGGCGCGAAGTGGGTCGTGCCCAGGCCACCGATGCTGGAGATAGTAAAGCAACCGCCCTGCATTTCACCGGCAGTCAGTTTACCATCGCGCGCTTTTTTAGAGATAACCGTCAGCTCGCGGGACAGCTCGGTAATGCTCTTCTTGTTCACGTCTTTAAAGACCGGAACCACCAGACCATTTGGCGTATCAACAGCCACACCGATATTGATGTATTTCTTCAGAGTCAGCTTCTGGCCATCTTCAGACAGGGAGCTGTTAAAGCGCGGCATCTGCTCAAGCGCTGCGGCAACCGCCTTCATGATGAACACAACCGGCGTGAATTTCACATCCAGTTTACGTTTCTCCGCTTCCGCGTTCTGCTGCTTACGGAACGCTTCCAGATCGGTGATATCGGTCTTATCAAAGTGGGTAACATGCGGGATCATCACCCAGTTACGGCTCAGGTTAGCACCAGAGATTTTCTGAATGCGGCCCAGTTCCACTTCTTCGATTTCACCAAACTTGCTGAAGTCCACTTTCGGCCACGGCAGCAGGCCTGGCAGAGAACCACCGGTCGCCGCCGGGGCAGACTCAGCGCGTTTCACCGCGTCTTTCACGTATGCCTGTACGTCTTCACGCAGGATACGGCCCTTACGGCCCGTACCTTTCACCTTCGCCAGGTTGACGCCGAATTCACGGGCCAGGCGGCGGATAAGCGGTGTGGCGTGCACGTAGGCGTCGTTCTCTGCAAAGTCAGATTTCGCAGCGGCTGTCGCTGCCGGGGCAGATGCCGGAGCCGGTGCGGCCGCAGCAGGTGCCGGGGCAGCAGCAGCGGCAACCGGTGCAGCGGCAGGCGCGCTACCGGCAACTTCAAAGACCATGATCAGTGAACCGGTGGAGACTTTATCGCCCACATTCACTTTCAGCTCTTTGACCGTACCGGCAAACGGTGCCGGCACTTCCATAGAGGCCTTGTCGCCCTCTACGGTGATCAGTGACTGTTCAGCTGTGACGGTATCGCCCACTTTCACCAGCACTTCGGTGACTTCAACTTCATCACCGCCGATATCCGGTACGTTAACCTCTTTCACGCCACCCGCGGCAGCCGCCGGGGCCGGGGCCGCAGCTGCGGCAGCCGGTGCGACGGCAGGTGCACTACCCGCCACCTCAAAGACCATGATCAGAGAGCCGGTAGAGACTTTGTCACCGGTGTTCACTTTGATCTCTTTAACAGTGCCCGCAAACGGCGCCGGCACTTCCATAGAGGCTTTGTCGCCTTCTACGGTGATCAGTGACTGCTCAGCAGTAACGGTATCGCCCACTTTCACCAGAATTTCGGTCACTTCAACTTCATCGCCACCGATATCCGGCACGTGAACGTCTTTCGCAGCGGCAGCGGCGGCAGGTGCCGGCGCGGCGGCTTTTTTCTCTTCTGCCGGGGCAGGCGCAGCGGCAGCTGCACCCTCAGCGGCGTCGAACATCATGATAAGTGCGCCGGTCTGGGTTTTATCCCCGACGGCCACCTTAATTTCTTTGACAATGCCCGCCTGCGGAGACGGGACTTCCATAGAGGCTTTATCGCCTTCTACGGTGATCAGCGACTGTTCTGCTTCTACCTTGTCGCCAACGTTGACCAGGATCTCGGTAATTTCTACTTCATCCGTGCCGATATCCGGTACTTTGATTTCGATAGCCATTGTCTCTTTACCTCTTACGCCAGACGCGGGTTAACTTTATCTGCATCGATATTGAATTTAACGATGGCATCCGCCACCACTTTCTTATCGATTTCGCCACGTTTAGCCAGTTCGCCCAGCGCTGCCACTACCACATAAGACGCATCCACTTCGAAGTGGTGGCGCAGGTTTTCGCGGCTGTCAGAGCGCCCGAAGCCGTCAGTACCCAGTACGCGGTAGTCATCTGCCGGTACGTAAGTACGAACCTGCTCGGCGAACAGTTTCATATAGTCAGTGGATGCTACGGCCGGTGCGTCGTTCATCACCTGAGCGATGTACGGTACACGCGGGGTTTCCAGCGGGTGTAGCATGTTCCAGCGCTCACAGTCCTGACCATCACGGGCCAGCTCAGTGAAGGAGGTAACGCTGTAGACATCAGAGCCCACGCCGTAGTCTTTTGCCAGGATCTGTGCCGCTTCACGCACGTGGCGCAGCATAGAGCCAGAGCCCAGCAGCTGAACTTTCCCTTTGCTACCGGCCAGGGTTTCGAGTTTGTAGATACCTTTACGGATACCTTCCTCAGCCCCTTCCGGCATGGCCGGCATATGGTAGTTTTCGTTCAGGGTGGTGATGTAGTAGTAAACGTTCTCTTGTTTTTCGCCGTACATACGCTCCAGACCATCATGCATGATGACAGCCACTTCATAGGCGTAGGACGGATCATAAGAGATACAGTTCGGGATAGTCAGCGACTGAATATGGCTGTGGCCATCTTCGTGCTGCAGACCTTCACCGTTAAGGGTAGTACGCCCGGAGGTCCCGCCAATCAGGAAGCCGCGCGCCTGCTGGTCGCCCGCCTGCCAGCACAGGTCACCAATACGCTGGAACCCGAACATGGAGTAGTAGATATAGAACGGGATCATCGGCAGATCGTTGGTGCTGTAGGAGGTCGCAGCAGCCAGCCAGGATGCGCCGGCACCCAGTTCGTTGATCCCTTCCTGCAGGATCTGGCCTTTTTCGTCTTCTTTGTAGTACGCCACCTGCTCACGGTCCTGTGGGGTGTACTGCTGGCCGTTCGGGCTGTAGATACCGATCTGGCGGAACAGACCTTCCATCCCGAAGGTACGCGCTTCATCGGCGATGATCGGCACCAGACGGTCTTTAATGGACTTGTTCTTCAGCATCACGTTCAGGGCACGCACAAACGCGATAGTGGTGGAAATCTCTTTATTCTGCTCTTCCAGCAGCGGCTGGAAATCTTCCAGCGCCGGAATTTCCAGCTTCTCAGAGAAGTGGGTACGGCGGCTTGGCAGATAACCGTTCAGTTTTTCACGCTGGCCGTGCAGATATTTGTACTCTTCGCTGTTTTCAGGGAAGGTGATGAACGGCAGTTTCGGCAGATCTTCATCAGACACCGGCACATTGAAACGATCGCGGATGTAGCGTACGCCATCCATGTTCATTTTCTTCACCTGGTGGGCGATGTTTTTACCTTCGGCGGTTTCACCCATGCCGTACCCTTTGATGGTATGAGCAAGGATAACGGTCGCTTTGCCTTTGGTTTCCTGCGCTTTTTTCAGTGCAGCGTATACTTTCTTCGGATCGTGACCACCACGGTTCAGGGCCCAGATCTGCTCATCAGTCCAGTCTGCCACCAGTGCGGCGGTTTCCGGATATTTGCCGAAGAAGTGCTCACGCACGTAGGCACCATCTTTGGATTTGAAGGTCTGGTAGTCACCGTCAACGGTTTCGCCCATCAGCTGCAGCAGCTTACCGCTGGTGTCTTTACGCAGCAGCTCATCCCAGCGGCCGCCCCAGATAACTTTCAGCACGTTCCAGCCGGCACCCGCAAAGATACCTTCCAGTTCGTTGATGATTTTGCCGTTACCGGTTACCGGGCCATCCAGACGCTGCAGGTTGCAGTTGATGATGAACACCAGGTTGTCGAGTTTTTCACGGGTCGCGATGGTAATCGCACCTTTGGATTCCGGCTCGTCCATCTCGCCGTCGCCCAGGAAAGCGTATACCGTCTGCTTAGAGGTGTCTTTCAGGCCGCGGTGTTCCAGGTATTTGAGGAACTTCGCCTGATAGATTGCGCCAATCGGGCCAAGACCCATGGACACGGTCGGGAACTGCCAGAATTCCGGCATCAGTTTCGGGTGCGGGTAAGAGGACAGACCTTTTCCGTGTACTTCCTGACGGAAGTTGTTCATCTGCTCTTCGGTCAGACGACCTTCCAGGAATGCGCGGGCGTAGATCCCCGGGGAGATATGCCCCTGGAAGTACACCAGATCGCCGCCGTCTGCATCAGTACGGGCGCGGAAGAAGTGGTTAAAGCACACTTCATAAATCGTGGCGGAAGACTGATAAGACGCCATGTGGCCGCCCAGCTCCAGATCTTTTTTGGACGCGTGCAGTACAGTCATGATGGCGTTCCAGCGAATCGCTGAACGGATACGACGTTCCAGATCCAGATTCCCCGGGTATTCCGGCTCATCTTCAACGGCAATAGTGTTAGTGTAAGTGGACGCCCCGGCACCAGCAGCTACCTGCACGCCACCTTTACGGGCTTCGCTCAGTAACTGATCAATCAGGAACTGTGCGCGCTCTACACCTTCTTCACGGATAACCGATTCGATCGCCTGCTGCCAGTCGCGAGTTTCGATCGGATCCACGTCATTAAGTAAACGTTCTGACATGGGTTTTTCCTTATCTATCTAATACGTTGATTTATCTGGAACCTGTCCCATTGCGCTTTCAGGTTCAAAAGCGCAATAAGACAGGTTCTCGTTTAGTTGCTGCACCCGAATCCCGGGTGCCAATTCAGCCCCCGCCCCATGTAATGGTGGCGGGCACTAATTCTTAATCTTTACGCTGCTGGATGCGGCGTAGCGAACGCTCACGGCGGCTGTGCTCCCGGCTGCGCTCCAGCAAAATATCTTCAATAAACGCCAGGTGGCGATGGGACGCCACCCGGGCCTGCTCCGGCTCACCGGCCATGATGGCCTCAAACACCCGGGTACGATGATCGCTAACCAGCGGCAGCATCTCCCGGCGGGCGTACAGTAACTCAAAGTTCTGACGCACATTCTGAGACAGCATAGGCTCCATACAGCGCAGCAGGTGAAGCAGAACCACATTATGTGCCGCTTCTGTGACCGCAATTTGGTATTTCATGACCGCATCGGATTCCGCATCCAGATCGCCAGACTTCTGGGCCAGCTCAATTGCCTGGTGCAGCTCGCGAATGCGCTCTCTGTCTTCCCCGGTGCCGCGCAGCGCGGCGTAATATGCGGCGATCCCCTCCAGTGCGTGGCGGGTTTCCAGCAGATCAAATTGGGATTCGGGGTGTTCAGAAAGCAGCTCTACCAGCGGATCGCTGAAACTCTGCCAGAGATTACTCTGGACGAAAGTACCGCCGCCCTGACGGCGCAGCAGCAATCCTTTAGCTTCCAGACGCTGGATGGCTTCTCTCAGCGAAGGGCGAGACACATCAAATTGTTTTGCCAGTTCCCGCTCCGGTGGCAACTTCTCCCCTGGGCGTAAGGTCCCTTCCAGGATCAAAAACTCCAGTTGTTGCTCAATAACATCGGATAATTTGGGTTGGCGGATTTTGCTATAGGCCATGTTTCTGGTTTCTGCCATGTCTCTGCCATTCGCCGTAGTCAATTGGTCATACCAATTTCATATTCTTGACGCTAAAGTAACAAAGTATTCACCTTCTGTCCATCGCGGTTTTGATTGAAATCAGTAAAGCGGGCATTTTTTAACAATCACACGAATACATCTCACCAAATATGTAACTTTCTCCAAATTCCGGCCGCGGCCTGTTTGCGTAAAATTTAACGTTTACGACATGCGTTTTTTATCCTGATGAACCGTTTCATCAGTTTAGTTTTTGCATAAAAATTTAAAATAAATGAATAAAAGAAAGAAATGCCCGGGGAAAGAATATGTTGGCAGGTAACATTTTTACGTAATTATATGAACCAGGATCAGAAATCAGGTGCATTGGTGGCCATATACCACTATTCTCCAGACAGCGGTAGACCATATCGCAAATATCACAACTATAAACCGTAAACAAATAAGTACACATTACGGAAAACAACAATGACACTCGCCTTAGTCAGGGTGCGTACTACCACATACGAGGTTTTATGATGGAAGGTCAACAGCACAGCGGCACGCTGAAACGCGGCCTTAAAAATCGCCATATCCAGCTTATTGCGCTGGGTGGCGCAATCGGCACCGGCCTGTTTCTGGGCAGTGCCTCGGTCATTCAGTCTGCCGGGCCCGGGATCTTACTGGGCTACGCCGTGGCCGGTTTTATCGCTTTTTTAATTATGCGCCAGCTCGGGGAGATGGTGGTTGAAGAGCCGGTCGCAGGCTCCTTTAGCCACTTCGCCTACAAATACTGGGGCGGTTTCGCCGGTTTTGCCTCTGGCTGGAACTACTGGGTGCTGTATGTGCTGGTCGCCATGGCGGAGCTGACCGCCGTTGGCAAATATATCCAGTTCTGGTGGCCGGACATTCCCACCTGGGTGTCGGCGGCGGCCTTCTTTGTGGTGATTAACGCCATCAACCTGACCAACGTAAAAGTGTTCGGTGAGATGGAGTTCTGGTTTGCCATCATCAAAGTGTTTGCGGTGGTTGCCATGATCATCTTTGGTGGCTGGCTGTTATTCAGCGGCAACGGCGGCCCGCAGGCCACGGTCAGCAACCTGTGGAGCCAGGGTGGCTTCCTGCCCCACGGTATCACCGGGCTGGTAATGATGATGGCGATCATTATGTTCTCGTTCGGCGGGCTGGAGCTGGTGGGCATTACCGCCGCGGAAGCAGATAACCCGGCAGAAAGCATTCCCAAAGCCACCAACCAGGTCATTTACCGGGTGCTGATTTTCTACATCGGCTCCCTGGCGGTGCTGCTCTCTCTGCTGCCCTGGACCCGGGTCACTGCCGATACCAGCCCGTTTGTGCTGATTTTTCACGAGCTCGGCGACGCCTTCGTTGCGAATGCCCTGAACGTGGTGGTACTGACGGCAGCCCTGTCGGTATATAACAGCTGCGTATACTGCAATAGCCGCATGCTGTTTGGCCTTGCCCAGCAGGGTAACGCGCCAAAAGCGCTGCTGAACGTAGACAAGCGCGGCGTACCGGTGAACACCATTCTGGTCTCGGCCCTGGTCACCGCTCTGTGCGTGCTGATCAACTACCTGGCGCCAGAATCCGCCTTTGGCCTGCTGATGGCGCTGGTGGTCTCTGCGCTGGTGATCAACTGGGCGATGATAAGCCTGGCCCATATGAAATTCCGCCGCGCGAAACAGCAACAAGGGGTCGCGACCCGCTTCCCGGCGCTGTTCTACCCGCTGGGCAACTGGGTATGCCTGCTGTTTATGGCGGCGGTACTGGTGATTATGCTGATAACCCCGGGGATGGCTATCTCGGTCTACCTGATTCCGGTGTGGATTGCCGTGCTGGGCGTGGGCTATTTGTGTAAACAGAAAGGCGCGAACCCTGTGCGCGCATGATACCCCTAATGCGCCCCACCCGGGGCGCATTGTCAGATGCTTCACACTTCCCCTTCCACGGCAAGATTGTCCATATCTGTGACGGTATGCTGCTGTCAGAATCCAGGCTAATCAATTAATACTTTTATCCATATTTCAGCGCATGGAGCCAGAAGATGGATAATGGCAAACTATCGGTAAGAGAAAAAATCGGCTACGGCATGGGTGATGCGGGGTGCAACATCATCTTTGGTGCCATCATGTTGTTTGTTAATTATTTTTACACGGATATTTTCGGGCTTTCCCCGGCACTGGTCGGCGTATTGCTGTTGTCTATCCGGGTGGTAGATGCCGTCACAGACCCGCTCATGGGGGCCATGGCGGACCGGACCAAAACCCGCTGGGGGCGATTTCGTCCATGGATCCTGTGGATGGCGGCCCCGTTTGCCCTGTTCAGTATCCTGATGTTTACCACCCCGGAATGGACCTATAACAGCAAAGTTATCTATGCCTTTGTGACCTATTTTTTATTGTCCATTACCTATACCGCCATCAACATTCCTTACTGCTCACTGGGTAGCGTGATCACCAGCGACCCTCAGGAGCGTGTGGCCTGCCAGTCTTATCGCTTTGTGATGGTGGGAATTGCCACCCTGATCCTCTCCCTGACCCTACTGCCGATGGCGGAATGGTTTGGCGGGGAAAACAAGGCCAGAGGCTACCAGCTGGCAATGACCGTACTGGCACTGATCGGCATGTGTATGTTCCTGTTCTGCTTTGCCAACGTCAAAGAGCGCATTCACCAGGCGGTGCCGGGCAAAGAAGATCTTAAAGCGGATCTGCGCGATGTCTGGAAAAATGACCAGTGGGTGCGCATTCTGCTCCTCACCCTGTGTAACGTCTGCCCGGGCTTTATCCGCATGGCGGCAACCATGTACTACGTCACCTGGGTCATGCAACAAAGCACCCAGTTCGCCACCCTGTTTATCAGCCTCGGGGTGGTTGGCATGATGTTCGGGAGCACCCTGGCAAAAGTGCTGACCGATCGCTGGTGCAAGCTGAAAGTGTTCTTCTGGACCAACATCGCCCTGGCTATCTTCTCCTGTGGGTTCTGGTTCCTTGACCCCGCCGCCACCGGGCTGGTGATGGTGATGTACTTTCTGCTGAATATCCTGCACCAGATCCCCTCCCCGCTGCACTGGTCACTGATGGCGGATGTGGACGACTATGGGGAGTGGAAAACCGGCAAACGCATTACCGGTATTAGCTTCTCCGGCAATCTGTTTTTCCTTAAAGTGGGCCTGGCGGTTGCCGGGGCCATGGTAGGGTTTCTGCTCTCCTGGTTTGGTTACGACGCCAGCGCCAGCCAGCAAAGCAGTGCCGCCATTCACGGCATTATGCTGCTGTTTACCGTGATCCCGGGGGTGGGGTATCTGCTCACCGCCGGTGTGGTGCGCCTGCTGAAAGTTGACCGGGAACTGATGAAGCAAATCCAGGCGGATCTTGAAAAACGCCGCACTAACTACCAGGAACTCAAAACCACGCAACATGTTCCCTCCGGAGACGCTGCAAGGAGCCCATTATGACAAGCACGCCATGGCCCAATCCGTTTATTGAACAGCGGGCCGATCCCTTTATTCAGTACCACAACGGGGTGTATTACTTTATCGCATCGGTGCCGGAATACGATCGGCTGGAAATCCGCCAGGCCCGGACCATTGAGGGGCTACGTAAGGCAAAGGCCACAGTAGTATGGCGCAAACCGGACACCGGCCCGATGGGGGAGCTTATCTGGGCCCCCGAGCTTCACCGGATCGACAACAAGTGGTACATCTACTTTGCCGCCGCCCACACCCGGGCGCTGGACGCGCAGGGGATGTTCCGCCACCGCATGTATGTGCTGGAATGTACCGATGCAGACCCGCTCACCGGCACCTGGCAGGAGAAGGGCCAGTTTGTCACCCCACTGGACAGCTTCGCCCTGGATGCCACCACCTTCAGCCATCAGGGCAAACAGTGGTATCTGTGGGCCCAGAAGGATCCTGATATTGCCGGTAACACCAATCTGTATCTGGCGGAAATGGCCACGCCCTGGTCCCTGAAAGGCAAACCGGTGATGCTGTCAAAACCCGAGTATGACTGGGAGTGCCGGGGATTTATGGTGAATGAGGGGCCCGCAGTCATTCGCCACGGTGAGCGGCTGTTTATCACCTATTCCGCCAGCGCTACCGATGAGAATTACTGCCTCGGATTACTGTGGATTGATCAGGCGGCAGACCCCCTCAACCCGGATAACTGGCATAAATCGGCCCGGCCCGTGTTCACCACCAGCTACCCGAACAAACAGTACGGACCGGGGCATAACAGTTTTACCCGCACCCCGGAGGGTAAAGACGTGCTGGTGTACCACGCCCGCAATTATACGGAAATTGAAGGCGACCCCCTGTATGATCCCGGCCGCCATACCCGGCTTAAATACCTGGAGTGGGACACCGACGGTATGCCGCTATTTGGTGAGCCACCGGCAGATAACCCCTGATACGCAAAAGGGCACCCCTGGGGGTGCCCTTTGTGCCCTGCCGATAACTCACACCAGCGTGCCGTAAATTGTCAGTAACGCCACAATCACAATCACCACGCAGGACGCCTTCCTGGCCATCGACACCGCCAGCTGCGGCGTTTTCAGCTTGTCATCGTGCACATCCCGCGCCAGAGAGAACTGCGCCAGTTGCGTCAGCACCTGGTACTGGGAGGTATGGCGATCCCCGAGGGAGGCAAACCACGCGGGCAGCGCTTTTTCCCCGTGGCCCAGCAGGGCATACACCACCCCGACCAGGCGCACCGGGATCCAGTCCAGCACATGGAGCAGCGCATCTACCCCGGAAAGCTGGCGATCATGTGGCGACTTGCGGCGGGCAAGCCAGGTCTGCCACGCCCGCAGTGTGGCGTACCCCACCAGGGTTACCGGCCCCCAGGAGCCGCCGACAATAAACCAGAACAGGGGCGCCAGGTAATAACGAAAATTGATCCACAGCAGCGCGTTTTGCAGCTCGCGTAAGAATGTCACCTGATCGCAGTCGGCAGGCACCCCGTGGATAAGCGTCAGCTCAGAGGACATGGCCTCGCAGGCGTGAAAGTCGTTATTTGCCGCCGCTTTCATATAGTCGTGATAGTGCTGGCGGGCCTTTCCGGCCCCGAAGCACAGCAACCCCACCAGGATCCAGAACACCAGCAGCGGCACATTAAAGAACAGCCCCTGCAGTGCCCGCAGGCACAGCCAGACCACCACCATACTGCCCGCGGCCAGCCCCACGGTACGCAGCAGCGAAAAATGCTGCACCCGCCGGAAAACAAACGCCAGACGGTGATCCAGCTGCCAGTGCTCCCCCAGCTTAAACAGGCGCTCCTGGATAATCACCAGTAACAGGGTAAACAGCGTCATGCGCTCTCCTTATCCGGTGCGGCTGCGACCATCGCGCGAAATTTAGGCCATTCAAAGGCCGGGCCGGGATCCGTTTTACGCTGCGGCGCAATATCGCAATGGCCGGTCATATTGTCGGCAATTTGCGGGTAGTGGGCTATCAGTAAGCGCGTTACCGCCGCCAGTTGCTGATACTGGGCCCCGGTATAGGGCATGGTATCGGTCCCTTCCAGCTCAATACCAATGGCAAAATCATTACAGCGCTCGCGCCCTTTATAGCAGGAGACCCCCGCATGCCATGCCCGCTTATTAAACGGCACATACTGGACTATCTCGCCGTCGCGCCGGATAAGGCAGTGGGCAGACACCCGTAAATGGGCAATTTCAGCGAAGAACGGATCCGCCTGCGCGTCAAGCGTGCCGAGAAATAACGCATCGATCCACGGGCCGCCAAACTGGCCCGGCGGTAAACTGATGTTGTGCACCACCAGCAACGAAGGGGATTCGTTCTCCGGGCGGTCGTCAAAATGCGGGGAAGGCAGGTGACGTGCTGTGGTCAGCCAGCCATCGGTGAGCTGCATATGGGGTCTCCTTTGTGTGGAACCTGGCGTCGCTTCAGAGTAGCATGATTCAACTTTTTACTTATCAGCCATTTCGGAGTTTTATTATGCCACCCCGCCGTTATAACCCCGACAGCCGCCGCGAAGATCTCCTTGAGCGTATCAACCTGGATGTTCCCGAAATCGTCTCCCGTGCCCTGCGCGAAGATCTCGGGGGCGAAGTTGACGCCAGCAACGATATCACCGCCCAGCTTTTACCGGCTGATAGCCAGTCCCATGCGCGGGTCATCACCCGTGAAGATGGCGTCTTTTGCGGCAAGCGCTGGGTCGAAGAAGTATTTATTCAGCTGGGGGGCGATGTGGTCGTGACCTGGCACGTTGAAGACGGTGATGCCGTCCGCGCCGATCAGACCCTGTTTGAGCTGCAGGGCCCCTCCCGGATCCTGCTGACCGGGGAGCGTACCGCGCTGAATTTTGTCCAGACCCTTTCCGGGGTCGCCTCCGAGGTGCGCACCTACGTTGACCTGCTCAGCGGCACCCGCACCCAGTTACTGGATACCCGTAAAACCCTCCCCGGCCTGCGCAGCGCGCTGAAATACGCCGTACTGTGCGGCGGCGGCAGTAACCACCGCCTCGGCCTGTCTGATGCGTTTCTTATCAAAGAAAACCATATTATCTCTTCCGGCTCAGTGCGCGCCGCCGTTGAAAAAGCCTTCTGGCTGCACCCGGATGTGCCGGTCGAGGTGGAGGTGGAAAATCTCGACGAGCTGGAAGATGCGCTGCATGCAGGGGCAGATATCATCATGCTGGACAACTTTGATATCGACCAGATGCGCGAAGCCGTACAGCGCACGGCGGGGAAAGCCCGGCTGGAGGTCTCCGGCAACGTCACTAAAGAGACGATCCGCGCGTTTGCCAGTACCGGTGTGGACTACATCTCGGTCGGTGCGCTGACCAAGCATGTTCACGCCCTCGATTTATCCATGCGCTTTCACTAAGACGCTTTTGCGGGGGCCCAGGCCCCCGTTTCTGAAGGTATCGCGCATTTATCCGGGCATATTATGTAACGCGAAAAATACCCCGGAAGGGCGCTTCTGCTTGCGTTAATCTCCCCTCGCCTGCCCCCGCTGGTGCTGCCACAGTGCCCTGACTGCCACATCAGGAGGACACTATGGGAAAACAACAGGGCTTTACCCTGATCGAGCTGATGATTGTCATCGGTATTATTGCCATTCTCAGCGCGACCGGGATCCCCGCCTACCAGAACTACCTGCGTAAGGCGGCGCTCACCGATATGCTGCAAACCTTTCTGCCGCTGCGCACCGCGGTGGAGCTGTGCGCCCTGGATCAGGGGGGCATTGCGGGCTGCAATAGCGGCAGCCACGGTATTCCGGAGCGCCAGAGCTCGCGCTATGTCTCTGCGCTGAGTATCAGTAACGGCGTTATCACCCTTACAGGCCAGGAGAGCCTGACCGGGCTCACGGTGACCATGACCCCCCGCTGGAGCAACAGCGACGGGCTGAGCAGCTGGCAGCGACAGTGCCGGGCCGGCAGCGACAGCGCGCTACAGCAGGCCTGCGAAAATGTGTTCCGCTATAACGACGGTGGCACTCCCCCACCAGCCGAAGGGGCTGGCGCATGACAACCCACACCCTGAACACGCTGTGCAGCCAGCATCAGGCCGTTTTCCTGCGTGAGGATGAACACAGCCTGTATATTGCCGTGGCCCGCCCCCCGGCAGAGCACTTGCTGGGGGCGCTGCGCTTTACCAGCAACAAACAGGTACACGTCAGCTACTGGTCCGCTGAACAGCTGGAAAAGGCCAGCCTGGCACACCCGGAGGGGCCGACCCCGGGGCAGGAAGACGATCCGCTGGAGACCATACTGGCGGGCGCCATTGCCCGCCGGGCTTCGGATATTCATATTGAGCCCGGTGACGGGCACCTGACGATTCGCCTGCGGGTAGACGGTGTATTGCAGCAGCTGCAAGAGCTGCCAGCCGGGCAGGCTGCTCCGCTACTGGCCCGCCTGAAGATAAGCGCAGGCCTGGATATTGCCGAGCGCCGCCTGCCCCAGGACGGGCAGTTCAGCACCAGCGTTGCCGGCACAACCCTGGCACTACGGCTTTCTACTCTGCCCTGTCGCTACGGTGAAAAAGCCGTGCTGCGGTTACAGGCACCACAGGCGGCGCAATACTCCGCAGAGATACCGGGCATGACGAATACACAGCAGGCGCTATGGCAGCGGGCCCTTTCCAGCCCCCAGGGGCTGATACTGGTGACCGGCCCCACAGGAAGCGGCAAAACCCGCACCCTGTATGCGGGGCTGCACGCCCTTAACCGCAGCGGGGTAAATATCTGCAGCGTGGAGGATCCGGTAGAGATCCCGATACCCGGGATCAACCAGACCCAGATCAACACCAAAGCCGGGCTGGATTTCCCGCTGATCCTGCGCGCCTTACTGCGCCAGGATCCGGACATCATTATGATCGGGGAGATTCGCGACGCGGTGACCGCAGATATCGCCATCAAAGCGGCGCAAACCGGGCACCTGGTGCTTTCCACGCTGCATACCAACTCCACAACAGAGACGGTCATCCGCCTGCAGCAGATGGGGATCCCCGGCTGGATGCTGGCCTCCACGTTGCGGCTGATCGTTGCCCAGCGCCTGGTCAGGCGGCTGTGCCCCCACTGTCGCCAGCCCGCAAGTGAACCGGCGGTGCTGACCAGCCCGGCGGGTAAAGATCCCGGCGAGATAGCGGAACACTGGCTGCCCCGGGGCTGTGAGCGCTGCTATTCCGGCTACTACGGGCGCGAAGCGCTGTTTGAAATGCTCCCGCCGGATCCCGCCATGCGCCAGGCGATTATCCGGGGGGCAGACAGCGACGCGCTGGCCCGCCAGGCCCGGGACGGTGGGCACCCGACACTTGCCCGGAGCGCACACGCGGCTATCCGCCAGGGGGTAACCTCGGTCAGCGAGGTCTGGCGGGTGATGGGGGATCTCTGATGCCCGGGCCCGCCCTCTGGCAGTGGCAGGCGATCACCGCCACGGGCCAGCACCGCCAGGGGCTGATACTGGCCCCGGCAAAAGCCCTGGCGGCAAAACAGCTGGCAGACCAGGGCCTCCATATTCTCCGCCTGCGCCGCCACCCGCGCCCCGGGTATCAGTGCTGGCATATACGCCACCGGATAACCTTCCTGCGCCAGCTCGCCACCCTGTTACAGGCAGGCGTCAACCTGAACGATGCCCTGGGGCTGCTTGGCCGCCAGCACCCGCTTGCGGCCTGGCAGGCGCTGGCGGCCACGATACAGGCGCGGATTAATCAGGGGCAGGCATTTTCAGACGCGCTGACCGCCAGCGGCCTGTTTCCGCCCCTGGTCTGCGCCCTGATAGCCACCGGCGAGCTGACCGGCCAGCTCGATAACTGCTGCCGCCAGCTGGCCCGGCAGCTGGAACAACAGCACCACCTGCAACAACAGGTGGTAAAAGCGCTGCGCTATCCGCTCTTTGTTCTGGTGGTTGCGTTGCTGGTCTGCGCCGCCATGGTCGGGCTGGTGCTGCCCCAGTTTGCGGCAATCTACCAGACCTTTAACGCACCGCTCCCGGCCCTGACCCGGGGGGTTATTGGCCTTGCGGCATTTACCGGCCGCTGGGGGCCGGTATTGCTGCTGGCAGGGGGAATGCTGGCCGCCGGGGTCGCTGCGGCCAGGCGCCGCAGCCTGCGACTGCGCCGGGCCGGGCAGCGCGCCCTGCTGGCTACCCCACTGATTGCACCGCTGATACGCAACCAGCGCATGAGCACCCTGTTTACCACGCTTGCGCTGACCCAGGGGGCAGGCGTTCCGCTGCCGGATGGCCTGGCCGCAGCGCAGACCGCACTCCCCGCCGCCCTGTGGCAGGAGGCGATCGTCCGCCTGCGGGCCGACATCAACGCCGGGGAGCCGCTCTCCCGGGCGATGGCCCGGAGCCCGCTGTTTCCGGCGCTGGCTGTCCAGCTGGTGGCAACGGGTGAGGCATCCGGCGCGCTGGACACCATGCTCGCGCACCTGGCGCAGGAGTTTAATCTGCAGGCACATGCCCGGGCATCTGCCCTGTCGGCCGCACTGGAGCCACTGATGATGGCGGTCATGGGGGGAATTATCGGTACGCTGGTGGTGGCGATGTATTTACCGCTGTTTCAGCTGGGGGAGATCCTGCACTGAACAGGCACAGGATCCCAGACGGCACACCGGGCAGTGTGCCGTGAGCGGGCATTACAGGCTGTTAAATACCCGGTTTTCCTGCTCCTGCACGCGAATAAAAGTGGTGCGCTTGGTCAGCTCTTTAAGCCGGGACGCCCCCACATAAGTACAGGCAGAGCGCAGGCCGCCGAGGATATCACGGGCGGTATTCTCCACCGGGCCACGCAACGGCAGCTTCACGGTTTTCCCCTCTGCGGCGCGGTACTCAGCAACACCACCAACATGGCGGGTCATGGCCGATTCAGAGCTCATACCGTAGAACAGCATGAACTTCTCACCATCCTGCTCAACAATAGTGCCGCCGCTCTCATCATGGCCCGCCAGCATACCGCCGAGCATGACAAAATCCGCCCCGCCGCCAAAGGCTTTGGCCACGTCGCCAGGTACGGTGCAGCCACCGTCGCTGACAATCTGCCCGCCCAGACCGTGGGCCGCATCCGCACACTCAATAACCGCAGAAAGCTGCGGGTAACCCACGCCGGTTTTTACCCGGGTGGTGCATACGGAGCCCGGGCCAATCCCCACTTTGACAATATCGGCACCAGAGAGGATCAGCTCTTCGCACATCTCACCGGTTACCACGTTTCCGGCACAAATGACTTTATCCGGCCAGGCTTCGCGGGCTTTGCTGACAAAGCGGACAAAATGTTCAGAGTAACCGTTTGCCACATCGATACAGACAAAATTCAGCGCCGGGCTCAGGGCCAGGATCTGCCGGGTCTTTTCGAAATCCGCATCGGAAGTGCCGGTAGAGACCATCACGTGTTTCAGCACATCGGCCGCTGCGCTGGCCACAAACCCCTGCCAGTCACTGACCGAGTAGTGTTTATGTACCGCCGTCAGAATATCGAACCCTGCCAGCGCCTGCGCCATAGCAAAAGTCCCCACGGAATCCATATTCGCAGCAATAACAGGTACGCCAGACCAGGTAATACCGGCATGTTTAAAGGTGAACTGGCGCTCAAGCTCAACATCTGAGCGGCTTTTGAGGGTAGAACGTTTAGGGCGGATAAGAACGTCTTTGAAACCTAACTTCAGATCTTCTTCAATACGCATGGCTGAATTCCTGGGGTTGAATAACGTCGAACATAATTGCGCAATCGGCGATGAAACGGCCAACTCCAGTGCAGCTATCATACGCACTAATTATGGCTCTGCAAGACTGCGAAACTGCTCTTTTTTACGCTACAATCCACTAAATTTACCCGCTGCATAGCCAGCCTGGCCATAACGGAGGTGATTATCGCGCCCGCACCGGCGATCACTGCCCTCGTTACGCAACAGCGCCATCACTATCCTGATAAAAAACCTGGAATACTGACACTATGTGCTACACGGTCGCGTTAACGGGCGGAATTGGCAGCGGGAAAAGCACCGTTGCGGATGCCTTCGCCAGCCTTGGGATCACCGTGGTGGATGCAGATATCATCGCGCGCCAGGTTGTCGCACCTGGCGAGCCTGCACTGGAGCAGATAGCCGCCCACTTTGGCCCCACCGTTTTACAGCCCGATGGCAGCCTGGATCGCCGGGCGCTGCGGGAAATGATTTTTGCCCACCCAGAAAAAAAACAGTGGCTAAACAATCTGCTACACCCCATTATTCAGCAAAAAACCCGCGATGAGCTGGCCCGGGCCCGCTCTCCCTATGTACTATGGGTGGTGCCTTTACTGGTCGAAAACCAGCTGCACCACCGGGCACAGCGCGTATTAGTGGTCGATGTGGAAGAGGAAACGCAGATTCAGCGCACCATGCTGCGGGATAATGTCAGCCGTGAACACGCCAGCCAGATCCTGGCAGCCCAGGCCACCCGCGCCGCGCGCCTGGCCGTGGCGGATGACGTTATCTGTAATGATGGCTCCCCGGATGCGGTTACTGCCCGTGTCGCCCGCCTGCATCAACACTATTTAACGCTGGCCAGACAGGCAGAAACACAGGAAAAAAAATAATGAGCAATCATGTCTTTTTTGAGCATCCGCTCAATGAAAAAATGCGCACCTGGCTACGTCTTGAATTTCTGCTGCAACAATCCGAAGCCCTGCTACCGGTAGCCGATCACGCCACCGCACTGCACTTTTTCCGCAATATCGGAGAGTTACTGGATATTTTCGAACGGGGTGATATTCGCAGCGATATTATCAAAGAGCTGGAGCGCCAGCAGCGCAAACTGCAGAACTGGACCAACGTACCCGGCGTGGATACGGATCGCATCACTGCCCTTGGCAGCCAGTTACGCGAACGGGGCAGCGCACTGATGGCCGGGCCGCGCCTGGGCCAGTCCCTGCGTGAAGACCGCCATATTGCGCTGGTGCGCCAGCGGCTGAGCATTCCCGGCGGCTGCTGCGGTTTTGATCTCCCCAGCCTGTTTATCTGGCTCCATCTGCCCCAGTCCCGGCGTGACGAGCAGGTCAGCCAGTGGCTGGCAACCCTGCGCCCGCTGCAGGATGCCCTGTCAATGATCCTTGAGCTTATCCGCAATTCCGCCCCTCTGCGTAAGCAGACCAGCCTGAATGGCTTCTTTCAGGATAACGGCGAAGATGCGGATCTGCTGCGCCTGCGCCTTGATCTTGCCGGGGCGCTGTATCCACAGGTTTCCGGCCATAAAAGCCGGTTTGCCATTCGCTTTATGCCACTCGATGCTGAAAACGGCGCCGTTCCTGAGCGCTTCGACTTCGAGCTGGCCTGCTGTTAAGGAAGTTATATGTCTGAAGAAACCCGAGTCACCTGCCCCACCTGTGGTAAGTCTGTTATCTGGAATGAGACCAGCCCGTACCGGCCTTTTTGCAGCAAACGCTGCCAGCTGATCGACCTGGGTGAGTGGGCGGCGGAAGAGAAACGGATCCCAAGCCAGGGTGACATGTCCGACACCGATGGCTGGAGCGAGGAAGAGCCCGGCCGCTGACCGGGCGTTGCACTCAGCAGGCGGACTGCAGCTGTTCGATAACCGTCTGGTTAGCGGGCGGGAAATCCGCCGGTTGTAGGGCAGACTGGGCAATCCACGCGCCGGGTTGCCCCTCTTTCCCCCAGGGCTCACCCTGCCACTTTTCAACCAGATAAAACCACAGCGTGACCTGGCGTTCGCCAAACTGCACATCTTTGCGGGCAAACAGGGAGTAGTCACTGGCAAGGATCCCGACCTCTTCTTCCAGCTCCCGCACCAGCCCCTGCTCTGGCGACTCTCCGGGCTCCACTTTCCCGCCCGGGAACTCCAGTTTACTGGCCATATGGCCTGTGGCTGCGCGGCGGGTAATAAAAATTTGCTTCCCGGCATTACGGATAATGCCAACGGCGACGTTAAGATGTGTCACTGGTCTTTTCCCACCCAAAAAGTCATTAAAAAAGGCGCAGCAAGCTGCGCCTTTGTCTGTTGCCGGGCCTTAATTCAGGCGGCCATGGCACTGTTTGTATTTCTTACCGGAACCACACGGGCAGGGATCATTACGCCCGACTTTGCGCTCACCGGTTTGCCCGGCAAGGGCAGCCGCTGCGGCTTCGTCATCCGTCTGGTGGCTCAGCTGCTGCATGGCGGCCAGGCGTTCGGCTTCCTCGCGGCGCTGTTGCTCCAGCTCTTCAACCTCTTCCGGCATCCGCACCTGTACTTTACTCAGGGTGCTGATCACTTCGTATTTCAGTGATTCAAGCATAGAAGAGAACATGGCGAAAGACTCGCGCTTATATTCCTGTTTCGGATCTTTCTGGGCATAACCACGCAGGTGGATCCCCTGGCGCAGGTAGTCCATCGCCGCCAGGTGCTCTTTCCACAGGGAGTCCAGGGTCTGCAGCATCACGCCTTTCTCAAAGTGGCGCATCATCTCGGCACCCACCACTTCTTCTTTCTGCTGGTACACTTCAACGGCGCTGGTCAGAATGCGCTCGCGCAGGGTTTCCTCATGCAGCTCCGGCTCTTTATCCAGCCATTCGCTGATCGGCAGGTCGAGGTCAAAATCGTTTTTCAGCCGCTCCTGCAGGCCCGGGATATCCCACATCTCTTCCAGTGACTGGGGCGGAATGTGGTTATCAATGGTCATTTTGAACACGTCTTCGCGAATGCTGGCGATGGTTTCGCTCACATCGTTCACATCCAGCAGCTCGTTACGCTGGGTATAGATAGCCCGGCGCTGATCGTTGGCGACGTCATCATATTCCAGCAGCTGCTTACGGATATCAAAGTTGCGGCTTTCCACTTTGCGCTGGGCGTTCGCGATAGCTTTGGTCACCCAGGGGTGTTCAATGGCCTCGCCAGGTTTCATCCCCAGTTTGCGCATCATATTGGTCACCCGGTCAGAGGCGAAAATACGCATCAGGGCGTCTTCCATCGACAGGTAGAAACGGGAAGAACCCGCATCCCCCTGACGACCAGAACGGCCGCGCAGCTGGTTATCGATACGGCGCGATTCGTGGCGCTCAGTACCAATGATATGCAGGCCGCCAGAGGCCAGCACCGCGTCGTGACGCACCTGCCAGTCGGCTTTGATTTGTGCAATCTGCTCTGCCGTCGGCGCTTCCAGGGCGGCCACTTCGGCCTGCCAGCTACCGCCCAGCACGATATCCGTACCGCGACCGGCCATGTTGGTGGCGATGGTCACTGCCGCCGGGTAACCGGCCTGGGCGACGATCGCCGCTTCGTTGGCGTGGAATTTCGCGTTCAGCACGTTGTGCTTAATACCGGCTTTGGTCAGCTCATCAGAGACCACTTCGGATTTTTCAATCGAGATTGTCCCCACCAGGACCGGCTGGCCGTTCGCGGTGCGCTCGCGGATATCTTCGATGATGGCAGCAATTTTTTCCGCCTCGGTCATATAGACCAGATCCGGCATATCTTTACGGATCATCGGGCGGTTGGTCGGCACCACGATGGTATCCAGCTTATAGATAGAGCTGAATTCGAAGGCTTCGGTATCCGCTGTACCGGTCATCCCGGCCAGTTTTTCATACAGGCGGAAGTAGTTCTGGAAAGTGATGGAGGCCAGCGTCTGGTTCTCATTCTGGATATCCACCCCTTCTTTGGCTTCAACGGCCTGGTGCAGACCATCCGACCAGCGGCGGCCCTGCATGGTACGCCCGGTGTGCTCATCAACGATGATGACTTCGCCATCTTTAACGATGTAGTCCACATCGCGGGTGAACAGCGCGTGCGCACGCAGTGCTGCGGTCACATGGTGCATCATCATAATGTTGCCCGGTGAGTACAGCGATTCACCGGCATCCATGATGCCTTCCTGCACCAGCAGCTCTTCAATCAGCACCAGGCCACGCTCGGTGAGGTTTACCTGGCGGGATTTTTCATCCACCGAGAAGTGCCCTTCACCCTGGAAGGTGTCAGAGTCTTCTTTTTCCTGGCGCAGCAGATGCGGGATAATTTTATCCACCCGACGGTACATATCGGAGCTGTCTTCCGCCGGGCCGGAGATAATCAGCGGGGTACGGGCCTCATCGATCAGGATGGAGTCCACCTCATCCACCAGCGCATAGTGCAGTTTACGCTGTACGCGCTCTTCCGGGCTGAACGCCATGTTGTCGCGCAGGTAGTCAAAGCCGTATTCGTTGTTGGTGCCGTAGGTAATATCGGCCGCGTAGGCTTCGCGTTTTGCCGGTGCCGGCATACCCGGTAGGTTGATACCCACACTCAGGCCAAGGAACTCAAACAGCGGGCGGTTGTTTTCCGCATCGCGCTGGGCCAGGTAATCGTTGACCGTGACCACGTGCACGCCTTTGCCGCTCAGGGCATTGACATAGGCCGGCAGCGTTGCCGTCAGGGTTTTACCTTCACCGGTGCGCATTTCGGCAATGCAGCGATCGTTCAGGACCAGGCCACCCAGCAGCTGAACATCAAAGTGGCGCATACCGAAGACGCGTTTACTGGCTTCACGGACCACCGCGAAGGCTTCCGGAATAATGCTTTCCAGCGTTTCGCCTTTTTCCAGGCGGGCACGGAACTCATCCGTTTTCGCTTTCAGTTCATCATCGGACAGTTTTTCCATGGCCGGTTCCATGGCGGTAATACGGTTAACAATTTTACGCAGACGGCGCAAAGTACGATCGTTGCGGCTACCAAATACTTTTGTCAGTAAATTCACGAGCATAATAAAAGTCCAGTGCCCTCAGAGGCAGTTAATAATATTCAGAAAAAACAGGAAGAATTAACTGAAACGCAGAGGGCCGGCGCGGATCCCCTGCACCAGGCTTATCCACGTAGTGGTGCTGTATACCGCGCCGGGTTCATGGCCGGTACGGGCGATTTGCCGTACCACCACCGGGGGCCGCCCGGCCTGAGTCAGCAAAGAGCTCAGGCTGTTAAGCAGCGCAAAATGCCGGGCATTATGCGGTCGGGAGCATGCTTCTTCAGCATCGTGGAGAGCCTGGGGGGCAAGGGCAAAAGAGAGATGGCGGATAACCGTACGAATGGCATGCTGATGCCAGTAATCCACCTGGGCGAACGATGCCCGGCGCCCGGACTCCTGTAACAGGGCCAGCCCGTCAAAATAGGCCGGTAATGCCCGGTGCGCAAGGGAGGGGGCTGAGGTCTCAGTCGGTTTTGCGGGTGTCTGTGCACTGGCGCTGAGCGCAGGCAGGCCGAAACTGGCCGCAACCATCCCGAATAAGAGATGGGGCCAGAAATAGCGCCTGCCTAATTGTCGCCAACGATCCAGAATACCGATCACCGTACCCGCCTGAAAAAGGATGTGTAAAACAAACCCGGAGCCCTGAATAACAGATTGAGGATATTATCACTATTCGGACATTCCGGCACCCGCAATGCAGATTAACCGGCAGCGGATTTGAGCAAATGTTCAGCAGTCAGTAATCGCGGAGAGATAAATCTGAGGAATAAAAAAACGACCAGTCATCCGGCAGGAGAGAGGGCGCCGGATGAGCCAGTCGTTATTTTCAGGTGCGACGGTTACGCAAATACCCGTGAAGGCGCTTTGAATGCCACTGGCAGCTGAGCGTCATCTTCAAAGGTTACGTATTCCCACGCTTCCTGTTTAGCCAGCACTGCCTGCAACAGTTTATTGTTCAGGGCATGGCCGGATTTAAATGCCGTAAAGGCACCGATAATATTGTGACCACACATAAACAGGTCGCCGATGGCATCCAGCATTTTGTGGCGTACAAATTCATCTTCGTAACGCAGACCGTCTTCGTTCAGTACGCGATAGTCATCAACCACAATCGCGCAATCCATGCTGCCGCCCAGGGCCAGGCCACGGGACTGCAGATATTCGATATCACGCATGAAACCGAAGGTGCGGGCACGGCTTATCTCACGCATAAAGGCTTCTGCGGAGAAGTTCAGCCGGTAACGCTGGTTGCTGGCATCAATCGCCGGGTGGTTAAAGTCAATGGTAAAGTCCAGAGAGAAACCATTGTAGGGCGCCAGCTCAGCCCATTTATCGCCATCACCTACGCGTACAGCTTCTTTGATACGAAGGAATTTCTTCGCGACGTTCAGCTCTTCGATACCTGCATCAAGCAGCAGGTATACAAACGGCGCTGCACTGCCATCCATAATGGGGATTTCAGGCGCGTCTACGTCAATAACGACGTTGTCGATACCAAGACCAGCCAGAGCGGCGTTCAGGTGCTCCACTGTCGAAATCCGCACGTCATGCTCATTAACCAGGCAAGTACAGAGCATGGTATCACGCACAGATTTGGCATCTGCCGGAAAATCAACCGGTGGATTCAAGTCGGTGCGACGATAGATGACCCCGGTGTTTGCCGGCGCAGGGCGTAATGTCAGCGTGACTTTTTTGCCGGTATGTAAACCGACACCAGTCGACTGAACAATACGTTTTAATGTCCTTTGTTTGATCATCGTATAATCTCGCCAAATAACCTATCCAACTGAGAGTGTATATCACTCCCGGCGGGCCAGTGTAGCACAAAGAGCCTGTGATCCCAACTTCCGGTTTATTCTTAATCAGCCTGCTTACGCAGGAAGGCCGGAATATCCAGATAATCAGGTTCTTTTGCCGGCTGCTGAACGTTATCGTTCACCACTTTAGCCACACCTTTCTGCTCCTGCTGAATCGGCGTCATTGCGTGCTGGTAACGGTCCAGAACCGGTTGCTGGGTCTGCTGTTTGTTGGTCACCAGGGTAATTTCAGGACGCTTGTCCATGCCAATTCCGGTAGCAACAACCGTTACGCGCAGCTCGTCGTTCATATCCGGGTCCAGAGAGGTACCGATAACCACGGTGGCATTATCCGATGCAAAGGCACGGATAGTGTTACCCACGGTTTCGAACTCATCCAGACGCAGGTCGAAGCCCGCTGTAATGTTGACCAGCACACCACGCGCCCCGGACAGATCGATATCTTCCAGCAGCGGGGAGGAGATAGCCATTTCGGCGGCTTCCTCGGCACGGTCTTCACCACAGGCCACACCGGAGCCCATCATGGCGTAGCCCATTTCTGACATCACGGTACGCACGTCCGCAAAGTCGACGTTCATCAGACCCGGACGGGTGATCAGTTCAGCGATACCCTGAACTGCGCCTTTGAGCACATCGTTAGCCGCGCCGAAGGCGTCCAGCAGCGAGATACCGCGGCCCAGCACTTTCAGCAGCTTGTCGTTCGGGATGGTGATCAGAGAGTCAACGTGCTTAGACAGCTCGGTGATCCCCTGCTCTGCGAAGGCCATACGCTTTTTGCCTTCGAAGTTAAACGGCTTAGTCACGACCGCAACGGTCAGGATGCCGAGATCTTTTGCCACCTCAGCCACCACAGGTGCCGCACCGGTGCCGGTGCCGCCGCCCATACCGGCCGCGATAAACACCATGTCAGCCCCTTCCAGAGCAGCGCGCAGCGCTTCACGGTCTTCTTCCGCCGCATTGCGGCCCACTTCCGGGTTAGCCCCAGCACCCAGACCTTTAGTGATCCCACTACCGATCTGAATCGTCTGGCCTACCGCCGTTTTGCGCAGAGCCTGGGCATCCGTATTGACTGCGAAGAACTCAACACCCTCAATACGCTCACGCACCATGTGCTCAACCGCATTGCCGCCGCCGCCACCGACGCCGATGACTTTAATCACCGCGTCGTTGGTCAATTCCATAGGTTCAAACATAGTTTCTCTCCGTTTTGTGCCTGTTCGCCTGAGACCGCTAATTTTCTACGGTCTCTTTAAAAAATTAAAACTCTTTTCTCAGCCAACTGTTAATTCGCTTAATCCATGAGCTTACTGTGGCGGTTTTTTCCACTTCGGCTTCACCACTGAGGTGTGATTCTTTACCGTAGTGCAACAAACCTACCGCTGTTGAGTAGTAAGGCTCCTGGGCGTAATCCGTCAGACCCGTAATATTCAGCGGTGCGCCAATCCGGACCTGGGTATGGAACACGCGCTGTGCGCATGCGGCCAGACCTTCTATCTGGGCCGCACCGCCGGTCAGTACAATCCCGGCAGCAAGGTGGTGTTTTACCCCCTGCTGACGCAGCTGCTCTTGCAGCTGTAAAATCTCTTCGTTCACCAGATTGAGCAGCTCGGTGTAACGCGGTTCAATCACTTCAGCCAGGGTCTGGCGCTGCAGACTACGCGGCGGGCGGCCACCCACACTGGGCACTTCCACGCTTTCATCTTTGCCCACCAGAGAGCCCAGCGCGCAGCCGTGGCGCACTTTGATGGCTTCGGCATCACTTGGCGGTGTCCCGAAGGCGTAAGCGATATCGCTGGTCACCACATTCCCGGCATAGGGGATAACTTTGGTGTGGCGCAGGGCACCGCCGGTATATACCGCCATGTCCATAGTACCACCGCCGATATCCACGACACAGACACCCAGCTCACGTTCGTCTTCTGTCAGCACCGCATAGCTGGCCGCCAGACCGGCGAATATCAGTTGGTCAACTTTCAGTCCACAACGTTCCACCGCTTTGACGATGTTTTTTGCCATGTCGTTGTGGCAGGTGATCAGATGTACCTTGGCCTGCATACGCACGCCGGACAGCCCGACCGGATTTTTAATCCCTTCCTGATAGTCGATAGCATATTCCTGAGGAATCACATGCAAAACCCGGTGCTCATCGCGAACACGTACCGATTTTGCGGTGTGGACGACATTTTCCACATCTTCCTGGGTCACTTCCTCTTCGGAAATCGGCACCATACCAATTTCGTTCTGGCAGCTGATATGTTTGCCGGACAGCGCCAGATATACGGAAGATATCTGGCAGTCCGCCATCAGTTCTGCCTGGTCAATGGCGCGCTGCACGCACTTCACCACCGACTCCAGATCGTTAACCCCGCCTTTGTCCATTCCCCGTGACGGGCAGCTCCCGACACCAATGATATTGACAATTCCGTCGGGCAGAACTTCCCCTACTAAAGCGGCGACCTTGGCGGTGCCAATCTCCAGTCCTACAACCAATTTTCTGTCCGTCGACTTAATCATTATTGTTCTGCCTGTGCCTGATTCTGTTGTTGATTCACTTCTTCGGCAGGGAGCGGAGCCCAACCAACCGCAGCACCTGAGTCATAACGCAGATCCACGTAACTTATCCGTTTACCTTCGGTCTGCGCCTGCTTTTGTAAAACCGGGTACAGCTCTACAAAGCGATTCAGTCTGTTCAATGTATCGTCACGACCCAGATTAAGTTTTATGCCGTCGTTCAGTGTCAGTACCCAGGAGCGCCGCGCCGTCATGGCGGCTGCCTTCAGCACAAACCGGTTCTTCGCCAGCACCGCGCTCAAATTCCTGAACCCCTGCAACACTTCACTCTCGCTGCCTTCCGGGCCGGAAAGCACTGGCAGTATCTGTTTCGCTGTGCGCTCTACCGGCACACCGAAGGAAACACCGTCAGCATCGATCATGTGCTGGTCATTCCAGCGTGCTATGGGCACATATTCAACCAGATGAATCTTCAATTCATCGGGCCATTGCTTTCTGACGCTCACCTGTTTTATCCAGGGCAGGCGCTCAATCTGCTGCTGGATGATATTGACGTCCTGGGTCATAAACGTCCCCGGCGGCCCCAGCGCCAGAATCGACTGGCGAATATCATCGTTACGGGTGTAGTGCCGCTCACCGGTTACCACCAGCTTAGAAAGCGGTAAACGCTGGGCGTCTTCCATCCAGCCAATCACCATCCAGACACTGATAAAGATGGTGAGCAGCACCGCCCCCAGGAATAAAATTCCCGCAAGATACGTTCCGTTATTACGCCCGGAATGGTGTTCCTCTTCCTGACGGTTACGCGTGTTCAGTGCTGCCTGGGACATATCAGTCTGCTAACTCCAGAATACGAACCACCAGTTGCGAGAACGTCATCTCCGCCTGGCGCGCCGCCATGGGCACCAGGCTATGACTGGTCATGCCCGGGGAGGTATTCACTTCCAGCAGATAAAACTGTCCGTCACTATCGAGCATGGCGTCCACACGGCCCCATCCCCGACAACCGACGGCCTGCCAGGCTTGCGCCACCAGCGCGCTCAGTTGCGCCTCTTGCTGGTCACTCAGGCCCGCCGGGCAAAAATACTGAGTATCATCAGAGAGATACTTAGCCTCATAATCATAGAACACACCCGCCGGTTGTATACGGATAGAGGGTAAAATTTCCTCACCCAACAACGCGATAGTGAATTCCGGCCCGCTGAGCCACTTTTCAACCAGCACATCGGTGTCGTGTTCAAACGCCAGTTCCAGCGCCGGCATCAGCTCAGCCTGGTTATTGACCTTTGACATCCCCACGCTTGAGCCTTCACAGCTGGGTTTCACAATCAGCGGCATACCCAGCGCAGCGATGCGGGCGGCCAGCTCAGCCCGGAGGCCGTGGCGAATATCTTCAGGGCGCAACGCAACCCAGGGCGCCACGGGTAAACCGGCCCCCTGCCAGAGCTGCTTAGTGCGCAGCTTGTCCATGGTAATAGCAGAGGCCATCACACCGCTACCGGTATAAGGCAAATCAAGGTATTCCAGCACCCCTTGCAAAGTACCGTCTTCCCCGCCGCGGCCGTGCAGCGCAATAAATACTTTATTAAACCCCTGTTCTTTAAGGGTTAATACGGATATCTCCTGCGGGTCTACCGGCCAGGCATCCAGACCCGCCTCGCGCAGGCCCGCCAGCACCGCCTGACCAGACTGCAGCGATACCTCGCGCTCTGCGGAAGTGCCCCCCAACAGGACGGCAATTTTATCAGCCATGTTGTTCGTCCTCCTGAGTTTGAGACCGTAATTTGATTTCAGCCAGTTTTTTTGCAATTTTGCCGATGTTCCCTGCACCTTGCACGAGGATCAGGTCATTTCCTGTTAATACAGGTGCCAGCATATCAGCGGTCTGATCCGGATCTGTGACCAGGATCGGATCCAGCTTACCGCGGCTGCGGATCGTACGGCACAGGGAGCGGCTGTCCGCCCCCGGGATCGGCGCTTCGCCTGCCGGGTAGACATCCAGCATCAGCAGGGTATCGACCTGAGACAGAACATTGGCAAAATCGTCATACAGATCGCGCGTGCGGGTATAGCGGTGGGGCTGGAAGATCATCACCAGGTTTTTGTCCGGCCATCCGGCGCGCGCTGCTTTAATCGTTGCATCCACTTCCGTAGGGTGGTGGCCGTAGTCATCCACCAGCATTGCGCTGCCCTCTTTGCCGTTCACTTCCGCCAGCGGAAACTCACCGAGGAAGTCAAAACGACGACCGGTGCCCTGGAAGCTGTCCAGCGCCCGCAGGATAGCCTCGTCATCAATGCCCTCTTCCGTTGCCACGGCAATAGCCGCAGAGGCGTTGAGCGCATTGTGGCGGCCTGGCGCATTGAGGATAACCTCCAGCGCGGGCTTGTCCTGGCGCAGCACGGTAAAGTGGCCCCGGGAGCCAATCTGGCGGTAGTTCTCAATCCGCACGTCTGCATCGTCGCTGAACCCGTAGGTGGTGATATGGCGCCCCACCCGCGGCAGCAGTTCGCGGATCACCGCGTCATCAATGCACATCACCGCGCGGCCGTAGAACGGCAGGTTATGCAGAAAGTTGATAAAGGTCTGCTTCAGGTTTTCGAAGTCGCCCTGGTAGGTGTCCATATGGTCGGCTTCAATATTCGTTACCACGGAGACCATCGGCTGCAGGTGCAGGAAAGAGGCGTCGCTCTCGTCTGCTTCGGCAATCAGGTAGCGGCTGTTGCCCAGGCGCGCATGTGTACCGGCAGATTTGACCAGCCCGCCGTTGACAAAGGTCGGGTCCAGCCCGGCTTCCGCATAGATACTGGTTATCATGGCGGTGGTGGTGGTTTTGCCGTGAGTACCGGCAATCGCAATACCGTGGCGAAAGCGCATCAGCTCTGCCAGCATTTCCGCGCGGCGGATCACCGGAATACGCAGTTCGCGGGCAGCCACCAGCTCCGGGTTGTCTGCCGGAATGGCGGTAGACATCACCACCACGCTTGCATCACGCACATTTTCCGGGCGGTGATGGAAGTAAATCGTCGCCCCCAGTGCCGTCAACTGTTGGGTAACCGGGTTTGGGGCCAGGTCCGAACCGCTTATCTGATAGCCTTCATTCGCCAGCACTTCGGCAATACCCCCCATGCCGGCACCACCAATGCCAACGAAGTGAATATGCCGGACGCGACGCATCTCAGGCACGATAGAACGCAGTTTCGCCAGTTGTTGTGTATTCATTATTTAAACCTGTGGCAATAACGCCTTAACATCCCAATACAGAGCGCGCCATCCGCGCGCCCCGGAAAAATCATGCCCGCGCAGCTGCGCTGACCTCAGTAGCAACCCGTTCAGTGGCATCCGGTATTGACGCTTCGCGCGCGCGCAGCGCCATTGCCAGCAGTGCCGGGCGATCCCAGCCATTCAGTACGCCGGTTACCGCATCGACCGTAAACTGTGGTTGCTCAAGAATTTTCGCCGCGCCGGCTTTTTCCAGCGGCAGGGCATTCCAGTATTGCTGGCGATCTTTATGCTGGAACGGCACAAACAGGGCCGGAAGCCCGGCGGCAGCAATCTCACTGACCGTTAACGCCCCGGAGCGGCACACCACCACATCCGCCCAGCCATAAGCGGCGGCCATATCGTCAATAAACTCGGTGACTTTATGCTGTGGCTGGCCCGCATCCACGTAGGCCTGTTTAACGGCCTGCTCCGCGCCTTTACCGCTCTGGTGCCAGATAGTCACTTTGTCGCCCAGACGCCCGGCCACCTGTGGCAGCGTCTGGTTGAGGATCCGCGCCCCCTGGGAGCCGCCCACCACCAGCACTCTGATGGCCCCGCTCCGGTCGGCATAACGCTCAGCCGGGGCCGGTAGCGCCAGCACATCGGTACGTACCGGGTTGCCCACGACATCTGCGTTGGGGAATGCCCCCGGGAACGCCTGCATCACTTTGGTGGCTATCTTCGCCAGCCATTTGTTGGTCAGCCCGGCGATACCGTTTTGCTCATGCAGGACCACCGGGATACCCAGAGACCAGGCCGCAAGGCCGCCCGGGCCAGAAACATAACCACCCATGCCCAGCACAACGTCGGGCTTAAAGCGCTTCATAATGGCCCGCGCCTGACGCCAGGCGTTAAAAATACGTACCGGCGCCAGCAACTGGGCTTTCAGCCCTTTGCCACGCAGGCCGGAAATACGAATAAAGTCAATATCAATGCCGTGCTTTGGCACCAGGTCCGCTTCCATCCGGTCCGCTGTTCCCAGCCAGCGCACCTGCCAGCCCTGCTCCATCAAACGGTGTGCTACTGCCAGCCCCGGGAACACATGCCCCCCGGTTCCGCCGGCCATCACCATTAATCGACGGTTTTCGCCACTCATCAGGCACCTCTTGTAAACGCCTGGGCCTTGACCAGACGCGTTTCATAATCAATTCGTAATAACAACATGATTGCCGTCGACATGATCAGCAGGCTCGAACCCCCATAACTGATCAACGGCAGGGTCAGCCCCTTGGTAGGTAACATCCCCGCAGCGGCCCCGACGTTGACCAGCGCCTGGAAACTGAACCAGATACCGATAGAGCACGCCAGAAAACCGGAGAAACGCTGGTCACATTCCAGCGCGCGACGCCCGATGGACATCGCCCGAAAAGCCACGAAGAATACCATTAAAAGGGCCAGTACCACACCGATATATCCCAGCTCTTCCCCGATGATGGAGAAGATAAAGTCCGTGTGTGCTTCCGGCAGATATTCCAGTTTCTGAACTGAGTTACCCAGCCCCTGGCCCCACATCTCCCCGCGGCCAAAGGCCATCAGTGACTGGGTCAGCTGGTAGCCGCTACCAAAGGGGTCATCCCACGGGTTCCAGAAGGAGGTCACGCGGCGGATACGGTAGGGCTCGGCAAGGATCAGCAGGACAACCGCCGAGATCCCCATGCCGATAATCGCCATAAACTGCCACAGCTTGGCACCGGCCAGAAACAGCATCGACAGGGTGGTCACAAACAGCACCACCACGGTGCCGAGGTCCGGCTGAGCCAGCAGCAGTACCGCCATCACCAGAATCACGCCCATCGGTTTCAGGAAGCCGCGCAGGTTATTGCGCACCTCGTCTACCTTGCGCACCAGATAATTCGACAGGAAGCAGAACAGCGACAGTTTCGAGAACTCCGCCGGCTGAATACGCAGCGGGCCAAAGGCAATCCAGCGGGATGCCCCGTTAACCGAGCTCCCCACCACCAGTACCACCAGCAGCATGACAATCGAGGCAATCAGCATGGCCGCACTGTAGCGCTGCCAGAACTCCATCGGCAGGCGCAGGGTAATCAGCGAGAGCAAAAACGCCAGCACGATATACAGGCCATCACGCTTGGCAAATAAAAACGGATCATCCGCCAGGCGCTGGCCCACCGGCATCGAGGCCGAGGTCACCATAATAAAGCCGATAGCCGCCAGGCCGAAGGTGAGCCACAGCAGGGTGCGATCGTACATCACCATGCTGTTGGCGTCCGCCTCGCGGGAGCCCATGACCCAGCCTTTTACGCTGTTAAACAGCCAGCCAAAGAGCGCGGACCCGGGGATCCGGGGAATACGCGGGCGTGGAAGAGAAAGCCGCATCAACCCAGCTCCTTCGCCAGGCGGGTGAACTCATCACCCCGTTGTTCAAAACTGCGGAACTGATCAAGGCTCGCACAGGCCGGGGAGAGCAGCACCATATCGCCAGAGCGGGTACGCCCGGCAACCAGCGCCATCGCCTCGGCCATGGTGTCGGTGAGCTCGGCGCGATCCGGGCGCAGTGCCGCCAGCTGGGCACCATCGCGCCCGAAGCAGTACAGCCGAATATTCTCCCCCGCCAGGTAGGGGCGCAGCGGCTCAAAATCAGCCCCTTTACCGTCACCGCCCAGCAGCAGGTGCAGCACCCCGTCCACATGCAGGCCGTTCAGCGCCGCTTCGGTGCTGCCCACGTTGGTGGCTTTGGAGTCGTTTATCCAGCGTACGCCGTTATGATCAAGGGCCAGCTCAAAGCGGTGCTCCAGCCCGGTAAATGTGGTCAGCGCCTTCAGGCTGCTGGCCCGGGGTAACCCCACCGCATCCGCCAGCGCCAGCGCCGACAGGGCATTGGTGTAGTTGTGCTGGCCGGTGAGTTTCATCTCTTTTACATTGAGCACCCGCTCGCCGTTCACCCGCAGCCAGGTATCGCTTCCCTGGCGGTTGAGGTGATAATCCCCCACATCCACGCCAAAGCTCACGCAGCGTTCATCTGCGCCGCGTACCGGCATGGTCAGCGGGTCGCTGGCATTCACCACGCACACTTTGGCGTTTTCGTAAATCCGCAGTTTTGCCGCCCGGTACTGCTGCATGCCCAGCGGGTAGCGGTTCATATGGTCTTCGGTCACGTTAAGAATAGTGGCCGCGGCCGCCCGCAGGCTGTTGGTGGTTTCCAGCTGGAAGCTGGACAGCTCCAGGACATACAGCTCGCGGGCCGGATCCAGCAGCATCAGCGCCGGCACACCAATATTGCCGCCAACGCCAACATTAACACCGGCGGCTTTCGCCATCTCGCCCACCAGGGTGGTCACGGTGCTTTTCCCGTTTGACCCGGTAATGGCCACAATCGGCGCCTGGGCTTCACGGCAGAACAGCTCAATATCACCGACAATTTCGATACCGGCGTCTGCCGCAGCTATCAGTGCCGGGTGCGACAGGGGGATACCCGGGCTGGCGACAATCAGATCCGCTGCCAGCAGCCACGCTTCATTAATACCGCCGGTATGACACTCAACCTGCCCGGGCAGCTTGTCCATACCGGGTGGGTTGATGCGGGTATCCATCACCTGCGGCGTAACGCCGCGGGCGATAAAAAAGTCAACGCATGACAGCCCGGTCAGACCCAGGCCAATAATGGCAACCTTTTTCCCCTGGTAATCATTCATGATTAACGTACCTTCAGCGTTGCCAGACCAATCAGGACCAGCATCAGAGAAACAATCCAGAAGCGCACAATCACGCGCGGCTCCGGCCAGCCTTTCAGCTCATAGTGGTGATGAATCGGCGCCATACGGAAAATACGCTGGCCGCGCAGCTTAAACGAGCCGACCTGCAAAATCACCGACAGGGTTTCCACCACGAATACGCCGCCCATAATGACCAGCAGGAACTCCTGGCGCAGCAGTACCGCAATCGTCCCCAGCGCACCGCCCAGAGCCAGGGAGCCCACATCGCCCATAAAGACCTGTGCCGGGTAGGTGTTAAACCACAAAAACCCGAGGCCCGCGCCGACAATCGCCGTGCAGACGATAACCAGCTCACCGGCGTGGCGCAGGTAAGGAATATGCAGATAGCTGGCAAAGTTCATGTTCCCGGTAGCCCAGGCCACCAGCGCAAAGCCCGCCGCCACAAACACGGTCGGCATAATCGCCAGGCCATCCAGACCGTCGGTCAGGTTGACCGCGTTACCGGTCCCGACAATCACAAAATAGGCGAACACCACATAAAACAGCCCCAGTTGCGGCATCACGTCTTTAAAGAACGGCACCACCAGCTCGGTGGCTGGTGTGCCCTTCCCGGCGAGATACAGCGCAAACGCCACCGACAGGGAGATAACCGACATCCAGAAATACTTCCAGCGCGCCACCAGCCCTTTGGTGTCTTTACGCACCACTTTGCGGTAGTCATCGACAAAGCCCACAACGCCAAAACCCACCAGCACGAACAGCACGCACCAGACATAGGGGTTTGAGGGGTAGGCCCACATCAGTACCGATACCACAATGGCGGTGAGGATCATCAGCCCGCCCATGGTCGGCGTGCCGCGCTTGCTGAAGTGTGACTCGGGGCCGTCGTTACGCACCACCTGGCCAAAAGAGAGCTGCTGCAGGCGCGCAATCAGGCGCGGCCCCATCCACAGAGAAAGAAACAGCGCTGTTAACAGGCTGACGATGGCGCGAAACGTCAGATAAGAAAAGACGTTAAACCCGGAATAATATTTGACCAGATGCTCGGCCAACCAAACTAGCATGTTCCCATCTCCTGTAGCGCATGTACCACCTCTTCCATGGCAGCACTACGTGAACCCTTAACTAAAAGTGTAATAACCTCATGCTGAGCAATAAGCTCCTGGGCATAAGCAATTAACGCTGATTTATCAGCAAAATGGCGGCCATGTGCACTGGCTTCGCTGATGGTGTGGCTCAGTTTACCGACGCTGAGTACCGCATCGATACCTGCACGGCGCGCGGCCTCCCCCACCTGGCGGTGGCAGTCGTCCGACTCCGGACCCAGCTCTGCCATATCGCCGACAATCATCACCCGGTATCCGGGCATATCGCCCAGCACCTGAGCGGCAGCGCTCATGGAGCCCACATTGGCGTTGTAGCTGTCATCCAGCAGCAACTTATACGGGGCAAGGGCTATCGGGAACAGGCGCCCGGGCACGGCTTTCAGCTCAGCAAGGCCGGTTTTAATCGCACTCAGCGGTGCCCCTACCGCACTGGCCAGCGCCGCCGCCGCCAGAGCATTGGCAATATTGTGGCGGCCAGGTAACGGCAGCAGCACATCCGTTTCCCCCTGAGGGGTACAGAGTGTGAATACTGTCCCGGCGCTGGTGATCTTCACCTCACGGGCGGAAAAGTCACAGCCCGGCTTATCTGGTGAGAAGCGCCAGGTGGTGCGTGAGCCAATGGTGGCTTTCCAGTTCACCAGGTCGTTGTTGTCGGCGTTAACGATAGCCGTGCCGTTTGCGGACAAGCCGCCAAAAATCTCACCCTTGGCTTTTGCCACCCCCGCCAGCGAGCCGAACCCTTCCAGGTGGGCCGCCGCCAGGTTATTGACCAGCGCCGCTTCGGGGCGGGTCAGGCTGACAGTCCAGGCAATCTCGCCCTGGTGGTTAGCCCCCAGTTCAATCACTGCGTAATCATATTCCGGGGTCAGGCGCAGCAGCGTCATCGGCACGCCGATGTCGTTATTCAGGTTACCGGCGGTGTACAGGGTCTTACCGCACTGGCGCAGGATAGCCGCCGTCATCTCTTTGACCGAGGTTTTCCCGGAGGAGCCGGTCAGGGCAACAACCCGGGCAGGCACCTGCTGGCGCACCCAGGCTGCCAGGCGGCCAAAGGCCAGGCGGGTATCGTCCACTAAAATGGTCGGGGCGTTAGTGCTCACTTCGCGGCTGACCAGCAGCGCGCCAGCGCCCTGCTCTGTCGCCTGGGCGACAAAATCGTGCGCATCGAAACGCTCCCCCTGCAGGGCGACAAACAGGCACCCCGGGGTCACTTTACGGGTATCAGTGGTCACCGCATCCACGGTGCAGTCAGCACCGGTCAGGCGACCATTTACCACGGTGGCTATCTGTTTTAGCGTTACCAGGATCATGCCAGTACCCCCAGCAAACGGGCGGCAGTGACACGGTCTGAGTAGTCCAGACGGCGGTTGCCAACAATCTGATAATCTTCATGGCCTTTACCGGCCACCAGGACCACATCCTCAGGTTGCGCCTGCATAATGGCGCTGGTAACGGCTTCGGCGCGGCCTTCTACCGCACGGGCGCGCCCCGCATCCAGCATACCGGCCAGAATATCGCTGATGATGGCCGCCGGCTCTTCGGTACGCGGGTTGTCGTCAGTCACCACGACAATGTCGGCAAACTGCTCGGCAATTGCTCCCATAAGTGGGCGCTTACCTTTGTCGCGATCCCCGCCACAGCCGAAGACGCACCACAACTTGCCATTACAGTGCAGGCGGGCAGCTTCCAGGGCTTTTTCCAGGGCATCCGGGGTGTGGGCGTAATCCACCACCACGGTAGGTTTACCCGGTGCGCTGAACACTTCCATACGGCCACAAACCGGTTGCAGACGCCCGGCGGTACTCAGCAGCGCCGCCAGCGGGTAGCCCAGCGCCAGCAGGGTTGCCAGCGCCAGCAGCAGGTTACTGACGTTAAACGCCCCCATCAGGCGGCTTTCAATTTCACCCGCCCCCCAGGTGGAGTCAAAACGGATGGTGGCACCACTGTCGTGGTAGTCCACGCCGGTGGCCTTCAGCCAGCGGCCATGGCAGTCGGAATTAATATGATCTCCCACAGCAACGGCAACCGCGTCCGGCAGGCGGGCCAGCCAGCGGCGGCCGGTTTCGTCATCCGCATTGATGATGGCCTCGCCATACAGGTGTTCGGAGAACAGTAACCACTTGGCCGCTTCGTAATGGGCCATATCGCCATGATAATCAAGGTGATCACGGCTCAGGTTAGTAAACACCGACGCGGCAAACTTCAGCGCCGCCACCCGGTGCTGAACCAGACCGTGGGAAGAGACCTCCATGGCGGCGAATGTCGCCCCCTGAGAGACCAGCTGCGCCAGCTCATGCTGGACATCAACCGCAGAGCCGGTGGTGTTTTCTGTCGGCGCCACTTTACCCAGCAGGCCGTTACCCACAGTCCCCATCACCGCACTGGTTTCGCCCAGTAACTGGCTCCACTGGGCCAGCAGCTGCGTGGTAGTGGTTTTACCGTTGGTGCCGGTGACGCCCACCAGGGTGAGTGCGTCGCAGGGTTCGTTATAAAAACGCCCCGCCAGCGCGGATAACCGCTGATTAAGCTGGCTAAGGTAGACCACCGGCACACCGTGAATTTCACGCACTTCGCCGTCCCGGGCTTCACCTTCCGCTTCGGCTACTACGGCCGCCACGCCTTGCGCTATCGCCTGCGGGATATAACGACGCCCGTCCGCCTGATGCCCCTGCACCGCAACAAAAAGATCCCCGCACGCCGCAACGCGGCTGTCCAGGGTCATCTCCCGCAGTGCCCGCCCGGGTGCCGCCGGCACCCAGGGCGCGAGAAGGTCGCGCAAATTACGATCTGCCACCTTTAGCCTCTTCCTGATTAATTACAAATTCGCTTTTTTCGCCCGTTGCCAGTGCATCAGGCTCGATATTCATGGTGCGCAGCACGCCGCCCATAATGGCGCCAAACACCGGCGCTGATACCGCACCACCGTAATACTTACCCGCCTGAGGATCGTTAATCACCACCACCAGCGCGAAACGCGGCTGGCTGGCCGGGGCAACCCCGGCGGTGTAAGCAATATATTTGTTGATGTAGCGCCCGTCCGGGCCCACTTTTTTCGCCGTACCGGTTTTAATCGCAATCCGGTAGCCCTTGATGGCCGCTTTCACGCCGCCGCCGCCGGGCAGTGCCACACTCTCCATCATATGCACGACGGTGCGCACAATGGATTCCGGGAAGACACGTTCACCGGGCACTGGCGGGTCAACTTTGGTTATCGACAGCGGGCGGTAGATCCCGTAGCTGCCGATGGTTGCATAGACACGCGCTAACTGGAGTGGGGTTACCATCAGCCCGTAGCCGAAAGAGAAGGTGGCCCTCTCTATGTCAGACCACCGTTGTTTTTGCGGATATAAGCCACTGCGTTCTCCGACCAACCCCAAATTGGTCGCTTTTCCCAGTCCAAAACGCGAGTAAGCATCTACCAGCGCTGAGGAGGGCATCGCTAACGCCAGCTTGGAAACGCCAACGTTACTCGACTTCTGGAGCACCCCGGTCAGGGTTAATTCGCTGTACCGCGCGACGTCTTTAATTTCGTGGCCGTTAATACGGTAAGGCACCGTATTGAGCACGGTATTTTCCCGCACCACGCCACGCTGCAGCGCGGTCATGACCACCATCGGTTTCACGGTGGAGCCCGGTTCAAACACGTCGGTAATGGCCCGGTTACGCATCACATCTTTGGCGGTGCCGGAGAGGTTGTTCGGGTTATAGGAGGGGCTGTTAGCCATCGCCAGCACTTCACCGGTGTTAACATCCACCAGTACCGCACTGCCCGATTCCGCCTTGTTAAAGGCCACCGCGTTATTCAGCTCCCGGTACACCAGCGCCTGTAAGCGCTCATCAATACTCAGGGCCAGGTTGTGGGCGGCCTGGCTGTCCGTTGACGAGATATCCTCAATCACCCGGCCAAAGCGGTCTTTACGCACAATGCGCTCACCGGGCTGGCCAGTCAGCCATTTATCAAAACTTTTCTCAACCCCTTCGATCCCCTGGCTGTCTACGTTCGTAAAGCCAATCAGGTGGGAGGTGACCTCACCGGAAGGGTAATAGCGGCGGGACTCTTCGCGCAGGTGGATGCCGGGCAATTTGAGTTTTTTAACGTAGTCGCCCAGATCCGGGTTCACCTGGCGGGCCAGGTAGATAAAGCGCATTCGCGGGTTGGAATTTACCCGGTTAGCCAGCTGATCCAGCGGCATTTTCAGCGCATCGGCCAGGGCTTTCCAGCGGTTGTCGAGGGTGACCCCGCCCGCTTCATGTAACTCTTTAGGATCCGCCCAGATGGCTTTTACCGGCACCGATACCGCCAGCGGACGCCCGGCCCGATCGGTGATAAGCCCGCGCGAGGTAGAAACCTCCTGAACGCGTAATGAGCGCATATCCCCCTGGCGCACCAGCATATCCGGGTTGATTATCTGCAGCCAGGCTACGCGCCCCAGCAGGAACGTCAGTGCCAGCAGGATACAACCGCAAAGCAACGCAAAACGCCAACTAACAAAGTTGGCCTGCTCTTCCTGACGTTTTGGTTTAAGCGATTTTGTCGCTGCTTTCATCGATCGCGTAATTCCTTATTGCTTAATCCGGTCATTACTGCTGGACCACAATATTTTCCTGTGAAGGATCAACATGCTGCATTTGTAACTTGTCGTTAGCGATCCGCTCAACCCGGCTGTGATCGCCCAGGGCGTTCTCTTCCAGAATCAGGTTGCGCCACTCAATATCCAGAGCATCACGCTCCACCACCAGTTGTTCGCGCTGCGCGGTCAGCAATCGCGTGTGGTGGGCAGTGGTTACCACAAAAACGGCGGTGAGTATGATGGCAATAAACAGGCAGAGCGGCAGTTTCCCGTGGCGCAGGAGATCGCTGCCGATCACGCCAGGCAAGGCATGGCGCTCGCTGCTTCCTAACGATCCTTTCACCCGGCTCAGGGTCTCTGTCACTCTGCCTATCATACGTTCGTCCTCTCTGCGATACGCAGCACTGAACTACGGGCTCGTGGGTTCTCTGCCACTTCGTGTTCGCCCGGCATCAACTTTCCTAACGCCCTTAACTGACGCCCACCCAGCTTCCTGAGTTGCTCTTCGGTCATCGGTAACCCTGCCGGTACTTGCGGACCGCGGCTTTGCTCACGCATAAAGCGCTTCACAATACGGTCTTCCAGCGAGTGGAAACTGATAACAGACAGCCGGCCTCCCGGGGCCAGAACGTCCAGGGCGCCTTTTAGCGCCTGCTCTATTTCCTCAAGTTCACTGTTTACCCAGATACGAACCGCCTGAAAGGTGCGGGTCGCAGGATGTTTGAATTTGTCTTTCACCGGGGTTGCCGCCGCCACTACGTCTGCCAGCTCTTTCGTGCGCAGCATAGGCTGCTCGCGGTTACGCTCCACAATGGCCCGGGCAATACGTTTGGCGAAGCGCTCCTCGCCAAAGGTTTTCAGCACCCAGGCGATGTCGGCTTCTTCGGCATTCAGCAACCAGTCAGACGCTGACTGGCCGCGGGTGGGATCCATGCGCATATCCAGCGGCCCGTCACGCATAAACGAGAAGCCGCGCTCAGGATCATCCAGCTGCGGTGAAGAGACGCCAAGATCGAGCAAAATACCGTCGATCCGGCCCTGAAGATCGCGCTCGCGGGCATACTCCGCCAGCGCCGAGAAAGGTCCATGAACGATGGAAAAACGCGGGTCATTGATGGCTTTCGACGCTTCAATGGCCTGCGGGTCGCGATCAATAGCCAGCAGGCGCCCTTCCGGCCCCAGCCGGGACAAGATAAGACGCGAATGGCCACCGCGACCGAAGGTGCCATCAATATAAATCCCGTCCTGGCGAATATTCAGGCCGTTTACGGCCTCATCAAGCAGTACGGAGGTATGTTTAAAATTTTCCATCATTATTTAAAGTGACAAGTCCTGCAGCCGCTCCGACAAGGCTTGTGCGGAGGATTGCTCAGCGTCGATGTCTTCCCTGACCTGTTGATACCAGGTCGTCTCATCCCACAGTTCAAACTTATTAAACTGCCCGACCAGCATCACTTCTTTGGTTAAACCGGCGTGCTGTCTTAACACCGGGGCCAGCAACAAGCGCCCTGCGCTGTCCATCTGGCACTCACTGGCATGGCCTAACAGCAAACGCTGCACCCTGCGTTCAGCCGGGTTCATGCTGGAAAGCCGGGCCAGTTTTTGCTCAATAATTTCCCACTCAGGGAGGGTATAGAGCAGCAGGCAGGGGTGGTGGATATCAATGGTGCACACCATTTGACCGGCAGAGATCTCCTGCAGCATTTCCCGGTAACGGGTGGGTACGGATAACCGCCCCTTGCTGTCGAGATTAACTAACGAAGCCCCTCGGAACATGCCAGCCTCACCCTATGTTGCCCTTTTCCGCCACTTTATCCCACAAAATCCCACTCAAAGAGTTTACGGAGCGGAGGAAAACCTTGTCAAGCCGACTCCGGCACCAGAGGATTAATTCCTGACACTATTTACAGAGATAAATTGCGCTGAGAAAAATCGCGGTTTGCGCGAGGCTGAATTAACGGTCTGAATATTTGCGAGAAATCACGACGAATAAACATGCTGAACGTTAAAAAAACTGCAGAACAACAAAATGGCTGAGCTGCTCAGTTTGCGACGCAGGCGGCATTCTAAGGCAATTCGGGTTTCGATAACAGCGCCAGATAGCGGGCCCGGGCCCGGATAGCACGCACATCGCTGGTGAAGGGAGACGGTGAGGCAGATAATTATTTCAGCGATAACAATTACGCAACAAAAAACCGTCTGTGGAAATAAATCGTTACCAAGTTACCGGTTATATTACTACTAAAAAACGACTATTAATCGCCTGTTCAGAAAATAGAATCCTTATATAAAGAATTGTCTGAAAATGAAAAGGCAGTTTGAAAACTGCCTTCGGTTAATTAATTACGGCTCAGGGTTCCGCGGCGATACAGATTACGCCGAATACGGTTTAGCCCGGTTTTGATTTTCTTCGGCTCGTCGAGCTTGGCCAGCACCAGCTCCAGCACCCGCTCGGCCACTTCCCGGTGGCGCTGAGCCACGGCCAGCACCGGACACTGGAGGAAATCCAGCAGTTCGTGATCGCCAAATGTGGCGATGGCCAGATCAGATGGCAGCTTCCCGTCCCGGCGCAGCGTCACATCCAGTACCCCCTGCAGCAACGCAAACGACGTGGTGAACAGCGCGTCCGGCATGGGGTGGGTCTCCAGCCAGTTATCAAACAGCTGGGCGGCGGCGTCGCGCTCGTAGCTGTTGGCATACAGATAATCCACCTGACGCGGATCCCCCTGCCAGGCGGTACGGAAGCCCTGCTCACGCAGGAAGCTGACCGACAGCTCCGGCAGCGCTCCCAGATACAGAACCCGCTCCGCCGGGAAGGTGCGTAACTCCCGGGCGAGCATCTCTGCGTCTTCCTGATCCGCCCCCACCACACTGGTGAAATGTTCACGATCCAGCGCCCGGTCAAGGGCGACAATCGGGAACGGGTCATTCGCCCAGCGCTGGTAGAAAGGATGCTCCGGCGGCAGCGATGTGGAGACGATAATCGCATCCACCTGGCGCTGCAGCAGGTGCTCAACACAGCGCATTTCGTTGTCTGGCTGGTCTTCCGAGCAGGCTATCAGTAACTGATAACCACGCTGGCGGGCCTGGCGCTCCAGATAGTTGGCAATACGGGTGTAGCTGGTGTTTTCCAGATCGGGAATCACCAGGCCAATAGAGCGGGTACGCCCGGCGCGCAGGCCCGCGGCAACCGCGTTGGGGTGGTAGTTATGCTCACGCACCACCGCCATCACTTTTTCAACCGTTTTATCGCTTACCCGGTACTGGCGGGCCTTTCCATTGATCACATAACTGGCTGTCGTTCGGGATACCCCGGCCAGGCGCGCAATTTCGTCCAGTTTCACAATAACCCCTTAATGCGTTGCACAAGCCTGCATCTCATGTGAGCACAGGTTAGCTCGTTTTTATTCTGTTCACAGGATAATACCGCGCCATGCATTTATTGCGGTTCCTTTCCCGGCATTATCAATAAAAAGCCCGGTATCGGCTACCGGGCTTGTGAATCAGATCACACACTGGAAGGGCGGCAACGCGCCGCGCAGGCTTAACCGGCGATCAGTTTATCACCCCGGGACAATCCCACCACACCGGAGCGGGCCACTTCGACAATCTTCGCCACTTCACGCACCGTGGCGAGGAACGCATCCAGCTTATCGCTGGTGCCCACCAGCTGAACCGTATAGAGAGACGGGGTGACATCGATAATCTGACCACGGAAAATTTCCGTGCTGCGTTTTACCTCTTCACGCCCGTAACCGCTGGCCTGGATCTTCACCAGCATCATTTCGCGCTCAACATACGCCCCCTGGCCAAGCTCAGTCACCCGCAGCACGTCCACCAGCTTATGCAGCTGCTTTTCTATCTGCTCGATAACTTTTTCATCCCCGACAGTCTGGATTGTCATCCGCGACAGGGTCGGATCGTCCGTGGGGGCCACCGTCAGGCTTTCAATGTTATAACCACGCTGAGAGAACAGACCAATTACCCGGGACAGGGCCCCGGACTCATTCTCCAGTAATACAGATAATATCCGGCGCATAATCAGGTTCTCTCCGTTTTACTTAACCACATTTCGTCCATTCCACCGCCGCGAACTTGCATCGGGTAGACGTGCTCAGTGCCATCGACATTGACATCCACAAACACCAGGCGGTCATTACGCACCAGCTCCAGGGCTTCGCGGAGTTTGCTCTCCAGCTCTTCAGGTTTGCTAATGCCAATCCCCACGTGGCCGTAGGCTTCAGCAAGACGGACAAAATCCGGTAACGACTCCATATAGGACTGGGAGTGACGCCCGGAGTAGATCATATCCTGCCACTGCTTCACCATCCCCAGGTAGCGGTTGTTCAGGTTCAGCACCAGCACCGGCAGGCGGTATTGCAGCGCGGTAGACAGCTCCTGAATGTTCATCTGGATACTGCCGTCGCCGGTCACACACACCACGGTCTCTTCCGGAAACGCCAGTTTCACCCCCAGCGCTGCGGGCAGCCCGAAGCCCATGGTGCCCAGACCGCCGGAGTTGATCCAGCGCCGCGGCTTGTCAAAGGTGTAATGCAGGGCGGCAAACATCTGGTGCTGGCCCACATCAGACGTGACATAGGCATCCCCCCCGGTCAGGCGATAGAGGGTCTCAATCACCGCCTGGGGTTTGATCTTCGCACTGGTATGGTCATAGCTCAGACAGCGGCGGGCGCGCCACTGCTCAACGCTCTGCCACCAGTCGCGCAGGGCATCCATTGGCTGCTTACCCGCCTCCTGGGGCAACAGCTCCAGCATTTGCTGAAGCACGGTTTTTGCATCGCCCACAATCGGGATATCGGCCGCCACGGTTTTCGAGATCGAGGCGGGATCAATATCGATATGCAGTACGGTGGCGTTCGGGCAGTATTTCGCCAGATTGTTGGTGGTGCGATCGTCAAAACGCACCCCGACGGCAAAAATCACATCGGCGTTATGCATCGCCATGTTGGCTTCATAGGTGCCATGCATCCCCAGCATACCCAGCGCCTGGCGATGGCTCCCCGGGAATGCCCCAAGCCCCATCAGTGACGACGCCACCGGAATGTTCAGCGCCTCAACCAGTTGCTGCAGTTCAGCGCTACAGGCGGAGTTAATCGCCCCGCCGCCCACATACACCACCGGCTGCCTGGCCGCCACCAGGGTTTGCAGTGCGCGCTTGATTTGCCCTTTATGCCCCTGAGTGGTGGGGTTATAGGAGCGCATACTGACCGACTCAGGATAGACATAAGGCAGCTTGTGGGCCGGGTTAAGAATATCTTTGGGTAAATCCACCACCACCGGGCCTGGGCGGCCGCTGGCCGCCAGCCAGAAGGCTTTTTTCAGCACCCCGGGGATATCTTCCGCCTGCTTGACCAGAAAGCTGTGTTTCACCACCGGGCGGGAGATCCCCACCATATCGCACTCCTGGAACGCATCGTATCCGATGAGCGACGTGGCCACCTGGCCGGAGAGCACCACCAGCGGAATGGAGTCCATATACGCAGTGGCAATACCGGTAATCGCATTGGTGGCGCCGGGGCCGGAGGTCACAAGTACCACACCCACCTCACCCGTGGCACGGGCCAGACCATCAGCCATATGCACCGCAGCCTGCTCATGACGCACCAGCACATGATCAATGCCGCCAATGGTGTGTAGCGCGTCATAAATATCCAGCACTGCGCCACCGGGGTATCCAAATACTTGTTTGACGCCCTGATCGATAAGCGATCGGACGACCATCTCGGCTCCAGACAACATCTCCATCATTTGCCTCCAGGCTGTTGTGTTGCGTCGGGCGCCGGAAATCGTTCCCGGTTCGCCCATCTGGCAGGGTGGCCCCTGCCTGGTGTTGTTTTTTCTTATCCGGTTAACATAACCGCTCAAAATCGGCCAGGCAATCGCCATTCTGGCACCACTCAGCGCCCCGGGGATGGCGAGTTACTGATAAAGTCAGATTTAACAGCGAAAAAATCTATATCGCCACGTCGGCTCAGTTCATTTATTTCGCCATAAGCAACACTTATGGTTATTAATCAAATAAATCATCCCGCAGACGGTTGTAAGCCATTTCGTCATGGCGAATATCAGGATAAAAATCCATATCGCCATTTTTATCCAGCACGGGCCGCCGCCGGAAAATCGATATTTATCGATTCCACATGCACCTCTTTGCGTGACAATTAAAAATTCATTTAAATCAACTGATTGTAAATATTTTATTATTATCCACACCGCCATGTGATTATCGTTACACACAGTGGGGATGGATGGGGAATAACACCACGCCGGGCCGTAAAATAGCAATATAACGATTTCAGTCTCTGGCGCAGGCAAAAACACAGTGAATAAATCTAAATATTTGCCAAACAACCAGCAGACTACGCTGCGTTATTTTTCATTAGCATAAATGATTTTTAGTGATCAGAAAAAACATCTGTTGACACGCCCGCCCATATCAAGTACCACTAAAAGCATTCACTATTACTGGGGTCTGACTCAATGATTCACACTCAACGCCTACTCGGTCTACTACTAATCGCATTTTTCGTGCGCGGTAGCCTGGTGGGCGGCGTTGAACCTTGAGCCTTCTGACCAGCCAAAAAACCCGCGCCGTTGCGCGGGTTTTTTTTTGCCCTCGCCACGGCGCCAGAACCAAAAACAGGACGAAACCCATGAGCCAGCAAGTCATTATTTTCGATACGACATTACGTGATGGTGAACAGGCACTGCAGGCCAGCCTGAGTGTGAAGGAAAAACTGCAAATTGCGCTGGCCCTGGAGCGGATGGGCATTGACGTGATGGAAGTGGGTTTTCCGGTCTCTTCACCGGGTGATTTTGAGTCCGTTCAGACCATTGCCCGCAACATCAAAAACAGCCGGGTGTGTGGCCTGGCACGCTGTGTGGAAAAAGATATCGACGTGGCAGCAGAGTCATTACGCGTCGCAGAGGCGTTTCGCATCCACACGTTTATCGCCACCTCACCCATGCATATCGCCACCAAATTACGCAGCACCCTGGACGAGGTGATTGAGCGCGCGGTGTATATGGTGAAGCGGGCGCGTAATTATACCGACGATGTCGAATTCTCCTGTGAAGATGCCGGTCGTACCCCCATTGCCGATCTGGCCTGGGTTGTGGAGGCGGCCATCAGCGCGGGTGCCACCACCATCAATATCCCGGACACCGTGGGCTACACCATGCCGTTTGAGTTCTCAAACATCATTAGCGGCCTGTACCAGCGGGTGCCGAATATCGATAAAGCCATCATCTCAGTGCATACCCATGACGATCTGGGCATGGCGGTGGGCAACGCAATCGCCGCCGTGCACGCAGGCGCACGCCAGGTTGAAGGCACCATTAACGGCATTGGCGAGCGCGCCGGTAACTGCTCACTGGAAGAAGTGATCATGGCTATCAAAGTGCGCAAAGACATTATGGGCGTGCACACCAATACCCGGCATAACGAAATCTGGCGCACCAGCCAGACAGTAAGCCAGCTGTGCAATATGCCGATTCCGGCCAACAAAGCGGTGGTTGGCGCCGGTGCCTTTGCCCACTCTTCGGGTATCCACCAGGACGGGGTACTGAAAAACCGCGAAAACTACGAAATCATGACCCCGGAGTCCATCGGCCTGAACCAGGTGCAACTGAACCTGACCTCCCGATCAGGGCGTGCGGCAGTGAAACACCGCATGGAGGAAATGGGCTATAAGGAAAGTGACTACAACATGGACGACCTGTACGACGCGTTCCTGAAGCTGGCCGACAAAAAAGGCCAGGTATTTGATTACGATTTAGAAGCGCTGGCCTTTATTAATAAACAGCAGGAAGAGCCGGAGCATTTCCGTCTGGACTACTTCAATGTGCAGTCAGGCTCCAGCGTGGTCTCCACCGCGACAGTACAACTGGCCTGCGGCGATGAAGTGAAATCTGAAGCCTGCACCGGCAACGGCCCGGTGGATGCGGTCTACCAGGCTATCCACCGGATCACCGGCTACGACGTAGAGCTGGTCACCTACCAGTTAGGCGCCAAAGGCCAGGGTAAAAACGCCCTCGGCCAGGTCGATATTGTGGTCAATTACCAGGGCCGCCGTTTCCACGGTATTGGCCTGGCAACCGACATTGTTGAATCCTCCGCCAAGGCCATGGTGCATGTCCTGAACAATATCTGGCGCGCAGGGGAAGTCGAAAAAGAATTACAACGTAAAGCTGAAAAAGAATCCAACCAGGAAACCGTGTGACATGTCAAAGACTCATCATATTGCAGTATTAGCCGGTGACGGCATCGGCCCTGAGATCATGGCTCAGGCATTAAAAGTGCTGGACGCCGTGCGCGAGCGCTTCGGTATGCGCATCACCACCAGCCAGTATGACGTGGGCGGCGCCGCGATTGATAACCACGGCACCCCGCTGCCGGCGGCAACCATTGAAGGCTGTGAAAAAGCGGATGCCATCCTGTTTGGCTCCGTGGGCGGCCCGAAATGGGAACACCTGCCGCCTAACGACCAGCCGGAGCGCGGTGCGCTGCTGCCGCTGCGCAAACATTTCCGCCTGTTCAGTAACCTGCGCCCGGCCCGGCTCTACCAGGGGCTGGAGGAGTTCTGCCCGCTGCGTGCGGATATTGCCGGGCGGGGCTTTGATATTCTGTGCGTGCGCGAGCTGACCGGCGGCATCTACTTTGGCCAGCCCAAAGGCCGCGAAGGCAGCGGCCAGCATGAAAAAGCCTTCGATACGGAGGTTTACCATCGCTTCGAAATCGAACGCATTGCCCGTATCGCCTTTGAGGCCGCCCGCAAACGCGGCAGTAAAGTCACCTCAATTGATAAAGCCAACGTGCTGCAAACCTCGCTGCTGTGGCGTGAAATTGTCACCGAGATGGGGAAAGCCTACCCGGACGTGGCCCTGAACCATATGTATATCGATAACGCCACCATGCAGCTGATAAAAGATCCTGGCCAGTTTGACGTCATGCTCTGCTCTAACCTGTTCGGGGATATTCTGTCTGACGAATGCGCCATGATCACCGGCTCCATGGGGATGCTGCCCTCTGCCAGCCTCAACGATCAGGGGTTTGGCCTGTATGAGCCTGCCGGTGGCTCCGCCCCGGATATTGCCGGTAAAGATATTGCCAACCCGGTGGCCCAGATCCTCTCCCTGGCCCTGCTGCTGCGCTACAGCCTGAACGCCGAAGAGGCGGCCCGGGCGATTGAGCTGGCGGTAAACCAGGCGCTGGAAAACGGCGTGCGTACCGCCGATCTGGCCCGGGATTCTGCGGCTGTCGGAACATCTGAAATGGGCGATATCATTGCCCGCTATGTGGCTCAGGGGGTGTAATCATGGCCAGAACATTGTATGAAAAGTTGTTTGATGCCCATATCGTCCATGAGGCTCCCAACGAAACTCCGTTACTGTACATTGACCGCCACCTGGTCCATGAGGTGACCTCTCCCCAGGCGTTTGACGGCCTGCGCGCCCACGGGCGCAAACTGCGCCAGCCCGGGAAAACTTTCGCCACCATGGACCATAACGTCTCTACCCAGACCAAAGACATCAACGCCAGCGGTGAAATGGCCCGCATCCAGATGCAGGAGCTGATTAAAAACTGCCAGGAGTTCGGTGTTGAGCTCTACGATCTGAACCATCAATATCAGGGTATCGTCCACGTGATGGGCCCGGAACAGGGGATCACCCTGCCGGGAATGACGATTGTTTGTGGGGACTCACACACCGCCACCCACGGTGCATTCGGGGCGCTGGCCTTCGGTATCGGCACCTCAGAAGTGGAGCACGTGATGGCCACCCAGACCCTGAAACAGGGCCGGGCGAAGACCATGAAAATTGAGGTCACGGGGCGTGCAGCCCCGGGGATCACCGCCAAAGATATCGTGCTGGCGATCATCGGTAAAACCGGCAGCGCCGGGGGCACCGGCCATGTGGTGGAGTTCTGCGGCCCGGCCATTGAGGCACTGAGCATGGAAGGCCGGATGACCCTGTGCAATATGGCCATTGAGATGGGCGCCAAAGCGGGCCTGGTTGCCCCGGATGCCACCACATTTGCCTATGTCAAAGGCCGCCAGCACGCGCCCAAAGGTGCCGATTTCGACGCCGCCGTCGCCTGGTGGGAAACCCTGAAAACTGACGATGGCGCCCGGTTTGACACCGTCGTGACCCTGGATGCAGCCGACATTGCCCCCCAGGTTACCTGGGGGACCAACCCCGGCCAGGTAATTTCCGTTAACGAGGCCATTCCGGACCCGGCCTCCTTCAGTGACCCGGTAGAGCGCGCCTCTGCCGAAAAAGCCCTGGCCTATATGGATCTGAAGCCCGGGATCCCGCTGACCGATGTCGCCATCGACAAGGTGTTTATTGGCTCCTGTACTAACTCGCGCATTGAGGATTTACGCGCCGCCGCCGAAGTGGCAAAAGGCCGTAAAGTGGCCCCGGGGGTGCAGGCCATGGTGGTGCCGGGCTCCGGTCCGGTCAAAGCCCAGGCTGAAGCCGAAGGGCTGGACAAGATCTTCATTGCGGCCGGTTTCGAATGGCGCCTGCCGGGCTGCTCCATGTGCCTGGCGATGAACAACGATCGTCTGAACCCGGGGGAGCGCTGCGCCTCCACCAGTAACCGTAATTTTGAAGGCCGCCAGGGGCGCGGCGGGCGCACCCATCTGGTCAGCCCGGCCATGGCCGCTGCCGCGGCCGTCGCAGGTCATTTTGCCGATATCCGTACGCTGAAATAAGGGGAACACCATGGCAGAGAAATTTATCCGGCACACCGGTCTGGTGGCCCCGCTGGACGCGGCAAACGTCGATACCGATGCAATCATTCCTAAGCAGTTTCTGCAAAAGGTGACCCGCACCGGTTTCGGGGCACATCTGTTTAACGACTGGCGCTTTCTGGACGATAAAGGCCAGCAGCCCAACCCGGAGTTCGTCCTGAACTACCCTCAGTATCAGGGGGCCTCTATTCTGCTGGCCCGGGAAAACTTTGGCTGTGGCTCCTCCCGCGAGCACGCCCCCTGGGCGCTGACTGACTACGGTTTCCGGGTGGTGATTGCCCCGAGCTTTGCCGATATCTTCTACGGCAACGCGTTTAACAACCAGTTACTGCCGGTGAAACTGAGCGAGGCCGAAGTGGACGAGCTGTTCACCCTGGTCACGACCCATCCGGGGATCACCTTCACCGTGGATCTGGAGGCGATGGAGGTCCACGCCGGGGAGAAAACCTACCCCTTCACGCTGGATAGCTTCCGCCGCCACTGCATGCTGAACGGCCTGGACAGCATTGGCCTGACCCTGCAGCACGACGCGGCCATCGCCGCCTACGAGCAGCAACAACCGGCGTTTATGCGCTAACACGTCCCACCATAAAAAAAGCCAGCAGTAACTTACTGCTGGCGGGTGATATTCACCAATACTCAGTAACACAAACTTCCCGCGGGCTCCCCGTTGTCCTTCACGGCCGGGGAAACGGCAGCCTCAGTGCCATTCAGCTCCCACTGCATAAGATAATCCAGAGTCTGCAAACGCTGCTGAACACTCAGGCGGGCCAGCCATGAGCGGTTTGCTGTGTGCGTTGCCACAAAATAGTCTTTCCAGAACGCCATCGCCGCTGATTTCATTTTCCACACCTCCGCGCTTTCATCACGGATAAGTATTCACGTAATATAGGATCTGTAAAATTGATGAGTTTCTGCCGGGAGTTCCTCTTTTATGTCCTCCAGTCGTCTGCAACAGCAGTTTATTCGTCTCTGGCAGTGTTGTGATGGCCAGGACCGCCTGGTCACCCTCAGCGAGCTGGCCGCCCTGCTCAGTTGCTCCCGCCGCCATATGCGCACCCTGCTCAACAGCATGCAGGATAAAGGCTGGCTCACCTGGCAGGCCGAAGCGGGCCGCGGTAAGCGCTCCCGGCTCGCCTTTATTTACACCGGCCTGAGCCTGCAACAGCAGCGGGCGGAAGATCTGCTCGAACAGGACCGGATCGACCAGCTGGTGGATATCGTGGGCGATAAGGCCGCCGTCCGCCAGATGCTGCTCTCCCACCTCGGGCGCAGCTTTCGCCAGGGGCGCCATATTCTGCGGGTGCTGTACTACCGCCCGCTGCTTAACCTGCTGCCCGGTACGGCCCTGCGCCGTTCAGAAACCCATATCGCCCGGCAGATCTTCAACGGCCTGACCCGGATAAATGAGGAAAACGGGGAACTGGAAGCGGATATTGCCCACCACTGGCAGCAGTTAACGCCGCTGCACTGGCGCTTTTATCTGCGCCCGGGGATCCACTTTCACCACGGGCGGGAACTGGAAATGGACGATGTCATCAGCGCCCTGCAGCGCATTACGGCCCTGCCCCTGTATGCCCATATTACCGGGGTGAGCTCAGCTACCCCCTGGACACTGGATATCACGCTCAGCCAGCCAGACCGCTGGCTGCCGTGGCTGGTGGCCAGCACCAGCGCGATGATCCTGCCCCGGGAGTGGCCCTCCGTGAACGGTTTTGCCAGCCGCCCCTTCGGCACCGGCCCCTACTCGGTGGAGCGCAATAACCGCAACCAGCTACAAATCCGCGCCTTTGAGGACTACTTCGGCTTCCGGGCGCTGATTGATGAGGTCAATATCTGGGTATTAGCGGATCTCAGCGATGATCAAACCTGCGGGGTGCAACTCCAGACCACCAGCCACTCGTCACCCGATAACCAAAAATCCTTCGAAAGCCGCCTGGAAGAGGGCTGCTATTATCTGCTGTTTGACAAGCGCTCCCCCACGGCGCAGCGCCCTGACGTGCGCCGCTGGGTAAGCCAGGTGCTCTCCCCGGTGAACCTGATAGCCCACGCAGACCCCCAGTACCAGCGCTACTGGTTTCCGGCCTGGGGGCTTCTGCCGCGCTGGCACCATGCCCCCCAGACGCCCCATACCCCAAAACCCGCCGGGCTGAGCACGCTGACCATCACCTACTACCGGGAGCACGCAGAGCACCAGCTTATTGCCCGGATCATGGCCACACTGCTGGCCGCCCACGGGGTTACGCTGCATATCCGGGAGACGGACTATCCGGACTGGCACCAGGGTGAAGAGAGCAGCGATATCTGGCTTAACAGCGCGAATTTCACCCTGCCGCTGGAGTTCTCCCTGTTCGCCCATCTGTTTGATATCCCTCTGCTACAGCGCTGTATTGAGCGCGACTGGCAGGGCGATGCCCGGCGCTGGCGTGCCGGTGAGCTGGATCTGCCCGCCTGGTGCCAGCAACTGCTGGCAGAGCAACAGATAGTGCCGCTTATCCACCACTGGCTGACTATCGAGGGGCAGCGCAGTATGCGCGGCGTGCGGATGAACACCCTCGGCTGGTTTGACTTTAAATCCGCCTGGTTTGCCCCGCCGGAGCCGTAAATCTTTCGCAAAAGGTGCGCAGTCATTACAATATGGCGCTCTTACCGGGGCCGTCTGGCGGCGCTGGTTAACATCACGCCAACCAGGGAAAGTAAAGTGCTTAAACGACTCCTTCCGCTCCTGCTGCTGCTCTGCGCACCGGCCATGGCGAAGCCGCTACTCACGGTCTATACCTATGACTCCTTTGCTGCCGAATGGGGCCCGGGCCCGGCGGTGAAAAAAGCCTTTGAAGCCCGGTGCGGGTGTGAGCTTAAATTTGTCGCCCTGGAGGACGGGGTCTCGCTGCTTAACCGCCTGCGCATGGAGGGGAAAAACAGCAAAGCGGATGTTGTACTCGGGCTGGATAACAACCTGCTGGAGGCGGCCACCCGCACCGGGTTGTTTGCACCGTCCGGGGTGGATAACACGGTATTCACCCTCCCCGGCGGCTGGCACAACACCACGTTTGTCCCCTATGACTACGGCTATTTCGCCTTTGTGTACGATAAAAACAAACTCAAAAACCCGCCGCAAAGCCTGCGTGAGCTGGTAGAGAGCCCGGAAAAATGGCGGGTAATTTACCAGGATCCGCGCACCAGCACCCCGGGGCTTGGCCTGCTACTGTGGATGCAAAAAGTCTATGGCGCAGAGGCCCCCGCCGCCTGGCAAAAACTGGCGCGCAAGACGGTCACCGTCACCAAAGGCTGGAGCGAAGCCTACGGCCTGTTCCTCAAAGGAGAGAGCGATCTGGTGCTGAGCTATACCACCTCACCGGCTTACCATCTGATTGCTGAAAAAAAATCCAGTTATGCCGCCGCCCGTTTCAGCGAAGGGCACTACTTACAAGTTGAGGTCGCAGGCCGCCTGGCAGGCAGTAAACAGCCCGCCCTGGCGGAAGAATTTATGCAGTTTATTGCCACCCCGGCATTCCAGAACACCATTCCTGCCGGTAACTGGATGTACCCGGTGACCTCTGTCGCCCTGCCTGCGGAATTTAACGCGCTGATGAAACCGGCCAGCGCACTGGAATTCACCCCGGCGGAAGTGGCCCGCCAGCGCAGCGACTGGATCAACGCATGGCAACGCGCCGTCAGCCGCTGAGTCTTCTCCCCGGCTGGCTGCTGCCCGGGCTGCTGGCCGCCGGGCTGGTGCTGGGGATAGCCCTGGCGGCGTTCACCACCCTGTGGCTCAGCGCCCCCCAAAGCGACCCCGGCCACCTCCTGCAGGACAGTTACCTGTGGCATGTGGTGCGTTTTTCTTTCTGGCAGGCGCTGCTCTCCGCCCTGTGCTCGGTGCTGCCCGCCATTGCCCTGGCCCGAGCCCTGAGCCGCCGCCGCTTCCCCGGGCGCACGCTGCTGCTGCGTTTATGCGCCATGACCCTGGTATTACCAGTGCTGGTGGCGGTGTTCGGGCTGCTGACCGTCTATGGCCGGGAAGGCTGGCTGGCCACGCTGTTTACCCGGCTTGGGCTGGAGTGGCACTTCTCACCCTACGGGCTGGGGGGCATTTTGCTGGCCCATGTCTTCTTTAACCTGCCGCTGGCTACCCGCCTGCTGTTACAGGCCCTGGAGCAGATCCCGCCAGAGCAACGCCTGCTGGCCGCCCAGTTAGGCATGGGGAGCGGGGCGTTCTTCCGGCTGGTTGAGTGGCCCTGGCTGCGCCGCCAGATCCTGCCGGTTGCGGCCCTCGTCTTTATGCTCTGCTTCGCCAGCTTCGCCACGGTACTGGCGCTGGGCGGCGGCCCCCGGGCCACCACCATTGAGCTGGCCATCTACCAGGCGCTCAGTTTTGATTATGATCCGGGTAAAGCCGCACTGCTGGCCCTGCTCCAGATGGGGTGCTGCCTGGGGCTGATGCTGCTCAGCCAGCGTTTTAGTCCGTCGCTACCGGCGGGCACGCCGCAGCCCCCGGTCTGGCGTAACCCCGGGGACAGTCTGCTCAGCCGCTGTACCGACAGCCTGCTGATCCTGCTCGCCCTGCTCCTCCTGCTGCCGCCGCTGCTGGCGGTGATAAGCGATGGTCTGAACCGGGATCTGCTCCCCGTGCTGGGCTCGGCGGTGCTCTGGCAGGCGCTGGGCACATCATTGCGTATCGCCCTTGGTGCCGGGCTGCTGTGCGTGCTGCTGACCATGATGCTGCTGTGGAGCGCCAGAGAGCTGCGCCTGCGCCAGCATATCCTCGCCGGGCAGTGCCTCGAACTTTCCGGCATGCTCATCCTGGCGATGCCGGGTATCGTCCTGGCGACGGGCTTTTTCCTGCTGTGCAGCCAGACCACGGGGCTGCCGCAGCACCCGGACGGTATCGTCATCCTCACCAATGCCCTGATGGCTATCCCCTACGCCATGAAAGTGCTGGAAAACCCGATGCGCGACATGGCCGGGCGCTATTCGCGCCTGTGCCAGTCCCTCGGGCTCCACGGGCTACAGCGGCTCTGGTGGATAGAAATGCGCGCCCTGTCCCGGCCCCTGGCCCAGGCGCTGGCTTTTGCCTGCGTGTTGTCGATTGGCGATTTTGGCGTGGTGGCGCTGTTTGGCAGCGACGATTTCCGCACCCTGCCCTTCTGGCTGTACCAGCAAATGGGGGCCTATCGCGGCCAGCAGGGGGCGGTCACTGCGCTGATCCTGCTGCTGCTCTGTTTTCTGCTCTTTAGCCTGATTGAACGTTTTGGGGAGCGCCATGCTAACGCTGAATGATGTCACCTGGCTGTACCGCCACTTACCCATGCGCTTTACCCTGGATGTGCGCGCCGGGGAGCGGGTGGCCATCCTCGGCCCCAGCGGGGCCGGGAAGAGCACCCTGCTGAACCTGATTGCCGGCTTCCTGACCCCGACCCACGGGCAGATCCTGCTCAATGGCGAGGATCACACCACCACTGCGCCTGCGGCACGCCCGGTCTCGATGCTGTTTCAGGAAAATAACCTGTTCAGCCACCTCTCGGTGGCCCGTAACATCGGCCTGGGGCTGGATCCTGGCCTGCGGCTGACAGCGGATCAACGCGATCAGTTGCAGCGTATCGCCAGCCAGATGGGGCTGAGTGAGCTGCTGGACAGCAAACCGGATCAGCTGTCCGGCGGCCAGCGTCAGCGGGCGGCACTGGCCCGGTGTCTGGTCCGCCAGCAGCCGATCCTGCTGCTGGACGAGCCGTTCTCGGCCCTTGATCCGGCCCTGCGCCAGGAGATGCTCGCACTACTGGATGAGGTGTGCCGCACCCGCCAGCTGACCCTGTTAATGGTGTCGCACAGTCTGGAAGACGCACAGCGCATTGCGCCGCGCAGTGTGGTGGTCGGGGAAGGCCGGGTACTGTGGAGTGGTGATACGGCGGCCCTACTGCGCGGTGAAAGCAGCGCCGCCAGGCTGCTGGGCATTCACGCCCCGTAGCCCAGCCCCAGCACCCGGGAGAGGATATTCAGGTATTCCGGCATCAGGGGGTTGTGTGCCATCACCACCAGTGCCGCAATGGCGGCCACAAGCACCAGCGGCGCCAGCCAGTTCAGCCGCTGGCGGGGCAGCAGTTTCAGGGTTTTCCCGCCCCCCACAGGCAGGCTGCGCCACCAGCGCCAGCACAGCCACCCGGCCAGCCACAGTAACAGGGCGAGCCCCAGTAGCTGCCATTTAAAGGCAGCACTTTGTAACGCTTCAGGTATATCAATCGCGGCACCGGCGAGGATCCCCGGCATAAAGTAGAGCGGCGGCCATAAAATACAGCCGGTAATATTGGGGGCGATAAACTTGCGCACCGGCAGGCCCAGCATCCCGGCCACCATCGGCACCAGCGGGCGCGTCGGGCCGATAAACCGCCCCATCAGAATGGTAAACATGCTGTGCTGGTACAGGGCCATCTCGGTTTTATCGAGCATCGACTTGTGCTTTTTGAGAAAGCTCCAGCGGTGCAGTGGCGCTTTAAACCGCCACCCGAGCCACAGGGAGATCCAGTCAGCGAGAAAACAGCCACTGGCGGCCACCAGCCACGCCGGGTAGAACCCCACCTGACCACTGCCGATCAGCGCCCCGAGCCCCGCCATCGCCAGAGTGCCGGGCATCAGCAGGCCAACCAGCGCCAGGGATTCCGTAAATGCCACCAGCCACACGGCAAACAGCGCCCAGCTGGCCGAATGGGTGATGAAATGCTCAAACAGTGCTTCCATACCGCGTCCAGTAATAATACGAACTGGCGATTGTCCCGGCAGCGCCCGGTAGCGTCAAGACGCGGAGCCGGAGATATACAAAACTCTACACCCGCCAGCGAGTCACCGGTCCATCAGCTCACATCCCGCCCGGAATTCACTGGGGCTGGCCCCGGTACATTTCTTAAATACCCGGGAAAAGTATAGCTGATCCTCAAACCCCACATTGCGCCCGACACTGGCAATCGGCATCCGGGTGGTGCTGAGCAGCAGCTTCGCCTGGCTGATGCGCTGATCCTCACGCCAGTTAAGCACACTCACCCCAAGCTGCTGGCGGAACAGGTGGGATAAGCGGCTGGGAGATAAACAGACGTGCTGCGCTACGCTGGCAATATCAAACTGGCTGTCTGCCAGGTGGTCGCTGATATACTGACAGGCGTCACGCACCCGGTTATCCAGCGGCGGGTTAAGCGACTCGCTAATCACCGCCATACGGCGCAACAACAGCTGCTCCAGCAGGTTTATAGCCAGCAACTCCGCATAGCGCCCGCCGCTCTGGGCGGCATCAATCACTTGCGAAAACAGCGTGGAAAAGCGCGACAGGTGCTCGTCATCCGGCCGGTAAATACCGGTCTGGGCAAACAGCAGCGGCCAGTTGAGCCACTCCATCCAGTAGGCCCGGGGGCGGAAATAGACCCACTGGTGATACCAGCAGCTGCTCTGCGGGTGGCGGCCATAGTGGTGAATCTCCCCCGGCGGAAACAGCAAAATATCGCCGGGTTTACAGCAATACTGATTCTCCTGGTTGTAGACCAGCCCCTCCCCCCGGATGGTCAGATTGAGGATAAACCCCTTCATGCCCAGCGGCCGGTCAATAAAAAAATCCAGCGGCCCGTCGGCCTCTATGGGGGTCAGCCCCGCGACCAGGTGGGCATTAAACGAGTAACCGGGTAACAGGGGATCGTTTTGTGGTTCGGCCATAACGCGCGCTCCTCGGCAGCTTTGTACAGAAACCATTTGTCCATATTGACGGTTTATTTTCTTATTGCCCCTCCGGCACGCCCGTTGCCCGCGTTAACCCCTTACGGACCGCATGCCGCCAGAATTCAGACCGGATATTTCCCTCAGAAGCCATAACAGAAGTGTCTATAACTGCGGCAGATATGTCCACATTGAATATTTGCGGGGCGTCACAGTTCTCATCCTGACAGCCAGATAATCCATAAGATCAGCGTTTGAAGCCTGACCGGTTTTTGCCACGGACTCTACTGTTCAGTCATATCTGTTTAATCCATGGAGTGATCTGATGGCAATTGCACTGGGTCTGGACTTTGGTAGTGATTCCGTTCGCGCGCTGGCGGTAGACTGCGCCACCGGCCAGGAGCTGGCGAGTAGCGTAGCGTGGTACTCCCGCTGGCAGCAGGGGCAATTTTGCGATGCCTCCCGCAACCAGTTTCGCCACCACCCGCGCGATTATATTGAATCAATGGAGCAGGCGCTGTGCGGCGCACTGGCCGGGCTGAGCGACGAGCAGCGGGCCCGCGTGGTCGGTATCGGGGTCGATACCACCGGCTCCACCCCCGCGCCGGTCAATGCCCGTGGTGAAGTGCTGGCCCTGCTGCCGGAATTTGCCGACAACCCGAATGCCATGTTTGTGCTGTGGAAAGACCACACGGCAGTCGAAGAGGCGGAAGCCATCACCCGCCTGTGCCATCAGACCGGCAAAACCGATTACTCGCGCTATATCGGCGGCGTGTACTCCAGCGAGTGGTTCTGGGCCAAAATACTCCACGTCACGAAAGGCGACGGGGCCGTCGCGCAAAGCGCCGCCTCCTGGGTTGAACTCTGCGACTGGATCCCGGCCCTGCTGAGCGGGACCACGGCACCCGGTCAGTTAAAGCGCAGCCGCTGCGCCGCAGGCCATAAAGCCCTGTGGCATGAAAGCTGGGGCGGGCTCCCCCCGGCCAGCTTCTTTGATGAGCTGGACCCGGTGATTAACCGCCATCTTGAATACCCGCTGTTTACCGACACCTGGACTGCGGATGTGCCGGTCGGCACCCTGAGCCCGGAGTGGGCCCAGCGCCTGGGGCTGCCCCGGAGCGTGGTGATTGCCGGTGGCGCCTTTGACTGCCATATGGGGGCGGTAGGCGCAGGCGCCCGGCCCAACACCCTGGTGAAAGTGATTGGGACTTCCACCTGCGATATTCTCACCGCCAGCCCGCACAGCGTGGGCGACACCACCGTGAAAGGTATCTGCGGCCAGGTTGACGGCAGCGTGGTGCCGGGCTTTATCGGTATGGAGGCGGGCCAGTCTGCGTTTGGTGATATTTACGCCTGGTTCAGCCGGGTGCTGAGCTGGCCGCTGGATCAGCTCGCACAGCAACACCCGGAGCTGGCAGAGCAGATAGCCGCCAGCAAAAAACAGCTGCTGCCCGTCCTGACCGCCGCCTGGGCGAAAGATCCGCATCTGGAACACTTACCGGTGATCCTCGACTGGTTTAACGGCCGGCGCACCCCTTATGCCAACCAGCGCCTGAAGGGCGTTATCACCGATCTGAACCTCGGCACCGATGCCCCGGCCCTGTTTGGCGGGCTGATTGCCGCCACCGCCTTCGGCGCCAGAGCCATTATGGAGTGCTTTATCCACCAGGGGGTTCCGGTCAACCACGTGATGGCGCTGGGCGGGATCGCCCGCAAAAACCTGACCATCATGCAGGTGTGCTGCGACGTGCTCAACCGCCCGCTGCAGATTGTTGAATCTGACCAGTGCTGCGCCCTGGGGGCGGCCATCTTTGGTGCCGTTGCCGCCGGGGTTTACGCCGATATCCCCGCTGCCCAGCAGCATATGGCAAGCCCCGTTGAACATACCCTGCAACCCAGTGCCCCGGAGGCCGCACGCTTTGAACAACTGTATCAGCGCTACCTGCAATGGTCCGCCAGCGCTGAGCAACACTATCTTCCTGCCGCAACCGCTTCACAGCCCGCCGCTGCGGCAGGCCATGTAGCCCTGACCCGTTAAGGACATGAACATGACGATTTTTGCACAACACGAAGTCTGGTTTGTTATCGGCAGCCAGCACCTCTATGGCCCGGAAACCCTGCGCCAGGTCACTCAACATGCTGAACATGTGGTCAGCGGGCTCAATAACGACGCAAAACTGCCCTGCAAGCTGGTGCTCAAACCGCTGGGCACCTCGCCAGATGAAATTACCGCCATCTGCCGCGATGCCAACTACGACGACAAGTGCGCCGGTTTAGTGGTCTGGCTGCACACCTTCTCCCCGGCCAAAATGTGGATTAACGGCCTGAGTATTCTCAATAAGCCGCTGCTGCAGTTCCACACCCAGTACAACGCCCAGTTGCCCTGGGGCAGCATTGATATGGACTTTATGAACCTCAACCAGACCGCCCACGGCGGCCGCGAGTTCGGGTTTATCGGCGCCCGTATGCGCCTGCAGCACAGTGTGGTCACCGGCCACTGGCAGGATCCGCGCGCCCATCAGCGTATCGCGGCCTGGATGCGCCAGGCGGTGGTCAAACAGAATACCCGCCAGCTGAAAGTGGCGCGCTTTGGCGACAACATGCGCGAAGTGGCGGTCACCGAAGGGGATAAAGTCGCCGCCCAGATTAAGTTTGGTTTCTCGGTCAATACCTGGGGGATTGGCGATCTGGTCGCCGTGGTCAACGAGGTCAGCACCGGCGATATCAACGCCCTGGTGGACGAGTACGAAAGCAGCTACCGCCTGACCCCGGCCGCTCAGGTAAACGGCGATAAGCGCCAGAACGTCCTTGACGCGGCGCGCATTGAGCTGGGGATGAAACGCTTCCTGGAAGCGGGCGGCTTTCACGCCTTTACCACCACATTTGAAGATCTGCACGGCCTGAAGCAACTGCCCGGCCTTGCCGTACAACGCCTGATGGCGCAGGGCTACGGCTTTGCCGGTGAAGGCGACTGGAAAACCGCCGCCCTGGTTCGCATTATGAAAGTGATGTCAACCGGTCTGCAGGGCGGCACCTCATTTATGGAAGACTACACCTACCACTTCGAGCCGGGTAACGACCTGGTGCTGGGCTCCCATATGCTGGAGGTCTGCCCCTCTATCGCCACAGCGGAAAAACCGCTTCTTGATGTGCAGCATCTGGGCATTGGCGGCAAAGATGATCCGGCGCGGCTGATCTTCAACACCCGGCCGGGAGCCGCCCTGAACGCCAGCCTTATCGATCTGGGGGATCGCTTCCGCCTGCTGGTCAACTGTGTGGATGCAGTCGCCACCCCGCACGACTTACCCAAACTGCCGGTGGCCAACGCCCTGTGGAAGGCTCAGCCGGATCTGCCTACCGCCTCTGAAGCCTGGATCCTCGCCGGTGGTGCCCACCATACAGTCTTCAGCCAGAGCCTCACCCTGGACGATATGCGCCTGTATGCGGAGCTCAACGATCTCGAACTGGCGGTGATTGATAACGACACCCGCTTACCGGCTTTCAAAGACGCCCTGCGCTGGAATGAAGTCTATTACAGTTCAAAACGCTAAGGCCCTGACGGCCCGCCCGGTGGCGGGCCATGCTGTGGAGAGCTTGTTATGTTAGAGGATCTGAAACGCCAGGTGCTGGACGCCAATCTGGCGTTACCGGCCCATAATCTGGTCACCCTGACCTGGGGGAATGTCAGCGCTATCGATCGCCAGCAGGGGCTGTTTGTCATTAAACCCTCTGGCGTGGAGTACAGCGCCATGACCGCCGGGGATATGGTGGTCGTTAGCCTGGAAACCGGTGAAGTCGTGGAGGGGCATAAAAAGCCCTCTTCGGATACCCCAACCCACCGTTTGCTGTACCAGCGCTTCCCGACCCTGGGGGGAATTGTTCACACCCACTCGCGCCACGCCACCATCTGGGCCCAGGCAGGCCAGGGGATCCCGGCCACCGGCACCACCCACGCGGACTATTTTTACGGCACCATTCCCTGCACCCGCAAGATGACCGATGCGGAAATCAACGCGGACTACGAATGGCAAACCGGCGAAGTGATCGCCGAAACCTTCCGCCAGCAGGGGATTGATCCCGCCCGGATGCCCGGGGTGCTGGTCCACTCCCACGGGCCCTTTACCTGGGGGAAAGACGCCATGGACGCGGTGCACAACGCTATCGTGCTCGAAGAGGTGGCCTATATGGGCATCTTCTGCCGCCAGCTGGCACCGCAGCTGGCGGATATGCAGCCAACCCTGCTGGATAAACATTACCTGCGAAAACACGGAAAACACGCCTATTACGGCCAGTAACACTGTATATATCCGCAGTTATTTCCCGGAAACCAGGCTATACTCAGGCCTGGTTTTTTTATTGCGGACAATCCAGTGACCCAGGTATGCCAGGGGTTCCTGCTCACCCGCCACTGGCAGGATACCCCCCAGGGCACGGTGGTAACGTTCTGGCTGGCCACGGATCATGGCCCGCTCAGCGTCACCCTGCCCCCTCAGGAATCTGTGGCGTTTATTCCACAACATCAGCAATCCCGTGCCGCGCAGCTCCTGGCACAGGAGCACCACTGGCGCCTGGTGCCCCTTGCTCTGCAGGATTTTCACCGCCAGCCGGTGTGCGGGCTCTATTGCCGCCAGTACCGCCAGCTCCTGCGCCTGGAAAAACGCCTCAGAGAGGCGGGGATCACCGTGTATGAGGCGGACATCCGCCCCCCGGAACGCTACCTGATGGAGCGCTTTATTAATGCCCCGGTGGAGGTGTGCGGCGACGCGGCCCCCGGGGGGCTGGTAAACGCGCGCCTCAAAGCGGCCCCCGGCTACCGGCCACCGCTGAAATGGGTCTCACTGGATATCGAAACCAGCCGCCACGGCGAGCTGTACTGCATTGGTCTGGAGGGCTGCGGCCAGCGCCAGGTCTATATGCTGGGGCCCGCGCAGGAGAGCCACGCCGGTGACGGTATACAGCTGGAGTACGTCAGCAGCCGCCCGCAGCTGCTGGAGAAGCTCAACCAGTGGTTTGCCGAACAGGATCCGGATGTCATCATCGGCTGGAATCTGGTGCAGTTTGATCTGCGGGTCCTGCAGGAGAGTGCCGAACGTTACCGGATCCCGCTGCGGCTGGGGCGCGGGCAACAGGAGCTGGAGTGGCGGGAGCACGGTTTTAAGCCCGGGGTCTTTTTTGCCCAGGCCACGGGGCGCTTAATTATCGACGGCATCGAAGCGCTGAAATCGGCCTTCTGGAACTTCTCCTCTTTTGCCCTCGAAAACGTGGCCCGGGAGCTGCTGGGAGAAGGGAAAGCGATTAACGCCCCCTGGCAGCGTCTCGATGAGATAGAGCGCCTGTTCCGGGAGGATAAAACCGCCCTTGCCCGCTATAACCTGAAAGACTGTGAACTGGTCACGCGCATCTTCCATAAAACGGAGCTGATGCCCTTCTTACTGGAGCGCGCCACGGTCAACGGCCTGCCCGCCGATCGCCACGGCGGCTCGGTGGCCTCGTTTTATCATCTCTACTTCCCGCGCATGCATCGCAGCGGCTATGTGGCCCCCAACCTCGGAGAGGTTCCGCCCCAGGCCAGCCCCGGCGGCTATGTGATGGACTCCCGGCCGGGGCTGTATGACTCCGTCCTGGTGCTGGACTACAAAAGCCTCTACCCGTCGATTATCCGCACCTTTTTAATTGATCCGCTGGGGCTGGTGGAAGGGATGGCCCACCCGGAGCCCGCCCACAGCGTGGAGGGCTTCCTCGGCGCGTGGTTTTCACGCACCCGGCACTGCCTGCCCGCCATTGTGGAGCAGATCTGGCTGGGCCGCGATGAGGCAAAACGCCAGCACAATAAACCGCTCTCCCAGGCGCTGAAAATTCTGATGAACGCCTTCTACGGGGTGCTGGGCACCAGCGCCTGCCGCTTCTTCGACCCGCGGCTGGCCTCGTCAATCACGCGGCGCGGCCACGCAATCATGCGCCAGACTAAAGCACTGATCGAAGCGGAAGGCTATGACGTTATCTACGGGGATACGGACTCAACGTTTGTCTGGCTGAAACAGGCCCACGGCGAGCAGCAGGCCAGTGAGATTGGCCGCCAGCTGGTGGCAAAGGTAAATCAGTGGTGGAAAGACCATTTACACCAGGAGATGCAGCTGACCAGCGCCCTGGAGCTGGAGTATGAAACCCATTACGCCCGCTTTCTGATGCCCACCATCCGCGGGGCCGAAACCGGCAGTAAAAAACGCTACGCCGGGCTGACCGGGCAGGGAGAGGCGCAGCAGATGGTCTTCAAAGGGCTGGAGACAGTACGCACCGACTGGACCCCTCTGGCCCGGCAATTCCAGCAGGCGCTGTATTTGCGTATTTTCCACCATCAGCCCTATCAGGACTATATTCGCGACACCGTCGCCAGGCTGATGGCCGGGGAGCTGGACGACCAGTTGGTCTACCGTAAACGCCTGCGCCGCCCGCTGAGTGAATATCAGCGCAATATCCCGCCCCATGTGCGCGCCGCGCGTATGGCTGATGAACAAAATGTGCGCCTCGGCCGCCCGCAGCAGTACCAGAATCGCGGCGCCATTGATTACATCTGGACGATAAACGGCCCCGAACCGCTGGAATATCGCCAGTCTGCGCTGGATTATGAGCACTATTTGTCGCGCCAGCTCAAGCCAGTGGCAGACGGGATTTTACCCTTCCTGGGCGATGATTTTGCTACACTGGTTACCGGGCAGCTCGGGCTATTTTGACAGGTGACGAAACGCCTTTCATCCAGTACCATAGCGCCCTTCCTAAATACCCACCATTTTTTATGCGCACTCTGGCATCAGCTCCGCGAACAATCCGGGCCCTGACCGGATGCGTGGAACGTGGTGAGTATTCACTCATTTTCAGGCCTGGTGCCACACCATGGGCGCCAGGCCGTGCTACCGCCTGTAAAACTCGAAACTAAAGAGCCGAAACGATATGCCTTTTACACTTGGTCAACGCTGGATCAGCGACACAGAGAGCGAACTGGGTTTAGGGACTGTAGTCGCCATGGATGCGCGAATGGTCACTCTGCTATTTCCCGCCACCGATGAGAACCGCCTCTACTCCCGCAATGACTCCCCCATCACCCGGGTGATGTTTAACCCGGGTGATACCGTGACCAGCCACGAAGGCTGGCAGCTGAAAGTTGACGAAGTAAAAGCAGAAAATGGTCTGTTGACCTATATTGGCACCCGCATGGATACCGAAGAGACCGGTGTGCCGCTGCGCGAGGTCTTCCTCGACAGTAAACTGGTCTTCAGCAAGCCCCAGGACCGGCTGTTTGCCGGGCAGCTGGACCGGATGGACCGCTTTGCCCTGCGTTTTCGCTCCCGTAAATACCAGAGCGAACAGTCCCGCCAGCCCTGGAGCGGCCTGCGCGGCATGCGCACCAGCCTTATCCCCCACCAGCTGCATATCGCCCGTGATGTGGGCCACCGCCACGCACCGCGCGTACTGCTGGCAGACGAAGTGGGCCTCGGGAAAACCATTGAAGCCGGGATGATAATCCACCAGCAGTTACTGGCCGGGGCCGCTGAACGCGTGCTGATTATTGTGCCGGAAACCCTCCAGCACCAGTGGCTGGTAGAGATGCTGCGCCGCTTTAACCTGCGCTTCGCCCTGTTTGATGACGAGCGCTATGCGGAAGCCCAGCACGACAGCACCAACCCGTTTGATACCGAACAGTTAATTATCTGCTCGCTGGATTTTGTGCGCCGCAACAAGCAGCGTCTGGAAAACCTGTGTGACGCCGAGTGGGACATGATGGTGGTGGACGAAGCCCACCACCTGGTGTGGAGCGAAGAGGCCCCGAGCCGTGAATACCAGGCCATTGAACAGCTGGCGGAGCATATCCCAGGCGTTTTGCTGCTGACCGCCACCCCGGAACAGCTGGGCATGGAAAGCCACTTTGCCCGTCTGCGCCTGCTGGATCCGAACCGTTTTCATGACTTCGGGCAGTTTGTGGCAGAGCAACAGCACTACCGCCCGGTCGCCGATGCGGTGGCACTCCTGCTGGAAGGCAACCACCTGAGCCGCGATGAGCTCAACACCCTGAGTGAGCTTATCGGCGAGCAGGATATCGAGCCGCTGCTGCAGGCGGCAAACAGCGACAGCGCCGACGCGCAGGATGCCCGTAAAGAGCTTATCCATATGCTGATGGACCGCCACGGCACCAGCCGCGTGCTGTTTCGCAACACCCGTAACGGGGTCAAAGGCTTCCCCCAGCGCAGCCTCTCCACCATTAAATTGCCGCTGCCTGCCCAGTACCAGACCGCGATTAAGGTCTCCGGGATCATGGGGGCGCGTAAATCCGCTGAAGAGCGCGCCCGGGATATGCTCTACCCGGAGCAGATCTATCAGGAATTTGAAGGGGACTCCGCCACCTGGTGGAACTTTGATCCGCGCGTGGAATGGCTGATGGGCTACCTGACCCGCCACCGCTCACAAAAAGTGCTGGTGATCTGCGCCAAAGCCGCCACCGCGCTGCAGCTGGAGCAGGTGCTGCGCGAGCGCGAGGGGATCCGCGCCGCCGTCTTCCACGAAGGCATGTCGATAATCGAACGGGACCGGGCCGCCGCCTGGTTTGCCGAAGAGGACACCGGCGCTCAGGTACTGCTGTGCTCCGAAATCGGCTCTGAAGGGCGTAACTTCCAGTTTGCCAGCAACCTGGTGATGTTCGACCTGCCGTTCAACCCGGACCTGCTGGAGCAGCGTATCGGCCGCCTGGACCGTATCGGCCAGGCTCATGATATCCAGATCCACGTGCCCTACCTGGAAAAAACCGCCCAGGAAGTGCTGGTCCAGTGGTATCACGAAGGGCTGGATGCCTTTGAACACACCTGCCCTACCGGGCGCACCATTTACGACAGCGTCTGCAGTCAGCTGGTGGAATACCTGGCCGCCCCGGACAACACCACCGGTTTTGATGAGCTGATTAAAACCTGCCGCGCCCAGCATGACGCGCTGAAAGTGCAGCTGGAGCAGGGCCGCGACCGGCTGCTGGAGATCCACTCCAACGGTGGCGAAGCCGCCCAGCAACTGGCGGATGATATTGCCGCCCAGGATAACGATCCGGCGCTGGTGAACTTCGCCATGAACCTGTTTGATATCATCGGGATTAACCAGGACGATCGCGGCGAGCATATGATTGTGCTAACCCCGTCTGATCATATGCTGGTGCCGGACTTCCCGGGCCTGCCGGAAGACGGCTGCACCATCACCTTTAACCGCGATGTGGCTCTGTCCCGGGAAGATGCCCAGCTGGTCACCTGGGAGCACCCGATTATTCGCAATGGCCTGGATCTGATCCTCTCCGGGGATACGGGCACCAGCGCAATTTCACTGCTGAAAAACAAAGCGCTGCCGGTCGGCACCCTGCTGGTTGAGATGATGTACGTGGTGGAGGCCAAAGCGCCGAAACAGCTGCAACTCGGCCGCTTCCTGCCGGCAACCCCCGTCCGTATGCTGCTGGACAAAAACGGCACCAACCTGGCAGCCCAGGTGGAGTTTGAAAGTTTTAACCGCCAGCTGAGCGCGGTGAACCGCCATACGGGCAGCAAGCTGGTGAACGCAGTCCAGCAGGATGTCCACGGGATTTTACAGCTGGCGGAAACCCAGGTGGAAAAAGAGGCCCGGGCGATTATCGATGCGGCCCGTCACGAAGCGGATGAAACACTGTCTGCGGAGCTGGCGCGCCTTGAAGCCCTCAAAGCGGTGAACCCGAATATCCGTGATGATGAGCTGGAGGCCATTGAAAGCAATCGCGCCCAGGTGATGGAAGCCCTGGATCAGGCCAGTTGGCGGCTGGATGCCCTGCGCCTGATTGTGGTCACCCACCAGTAATGGCGGGCCAGACCCCGGCGATGGAGGCCTATCACCCGCCTCTGGATCCCTGGCTGGTGGTCCTGTATCAGGACGACCATATCATGGTGGTGAATAAGCCCAGCGGCCTGTTATCGGTCCCGGGCCGCCTGGAAGAGCACCGGGACAGCATCATGACCCGTATCCAGCGCGACTATCCGCAGGCGGAGTCCGTCCACCGCCTGGATATGGCCACCAGCGGTGTGATTGTGGTGGCGCTGACCAAGGCCGCCGAGCGGGAGCTGAAACGCCAGTTTCGCGAACGGGAGCCGAAAAAGCAGTATATTGCGCGGGTCTGGGGCCATCTGGCAGCAGAAAAGGGGCTGGTGGATTTGCCGCTTATTTGCGACTGGCCGAACCGCCCGAAGCAAAAAGTGTGTTTTGAAACCGGCAAACCGGCCCAGACCGGGTACGAAGTACTGGAGTACGGCGCGGACAATACCACCCGGGTGCTGCTGCACCCGGTGACCGGGCGCTCTCACCAGTTGCGGGTACACATGCTGGCCCTGGGGCATCCTATCCTCGGTGACCGGTTTTATGCCCACCCGCAGGCACTGGCCATGGCGCCGCGTCTGCAGCTTCACGCCGAAATGCTGACCATTACCCACCCGGTATTTGGTAACAAAATGACCTTTAAAGCGCCGCCGGATTTCTAAAGCGGCGGCCAGTACCAAAAAGCCCCGGGAATCGCTTCCCGGGGCTTTTTTTATCCGCAACAGAGGGGGTTATTTAAACCCGCGCGCCTCTTTGATCATCTCCCAGGCTTGCGAAATTTCCTGGGCTTTCTGTTTGGCCATTTCCATCATTTCCGGCGGCAGACCTTTCGCCACCAGCTTATCCGGATGGTGCTCGCTCATCAGCTTACGGTAAGCGCGCTTGATGGTCTGGGCATCATCACTGCTTTTGACCCCCAGCACACTGTAGGCGTCTTCAAGGGTTGGGCCGCGCTGCGCCTGCTGCCAGCCTTCGCTACGCCGGGAGCCGGAGGTGCGCTGCTGATACCCACCGCCAAACTGGGCGCCCCCCTGCATCATGCGCAGGAACTGGTCGAACTGCATACGCGAAATACCCAGCTCTTCCGCAATCACGTACAGCACATCGCGCTCATTCGGGTGCAGGGAGCCATCGGCAAATGCTGCCTGAATCTGAATTTCCAGGAACATGCGAATCAAATCGAAACGGCCAAAGCACACCTGGCGTAGCTGGCGCATTTTTTCACGCAGCGGATAGTTGGCCTCTTTGCCGTTGCGAAAGGCCCGCTGAGCCGCATCCCGGGACTCGCCGGTCAGCTGCATGCGATCCATCAACAATGAGGCGACCTGAATATCCGCCTCGGTGACCCGTCCTTTGGCTTTGGTCAAATGGCCCATCACCTCAAAGGTGGTGGTAAAAAAGACCGCCTGCCGCTGCTGCTGATTGGCAAACCACACGGTTTTGCGGCTTCTGGCCCGGTCAAACAGATGCCCGACCAGAAACCCGAGCACCACGCCCCAAAAGCCGCCGCCCATTAATAAGGCGATTGCAACACCCACCACTTTTCCCCAATACTGCATATACTCCCCAAATGGTCATGCCGTCAGCTAGAATTTGCTTTATCATACCCGTCAATCCAAACGGTGACTAACATATACCCATCAACCAGTGTGTTGCAGTTCAGCGCAGCATCCTGAGCGTCAGGGTATCCACGGGCAAACAAGCAGGAATAACACTGGCACAGAATTGATGACTACGTTAGTCTCTGTCCGTTTGCCGGCGCTAAGCCAATGATGATGGAACAACGAATAACGCGCATGAAAAAACGTATTCCCACCTTGCTGGCCACTATGATTGGTACAGCGCTATACAGCCAACAGGGCCTTGCCGCTGATCTTGCCTCTCAGTGTATGCTTGGCGTGCCCAGCTATACCCGGCCGCTGGTACAAGGCGATACCAATAATCTTCCGGTAACCATTAACTCCGATCACGCCGGTGGCGACTATCCGGATAATGCCACATTTACCGGTAATGTAGACATTCAACAGGGCAACAGCCGTCTGACCTCTGATGAAGTACAACTTCACCAGAAGCAGGCAGAAGGCCAGACGGAGACGGTACGCACCGCAGATGCACTGGGTAACGTGCACTACGATGATAACCAGATGATTCTGACCGGTCCCAAAGCCTGGACCAACTTCAACACCAAAGATACCAACGTCTGGAAAGGTAATTACCAGATGGTGGATCGCCAGGGCCGCGGTAAAGCAGACGTCATGAAGCAGCGTGGCGAAAACCGCTACACTATCCTGGAAAACGGGACCTTTACCTCCTGCCTGCCAGGCTCTGATACCTGGAGCGTGGTCGGCAGTGAAATTATTCACGACCGCCAGGAAGAGATTGCCGAGATCTGGAACGCGCGCTTTAAGATTGGCCCGGTGCCGGTCTTCTACAGCCCGTATCTGCAGCTGCCGGTCGGCGATAAGCGCCGCTCAGGCTTCCTGATCCCCAGTTTTAAAACCGGCTCCACAAACGGCTTTGAATTCGCCCTTCCTTACTACTGGAACATCGCGCCAAACGTGGATGCCACCATCACGCCCCACTATATGGATAAGCGCGGCCTGATGTGGGAAAACGAATTCCGCTACCTGACCCACGCCGGGGCCGGGGTAATGGAGCTGGACTATTTACCGTCCGATGACGATTATTCTAAAAACCACGATCGTGACCGCCGCTGGTTGTTCTACTGGAACCACTTCGGGGTCATCGACCAGGTATGGCGCCTGAGCGCGAACTTTACCAAAGTGAGCGACGAAGACTATTTTAACGACTTCGACTCCAAATACGGCTCCAGTACCGATGGTTACGCCACGCAGATCTTCAGTGCCGGCTACTGGGATAAAAACTTCGATGCCACCGTGTCGACCCGTAAATTCCAGGTCTTTAATGCAGACAGTTCAGACTCCTATGAGGCGATGCCGCAGCTGGATGTCAACTACTATAAAGACAACCTCGGGCCGTTTGATTTCCATGTTTACGGCCAGGCGGTGCACTTCCAGAATGCGAACAGCAACTACCCGGAAGCCACCCGTCTGCACCTTGAGCCAACCCTGGATTTACCGCTGGCTAACGACTGGGGCAGCCTGACCACCGAAACCAAACTGCTGGCCACCCATTACCAGCAGGATAACCTCAACGAGTTCCGCCGCTGGGTAGCCAAAAACAACCCGGGCAATCTGGATGCGGCCAACCGGCTGAAATCCAGTGAAGACCGCGTAATGCCGCAGTTTAAAGTGGACGGCAAAATGGTCTTTGAGCGCAATATGGACTGGTCACAGGGGTATACCCAGACCCTGGAGCCGCGCGCCCAGTATCTGTATGTGCCGTACCGCGACCAGAGCTCCATCAACAGTTACGACTCAACCCTGCTGCAGTCTGACTTCTCCGGCCTGTTCCGTGACCGCACTTACAGTGGTCTGGACCGTATTGCCTCAGCAAACCAGGTGACTACCGGCCTGACGACCCGCGTCTATGATGATGCGGCCGTGGAACGATTTAACTTCTCTGTGGGTCAAATCTACTACTTCAGTAAACCACGCACCGGAGATGAGGCAAGTAACTATGAAGATCAGCGCCGCACCGGCTCGGTTGTCTGGGCCAGTGATACCTACTGGCGCATGACCGACCGCTGGGGTCTGCGCGGCGGCGTGCAGTACGATCGCCGTCTGGATAACATCGCGAACGGCAATGCGGCCATTGAATATCGCCGCGATGCAGACCGGATGGTACAGCTGAACTACCGCTATGCCAGCCCGGAATACATTAAAGCCACGCTGCCCAGCTACTACTCCACCGACGACCGTTACAAAGACGGTATCGCTCAGGTGGGGATTACGGCCAGCTGGCCTATCGTAGACCGCTGGTCGGTAGTGGGCGCGTATTACTACGATACCAACGTCAACCACGCAGCGGATCAGATGCTCGGCGTGCAGTACAACTCTTGCTGTTACGCGCTGCGTATCGGCTACGAGCGTAAAATTAACGGTTGGCAGGATAACCGGAGTAAATACGACAACTCCATCGGCTTTAACGTCGAGCTGCGTGGCCTGAGCTCTAACTACGGCCTCGGCACCAGCCAGATGTTGCGGTCCAATATTTTGCCGTACCAGAGTTCACTCTAATTTGGGTCTAATTACTCAACCGCTATGCGGTTAAACAGAATGGAAAATGTATGAAGAACTGGAGAACGCTGCTGCTTGGGCTTTCATTAGTCGCCAGCACCACCTTCGCCGCCCCGCAGGTTGTGGATAAAGTCGCAGCCGTTGTTAATAACGGCGTTGTGCTGGAAAGCGACGTTAACGAGCTGCTGCAGTCCGTTAAACTGAACGCCAGCCAGGGTGGGCAACAGCTTCCTGATGACAGCACCCTGCGTCATCAGATCATGGAGCGCCTGATAATGGATCAGATTGTGCTGCAGATGGGTCAGAAAATGGGCGTGACGATCAGTGACGACCAGCTGAACCAGGCGATAGCCAATATCGCCAAGCAGAACAATATGACGCCGGATCAGATGCGCAGCCGTCTGGCTTACGAAGGCATGAACTACAACACCTATCGCAACCAGATTCGTAAAGAGATGATCATCTCCGAAGTGCGCAATAACGAAGTGCGCCGCCGGGTCAATATTCTGCCCCAGGAGGTAGAAAATCTCGCAGCCCAGGTGGGTAATCAGAACGATGCCAGCACCGAGCTGAACCTCAGCCATATTCTGATCCCGCTGTCGGAAAACCCGACACCGGATCAGGTCAGCGATGCCGAAAGCAAGGCGCGCACCGTGGTTGAGCAGGCCAACAGCGGTGCCGATTTCGGTAAGCTGGCCATCACCTACTCTGCCGACCAGCAGGCCCTGAAAGGCGGCCAGATGGGCTGGGGGCGCATTCAGGAGCTGCCGACTATCTTCGCTCAGGCCCTGTCCACCGCGAAAAAAGGCGACATCATTGGCCCTATCCGCTCCGGTGTGGGTTTCCATATTCTGAAAGTGAACGATATGCGTGGCCAGAGCCAGAGCATTTCGGTGACCGAAGTCCGCGCCCGCCATATCCTGCTGAAAGTCTCACCGATCATGTCTGACGATCAGGCCCGGGAAAAACTGCAGCAGATCGCCGCAGACATTAAGAGCGGCAAGCTGACCTTTGATGCGGCGGCCAAAGCGAACTCTCAGGATCCCGGCTCCGCTAACCGGGGCGGTGAGTTAGGCTGGGCGGCACCGGATATCTACGATCCGGCATTCCGCGATGCGCTGATGCGTCTGAACAAAGGCCAGATAAGCGGCCCGGTACACTCCTCCTTCGGCTGGCATCTGATTCAGCTGCAGGATACCCGCACCGTAGACCGGACCGATATGGCGCAAAAAGATCGCGCTTACCGCATGCTGTTTAACCGCAAATTCTCTGAAGAGGCGGCCACCTGGATGCAGGAACAGCGTGCCAGTGCTTACGTAAAAATTCTGGATGGCAATGGCTAATACACCTCGTGTGGTCATCACTCCCGGCGAACCCGCCGGGATTGGCCCCGACCTGGTCGTCGCGCTGGCACAGCGCGACTGGCCCGTTGAAATGGTCGTCTGTGCTTCTCCCTCATTACTGTCTGAACGGGCAGCACTGCTGGGGCTCCCCCTGACTCTCCTCCCCTACCACGCGGATACCCCCGCCAGCCCCCAGCGCTCTGGCACCCTGACACTGCTTCCCCGTGAACTTCAGGCCCCGGCCATCCCCGGCACCCTGAACGCCGCCAACGGCCAGTATGTGGTGGAGACCCTGGCCGCGGCCTGCGACGGCTGCCTGAGTGGCGAGTTTGCGGCCCTTATCACAGGCCCGGTCCATAAGGGGATCATTAACGACGCCGGTATCCCTTTTACCGGGCATACGGAGTTCTTTGAACAGCGCGCCCACAGCGAAAAAGTGGTGATGATGCTGGCAACCGAAGAGCTACGGGTAGCACTGGCCACCACCCATCTGCCGCTGAAAGATGTGGCCCGGGCGATAACCAAACCGCTGCTGCGCCAGATAATCGGTATTCTGCATCACGATCTGCGCACCAAATTCGGTATCGCCAGCCCCCATATTCTGGTGTGTGGGCTGAACCCGCACGCAGGGGAAGGCGGCCACATGGGCCACGAAGAGATAGACACTATCATTCCGGTGCTCAGTGAACTGCGCCAGCAGGGGATGAACCTCACCGGCCCGTTACCGGCCGATACCCTGTTCCAGCCCAAATATCTCGACCATGCCGACGCGGTACTGGCGATGTATCACGATCAGGGCCTGCCCGTGCTAAAATATCAGGGATTTGGCCGGGCGGTGAATATCACCCTTGGTTTACCCTTTATTCGTACTTCTGTGGACCACGGTACTGCGCTCGATCTGGCAGGCACCGGGCAAGCAGATGTCGGCAGTTTTATCACGGCGCTTAATCTCGCCATTAAAATGATTGTTAATAGTCAATGAATACTCGAGTTCATCAGGGCCATTTAGCCCGTAAACGTTTCGGGCAAAACTTCCTTAATGATAAGTTCGTTATCGACAGTATTGTCTCTGCCATTAACCCGCAAAAAGACCAGGCCATGGTGGAAATCGGCCCGGGCCTGGGGGCACTGACCGAGCCGGTAGGCGAACGCCTTGATGCCTTAACGGTTATCGAGCTGGACCGCGATCTGGCCGCCCGCTTGCAGACCCACCCGTTCCTGGCGCCAAAACTGACCATCTATCAGCAAGATGCCATGACCATGGATTTTGGCGAGCTCTCCAGAACCCTCGGCCAGCCGCTGCGGGTATTCGGTAACCTGCCGTACAATATCTCCACCCCGCTGATGTTCCACCTGTTCACCTATACTGACGCCATTAAAGACATGCACTTTATGCTGCAAAAAGAGGTGGTCAATCGCCTGGTTGCCGGTCCGGACAGTAAAGCGTATGGTCGGTTAAGTGTGATGGCCCAGTATTACTGCCAGGTGATCCCGGTGCTTCAGGTGCCGCCGTCTGCCTTTACCCCGGCCCCGAAAGTGGATTCCGCCGTGGTACGCCTGGTGCCGCACGCGCAGTTGCCGCACCCGGTAAAAGATTTGCGTATTCTCAGCCGTATTACCACGGAGGCGTTTAATCAGCGCCGTAAAACCGTCCGTAACAGTCTGGGCAACCTCTTCAGCGCAGAGCAACTGACGGCGCTGGGCATTGATCCGGCGATGCGTGCAGAAAACATCTCTGTGGCGCAGTATTGTCAGTTAGCGAATTTTGTTGCTGATAACCCGCCCCCGAAGGAGAGCTAAGCCATGTTAGATTCGCCCCGCGTGTGTGTTCAGGTTCAGAGTGTCTATATCGAATCCCAGTCGTCCCCGGATGATGAGCGCTTCGTTTTTGCCTACACCGTCACCATTCGTAACCTGGGGCGAAACCCGGTCCAGCTGCTGGGCCGCTACTGGCTAATCACCAACGGTAACGGTCGCGAGACCGAAGTCCAGGGGGAAGGCGTGGTTGGCGTTCAGCCACTGATCACCCCCGGCAATGAATATCAGTACACCAGCGGGGCGGTCATTGAAACCCCGCTGGGCACCATGCAGGGCCATTATGAAATGGTCGATGAACAGGGAAATGGCTTCCGTGTAGCAATTCCTGTTTTCCGTCTTGCTATTCCGGACTTTATTCACTGAAAAATGTCTACCTATCTGATTGGCGACGTTCACGGCTGCTACGATGAGCTGATCGCCCTGTTACGCAAGGTCGGGTTTTCACCCGACCAGGATACCCTCTGGCTGACCGGTGATCTGGTCGCCCGCGGCCCGGACTCCCTTAAGGTTTTGCGCTATGTGAAATCCCTGGGGTCAGCGGTGCGCCTGGTGCTGGGCAATCACGATTTACACCTGCTGGCGGTCTATGCGGGCATCAGCCGCAATAAGCCGAAGGACAAACTGAACGAGCTGCTCAGCGCCCCGGATGCAGACGCCCTGCTTAACTGGCTACGCCGCCAGCCGCTGCTACAGGTCGATGAAGATAAAAAACTGGTTATGGCCCACGCCGGGATCACCCCCCAGTGGGATATCAACACCGCCATCGCCTGCGCCAGCGACGTCGAAGCCGTACTCTCCAGCGACAGCTACCCGCTATTTCTTGACGCCATGTACGGGGATCTGCCCAGTAACTGGAGCCGTGATCTTACCGGGCTTGCCCGCCTGCGGTTTATCACCAACGCGCTGACCCGGATGCGCTACTGCTTCCCGGGCGGCCAGCTGGATATGTTCTGTAAAGACGCGCCGGAAAACGCCCCGGCACCGCTCAAACCCTGGTTTGATATCCCGGGCCCGGTGGCGGAGCACTACAGTATTGCATTCGGGCACTGGGCATCCCTGGAAGGGAACGGCACCCCGGAGGGGATTTACGCGCTGGATACCGGCTGCTGCTGGGGGGGGAATCTCACCTGCCTGCGCTGGGAAGACAAACAGTGGTTTGTTCAGCCCTCTACCCGGCCCCCCCGGGAAGAAGAGCCCGGCGCCCGGCAAGCCTGATAGAACCAAAACGGCCTTTTCCTCCCCTGAGAAAAAGGCCGTTTTTCCACCGCCACGCCGCTGTCAGCTGCGCCGGTCGAGGATCTCAAAGCAGTAGCTGTGGGAGTTTTTCTCGTCCGCATCGTGAAACTCACTGAATACCGACTGCCACTCATCCGGTTCATATTCCGGGAAGTGGGTATCCCCTTCTACCTCAGCATCAATATGGGTCAGGTACAGGCGCTGCGCTTTGGGCAGGAACTGATCGTAAACCCGGCCGCCGCCGATCACCATAATTTCCGGCGCATCGCCACAGGCGGCGATGGCGTCATCAACAGAGCTCACCCACTCCACCCGTTCGTCATCGCCCGGCTTACTGCTGATGACAATATTCTTACGCCCGGGTAATGGCCGGCCAATGGACTCCCAGGTCAGGCGCCCCATAACGACCGGCTTATTCAGTGTGTTACGCTTAAACCATGCCAGGTCAGCAGGCAGGTCCCAGGGCATGGCGTTTTCCATCCCGATAACCCGATCTACCGCCAGCGCTGCAATCAGACTGATCATGATTCGATTCCAGTGAAAAAAATTGTCGCCACTATACGGAAAGCATAATCTTTAGTCGACTAACCACCGATCGGTGGCGGCGAATTTTTTCGCTTTTGCTGTCCGCGCCCGGTTACAGTGCCGTGGCCTATTGTCTTCCCTGCGTTGCGGATGATGAAATTTTTGCACTTACCGGGGCTCCCCGTGCTGCGTTATAGTGGGCGGATCCCGTTGGATGAGAAACCACCATGTTAGAGACCAGCCTGTTTGTTGCGACCATCGCCGCCCTGGGAATGCTCTCCCCGGGGCCGGACTTTTTCCTGGTTATCCGCAATGCCACCCGCTATCACCGGGCGGCGGCCATGATGACCACCCTGGGCGTGATTGCCGGGGTCACCACCCATATGACTTACTGTGTCGCGGGCCTGGCGGTGGTTATCACCACCACTCCGTGGCTCTTTGGCCTGCTGAAATACGCCGGGGCCGCCTACCTGTGCTGGATTGGCGTGCAGGCGCTGCTCTCCCGGGGGGGCGCGACCATGGATATCCGCCAGGACAGCCCTCAGCAAACCACCCTGAAAAAAGCGTTTTTACAGGGTTATCTGTGCAATTTACTGAACCCGAAGGCCACGCTCTTCTTCCTGGCGATGTTCACCCAGGTACTGAACGTCCACTCCGGTGTTATGGAGAAACTCTGGTACGCCGGGATCATTGTCGGCCTGTCGTTTATCTGGTGGCCGCTTCTGGTGGTGCTTATCCAGAGCGAGCCGGTGCGTAAGGGGCTGGCAAAAGCGCAAAAGATTATCGACAAACTGCTCGGCGGGGTGTTACTGGCGCTGGGGATCAAAGTGGCGCTCAGCTAATCAGTCACGGGCGGCACCGCCGCCCGTGACCACTTTCAGGAGCGCGGTTTTACATCCGGCTCGTCGTTTTCATTACCGCTGTGGAGCCCTTCGGCGGTTCCCTGCCAGCCATTACGCTGGGTATCATCCAGCAGGGCGCGATCCTCACTGATAATATCCGACAGCATCGCACTGGTGCGCTTACTCAGGGCGACCAGGGATTTATCGTCATGATCTTCCGCGGCCATCTCTTCCAGCATCCGGCCATTAAAGCGCCGGAAGTGGTCTGCCCGCTCCCGGGCCTCGTAACTGCCGACCCCCAGCGCTTCCAGCGCGTAGCGCCCCACTTTCAGCGCCCCTTCGAAGGTTTCGCGCTCCGGGCGATCAACCCCGGCGTGGCGCAGCTGAATATAGTGCTCAACATCCCGGGCCCGGGCTATTACCTGCAGGTGGGGAAAATGATTTTTCACCATCTCCGTCAGCTCAAGGCTGATAGCCGGATCATCAATGGCGTTAATCAGCACTTCGGCTTTTTGCGCCCCGGCGGACTCCAGCGTGTCCAGGCGGGTCGCATCCCCGAAGAATACCTTCATACCGAACTTACGCAGGGTTTCAATATGGTCCGGATCGTGATCCAGAATGACCATTTTCACCCCGCTGGAGAGTAACAGACGCCCGGCAATCTGCCCGAAGCGCCCGAACCCGGCCACAATCACCCGCGGCTGTTCCGCATCGATTTCATCCGCCTCCCGGGACTCGGCCTTACTGCGCCCTTCCAGAGCACTGAGCAGCACCAGCAGTAGCGGCGTAGCCGCCATAGAGAGCGCCACGGCCAGGGTAAGCGCTTTCGCCCAGTCCGCATCCAGCACATTTGCCATACGCGCCGCGCCAAAGACCACAAACGCAAATTCACTGCCCTGCCCCAGCAGCACGGTAAACCAGCCCCGCTGCCTGCCGGGCACCCGCAGGGCTATGCTCAGGATCCACAGCATCAGGCTTTTGATAACCAGAAATCCGGCCAGCAACACCAGCACCCGCAGGGGGTTATCCAGCAGGGTGCCGAAGTCTACCGACATCCCGACACCGATAAAAAACAGCCCCAGCAGCAGCCCTTTAAACGGCTCGATATCGTTTTCCAGGGCGTGGCGATATTCAGAGCTCGCCAGTAACACCCCGGCCAGGAATGCCCCCATCGCCATGGAGAGCCCGGCCTCTTCCAGCAGCAGGCCGAAACCGAACACCAAAAACAGCGCCATGGCGCTGAACACTTCCCGCAGCCCGGAGCGGGCCACAAAATGGAGCAATGGCCGGGTCAGATAGCGCCCCAGGAGCAATACCGCCACCAGCGCACCAGCAATTTTTGCCGCCGACAGCAAAAACGCCCCGGTGGTCGTGGACGCCCCGCTACTGGCCAGCAGCGGGATCATCGCCACCAGCGGAATTGCCGCAATATCCTGGAATAGCAAGACCGCAAACGCCCGTCGTCCCATCAGGGAAAGGGTCAGGTTGCGCTCCCCCATCGCCTGCATGGCAATCGCCGTTGACGACAGGGCCAGGGTCAGGCCGATCAGCACCGCCACCTGCCAGCGCAGGCCGAGGAACATACAAAACCCGCCCAGCGCCAGGCCACACAGGGCCATTTGCAGCACCCCGCCACCAAAGACCGAGGCACGCAGCGTCCACAGGCGGCGCGGATCCAGCTCCAGGCCTATCACAAACAGCATCAGCACCACGCCGATTTCCGCAAAGTTCAGAATGGTTTGCGCGTCGGTCACCAGCCGCAGCCCCCAGGGGCCGATAATACAGCCGGCTATCAGATACCCCAGTACCGATCCCAGCCCCAGGCGCACCGCTATCGGGACGATCAGCGCCGCCGAGCCCAGATAGATAAGCGCCTGAATCATGCTATGGCTATCCATGGTGCGCCTCCTGCCAGTCCAGCAGCAGCTGCTTATATTTGCGGGACTGGGGCTGAAGCGCCTCATCATCACAAATAAAGGTGGAGTGCATCACAAAAGGGGTCAGCCAGCGGAGCCCGCAATACATGGCGGTCGCCTGTAATGGCTGGGCCAGCACCTCAAAACCGGGGTGGTCACCCAGTTCAAAATGGTGGGCGCTTCCGCCGGTGGTTACCGCCCAGAGCAGGCTCTTCCCGTGCAGCGCACTGGCCCCTTCGCCATAGGCCCAGCCATGGGAGAGCACCTTATCCAGCCATAACTTAAACAGTGGCGGGGTGCTGTACCACTGCATCGGGTGCTGCCAGACAATCAAATCAGCCCGGCTGAGCGCCTGCTGCTCGGCGGCAATATCAATTGCAAAGTCCGGGTAAAGATCATAAAGCGACCGGATCTCCACATCATCCAGGCCGGAGACCTGCTCCAGCATGCTTTTATTTGCATGGGAGTGTTGTGGATAGGGGTGGGCATAAATTATCAGTATCATTGGGTTCTCAGACAGATAAACGCTACTGATAATGATAATCCCGAACGGCCACAAAAACGACAAGTGCCGGTACGGTTACGGCCACTGGCGGCGGATACGCATCCGGGCCGTTTTCCCCAGCGGCATCCCCCGGGTTTCCGGGGCAAACAGCAGCGAAATCACCAGCCCCGCCAGGGAGATCCCCGCCCCGACCAGCATCGTCGGACCAATGCCATACTCACTGATAAACACCGGCAGCGCCCAGGTCGATATAACGGTGCCAATCCGGCTGACGGACATAATCAGCCCAACCGCCGATGCGCGGATCGCGGTGGGGAATAGCTCATTCGGATAGAGCCACTGAAGGATCCCCGGCCCGCCGGAAAAAAACGCATACACCGCAAAGCAGCTCACCACCAGCCAGATCCCCGGCGACAGCCCCAGGCCCAGCGCACCAAGCGCCAGGGTCATCAGCAGAAAGCTGAGCAACAGCAGCGAACGCCGCCCCACCCGGTTAAGCCAGTACATGGCGGGTAAGCACCCGAGCATAAAGAACAGACTAATCACCACATTGCCCAGGGTTGCCATCGGCCCGCGATCCAGCCCCAGTAGCCCAACAATATGCGGGCCGTAGGTATAGATAGCAAACATCGGCACTACCTGGCAGGTCCAGATGGCGCCGGTAAACAGCACCCAGGGCAGGTGGCGGCGGTTAAACAGCGCCGAAAAATGGGTGTCCTGGGGGGGCTCCTCTTCAAAGTGCACCTTCTCGCCAAACAGCCTGATCATCATCTGGTCACACTCCTCCCTGCGCCCCTGGCGAATCAGCCAGCGCGGGGACTCGGGCAAATCAAAGCGCCCGACCAGAATCACCAGACACGGGATCACGGCGCTGCCCAGCATCCAGCGCCAGCCGCCGGGTACATCATAGAGCGCAAAGCCCACCAGATTGGCGCACGTAGCCCCCACATACCACATCAGGGCAATAAACCCGACGGCGAAAGCCCGCTGGCGGGTGCTGGAAAACTCGGTGATCATCGAGGTGGCTATCGGGTAGTCGGCACCAATGACCACCCCCACTAAAAAACGCATCACCAGCAGCTCCATCGGGCTGGAGACAAACATGGTCCCCAGCGAGATAACGCCAATGGCGATAATGTCTATCAGAAACATTTTGCGCCGGCCCACCCGGTCGCAGATATAGCCAAACAGCGATGTCCCGATAAACAACCCGGCCAGGGTCGCGGCCCCCAGCAGGCCAATCCACCGGGCATCGAGGGCTAACAGCGGGGTGAGCTGCTCCAGGGCCACCCCGATAATCACCAGGACATAACCATCCAGAAAAGGGCCGCCGCTGCCCCACAGCATAATGCGGCGGTGAATGGCACTAAAACGGATATCATCAAAATTACGGGATTGCATGGCTGCTGCCTGTTACGGACCAGAAGGAATAAGCGGATAACTCGCGGTTCACAACCCGGTGGCCCACTACCCGTAGCGGTATTCGATCCCGAAGGTGCCGCGCGGGTACTCCCACTTCTCCAGGGCGCTGTCCATGCCCAGGATCCGGCAGGTGCCGCACTCCAGGCACCCGGCGTAATCAAAACGCACGGAGCCATCCTCCTGCTTTTTATACAGCCCCGCCGGGCAGGCTTTGGTTAACAGCTCCATCACCCGGGCATCGGGCTGGGCCTTAACGAGGATATGGGGCTGCTCCTCATCCACATTAAATTTGTTGATCCCAAGTTTGACATCGACATTGACCGGTGAAGTCATAGTGCGGTTACTCCTTTAATGCCGTCCTTAAGCAGATTAATAAAGCCAATCTGCTTCCCGTGGCGGTAGAGTTGTTTACGCAGGGGTTCAGGTGCCGCGCCGGACACGGTAAAGAGCTGGCTGGCCATTCCCACCGCCAGTTGCGGATAGGCGCTGAACATGCGCGGGTTATCCAGAAACCCAGGCATACGCTGGTACATCCGCATATCGCGCAGCGGCCCGGCCTCCAGCAGGCGCAGATAGTCGCCAAGGCCCTCCTTGCTGAAATCCTCGCGTTCCATGGCGGCCAGCACCGCCTGAGCGGCAGCCTCACCGGAGGCAATCGCCAGATCCATGCCGCGAATGGTAAAGCCCAGATTCATACACATCCCGGCCGCATCCCCGGCCACCAGTACCCCGTCGCGCACCAGCTCGGACTGCATTCTCAGCCCCGCTTCCGGCACCACGTGGGCCGCATACTCGGCCAGTTTCCCCCCTTCAATCAGCGGGGCGATAACCGGGTGGTGTTTAAAATCCTCCAGCATCTGGGGGACGGATTTTTTCGCTTCCTGCAAATGGTGCAGGCCGCACACCAGCCCTAAAGAGACCGAATCCCGGTTGGTATATAAGAAGCCGCCCCCCATCAGCCCCCCGGTCGGGGAACCGGCAAACAGGCAGGCCACGCCTTCATCACCTTGTAAATTAAAGCGATCCTGTAGCACGCTCCGGGGCAGCTCAATCAGCTCCTTCACGCCGACGGCCACATTTTCTGCCGCCACGGGTCTGGTCATGCCCAGCTGTGTGGCGAGCAGGGAATTCACCCCGTCCGCGAGGATAACCACCCGGGCCTCCAGCACATCGCCATCGGCCTCTACCCCGGTGACTTTGCCCCCCTGCACCACCAGCTTGTCCACCCGGATACCGGTAATACACTGGGCGCCAGCCGCTTCTGCCTGCTCCATCAGCCAGGGGTCGAATTTTGCCCGCAGTACCGACCAGGAGACCGTATCCGGCTGCTGTGACGCACAGTTCTGGTAATCCATGGTCATGGCCCCGCTGTCGGTCATAAAGGCCAGCTTCTCCCGGGTGATGCGCCGCTCCACCGGAGCCTGCCCGGCAAACCCGGGTAATATGCGCTCCAGGCTGTGCGCATACATGCGCCCGCCGGTGACGTTTTTGCTCCCCGCGAAATTGCCCCGCTCAATCACCAGCACCTGCGCACCGGCTTTTGCCAGCACCAGCGCCGCCACCGCACCGGCCAGCCCGCCACCTACAATGATCGCGTCGAAGATATCGTCGGACATACACTCTCCAGTATTTATCATGACCGGCGGCAGCCAGGATCTGCGCTGCCGCCGCTAACTCAGTGGGCCAGAAGCCCGGTCAGCACCGGCAGGATCCGCTGCAGATCGCCCACAATGCCGTAGTCTGCATACTGGAAAATAGGTGCGTTTTTATCTTTATTGATAGCCACAATGGTCTGGGCGCCGTTGGCCCCCACCATGTGCTGGATCTGGCCGGAGATACCGACCGCGAGGTAAAGCTCAGGTTTGATAATCAGATTGGAGATACCCACATAGCGCTCATGGGGCATCCATTTTTCATTTTCGGCCACCGGGCGCGAGCAGGCCAGCTCCGCGCCAATGGCTGAGCACAACGCCTGCGCCATGGGCAGGTTCTGCGGGCCGCCAATACCGCGCCCGACACTGACCACCAGCCGGGCTTTATCGATATTTACCGTCTGGCTTTCCCGCTGCTGGGTGGCGGTGCGAATCACGGCCTGGGCCGGGGCCTGCCACGCCAGCACGACCGGGGTGCCGGTGCGCCCTTCTGACTCGGCGGCCGGTTCAAACACGCCGCCACTGACGGTGACGACACAAAATGGCGAACTGACCGACTCTTCGCCCACGGCCAGGCCGCCATACACCATATGCCGGGTCACCACCAGTCCTTCGTTCACGGACAGGGCGGAAATATCATTCGATACCGCCGCCCCCAGCCGTGCCCCAATCCTTGCGGCCAGCAGCTTGCCGCGCCGGGTGGCGGGCAGCATCACCAGCCCCTGCCCGCTTTCGCGAATGGCGGCGACCATGGTGTCCGCATAATCTTCCACCATGCGGTCGTCCGGCTTACCGTCAAGCTGATAAACCTGCCCGGCCCCGAGGCGAAACGCCAGCGCGCTTTGCCCGGCGTTCAGGGTGAAGACATTCACCGTCGCGCCGTAATTCAGCGCGCCCCCGGTTAACTCTGCCAGGCGAGCGTCGCTGTCGCTAAACACCCAAACACTGGATAATGTGCTCATACGTCCTCCGGTTATTGAATGATTTTGCGAATATGCTCAGCGAACGCTGCGATTTGCTCATCGCTGTCGCCATCAATGACGACGCGCTGACGGACTTTTTGCGCCGGGGCGGCCACCTTCTGGGTGGACAACGCCTCCGCAGGCTGGCAGCCAATATCGGCACACTGCCACACCTGCACCGGCTTTTTAGCGGCACCCAGAATCGCCTTCATAGAGGGGATAGGCGGGGTGTTAATATCGGTAGAGACGGCAATCACCGCAGGCAGTGGCACGGTCAGGGTTTCGATTTCATCTTCCAGCTCCCGCTCCACCACCACCGTGTGCGCATCCAGAGACAAAATCGCCCGCACCCCGTTAATCGCCGGGATATGCAGCGCTTCACCCAGCAAAATGCTCACCTGCTGGGCGTAAAGATCGCCAGAGCCATCCCCGCACAGGATAAGATCAAACCCGGCTTTACTGGCCGCTGCCGCAAGGCCCGTGGCGGTACGCTGCGGCAGGGCCAGGGCGTAGTGATCATCCACCACCACCACCAGATCATCCGGCCCCCGGGACAGCACATCTTTGCGCCCCTTAACGTTATTCAGGGCATCCCCGCCAATACTGAGTGCCGTAATATGCAGCTCCGGCACCCACTGGCGCAGCTGGTTTGCGGCTTCAATCGCATTTAAATCGTACTGGCTGATTTTTACCGGTGCCCGGGAGAGATCCAGCGAACCATCGCTGGTATTCACCGCGATATCCTGCTCGTCAGGCACGCATTTATAGCAGGTAATAATTTTCATCACATCTCCTGATGTCATTCATTATGAGCTTATCGGTTTCATTAATGAGCTATAGAAGTAGCATGGACGGGGCAAATAAAAATAAAACCATCATCACCAATATTGAACATATGCGGGTATTACGAATATCACATTCAATATTGCTATCGGGATCACCAATATTGAAAACCACAATGAAACACGCCAGCGAGATATACACTCATACCATTGATATTAATAATAAAAATATTAAATTCAATTTTCACAATAATGCTAACAACACATAACACGGACAATATTGTGAAGTACATAACACTCCGGGAATAGAAGAGTTACCAATATATATCTCAGCCAAAAGCCTGTCAGAATGGCAGGCAATGTTTATATGACAATAAATATTAATATATTGTTATCTGCAGATTTCATTCAAATGGAATTCAGCCATGAGCCAAGAAAAGAAAAAAGCGGAAAAAGCCAAAAAGGTGGGAATAGAGCCCAAAGTCTTTTTCCCTCCTCTGATTATCGTCGGCATATTATGCTGGCTGACAGTGCGCGATCTGGAAGCCGCCAACCTGGTCATCAATGCCGTATTTCATTATGTCACCACCGTCTGGGGGTGGGCATTTGAATGGTATATGGTCGTCATGTTCGCCGGGTGGTTCTGGCTGATTTTCGGCCCCTACGCCAATAAGCGCCTTGGCGGTGAGCCACCAGAGTTCAGCACCGCCAGCTGGATTTTTATGATGTTTGCCTCCTGCACCTCCGCAGCGGTGCTGTTCTGGGGCTCAATTGAGATCTATTACTATATTTCCAGCCCGCCCTTTGCCCTGGCGCCGTTCTCGCAATCGGCCAAAGAGATAGGCCTGGCCTACAGTTTGCTGCACTGGGGGCCGCTGCCCTGGGCCACTTACAGCTTCCTTTCTGTGGCCTTCGGGTACTTTTTCTTTGTCCGCAAAATGGATGTGATTCGCCCCAGCAGCACCCTGGCGCCGCTGGTCGGGGAAAAACGCGCCAGCGGCTGGCTGGGCACCATTATTGATAATTTCTACCTGGTGGCGCTGATTTTCGCCATGGGGACCAGCCTCGGCCTGGCCACGCCGCTGGTGACCGAGTGTATCCAGTACCTGTTCGGGATCCCTCATACCCTGGAGCTGGATGCGATTATCATCACCTGCTGGATCATTCTGAACGCCATCTGCGTGGCCTGCGGGCTGCAAAAAGGGGTCAAAATTGCCAGTGATGTGCGCAGCTATTTAAGCATTCTGATCCTCGGCTGGGTGTGCATCGTCAGCGGCGCCAGCTTTATGATGAACTACTTCACCGACTCGGTCGGCATGCTGCTGATGCACCTGCCAAGAATGCTGTTCTACACGGACGCCATCGGCAACAGCGGCTTCCCCCAGAGCTGGACCGTGTTCTACTGGGCCTGGTGGGTTATCTACGCCATTCAGATGAGCATCTTCCTCGCCCGTATCTCCCGGGGGCGCAAAGTCCGTGAACTGTGCCTTGGCATGGTGGCCGGGCTGACCGGCGCCACCTGGCTGCTGTGGACGATTCTGGGCAGTAATACCCTGCAACTTATTGATAAAAATGCCCTTGATATCCCCCATTTGATTGAGCAGTACGGCGTTGCCCGCGCGATTATTGAAACCTGGGCGGCACTTCCCCTGCCCACCGCCACCATGTGGGGCTTCTTTATTCTGTGCTTTATCGCCACCGTTACGCTGATTAACGCCTGCTCCTACACCCTGGCCATGTCTACCTGCCGCGAAGTGAAAGACGGGGCGGAGCCACCGCTGCTGGTGCGCATCGGCTGGTCAGTGCTGGTGGGGGTTATCGGTATCGTACTGCTGGCGCTGGGGGGGCTTAAGCCTATCCAGACCGCCATTATCGCCGGCGGGTGCCCGCTGTTTTTCGTCAACATCATGGTCACCCTCTCGTTTATTAAGGATGCCAGAACCCACTGGAAATCGTGATTTACCCTCACGCCATACCATGACATTAAGAGGTGAGTAATATGGATTTTAAATTAAATGATGAGCAGGAGCTGTTTGTAGCCGGCATCCGCGAATTAATGGCCAGTGAAAACTGGGAAGCCTATTTCGCTGAATGCGACCGGGACAGTGTCTACCCGGAGCGCTTTGTAAAAGCGCTGGCCGATATGGGGATCGACAGTTTGCTGCTTTCAGAAGAGCACGGCGGGCTGGATGCGGGGTTTATTACCCTGGCCGCCGTCTGGCTGGAGCTGGGCCGGCTCGGGGCGCCCACCTATGTGCTCTACCAGCTTCCCGGCGGGTTCAACACCTTCCTGCGTGAGGGCACCCAACAGCAGATTGACAACATCATGGCTTTCCAGGGCACCGGTAAGCAGATGTGGAACTCGGCCATTACCGAACCCGGTGCCGGTTCCGATGTGGGCAGCCTGCAAACCAACTACACCCGCAAGAACGGCAAGGTTTACCTCAATGGCAGCAAGTGCTTTATCACCAGCAGCGCCTACACGCCGTATCTGGTGGTGATGGCGCGGGATGCGGCCTCACCGGATAAACCGGTCTTTACCGAATGGTGTGTCGACATGACCAAACCCGGTGTCCGGGTTAACAAGCTGGACAAGCTCGGTCTGCGCATGGACAGCTGCTGCGAAGTGATGTTCGACAATGTGGAGCTGGACGAAAGCGATATGTTTGGCCGGGAAGGAAATGGCTTTAACCGGGTTAAAGAAGAGTTCGACCATGAGCGCTTCCTGGTGGCCCTGACCAACTGCGGCACCGCCATGTGCGCCTTTGAAGACGCCGCCCGCTATGCCAACCAGCGGGTGCAGTTTGGTGAAGCCATTGGCCGCTACCAGCTGATCCAGGAGAAATTTGCCCATATGGCGATAAAAATCAACGCCATGAAAAATATGCTCTATGAAGCTGCCTGGAAGAGCGACAACGGTACGATCACCTCCGGCGATGCGGCGATGTGTAAATACTTCTGCGCCAATGCGGCCTTTGAGGTGGTGGACTCAGCAATGCAGGTGCTGGGGGGGATTGGTATTGCCGGGAACCACCGGGTAACCCGCTTCTGGCGCGATCTGCGCGTGGATCGGGTCTCCGGCGGCTCTGACGAAATGCAGATCCTGACCCTCGGGCGCGCCGTGCTTAAACAGTACCGCTAACCCGCTCACCGGCCCCGCGACTGCCGGGGCCTTCACGTTGCCATTACCGAGGTATGCTTATGTCAACCCCAGTTCTGATGCCCCAGTTTGGCCCACTGGCCGGGGTACGCGTTGTGTTTTCAGGTATTGAAATCGCCGGGCCTTTTGCCGGGCAAATGTTCGCTGAGTGGGGCGCTGAGGTTATCTGGATTGAAAACGTGGCCTGGGCGGATACCATCCGCGTTCAGCCCAACTATCCCCAGCTCTCCCGGCGCAATTTGCAGGCGCTGTCGCTGAATATTTTTAAAGATGAAGGCCGCGACGCCTTCCTGCGCCTGATGGAAAGCACCGATATCTTTATTGAAGCCAGCAAAGGCCCGGCGTTTGCCCGGCGCGGCATCACCGACGAGGTGCTGTGGAGCCATAATCCACAGCTGGTTATTACCCACCTGTCCGGTTTTGGCCAGTACGGGGACCCGCGCTATACCAACCTGCCCGCCTATAACACCATAGCCCAGGCGTTCAGCGGTTATCTGATACAAAACGGCGATGTGGATCAGCCGATGCCCGCATTCCCCTACACGGCGGATTACTTCTCCGGTATGACAGCAACCACCGCCTCCCTGGCGGCCCTGTATAAAGCCCGGGAAACGGGCCAGGGCGAGAGTATTGATGTGGCCATGTACGAAGTCATGCTGCGGATGGGGCAGTATTTCATGATGGACTACCTGAATGGCGGCGAAATGTGCCCGCGCATGACCAAAGGCAAAGATCCCTACTACGCCGGTTGTGGGTTATATCGCTGTAAAGATGGCTATATCGTGATGGAACTGGTGGGGATCCCGCAGATCCAGAGCCTGTTTCAGGATATTGGTCTGGCGCATCTGCTGGGCACCCCGGAGATCCCGCAAGGCACCCAGTTGATCCACCGGGTGGAGTGCCCGTACGGCCCGCTGGTCGAGGAGAAACTGGATCTCTGGCTGTCTCAGCAGAGTATTGAATCCGCCCTGCAGCGCCTGGGGGAGATCAACGTGGCCAGCGCCAAAGTGCTCGGTGTGGATGAGCTGGAGAGTAACCCTCAGTATCAGGCGCGGGAGTCCATCACCCACTGGCAGACCATGGACGGGAAAACCTGCACCGGCCCGAACGTTATGCCGAAGTTTAAAAACAATCCGGGAAAAATCTGGCGGGGAATGCCTGCACATGGGATGGACACCACCGCTATTTTACGCAACATCGGTTATAACGATGAGGAAATTCGGGAGCTGGTCGCAAAGGGGCTGGCTAAAGTCGTGGCGTAATAGCAGGGGCACCGGGCGCGCTTACCCGGCAGCGCCCCGCTAACTTGAGTGGGTACAGTAAATGGATGTCATTGGTGGGCAAACATTACGGCAAATGTGGGACGATCTGGCTGATGTGTACGGCGAGAAAACCGCATTACTTTTTGAATCCGCCTGCGGGGAAACCAGGCAGTACAGCTACCGGGATCTGAATGCGGAAATCAACCGCTGCGCCAATATGTTTCTGGCGCTCGGGATAGGTAAAGGCGATCCGGTCGCACTGCACATGGACAACTGCCCGGAGTTTATCTTCTGCTGGTTTGGCCTGGCCAAGATAGGCGCCGTGATGGTGCCGGTCAACGCCCGGTTTCTGCTCAGCGAAAGCGCATGGATCCTGAACAACTGCCGGGCTAAAACCGTCGTCACAACGGAGAGTTTTTACCCGCTCTACCAGACCATGATGGCAACCCGGGCCGCCAGCGTGGAGCGCATTGTGCTGATTGCCGGGCAGGCAACCCCCGGGGACGCGCGCACAGTGCTGATGCACGAGATGATGGACCGCCAGCCGGAGACCCTCACCGATACCCCCGCCCCGGAGGCTGATGACATTGCCGAGATCCTGTTTACCTCAGGCACCACGTCGCAGCCCAAAGGGGTGCTTATTACCCACTATAACCTGCGCTTTGCCGGTTATTACTCTGCCTGGCAGGCGGCGTTGCGGGAAGATGACATCTACCTGACGGTGATGCCCGCCTTTCACATTGACTGCCAGTGTACCGCGGCCATGGCGGCGTTCTCGGCGGGGGCAACCTTCGTGTTGCTGGAAAAATACAGCGCCAGAGCCTTCTGGAGCCAGATTCGCAAATACCGGGCCACGGTCACCGAATGCATTCCGATGATGATCCGCACCCTGATGGCCCAGCCGCCGCACGGGCAGGAGCGCCAGCACAACCTGCGCGATGTTTTGTTCTATCTGAACCTTGCCAGTGAGGAGAAAGACGCCTTTATTGAGCGCTTTGGGGTCCGGCTGCTGACCTCCTACGGGATGACGGAGACCATTGTCGGCCTGATTGGCGACCGGCCAGGGGACAAACGCCGCTGGCCCTCCATTGGCCGCCCGGGGTTTTGCTATGAGGCGCAAATTCGCGACAGCCAGAATCACGAACTGCCCGATAACACCGTGGGCGAAATTTGCGTCAAAGGGGTTCCGGGTAAAACCATTTTCAAAGGCTACTACAACAACCCCGACGCCACTGCCGAAGCGCTGGATGCAGACGGCTGGCTGCACACCGGGGATTGCGGCTACAAAGACAGCGAGGGGTATTTTTACTTTGTCGACCGGCGCTGCAATATGATCAAACGCGGCGGGGAGAATGTCTCCTGCACGGAAATAGAAAATATTCTCTCCACCCACCCCAAAATTCAGGATGTGGCGGTAAAAGGTATTAAAGACGCCATTCGCGATGAAGCAATCAAAGCATTTATTGTTCTGAATGAGGGGGAAACACTCAGCGCCGACGATTTCTTCCGTTTCTGCGAAAGCCAGATGGCCAGATTTAAAATTCCGACCGCCATGGAAATTTGTAGCGATCTGCCGCGCAATTGCTCGGGAAAAGTTATCAAGAAATATCTCAGTTAGCCGTCACCGTGGTTTCCGGGATATATCCCGGAAACTGATTAATTAAATAAATCAACCACAATATTTCGAGTATATAAACAGGAATAACATGATGAATGAATCATTACGTATTACCCGTAATGGTCCGGTGCTGGAAATTATTCTCGACCGGCCCAAAGCCAATGCCATTGACGCCGCAACCAGTATTCAGATGGGCGAGGTTTTTGCTCAGTTTCAGCAAGACCCGGAATTACGGGTCGCCATTATCAGCGGTGCCGGGGAGCGTTTTTTCTCTGCCGGCTGGGATTTAAAAGCCGCCGCAGAAGGCGAAGCGCCCGACGCCGATTTCGGCCCCGGCGGGTTTGCCGGGCTGACAGAAATGTTCACCCTTGATAAACCGGTTATTGCCGCCGTAAACGGCTACGCCTTCGGGGGCGGGTTCGAGCTGGCGCTGGCTGCCGATATGATTATCTGCGCCATCCACGCAAGCTTTGCACTGCCGGAAGCCTCGCTGGGTATTGTGCCGGACAGCGGCGGTGTACTGCGCCTGCCACGCTGCCTGCCCCCGGCCATTGCCCGGGATATGCTGATGACCGGCCGCACCATGGATGCGCAGGAAGCCCTGCACTGGGGGGTGGTAAACCGCGTGGTGGAAAGCCACCAGTTAATGGACAGTGCCCGGGAGATGGCCCGGGCCATTGTCAACAGCGCGCCGCTGGCGGTGGCCGCCCTTAAGGAGATCCTGCGCACCACCGGGGAGTGCTCCGTGGAAGAGGGCTACCGGCTGATGCGCAGCGGGAAACTGCGCCATTACCCTGAGGTTCTGCACTCCGCAGACGCCAGCGAAGGCCCGCGGGCATTTGCGGAAAAACGCGCCCCGGTATGGCGCGGGGAATAATCCCCTCTGACCACAACAGGAGCCCCTGATGACATGCTACCGTTTCGAAAACCTCACGCCGGTGGTCGATCCCCGTGCCTATGTACACCCGTCCGCCGTCTTAATCGGGGATGTGATTATCGGCCCGGATGTGTATATCGGGCCGCTGGCCTCCCTGCGTGGGGACTACGGGCGGCTGATTGTCCACCGGGGGGCGAATATTCAGGATTGCTGCATTATGCACGGCTACAGCGATATGGAGACCGTGGTACATGAAAACGGCCATATTGGCCACGGCGCGGTGCTGCACGGCTGCGTTATTGGCCGTGACGCACTGGTGGGCATGAACAGCGTGATTATGGATGGGGCGGCCATCGGTGCCGAAAGCATCGTGGCCGCCATGAGCTTTGTCAAAGCCGGTTTCCGGGGGGCGGAGCGCCAGCTGCTGATAGGCAGCCCCGCCAGATACCTGCGCGACGTCTCTGACGAGGAGCTACACTGGAAGCGGCTGAATACCCTGGAATATCAGGATCTTGCCGGGCGCTGCCGGGCCTCTATGACAGAAACCACCCCGCTGCTCAGGCCAGAGCCCAACCGGCCAACGCTGCGCGGAACCACAGAGGTGCAGCCCAGGCCTGCCGATACCGGGAAGTAGCCGTTATTCGCGGCTATCCTGTACCCGCTCGCGGCGCTGGCTTTTTGACATCATCCACTGCCATTTTTGCCCGACATCGAGATTTTCCGGCGGTGGCGGGGTCAGGCGCGGGCCGGAGGCCGCACTGCGCGATTGCTGCTCCTGTTTTTTAAACCGGGCGTACAGGCCGGCATCAATGTTGCGTACCCGCACCTGGCGCTGGCACTGGCAGCCGCGCCCTTCCAGCTGATTGGGGATCGTGCGCGTCTCGCACTCTATTTCCGCCACCTCACCCAGAATATAGGAGACGGTATTAATCGCCTTGCAGTGCTCAATACCAAACTGACGGGCAATTTCACCGGCGCTGACCCAGCGATTCTGGGCCATCATCCAGTCGGCAATTTGAAAATAAAGCGGTTTGACAACATTAGTATCACACATAAGCATACCTCACGATAACATTGTATATTCATATTTTTATTCATATCCGCGGAGGAAATAAAACCATATGAAAGATAATACTATTACCCCGATAATATCCGGGTATGGGTATATGTTGTGTGAGGCGTGCCGTGGTTGTTACATTATAAAACGTAAATATCCGGCGCAGAGCGCAATACTCAGCGCCAGATAGTCAGTTTAATTATCCAGTTCATTCATGGATTTTACCTGGTCGCGGTTAATTTGCTCGGTGCGTCCGCTTTCGGCATTTTTATAAGAGACCAGACCGGTGTCGTCATCAATCTGAGGTTTACCGTCGGTGACAATGGTCTGGCCGTCAGTGGTTTTCAGGGCCTGATTAGAAGAACAACCGGCCACAAACAGTAATGAGGCCGCGGCCAGCATAGTGGTAGTCAAAAGATGTTTCTGCATAATCATTTCTCCTCTGGCTTTCCCTGTTAATCCGGGCAGTTAACCCATAGAAAATTCACTATAACAGATAAAAAAAAGCGCCCCGGAAAATACAGACCACTCTTAAAACGGAAAAAGCCAGCAATGCTGGCTTTTTTATTCACGAAACATAAACGCCCCGCAGGGCGTTATGTGGCGCGTTATTTCGCGATCCTGGCGTGCATCTCCTGCACGGAGATAACCTGCGCTGTGGCATCGGCATTGAGCGCCATAGCGGTGGCAAAGCCGCCATTAAGCGTCGTGTCGTAGTGCACTTTATACTGCAGCGCACTGCGGCGAATCAGCTTCGAGTCCTCAATCGCCTGGCGGCCCGCGGTGGTATTAATAATGTAGGTGTACTCCCCATTCTTAATACGGTCCTGAATATGCGGGCGCCCTTCATGCACCTTGTTCACCAGGCGCGGGTTGATCCCGGCTTCACCCAGCACGACGGCGGTGCCGTGGGTCGCATCCAGCTCAAAGCCCTGCTTCAGCAGCTTCGCGGCCAGGTCAACAACACGCTCTTTATCCCCTTCGCGCACGGAAAGCAGCGCGCGGCCGGATTTCTTCATATTGGACTGGCTGCCCAGCTGCGCCTTGGCAAAGGCTTCGGCAAAGGTGTTACCGACACCCATCACCTCACCGGTTGAGCGCATTTCCGGCCCTAACAGCGGGTCAACCCCCGGGAATTTGTTAAACGGCAGCACCACTTCTTTCACCGAGTAGTACGGCGGGATAACTTCCCGGGTGATCCCCTGCTCCGCCAGTGATTTACCGGTCATGACCCGGGCGGCCACTTTAGCCAGCTGTACCCCGGTCGCTTTGGAGACAAACGGCACGGTACGCGCGGCGCGCGGGTTCACTTCAATCAGGTAGACTTCGTTGTTCTTCACGGCAAACTGCACGTTCATCAGACCGCGCACCTGCAGCTCAAAGGCCAGTTTCTGCACTTGCTGGCGCATCACATCCTGAATCTCCTGGCTCAGGGTGTAGGCGGGCAGTGAACAGGCCGAGTCACCGGAGTGAACGCCCGCCTGCTCGATATGCTCCATAATGCCGCCAATCAGCACCATTTCGCCGTCGCAGATGGCGTCCACATCCACTTCAATGGCATCGTCAAGGAAGTGGTCCAGCAGGACCGGTGCGTCGTTAGATACACTGACTGCCGTCTGGAAGTAGCGCTTAAGGTCCGCCTCGTCGTAGACAATTTCCATGGCACGGCCGCCCAGCACATAAGACGGGCGCACCACCAGCGGGTAGCCAATCTGGCGGGCTTTATCCACCGCCTGCTCAATGGTGGTAACGGTGGCGTTTTCCGGTTGCAGCAGTTTGAGGCGCTCAACCGCATGCTGGAAGCGCTCGCGATCTTCGGCCCGGTCAATGGCATCCGGGCTGGTGCCGATAACCGGTACACCGGCCGCTTCCAGGGCGCGGGCCAGTTTCAGCGGTGTCTGGCCGCCGTACTGCACGATAACCCCTTTTGGCTTCTCGATGCGGACAATCTCCAGCACGTCTTCCAGGGTGACCGGCTCAAAGTAGAGGCGGTCAGAGGTGTCGTAATCGGTAGAGACCGTTTCCGGGTTACAGTTCACCATGATGGTTTCGTAACCGTCTTCGCGCAGCGCCAGGGAGGCGTGTACGCAGCAGTAGTCAAATTCGATCCCCTGGCCGATACGGTTCGGGCCACCGCCCAGCACCATGATCTTGTCGCGATCCTGCTGCGGGTTAGACTCGCACTCTTCTTCCCAGGTGGAGTACATATAGGCGGTATCGGTCACGAACTCTGCCGCACAGGTATCCACGCGCTTATAGACCGGGTGCAGGTTGTACTGGTCGCGCAGTTTGCGGATTTCAGACTCCGCCACACCCACCAGTTTCGCCAGGCGCGCATCGGCAAAGCCTTTACGCTTCAGGGCGTGCAGGAAGTCGGCGGTCAGGCCGGTAACGCCCACCTCGGCCACTTTCTCTTCCAGGCGCACCAGCTCTTCAATCTGGACCAGGAACCAGCGGTCGATATTGGTCAGGTTAAACACCCCGTCCACAGACAGACCGGCGCGGAACGCGTCCGCGATGTACCAGATACGCTCGGCACCGGCGTCTTTCAGCTCGCGGCGGATCCGGGTCAGCGCGTCCGGATCGTCAAGGTTCACTTTCGGATCAAGCCCGGTGGCGCCCACTTCCAGGCCGCGCAGGGCTTTTTGCAGCGACTCCTGCTGGGTACGGCCGATGGCCATCACTTCCCCGACCGATTTCATCTGGGTGGTGAGGCGATCGTTAGAACCGGCGAATTTTTCAAAGTTAAAGCGCGGGATCTTGGTGACCACATAATCGATGGAGGGCTCAAACGATGCCGGTGTACGGCCACCGGTAATGTCGTTCATCAGCTCATCGAGGGTGTAGCCCACTGCCAGTTTCGCCGCCACTTTGGCAATCGGGAAACCGGTCGCTTTCGAAGCCAGCGCCGAAGAGCGCGATACGCGCGGGTTCATCTCGATAACAATCAGACGGCCGTTTTTCGGGTTAACCGCAAACTGCACGTTAGAGCCGCCGGTCTCCACGCCGATTTCACGCAGTACCGCCATCGAGGCGTTACGCATGATTTGGTATTCTTTGTCGGTCAGGGTCTGGGCCGGGGCCACGGTGATGGAGTCACCGGTGTGGATCCCCATGGCGTCGAAGTTTTCGATAGAGCAGACAATAATGCAGTTGTCGTTTTTATCACGCACAACTTCCATTTCGTACTCTTTCCAGCCAATCAGCGACTCATCAATCAGCAGCTCATTGGTCGGGGATAAATCCAGCCCCCGGGCGCAGATCTCTTCAAACTCTTCGCGGTTATAGGCAATACCGCCGCCGGTGCCGCCCATGGTAAAAGAGGGGCGGATAATGCACGGGTAACCCACGTCTGCCGCCACCGCCAGCGCCTCTTCCATGGTGTGGGCAATGCCGGAGCGGGCCGTGTCCAGACCAATTTTTTTCATGGCAATATCAAAGCGACGGCGATCTTCCGCTTTGTCGATGGCATCCGCCGTGGCGCCAATCATGGTCACGCCGAACTCTTCCAGCACGCCCTGGCGCTCCAGCTCCAGCGCACAGTTCAGCGCCGTCTGCCCGCCCATGGTCGGCAGCACCGCATCCGGGCGCTCTTTATCAATAATCTTGCGCACCACTTCCCAGTGGATAGGCTCGATGTAGGTCGCATCGGCCATATCCGGGTCGGTCATGATGGTGGCCGGGTTGGAGTTCACCAGGATAACCCGGTAGCCCTCTTCGCGCAGGGCTTTACACGCCTGGGCGCCGGAGTAGTCGAATTCGCAGGCCTGGCCGATAACAATCGGGCCAGCGCCAAGGATCAGGATGCTTTTAATATCGGTACGTTTTGGCATGGCTCTCGTCGCTCCTGATTATTTAGCTGTGTTACGGTAGTGCTGAATCAAATCGATAAAGTGGTCAAACAGCGGTGCGGCGTCGTGCGGGCCGGGGCTCGCCTCCGGGTGACCCTGGAAGCTGAATGCCGGTTTATCCGTACGGTGGATGCCCTGTAATGTGCCGTCGAACAGCGATTTGTGGGTCACGCGCAGGGTATCCGGCAGCGTGGACTCATCCACCGCAAAACCGTGGTTCTGTGCGGTAATCATCACCACATTGTTATCAATATCTTTTACCGGGTGGTTACCGCCGTGGTGACCAAACTTCATTTTGATGGTCTTCGCGCCGCTGGCCAGCGCCAGTAACTGGTGACCCAGGCAAATCCCGAATACCGGAATATCCGTGGTCATAAATTTCTTAATGGCGGTGATGGCGTAGTCACAGGGGGCCGGGTCGCCGGGGCCGTTGGACAGGAAGATACCGTCCGGATTCATCTTCAGCACCTCTTCGGCGCTGGTCTGCGCCGGTACTACCGTCAGGCGGCAGCCGCGATCCACCAGCATCCGCAGGATATTGCGTTTCGCGCCAAAGTCATACGCCACCACGTGGAACGGCAGCTCTTCCGCTGTTTTCGCCTCTGGCAGGTCACCCTGCAGAGTCCAGGATCCCTGCTGCCAGGAGTAGGGCTCCGCCGTAGTCACCTCTTTCGCCAGGTCCATGCCGTTCAGGCCCGGGAAGGCGCGGGCTTTTTCCAGCGCCAGCTGCGCGTCCGGATTGTCACCGGCGATAATGCAGCCGCCCTGAGCGCCCTTCTCACGCAGTAAGCGGGTCAGCTTACGGGTGTCGATATCCGCAATGGCGACAATATTGTGGCGCTTAAGGTAAGACGAGAGATCTTCAGTATTGCGGAAGTTGCTGGCAATCAGCGGCAGGTCGCGAATGATAAGCCCCTGGGCGTGGACCTGAGAAGATTCTTCATCTGCCGGGTTAGTGCCGACATTACCAATATGGGGATAAGTGAGAGTGACTATCTGGCGGGAATAGGAGGGATCAGTGAGGATTTCTTGATAACCGGTCATTGAAGTATTGAAAACGACCTCCCCCACAGCGAAACCCGATGCCCCTATGGCCCGACCGTGGAATTGGGTTCCGTCTTCCAGAACCAACAGCGCTGACTTAATCAAAACATCCTCCAGGGAATAAACAGTCGATTTATTTGCATATTAATTCAAATAAACATCGTGAATCAATGCAAAAACGCTTAACAGGCGATTTTTTGGCAAACGGCGGCATTCTGGAGATAAGCGATCGAAAAGTCAACGTTATGGTGGGTTTTTTTATGCTTTTTTACCTGACTAACGCAAATGTCGCCGCCGGAAAGCTAAAAACAGCAACTATCGCCACGGGAAAAACGGTTGCGCATCAGAAAGAAGGGATACTACCGCAAACAGATGATTAAAAACAGACGAAAGGTGAAAATTTTACAGATAATTAACCATTTCAGGCCAAGTAACCACTGGTTTCATCCGTTTAAAACAAAATAAATACAAATAATCCAGAAATAAAAAGGGCAATAAATTATTGCCCTGACAATCAATCACTTAATGACTGAAATAACCACATCAAGATGGGTTAGCACACTACAAATCATGCAGATTAAGCACATCACGCATATCAAAAAGACCATTTTTCTTTGATTTAAGCCACAAAGCTGATTTTACTGCACCATTGGCAAATGTCATGCGGCTGGATGCCTTATGAGAGATCTCCACGCGTTCGCCGATATCCGCAAACATGGCGGTATGCTCGCCTACGATATCCCCGGCACGAACCGTGGCAAAACCAATGGTTCCCGGAACACGTTCGCCGGTATGCCCTTCCCGGCTGTAGACCGCACAGCTACTGAGGTCTTTATCCAGCGCGCTGGCTATGGCTTCCCCCATCGCCAGCGCCGTGCCTGAGGGCGCATCCACTTTATGGCGGTGGTGCGCCTCGATAATTTCAATATCGGTATAGCCCCCCATCACCCGGGCGGCCTTTTCCAGCAGTTTGAGCATCACATTGACGCCAACACTAAAATTTGCCGCAAAGACAATGGCAATCTGCTCTGCTGCCCGGCGGATGGCCTGTTTCCCGGCCTCATCAAACCCGGTGGTGCCAATCACCATGGCTTTTTGATGCGCCACGCACCAGGATAAGTGGTTAAGGGTGCCTTCCGGGCGGGTAAAATCGATGAACACATCAAAATCATCCGCCACGGCGTCCGGATCGCTGCTGACCGGCACGCCACAATGGCCCACACCGGCCAGTTCCCCGGCGTCGCTCCCCACCAGGGTTGAGCCCGGACGCTCCAGCGCGGCGCCAAGAACCACCCCATCCATCGCCAGCGCGGCCTGGATTAACTGGCGCCCCATGCGCCCGCCTGCCCCCGCGATCGCCACGCGGATCTGTCCATCTTGCATATCTATTCTCTTTGGTTAACGTGAGGTAAATCGTTTTCAGAGTAGCCAGACCCTTACCCGGCGGCTACTTAAAAACACCCGTAATTAGAAATTAATGATAGATACCGAAAAATATCAGTAAAAGACATGGCTTTCCGTGAAAACGGCAACATCTGACAAGGCCCGGGCAACAGAGGATTATTTCACCGCCTCTGTCAGCCCCTGTTAGCCATAGCCCTATGATTAGCTTACTATGTGGGACTTCAACCCGCAGGCATGCACAGGAATCGCCATGAAAGTTACCCAGGGCTCAGTTTCAGAATCGATCACCCGCCACCTTGCAGGGCGTATTCTGCACGGGCAGCTGGCACCGGGATTATCACTGCCCGGTGAGAACGAACTGGCAGCGGAGTATGCCGCGTCCCGTACCTCGGTACGCAATGCCCTGCAAACTCTGGCAGCCAAAGGGCTGGTGTCGATTCAGGCCAAAAAGCGCAGCACCGTGGCCCCGCGCGAGCAGTGGAATTTGCTGGATATCGATGTGCTGGGCTGGCTCTCCGCCGGGCAACTGGACTACGCGCTGGTTGAACAACTGATGGTCACCCGCCTGATATTCGAGCCCAATATCGCCACCCTGGCGGCGCTGCACGCCAATGCCGGGGATCTGGCGGAAATGGAGCAGGCCCTGCTGCTGATGCGCGCCGGGCAGGAAAACCACCGCCGCGCCCAGTTTGAAAGCGGTGATATCGCCTTCCACCATGCGCTGTTGCAGGCCACTCACAACCCGTTCCTCGTCTCACTGGGTAATGCGCTTTCGGCCGCGATGGCGCTCTCTTTTCGCCGCACAGCAGAGCAGGACCTCAGCCAGACCAGAGAAGCGGTAGATGAGCACTATCGCCTGTTTGAAGCGGTACGCTTTCAGCAACCCGAGCAGGCCCGCCAGCATATGCGCACCATCTTGCTCAATGCCGCGCGCAAGCATATCTGGCAAACGCCCCCCGGGATACTCCGGCACATTCTCTGATTCATTAACCAGAGTTATCGATCGCGCTCACAGACTGTAGGGTTTATTTATTCTATGTTTCTTGTATTACAAGATAACAAATCTTGTAATACTTAACTGTATTCCTCTTCACGGGCCGTGGTTCCGGCAGGTTCGGAGTGCCCCACAGTACGCTCACCGTACGGCGTAAAAATATGGCCGCAGCGTACCGTAACAAGGGTGAATAGCGCCTTAACGACAGGCACCGGCAGCAGGCGCCGCCGGTTCTATTCAGGATCAGGAGAACACCATGGAATCATCATCTGCCGTATCCGGGGATCAGGTCTATCGCAAGGTAACCCGACGGCTGATCCCGTTTTTGATCATCTGCTATTTCTTCGCCTATCTCGATCGGGTGAATGTCGGTTTTGCCAAACTCTATATGCAGGATGCCCTGAGCTTCAGCGACACGGTCTACGGGCTGGGCGCCGGGGTTTTCTTTATCGGGTATTTTATTTTTGAGCTGCCCAGTAACTTATTACTCCAGCGTTACGGGCCGCGCTTCTGGATAGCCCGAATCATGGCGTCATGGGCTATCCTTTCCGCCCTGATGATGTTTGTGACCACCCCGACCCAGTTTTATGTGCTGCGCTTTCTGCTCGGGGTGGCTGAAGCCGGTTTCTTCCCGGGGATCGTCTTTTATCTGACGTTCTGGTTCCCCTCCTGGCGCGCCGCCCGCACCCTCGGGCTGTTTATTCTGGTGACGCCGCTTTCCACTATCATCGGCAGCCCCCTTTCCGGCCTTATCCTGAAGCTGTTTGACGGGGTATGGCACCTGCACAACTGGCAGTGGCTGTTTTTAATCGAAGCTATCCCTTCCCTGCTGCTGGCGGGTGTCGTGCTGCGTTATCTGGATAACGATGTGAAATCCGCCCGCTGGCTGAGCGATGCGGAAAAGCAGGTGATCATCGATGATCTTGCCCTGGACGAAGCCCGGCGCCAGCAGGCCGCCCACGGTAAAGTCACCTCCGGGGTGCGGGATATGCTGGCAAACGGCTACGTCTGGCTGCTGGCGGTGGTCTTTTTCAGTTTTAACATCGGTTATTACGGCATCAATTTCTGGCTGCCTTCAATTATTAAAAGCTCCGGGGTCACAGACGATCTGAACATCGGCCTGCTGGCTGCCCTGCCTTATGTCTTCGGCGCCATTTTTATGGTGCTTAACAGCCGCCATTCCGATACCACCCAGGAGCGACGCTGGCATATTGCTATCCCGGCGGTGATTGGCTGCGTGGGCCTGGCGCTGAGCGCCTGGAGCAGCGGCTCCACCTTCTGGATGATGGCGTGGATTTGCCTGGCGATGTCCGGCACCCTGGCGCTTATCCCCACCTATATCAGCCTGCCCGGGGCCATGCTCTCCGGCACCGCCGCCGCTGCCGGTATTGCTCTGGTCAATTCCGTGGGCAACCTGGCCGGGTTCTTCGGCCCCACGGTACTGGGCTGGCTGAATGACACCACCGGGCGCATAGACACCGGGCTGTATATCCTTGCCGGTTTCCTGCTGCTGTGCGCACCGCTGATCCTGATGTTACCGGCCAGGCTGGCAAACCCGGCACCCCACAATGCGCCGGCGCCGCAGTCTGACTCTCTCCCTGCGGCACAAAGCCGCCCCAGCCACCAGGAGTAGCACAATGAGTGGATGTAAAGGCTGTACCCAGTGCGGATCCCACTTCAGCCCGGTATTAACCGGTGACGACGGCGCACTGAAACGTGCCCTGTATAAATCCATGGGCCATACGGATGAGCAACTGCGCCAGCCCGTAATTGCAGTGGTCAACAGCTACACCAACGCCACGGCGGGCCACGTTAACTTAAACGAGCTGACCGCCCAGGTGCTGGCAGGTATTGAAGAGGCAGGCGGGGTCGGCATGGTGTTTGGCACTATTGCCCCCTGCGACGGCATTGCCGAGGGGCACCTGGGCATGCGCTATATTCTCGCGGCCCGGGAGGTGATCACCGCCTCTATTGAGGTGATGATGCGCGCCCACCGTTTTGACGGCATGGTGCTGCTGGGCTCCTGCGACAAGATAGTGCCCGCCATGCTGATGGCGGCCGCCCGGCTGGATGTGCCCGCGATCATGGTCAATGGCGGGCCCATGTACCCGGCCAGCTACCGGGGAAAACACTGGGACGGCAATATCGTCACCGAAGCCATTGGCTGGAAAACCCGCGGTGAGATAAGCGAAGAAGAGTTCGCCCATATTGAAAATATCGCCGAGCCCGGCCCCGGCTCCTGCACCATGTACGGCACCGCCAACACCATGTGCTGCCTGGCCGAAGTGCTGGGGATGAGCTTACCGGGCAGCAGTACGCTCCCGGCTATCTCCCCGGAGCGCCGCCAGGCCGCGAAGGAGAGCGGGAAACAGGCCGTACAGCTGGTTAATCAGGGGGTTAACGCCCGCCAGATAATCACCCCGCAGGCTATCCACAACGCCATGGTCTTTCTGCTGGCGACCGGCGGTTCAACCAACGCCATTTTACATTTACAGGCCATCCACTATGAGGCGGAGCTGGGCCACTTACCGCTTTCGGCTTTTGATGAGCTCAGCCACCAGGTACCACTGGTCGCGGCGCTGTACCCCGCCTCAGAGCACGACATGATCGACTTCTGGGAGTCTGGCGGTGTTCCGGCAGTAGAGCACGAGATCCAGTCGCTCCTGCATCATGAGGCGCTCACGGTGGCGGGGAAAACCAAAGGCGAACTGCTGGCAGCAGGCCATGCCAGCCCGCGCCCGGAGGTGATCCACACCCTGGCAGCCCCGGTGCGCAACGAGCCCGGCGTCGCGGTGCTGCACGGTAACCTGGCGCCACTGGGGGCCATTGTGAAGCCTGCGGCCGTGCCGGAGGCGTTGCTCTGTTTTAGCGGGCCTGCGGTGGTGTTTAACAGCGAGCAGGACGCCATTGATTCGATAATGTCCGGCACCATAGCCCCCGGCAGTGTGCTGGTGCTGCGCTATGAAGGCCCCTCCGGCGGGCCGGGGATGCCGGAAATGTATAAACCGATGAAGTCACTGGAGGGGATGGGGCTGTCTGACAGCTGCGCACTGATCACCGACGGGCGCTTCTCCGGCTCTAACCGGGGCCTGTTTGTGGGCCATATCTCCCCGGAAGCGGTAGAAGGCGGGGAGCTGGGGCTGGTGGAAGATGGCGACCAGATAACGATTGATATCCCGGCCCGGATCCTTGAGCTGAACGTCTCCCCCGACGAGCTGGCCCGCCGCCGTAGCCAGTGGCAGCCGGTGCACAAAAGCGTCCCGCGCGGCTTTTTGCAGCTTTACCGCCGCTGGGCACTGCCTGCCGCTCAGGGGGCCGTATTAACCGCAGAGGAGCAACCCCATGACCCGACGTTATAACGCCTGCCATATTGCCGGGGTGAACCCGATAGCCGCCCTGCCCTTTACCACCAGTGGCGATATCGATCAAATCAGCATGGTGCAGCTCCTGGAGCACCTTGCCGGTACCGGAGTACAGGGGCTGACACTGTTCGGCATTGCCAGTGAGTTCCCGAAACTCAGCGATCCGGAGCGCGCCCGGCTGGCTCAGTTGTTTGTCAGCACGTTATCCGGTGCTGATGTATACAGGGTATTATCGGTCACTGAGCACTGTACCGAGCTGGCGGTACAACGCGCCAGAGAGTACGCCCGGCTGGGTGCCGATGCGCTGATGCTGCTACCGCCCTTTTTCCTGCACCCCTCTCAGGAGGCCATTGCCGCCCATATTACCGCCGTGCTGGAGGCGGTAGATATTCCGGTCCTGGTGCAGTACGCCCCCGGGGAGACCGGTATCCCCCTGCCCGCACAGCAGCTGGCGGATGTTGCCGGGCGCTACCCCCATGCGGTGTTTAAAATTGAGAACACCTCCCCGGTGGAGTACACCCGGGAATTTCTGGCCCTGGCACCGGACGCGGGCGTCATGAATGGCTATGCGGGGATTTTTATGCCGGATATGCTTACAGCCGGGGGCAAGGGCGTGATGCCGGGCTGTTCATTCAGTGAAGTGTACGTGGCGATTTACCGCCTCTGGGTGGCGGGCGAAACCACACAAGCCCGCCAGCTGCACCAGCGGCTGCTACCGTTTATCCGCCCGTGGATGAGCCACTGTGAGTATATTATTCAGGTGGAAAAAACCATTCTGTACCGGCGGGGGATCATCGCCAGCGACTACTGCCGCCGCCCTGGCTGGGCGCTCAGCGACGACGATCACCAGCAGATTGCGCACTTAATGGAGACGTTTGACCTGGCACCCGCCCGGTAAACAGAGGTAAAAAAGGGACCCACCGGGTCCCTTGTCGTTACAGGTGTGAGTCACTCAACCTGCTGAATGTCGAGACGCAGCTCTTTCGGCACTTCAAAGACGATATTTTCTTCGCGGCCTTCCAGAGAGACGGCCTCACCGCCGCCCAGCTGTTGCAGGCGGCGAATCACGTTCTGGACCAGAATATCCGGTGCCGAAGCCCCTGCGGTAACCCCGACACACGCAATGCCTGAGACCCACTCCGGCTGGATATCTGTCGCGTCATCAATCAGGTACGCGACCTTGCCCTGGCGGCGTGCCAGCTCTGCCAGCCGGTTAGAGTTTGAGGAGTTCTTCGAGCCGACCACCAGCACCACATCTGCCCGGGCCGCCAGATCGCGCACCGCTTCCTGGCGGTTGGTGGTGGCATAGCAGATATCGTCTTTACGGGGGCCGATAATCTCCGGGAAGCTCTGGCGCAGGGCGTCAATCACCTCAGAGGTATCGTCCACCGACAGGGTGGTCTGGGTCATGAAGGAGAGCCGGGAAGGATCTTTAACCGTCAGCGTGCGGACATCTTCCGGCGACTCCACCAGATACATGCCCCCTTGCGGGTTACTGTACTGGCCCATGGTGCCTTCCACTTCCGGATGGCCCGCATGGCCTATCAGAATCGCCTCTTCACCCCGGCGGCTGGCGCGGGCCACTTCCATATGCACTTTGGTGACCAGCGGGCAGGTGGCATCAAATACCGTCAGTTCGCGGTTTTTCGCCTCGTTACGTACCGCCTGGGAGACCCCGTGGGCAGAGAAGATAAGGATAGCGCCGTCCGGCACGTCGCTTATCTCCTCAATAAAAATCGCCCCGCGCTGGCGCAGGGTGTCCACCACATAGCGGTTATGCACCACTTCATGGCGCACATAAATTGGCGCGCCGAACAGTGTCAGCGCGTTTTCAACAATGCTGATGGCGCGATCAACCCCGGCGCAGAAACCGCGCGGGTTAGCCAGCAGGATCTGCATCGGGAGCCTCCAGTACCGGATCCACTTCCAGCACTTCTACGTCAAAATGAACGGTTTGCCCGGCCAGCAGATGGTTAAAGTCCACGGTGATGGAATCACCATTGACCTCACGAATCACGCCGGGCATCTCACTGCCGTCCATAGCCGTAAACAACATAATCGCGCCCACCTCAGGCTCCCCCGCGTCGATAAAATCGCGCCGCGAGAAATACTGAATCAGATCCGGGCTCACAACCCCGAAAGCGGACTCCGGCGGCAGCGAGAAGGTGGTCTTATCCCCGGCCTTCAGCCCCAGCAGATGCTGCTCCAGCCCTTCAGACAGGCTGGTATCGCCAAGGCGAAACAGTGCCGGTTTGCCGTTGTCGCGGGTCGACTCTGCGGTTGAACCGTCGTCGAGTTTCAGCGTGAAATGCACCAGCACCGCGCTGTTGCTCTGTACAGACTCAGCCATTGGTCACCTTTTTGTTGTCTTTGTCGTTGGATTTACCGGAGGAGACAAAAAAACCCTCCAGCACGATCAGCGCCGCGCCAATACAGATCCCCATATCGGCGATGTTGAAGGTCGGGAAGTGCCAGTCACCGACGTAAAAGTCGATCATATCCACCACAAAACCGTGCACCATGCGATCAAATAAATTGCCCAGCGCCCCGCCGATAATCAGCGAGTAGGCAATGTTATTGAGCTTCTGGCGGGCGCTGGTGCGGTAAAGCAGCACCAGAAGCACCAGAGCAATGCCGATGGCAATACCGGCAAAGAACCAGCGCTGCCAGCCATCCTGCCCGGCCAGGAAGCTGAACGCCGCCCCCGGATTATGGGCATAATGCAGGTTAAAGAACGGGATCAGCGGCCGGGTTTCATACAGCACAAAATTATCCATAATCCACTGTTTGAAACCCAGATCCACGACCAGTACCAGAAGCGCCAGCCACAGCCAGCGCAGACCTGTTGAAAGAATCGGTTTACTCATCAGGCAAACTTACGTTTTTCGCCGTCACCGGCGACGTTAGTAACACAGCGACCGCAGATATCTGCGTGCTCCGCGACCTTGCCAATATCCGTGGTGTAATGCCAGCAGCGCGGGCACTTCTCACCTTCGGCTTTTTGCAGGGTAATCTTCAGCCCCTTGAGCACATCGCTCTGCTGGGCCTGTTGCGGTGCATCCGCATAATCAGCCACCTGCGCACCGGAGGTCAGCAGCACAAAGCGCAGCTCGTCGCCCAGGCTCAGCAGGCTGGCTTTCAGTTCCGGATCCGCATACAGGGTCACTGCCGCGCCCAGGGAGCCGCCGACCAGTTTATCGGCGCGGGCCTGCTCGATAACTTTGTTCACTTCACCGCGCACTTCCAGCAGCGTTTCCCAGAAGGCATCGTTCATGGCTTCGCTGTCTGCCAGGCCAAACAGCCCTTCGTACCACTCACCGGTGAATACGTATTTTTCACGCTCACCCGGCAGATAGCCCCAGACTTCGTCTGCGGTGAAGGACATTACCGGCGCCATCCAGCGCACCAGCGCTTCAGCGATATGGAACAGCGCGGTCTGGCAGCTGCGGCGCGCTACGCTGTCGGCTTTGGCGGTGTACTGGCGATCTTTAATGATATCCAGATAGAACGAGCCCATCTCCACAGAGCAGAAGCGCATCAGACGCTGTACCACTTCATGGAAGTCGTAGCTTTCATAGGCCTTGATAATGTCAGCCTGAGCCGCCTGAGCACAGCCCACCGCCCAGCGATCCAGCACCACCATCTCTTCCGGTTTCACCATGTCTTTGACCGGATCAAACCCGTTAAGGTTCGCCAGCAGGAAGCGCGCGGTGTTACGGATACGGCGATAGGCGTCTGCTGAGCGCTTGAGGATCTCGTCAGACACGGCCATTTCACCGGTATAGTCGGTAGAGGCCACCCACAGGCGCAGAATATCCGCACCCAGTTTGTTCATCACATCCTGCGGGCTGACAGTGTTACCAATGGATTTGGACATCTTGCGGCCTTCACCGTCCACGGTGAAGCCGTGCGTCAGCACCTGGCGGTACGGAGCTTTGCCTTTCATGGCCACGCTAATCATCAGCGAGGACATAAACCAGCCGCGGTGCTGGTCGGAGCCTTCCAGGTACATATCCGCAGAGTGGCCGTTAAATTCCGGGCGCGCATCCACGACCGAGTAGCTGGTGGATCCGGAGTCAAACCACACGTCCAGGGTATCCGGCACTTTCACCCAGTTGTCGGCGTCATCGCCCAGGATTTCCCGCTGATCCAGATCCCACCAGGCCTGGATACCGTCTTTCTCAACCCGTTTGGCGACTTCTTCCATCAGCTCAACGGTGCGCGGATGCAGCTCTTCGGTGTCTTTATGGACAAACAGGGACATCGGCACGCCCCAGGTACGCTGGCGGGAGATACACCAGTCCGGGCGGTTTGCCACCATGTTTTCGATGCGTGCTTTACCCCATGCCGGGATCCAGCCGCTGAGATTATCTTTAGCCAGACCTTCCTGCTCGATACGGTCAATCTCTTTGAGCGAGTTAATCCGCAGGCCTTTCTGATCCATGCTCACGAACCACTGAGGGGTGGCGCGGAAGATGATCGGCGTTTTGTGGCGCCAGCAGCACGGGTAGCTGTGCTGCATCTTCTCAACGTGCAGCAGTGCGCCTTTCTCGCGCAGCAGCTCAACAATGGTATCGTTGGCTTTAAAGACGTTCAGCCCGTCCAGGCCCGGGTAGGTGCCAGGCAGGTAAGTTCCGTCCGGCCCGACCGGGTTTGCGATTTCCAGGCCATATTTCTGGCTGATGGTGTAGTCATCCGGGCCGTGACCACCGGCGGTATGCACCGCACCAGTACCTGCGTCCAGGGTGACATGCTCGCCCAGAATGGCCGGTACATCGAAGCCCATAAACGGATGGGTAAAGCGCAGCAGCTCCAGCTGTGCACCTTTCACGGTAGCGAGGATCTGGCCGGAAAGCCCGGTGCGTTTTAATACGCTCTCAACCAGATCGGCGGCCAGAATCAGCGCCTGGCCGTCTGTCTGTACCAGCGCATAGTCGATATCCGCATGCAGAGAGATAGCCCGGTTAGCCGGTAAGGTCCACGGGGTAGTGGTCCAGATAACCAGAGAGATCGGGCCATCAACCTTGTCCACGCCAAATGCGGTTTTGATTGCCGTTTCATCTACGCCACGGAACGCCACGTCGATAGACGGGGAGGTCTTGTCGTAATATTCCACTTCCGCTTCCGCCAGCGCAGAGCGGCAGTCGATGCACCAGTGCACCGGCTTTGCCCCTTTGTGCAGGTGACCATTGGCAATAATTTTACCCAGCGCACGGATGATGTTGGCTTCCGTGTTGAAGTCCATGGTCAGATAGGGGTGCTGCCAGTCGCCCAGCACGCCCAGGCGGATAAAGTCTGTGCGCTGCCCGTCAATCTGGGTGGCCGCATATTCGCGGCATTTTGCGCGAAACTCCGCCGCGGTGAACTTCTCACCCGGTTTGCCGTATTCCTGCTCCACTTTCAGCTCAATCGGCAGGCCGTGGCAGTCCCAGCCCGGGATATACGGAGAGTCGTAACCGGACAGGGTTTTGGATTTGATAATAATATCTTTCAGAATCTTGTTAACTGAGTGACCAATGTGAATGCTGCCGTTCGCATAGGGAGGGCCATCATGCAGAATGAAGGATTTTTTGCCCTTTTTAGCCGTACGAATTAACTGGTACAGGCCGTCGTCGTTCCAGCGCGCCAGCATGCCCGGCTCGCGTTTGGCGAGGTCGCCGCGCATCGGGAACCCTGTTTCCGGCAAATTCAGGGTAGATTTATAGTCACTCATCAGATTCTCGGTTCCGTATTTCGGTGTTAATTAATAGCTCTGGCAATTTTTAGCCGGGGTTTGTAGCCCAAAGAAATCGCGGGCTGTCTCCACATCTCTGGCGATTTGCGCTTTCAGCTCATCCAGGGAGGCAAATCGCTGCTCATTGCGAATTTTTTTGCGCAATACCACATCAATATGCTGCCCGTAGAGATCCATTACCACATCCAGTAAGTGGACCTCCAGTTGCTGGCGCATACCGGATACCGTTGGTCGGGTACCGATATTGGCCACGCCGGGGATCGCCTGACCCCAGGGACCGATAACCTCAACCGCGAACACCCCTTTTACCGGGGAGACCTGGCGCCGCAGCGGCAGGTTTGCGGTAGGAAAGCCGATAGTGCGGCCTAACTCGTCACCATGCACGACCCGGCCAGAAATTGAGAAAGGATGGCCCAGCAGACGCTCTGCCTGCTCAAGGGAATCCTCCTGTAATGCCTGGCGAACCGCTGTACTGCTGATACGCATGCCCCCGTGGCAAAATGTCCGGGTGCTGGTGACCTGGAAGCCATATTCCGCTCCCGCCTTCTGTAATAACAAGAAATCCCCCTGACGACCAGCGCCAAATCGGAAATCATCGCCAATCGCCAGAAATTGCACCCCGAGGCGGTTTACCAGCAGGTCGCTGACAAAGCGCTGTGCCGTCAGGGCGGCGAAGCGCCGGTCAAAACGCACACACAGCACATAATCCACCCCGCACTGGGCCAGATAGCGGAGTTTCTCCCGCAGGCGGCTTAAGCGCGCCGGGGCGCGGTCTGCGGCGAACAGTTCAAGGGGTTGAGGCTCGAAAATCATCACCATGACCGGAAGCCCGCGGGCATCACCTTCCGCGCGCAGGGCTTTCAGTAAAGCCTGGTGCCCGCGATGGACGCCGTCAAAGTTACCAATGGTCAGTACACAGCCGTGGTGGGCCGGACGGAGATTATGTATGCCGCGTATCAGCTTCATGACTGGCTCAAAACAGTGGAAATCGGCGGATTATACCTTGTACAGCGGTTAAGGTTAACCCGGTAATCGCCGCAATCACACAAAGCAGTGAGTGATTTCATCATCATGGCCTGTTGGCGCAGAATTATCTGGGTTGATCTGCGTTTTTTTGTCGTCTGAGGGCTGTATTAGCGACCAGCAAGCTGGTAGAATCTTGCGCCATCACTACGTAACTGGTGCCGATTTTTTAACGGCGCTTATTTGCACAAATCCATTGACAAAAGAAGGCTAAACGGGCATATTCCTCGGCCTTTGAATGTCCATATAGATTATTTGGGAGTTGGACCTTGGCTAATATCAAATCAGCTAAGAAACGCGCCGTACAGTCTGAAAAGCGCCGCAAGCACAACGCTAGCCGTCGCTCCATGATGCGTACTTTTATCAAAAAAGTATACGCGGCGATCGAAGCAGGCGACAAAGTTGCTGCTCAGAATGCATTTAACGAAATGCAACCGATTGTGGATCGTCAGGCCAGCAAAGGTCTGATCCACAAAAACAAAGCTGCGCGTCATAAAGCAAACCTGACCGCTCAGATCAACAAACTGGCTTAATCGCCTGTTCGTTGTGCTTTGATAAAAAAACCCGCTCCGGCGGGTTTTTTTATTTCTTCCTTCTGCTGCTACCCGGCCAGCGCCGGCTCAAACAGCGCCCGGTAATCCCGGTTGCAGATCCGCTGCACCGCAGGATGCTGGATCATCCGCCCGGCAAAAATCGCGTGGTACTCTTCCATCACGTTATCGATGCGCCCAATCTCCACAATGCTTTTGTCGTCGTAAAACTCATTATGGTACAGGGTGGGTGCCACAAAAATCGCGTTATGGGCGGCGCCAAACGCCTTCATCAGTGCCGCATCGTCGAACTCGCCTAAGATCTGCACATTCAGCCCCTGGGAGTTTATCCAGTTGAGCAGCTTGCGCCCCAGCATGGAGCGCCGCCCCGGGATCAGCAACCGACGCTCCTCCAGGCAGGCCGGGAACGGCAGGTCCGGCGGCGGGTTCTGGCTCCAGAAGCTGACGCTGCATTCGCCAATCTTAATTGAGAACAGCCCCTCCTGCTGGGTGGAGTCAATAGCGCAGTCGGAGATAATCATATCCAGCTTGTGCTGGCTCAGTTGCTCCAGCAGCAGCTCGTGGGTCGACTCAAAACAGCGCAGGTGGATCTGCTCGTCATCGGTTACCGCGCCGTCCAGCACCCGGCTGACCAGATGTTTGGAGAGCGCATCCGCAACGCCCACATCAAAAATCAGGTGGGACTCTTTGCGGTAGTTCACAATATCGAGCATTTCCTGGCTTAGGGTGAACATTCTGTCTGCGTAGCGGAACACCAGTTGCCCCAGCTCAGAGGGCTCAAGCCCCCTGCCCTTACGCTTAAACAGCTTCCCCTGCAAACGCTCTTCCAGGGCTTTAATCTGCCCGGTGATGGTTTGCGGCGTCAGATACAGCGCCTCTGCGGCGCCGACCACTGAGCCTTCCCGGCAGACGTGCCAGAAGTAATAGAGATGGTTGTAGTTAATATGCGACATGCGCATGGCTCCCTGCTATGTCCGCTCAGTGCGCGATAAGCGGCATTTAAGCAAACTGTATCCCACCACGGCGGCCAGTAATGACCCCACCAGAATCCCCAGCTTCGCCTGGGTCAGCAACTGCGCATCCACACTGGCAAACGCCAGGGTGGAAATGAAAATCGACATGGTAAAGCCGATACCGCACAGCACCCCCACGGCAACAATATCGCTGAACTGCGTGCCCTGCGGCAGGGATGCCAGCTTCAGTTTAATGGCTAACCAGCAAAACAGAGTGATCCCTAATGGCTTACCGAGCAGCAGGCCGCCAATGATACCGGCAGGCAGAATGGAGCCTAAATCACTCAGTGAGACGCCCTGGAGCGACACCCCGGCATTGGCAAATGCAAACAGCGGCAGAATAACAAACGCCACCCACGGGTGCAGCACATGCTCCAGCGACTCAGACGGCGAGTGGCCATTTTTCTTTTTCAGCGGAATAAAGAACCCGATAACCACCCCGGCAAGCGTGGCGTGGACACCAGACTTCAGCACCGCCACCCACAGCACCAGCCCCACCAGCAGATACACATCAACCCGGCGCACATTAAAAATATTCAGCAGCGCCAGACCCGCAATCGCCATCCCGGCTACCACCAGCGACAGCACAGACAACTCATGGGTGTAGAACAGGGCAATAATCACAATGGCCCCGAGATCGTCAATAATCGCCAGCGCCATCAGGAAGACTTTCAGGCTCAGCGGAACCCGGTTGCCCAGCAGCGCCAGAACCCCGAGGGCAAACGCGATATCGGTCGCCGCCGGGATAGCCCACCCGCTGCTGGTTACCGGATCTGCGGCGTTAAAAGCCAGGTAGATAAGCGCCGGGACCAGCATTCCCCCCGTGGCGGCCACCACCGGGAACACGGCCTGCCGGCAAGTCGCCAGCGAGCCTGCCATCATCTCGCGCTTGATCTCAAGGCCAATTAACAAAAAGAAGATGGCCATCAGGGCGTCGTTCACCCACAGCAGCAGGTTTTTATTGATCTCCAGGGTGCCGAACTGCATGGCAACCGGGATATTCAGGAAAGACTGATACCCTCCGGCGGTCCACGGCAGGTTGGCCATCAGCATCGCCAGCACGGCGGCAATAATCAGCACAATGCCGGAGGAAATATCACTTTTTAAAAAACGAGTCAGGCATTTTATCATTATCAGTATCCACTCCCTTTACTACGGATTACTTCGGATTTTTCGATGATAAGCCATTAAGTAACTCGATAATATTAGCTTATTCAGCATAATAAGATCGTAAATACCGAAGAATAATCCCGGACACCCCGGAAGTTACGGTATTGAATACATATTCTTTTCCGAGCAGTGCTGCCGCCTCAGGCGCCGCGCCCGGGGACAAAAAAGCCCGGCACTGATGTCCGGGCTGGGAATGTAAACGCAGACCGTTAGCGAGTCAGATCATCGAAGAACTTTTTCACCCCATCAAAGAAGCTCTTTGAACGGGGGCTGTTGTGTTCACCGGTCGGGCCGCCGAAGCTGTCCTGCAGCTCCTGTAGCAGGGTTTTCTGTTTCTCATTCAGCCCTACCGGGGTTTCTACAACTACCCGGCACAGCAGATCACCCTGAGCGCCACCGCGCACAGATTTAACCCCTTTACCGCGCATGCGGAACAGTTTGCCGGTCTGGGTTTCAGACGGCACTTTCAGGTTCACGCGGCCATCCAGGGTCGGCACTTCGATTTCACCGCCCAGGGCAGCCATGGTGAAGTTAATCGGCACTTCGCAGTACAGGTTATTACCTTCACGCTCAAAAATCGGATGCTGTTTTACCTGGACCTGAACATACAGATCGCCTGCCGGAGCCCCATGCTCACCCGCTTCGCCTTCACCGGCCAGACGGATACGGTCGCCGGTATCCACACCCGCCGGGATTTTAACCGACAGGGTTTTGTTCTTCTCAACCCGGCCATGCCCATGACATTTGTTGCACGGATCTTTGATAATCGTACCGCGTCCCTGGCAGTGCGGGCACGCCTGCTGCACGGTGAAGAAGCCCTGGCGCATCTGAACCTGGCCGGCACCGTGACAGGTGGGGCAGGTCTGGGGCTTGGAGCCCGCTTTCGCGCCGCTGCCGTGACAGACATCGCACTCTTCCAGGGTCGGGATACGGATCTCTTTAGTAACCCCACGCACGGCTTCTTCGAGGGTTAGCTCCATGTTGTAGCGCAGATCGGCACCACGGGATGCGCGCTGGCGGCGTCCGCCACCGAAAATATCGCCAAACACATCGCCAAAGATATCGCCAAAATCAGCGCCGCCGCCAAAACCACCGCCGAAGCCGCCACCGCCCATGCCGCCCTGCTCAAATGCCGCATGGCCGTACTGGTCGTAGGCTGCGCGCTTCTGATCGTCGGTGAGGATCTCGTAGGCTTCTTTTACTTCTTTAAATTTGGTTTCGGCGTCTTTATCTCCCTGGTTACGGTCCGGGTGATATTTCATTGCCAGGCGCTTATAGGCCTTTTTAATTTCACGCTCTTCTGCGGTTTTTGAAACGCCTAAAACCTCGTAGTAGTCTCTCTTCGCCATCTCTTCTATCTGCCCTTTAGAGCCTGGTGCCAGGCATAGTAGTTGCTGCCAGTATTACCCGGAATGCCTGAACCGGTATTGCTAACGATATGTTTCTGGAGGGAATGGCATACCGGGGTGCAAGCTGACAATTCAAAAGCCTGTATCCGGCTCCACATGCGTGCACGGGCGTGGAGGAAAATCCTCTACGCCCGTGCCAGTTATCTACCCTGCATCAGGGCGATTATTTTTTGTCTTTAACTTCTTCAAACTCAGCATCAACAACATCGTCGTCTTTGCCTGCGCTCGCCTGCTCAGCGGAACCGCCAGCCTGCTGCTGTGCGTGCTGCTGCTGAGCGATCTCCATCAGTTTCTGGGAGGCTTCAGCCAGCGCCTGGATTTTCGCATCGATATCGGCTTTATCTTCACCTTTCAGCGAGGTTTCCAGTGCAGTCAGCGCGGCTTCGATAGCGGTTTTGTCATCGGCTGGCAGTTTATCGCCCGCTTCTTCAACCTGCTTACGGGTGCTGTGCAGCAGATGGTCGCCCTGGTTACGGGTCTGAACCAGCTCTTCGAATTTACGGTCAGATTCAGCGTTAGCTTCTGCATCCTGAACCATTTTTTCGATCTCTTTCTCATCCAGACCGGAAGAGGCCTTGATGGTGATCTGCTGCTCTTTACCGCTGTTTTTATCTTTCGCGGAAACGTGCAGGATACCGTCAGCATCGATGTCGAAAGTTACTTCAATCTGCGGCATACCGCGCGGCGCAGCACCGATACCGTCCAGGTTGAACTGACCCAGAGATTTGTTATCGGACGCACGTTTACGTTCACCCTGCAGCACATGGATGGTTACCGCAGACTGGTTGTCTTCAGCAGTAGAGAACACCTGGCTGTGCTTGGTCGGGATGGTGGTGTTTTTCGCAATCAGCGCTGTCATCACACCGCCCATGGTTTCGATACCCAGAGACAGCGGGGTAACGTCCAGCAGCAGAACGTCTTTAACTTCACCAGTCAGAACACCGCCCTGAACCGCAGCACCGATAGCAACGGCTTCGTCCGGGTTCACGTCTTTACGCGGCTCTTTACCAAAGAATTCAGCCACTTTCTTCTGAACCATTGGCATACGAGTCTGACCACCAACCAGGATAACGTCGTTCACGTCAGACACAGACAGACCGGCATCCTGCAGAGCAACTTTCAGCGGCTCAATGGAACGGTTAACCAGGTCTTCGACCAGGCTTTCCAGTTTGGCGCGCGTTACTTTGATGTTCATGTGTTTCGGACCGGTGGCATCTGCAGTGATGTACGGCAGGTTCACGTCGGTCTGCTGAGCAGAAGAGAGCTCGATCTTGGCTTTTTCAGCGGCTTCTTTCAGACGCTGCATAGCCAGCGGGTCATTACGCAGGTCAATGCCCTGATCTTTCTTGAACTCTTCTACCAGGTAGTTAATCAGACGGCTGTCGAAGTCTTCACCACCCAGGTGGGTATCACCGTTGGTTGCCAGCACTTCGAAGGTTTTTTCACCGTCAACTTCGTCGATTTCGATAATAGAGATATCGAAAGTACCACCGCCCAGGTCATAAACCGCGATAGTGCGGTTACCCACTTCTTTGTCCATGCCGTAAGCAAGGGCAGCAGCGGTCGGTTCGTTGATAATACGTTTTACTTCCAGACCGGCGATACGGCCAGCGTCTTTGGTTGCCTGGCGCTGCGCATCGTTAAAGTAAGCCGGTACAGTGATAACCGCTTCAGTTACCGGTTCACCCAGGTAATCTTCCGCCGTTTTCTTCATTTTTTTCAGCACTTCAGCAGAAATCTGCGGCGGTGCCATTTTCTGGCCTTTCACTTCCAGCCACGCATCGCCATTGTCTGCCGCAACAATTTTGTACGGCATGATAGATACGTCGCGCTGCACTTCTTCGTCCTGGAAGCGACGGCCAATCAGGCGCTTGATCGCAAACAGGGTATTCTGCGGGTTTGTCACCGCCTGACGTTTAGCAGGCTGACCAACCAGAATTTCACCGTCCTGGGTATATGCAATGATAGAAGGCGTGGTGCGATCGCCCTCGGCGTTCTCCAGTACACGCGCAGTAGTGCCATCCATGATCGCTACACAAGAGTTGGTTGTACCCAGGTCGATACCAATAATTTTACCCATCTAAACGTCTCCACTAAAAATTTGTCACTGTTGTGATTATGAACCTGTAATAGGGGCGAAACCCGGTGGTTTCAAGCGCCCTGAGATTGTTTTTTTCAGGTTCACTCACTGCGTTGACTAGAAGATGGGGTCGCCGGGCGACGCATCAAGGGGGCGGGGGTAAATTTTTTTCACCGGTATCTGTTTTCCCCGGTTAACACCAGAAGTCAACCCCGCGCCGGTAACCTCCCCCTCAGGCTCCCTGTGTATGAGGCGCCCGGCGGCCCCCCCATACACAGTGTGATCGACAGTCAGCAAACCCACACAATAATTCGCTCCCCCGCCATACGGCAAAAACACAGTAATAATATCGGAAATATCCGTTTCTACCCGTTTTGATCATAGACAGCGTACTTATGCCTGATTATGATGCCGCGCCCTGATGCCACCTGACCGGCGCCGGGGTTCATATTCAGTAACTAAGACAATCACTTTTCAGAGGACTTCATGGGCAACACATCGTTGGCTAATCCCGCTCCCCTGGGCCTGATGGGCTTTGGCATGACCACCATTCTGCTCAATTTGCATAATATTGGCCTGTTCCCGCTGGATGGCATTATCCTGGCAATGGGTATTTTTTATGGCGGTATCGCACAAATCTTTGCCGGACTCTTAGAATTTAAAAAAGGCAACACTTTCGGCCTGACCGCCTTCACCTCATACGGCTCGTTCTGGCTGACTCTGGTCGCCATTCTGCTGCTGCCGAAAATGGGCCTTGCGGATGCGGCCAATGGTCATTTCCTCGGCGTGTATCTGGCTATCTGGGGGGTCTTCACCCTGTTTATGTTCTTTGGCACGCTGACCGGCCCGAGGGTATTACAGTTTGTCTTCCTGAGCCTGACGGTGCTGTTCGCCCTGCTGGCGGTGGGCCACCTGGCTGATAATGAAAGCATCGTGCATATTGCGGGCTGGATTGGGCTGGTATGTGGCGCCAGTGCTATCTACCTGGCGATGGGTGAAGTGCTCAATGGTCAGTTTGGCCGTAGCGTGCTCCCCATTGGTGAAAAACACTAAGCCATACCCAACATCATAAGCGGAGCCTGGCTCCGCTTTTTTATGCCCTGCGGTTAGCTCCGGCGGGCACTCTTAGGCCGGAAAGCGGCAACCACCGCCTCATGGGTTTCAATATACGGGCCATCCAGCAGCTGGATACAGTACGGCACGCTGGCAAAAATCCCCTGCACCAGCACTTTCCCCTGCGCGTCTTTAAGACCTTCCAGCGTCTCCTGAATTGCCTTCGGCTGGCCGGGTAAATTAAGAATAAGCGCCTGTTTGCGAATCACCCCCACCTGGCGGGATAAAATGGCGGTAGGCACAAAGTGCAGGCTTATCTGGCGCATCTGTTCGCCGAACCCGGGCATGTGGCGGTCGGCTATCGCCAGGGTGGCATCCGGGGTAACGTCGCGCCGGGCCGGGCCCGTACCGCCGGTGGTCAGTACCAGATGGCATCCCATCTCATCAACCAGTTCACAGAGCGCCTGTTCAATCAGCGGCTGCTCGTCCGGGATCAGGCGGGTTTCCAGTTCGAAGGGGGTAGAAAGAGCGCTGCCAAGCCAGCTTTCAAGAGCGGGGATGCCTTTATCCTGGTAAACACCGCTGGAGGCGCGGTCAGAAACAGAAACCAGACCAATGCGTAATGTATTCATAGCTATTCCGATAAATCAGGGGTTCATAGCCAATGATACACGCTGGTGCGGCGGGCAAACAGGAGGTTAATAACACGATGGCCGGAAAGCCCGGCCATCGTCACAGGGTTACAGCAGGTCGCCAACCATTTTTTCCAGTTTTTCCTGGTCAATGGCAAACTTGCGGATACCGTCCGCCAGTTTTTCTACCGCCATCGGATCCTGGTTGTGCTGCCACAGGAACGCAGACTCTGTCATCCGATCCGGGCGGGCTTTCACCTCACCGGCAAATGCCAGTTTGCGCTCTACGGTGCCTTCGCTTTCAGACAGCGCTTTCAGCAGTGCCGGGGCGATAGTCAGGCGATCACAGCCCGCCAGTTCGAGGATCTCGTCAACGTTACGGAAGCTGGCGCCCATGACCACAGTTTCATAGCCGTGTTCTTTATAGTATTTGTAGATCTCGGTAACCGAGATAACGCCCGGATCTTCATGACCCGCGTACTCTTTCTTGTCGGTGTTGGCTTTATACCAGTCCATGATGCGCCCCACAAACGGGGAGATCAGGTAGACACCGGCTTCCGCACAGGCGCGCGCCTGAGCAAAAGAGAACAGCAGCGTCAGGTTACAGTTGATGCCTTCTTTTTCCAGCTGTTCAGCAGCGCGAATGCCCTGCCAGGTGGAAGCCAGCTTGATAAGAATGCGGTCATTGCTGATACCGGCATCGTTATACATCTTGATCAGGCGTTTAGCCTTGGCAATGCTTGCCTCAGTGTCGTAAGAGAGACGCGCGTCCACCTCAGTAGAGATACGACCCGGGATCAGTTTGAGGATTTCCAGACCAATATTTACCGCCAGACGGTCAGTTGCATCAACAACCTGCCGGGCGCGATCGCTGCTCTGGCTACGGGCCCAGGCAACAGCGTCATCAATCAGTTTACGATATTCAGGAATCTGAGCAGCGTTAAGGATAAGAGAAGGGTTGGTGGTGGCATCCTGCGGCTGATACAGCTTCATGGCAGCGATGTCTCCGGTATCAGCAACCACGGTAGTGAGCTGACGTAAGGAGGTCAATTTATCCATCATAATAGAGATTCTCTTCAAAACGACGTGTTAGGGAGATGTAACCGGTCTTAGGGCGATGATAGCACGCCGCGCATGAGGTGCAACCACCGCATCATGCGCTGACGATGTGCTAGAATCGCGCGCCAGTCTACGTGATAACGGATGTCACATAACCCCGCTCCCCGCCATAACCGGCCAGGACGCGGATTTTCGGGAGCACAATGAAGGATTTTTTGTACTTTATCAGTGAGATTCTCTGGGGGTCACTGGTCACATTTTTACTGCTGGGCACCGGGCTATGGTTCACCATCCGCACCGGGTTTGTGCAGTTTCGCTATTTCCGCCAGACGCGCGAGAATCTGAAAAAAAGCACGATACCCCGCCCCCACGGGATCACCGCATTTCAGGCACTATGCACCGGGCTTGCTTCCCGGGTGGGCAGCGGCAATCTGACCGGGGTGGCGCTGGCTATCTCAGCAGGCGGCCCCGGGGCCGTATTCTGGATGTGGGTCGCCGCCCTGATCGGCATGGCGACCTGTTTTGCCGAGTGCGCCCTGGCCCAGGTCTATAAGGTAAAAGATGAGCACGGACGCTACCGGGGTGGCCCGGCCTGGTATATCGAGCGCGGGCTCGGTATGCGCAAAATGGGGGTGTTGCTGGCGATTTTTCTGCTGCTCGCCTTTGGCGTTGTGTTTAATGCGGTACAGTCCAGCACCATTGCCAATGCCCTGCATCAGGCATTTTCCGTTCCGCGCCTGGGGTGCGGCATTGCTGTTGCCGTGCTCTGCGGCCTGGTCATTACCCGGGGAATGCAGGGGGTGGCCCGGGTTGCCCAGTGGCTGATGCCGCTGATAGCGGTAGTGTGGATCGGCACCGGGCTGATTGTGCTTATCAGCCATCTGGATAAGGTGCCATATATGCTGACCACCATCGTCCGGGGCGCTTTTGGCTGGCAAGAGGCGGCAGCGGGCACCGCCGGATACACCCTGAGCCAGGCCTTAACCAACGGTGTGCAGCGCGGCCTGTTCTCTAACGAGGCGGGCATGGGCTCCACACCGAATGCGGCGGCGGCGGCGGCAAGCTGGCCCCCCCACCCTGCCAGCCAGGGTTTTGTGCAAATGGCCGGGGTGTTAATTGATACCCTGCTGATCTGCTCGGCTACCGCGGCGATAATTCTACTGTCCGGCGTGGGGGACAGCCCCAACGGCGAAGAAAACGGGATTATCCTGGTCCAGCAGTCGCTCTCTCACCTGACGGGCCCCTGGGCCGGGCAGTTTATTGCGATTGTGGTGCTGCTGTTTGCCTTTACCTCCATCATTGCCAATTACGCCTACGCGGAAAACAATCTGGTCTTTCTCCGCCTGGGCTCCCGGGGCAAAATATGGCTACTGCGGCTGGTGGTGCTGGGGATGGTGGTGCTCGGCTCGGTCAGCCAGATTACGCTCGTCTGGCCGCTGGCGGATGTGATTATGGCTCTGATGGTCTGCATTAACCTGATAGCGATTCTGATGCTCTCCCCGGTGGTGCGCGCGGTAACAGCAGACTATCTGCGCCAGCGTAAACTCGGGGCCGTGCCTCATTTTGATCCCCACCGCTTCCCGGAGATAAGCCACTATATTGAGTCTGACGTCTGGGAAAGCAGACCGCCGCGCTAGCGCATTTTCCGATTGTTATCATTGGCCCTGCCCGCGGCGAAATTTGCTACAGTGGGGCCAGTCTCATTCAAAGGAATTTCTATGCTAATCCTGATTTCGCCTGCCAAAACCCTGGATTACCAAAGCCCGCTTGCCACCACCCGTTTTACCCGGCCTGCGCTGCTGGACTACTCGCAGCAGCTGATTAACGTGGCGCGCAGTCTGTCTGAGCCGCAAATTGCCACCCTGATGGGTATCAGCGATAAGCTGGCGTCGTTAAATGCCACCCGCTTTCACGACTGGCAGCCGGATTTTACGCCGGACAACGCCCGCCAGGCGATCCTCGCCTTTAAAGGGGATGTGTACACCGGCCTGCAGGCCGAAACCTTCAGCGATGCGGATTTTGATTTTGCCCAGCGCCACCTGCGTATGCTTTCCGGCCTGTATGGCGTGTTGCGCCCGCTGGATCTGATGCAGCCCTACCGGCTGGAGATGGGGATCCGGCTGGAAAACCCGCAGGGCAAGGATCTGTACAGCTTCTGGGGGGATGTTATCACCACCACGCTGAACAGCGCGCTGCAGGAACAGGGGGACGATGTGGTCATTAATCTGGCATCGGACGAATATTTCCGGGCAGTCAAACCGGCAAAACTGCAGGGCAGGATCATTAAACCGGTCTTTCTCGATGAGAAAAACGGCAAGTTTAAGGTCATCAGTTTTTACGCCAAAAAAGCGCGCGGCCTGATGAGCCGCTATATCATCCAGAACCGGCTCACCTCGCCGCAGCAGCTCACCGGGTTCGACAGCGACGGCTATGGCTTTGATGCCGCCGCATCCACAGACAGTGAGCTGGTGTTTAAGCGCTACGAGCAGCGCTGAACCCGCGGTTAGCGGCGGTGGTTACCGCCCCCTTTACCGGGCTTGCCGGGTTTACCGTTATGCCCGGGCTTCCCGTGGTATCCTGGCTTGCCATTATGCCCGGGTTTACCATGATATCCGGGTTTACCGTGCGGGCGCGACGGTGCTTTCCAGCGGTGCGGCGGTTTATGCGGGTGCCATTTATTGTTGCGCCACTGGTAGTGACGGTTCCACCAGTCACGATCCCGCCAGTGGCCACCATCCCAGTAGTGACCATAGTGATCGCGATCGCCAATTTGCAGCTTAATGGCCGGCAACAGGGTGATTTCATCAGCCTGGGCAACGCCCACGGTGCCCAGCAGCAGAGGAATAATAAGAAGCAGGGGCTTAAACATAGTTCACCTCTTTATAGTATTGTCTTCGCCTTACAGGCTGTAGGTGAATCATATCAGGCCTGCCAGGATTGATAATACTCTGCTGTCTGAATCTCCACGCGAACGCATGTTATGAGAAGTTATCCACTATTCCTGCCAGTTATCTCCACATTCTCTTCATGATCCCGGCAGATCTTTACGCTGATTTACCAGAAATCAGGCGGCAGTCAAAAAGATTCATCACATTTAGCCGTGAGGGCTAAAACCTTTTCCCAAAAGTGTGGTTTTGGCGAATAGCGATTCGCAGGCGCTTTTAGTTCGGGCATATGAACGCCCGGTGAACGGGTTCCGCTCCCCTACGATGGGCACTCATATGTTGTGTGCGGAACCTGGTCGCGTTCCAGGAGGGGGGACCGGCCCCCTCCTGGAGACCTCGCCGGCCCGCGGTCAATCGCCGCTGCGCGGTTCGCTGCAACTCCGGCTTGCTCTGGCGGACCAGTCAGGATTCGGCATCCATGCCTCAACCTTCCTTCTGGCTGCCATCCTGGCAGCCAGTCCTTGAGCCGCACCTGCGTTTTCGCCGATTGCCTTTATGCGGGGGTTTAACACCCTCGCGGCCATTAACTGACATTCAGCGGCATTTCAGCCGCTGAAACTGTGTTGTTTTACCGCAGGGGTTTTCCAGTCCCGCGTAAAAGAAACTGGCGGCGCGAAGCTGAAAAGACCAGGGTGGCGGCCCGGATGGCCGCCACAGGGAGGGCTGAGACAGGATGTCGAATCCCGACCGGACCGCAGGATTGAGGCGCAGCAGAGCGTATCGCGCAGCGACAGTTTCCCCGCGGGCCGGGGGTATCCCTAAAGGGGAATCGGCATTCCCCTTTAGGACGCGACCAGGTTCGGCTGCCACAAAGAAATGCCGGGGATCGGGGAGCGGAACCCGCTCACTGAGCGGACATATTCCGGATCATATAACCCCCCGCAAGCGGGGGTTATCAAAAGCAACCATCAGTAATTAGCGGTTAGCCAGCAGGAAAGCACGTAACCCGGCAAAATCTGCCGCCAGCTGATGGGACAACAGCGGCAGGTCAGCACGCTCCGCCAGCGCCTGCGGCAGCGTCAGCGGCTGGCCGAGGATCTCCTCAACGCTTTCTTTAAACTTCGCCGGGTGCGCCGTACCAAGGAACAGCCCGTACTCACCGGGCTCCAGTTGCCCGTTCAGGGCATGCCAGGCAATGGCCGCATGGGGCTCAGACACATAACCCTGGCGGTTCAGCTCGCGCATGGCCTCTTTGGTGGTCTCATCATCCACCGTAGCGGATCCCAGCTCATTCAGGCGCCAGATCTTACGACGGAACAGCTCTTCAACCCGGGGCCAGTTATTGGGCTGGCTGACATCCATGGCGTTGGACAAGGTGGCCCGGGTCGCGTGGGGTGCCCACTCACCGGTGGCTAAAAAGCGCGGTACTGTATCGTTGGCATTCGTGGCTGCAATAAAGCGCTTCACCGGCAGGCCAAGGGATTTTGCCAGCAAACCGGCGGTCAGATCCCCGAAGTTACCGCTGGGAACAGAGATAACCAGCTGGTTACGCGCCTCCTGGGGTAACTGGGCGACAGCTTCAAAGTAATAGCAAATCTGCGCCAGCAGACGGCTGATATTGATAGAGTTTGCTGAGTTGAGCCCCAGCGCCTGTTTCAGCTCTTCGTCATCAAATGCCTGTTTTACCAGCGCCTGGCAGGCATCAAAATCGCCATCAATGGCGACGGTTTCAATATTTCCGCCCAGGGTACAGAACAGTTTTTCCTGCAGCGGGCTTATCTTGCCACGGGGGTAGAGAATCACCACGCGCACGTTTTTCATACCGTAAAACGCATGCGCAACCGCAGCCCCCGTATCCCCGGAGGTGGCCGTCAGGATAGTTACCGGCTTGTCGCCGCTGATATAGTCCAGCATCTGAGCCATAAAGCGGCCGCCAAAATCTTTAAATGCCAGGGTCGGGCCGTGAAACAGCTCCAGGCAGCCGATGCTGTCTGAAACCTTCGCCACCGGCGCCGGAAACGCAAATGCGGCCCGCACCCGGGACGCCAGCTCACTTTGCGGGATCTCATCGCCAATGAATGCGCTGAGAATTTTCGCGCTGCGGGTGACGAAATCGTCGTTAAGCATCTCGTCGATTGCCGAGAGTTCAAACTCCGGCAGCTCATGAGGGAAAAAGAGCCCCTGCTGTGTCCCCAGCCCCTGCGTCACCGCCTGAGCAAAACTGACCTGTTCGTTATGATCTTTCAGATTGTAGAGTTTCATGCGTTATCCCAGTACCCGTGCGCCCGCCGTATCCAGACGGCAAATATGAACAAAGCCTTCCTGATTTTGCAGATAGTGTTGTTGTAACCAGCCCGCCACCCGCTGTGCGGCCTGCGGATCATCGCAAACGGCAAACAGCGTAGGCCCGGAACCGGAGATCCCGCAGGCCAGCGCCCCCAGCTCCAGCGACGCCTGGCGCGCATCGCCAAAGCCTGGCAGTAATTTTGTGCGGTAAGGTTCGGCTATCACATCCTGCATCAGCCTGGCCGCCAGAACCGGCTGGCCGGTGTGGCAGGCGTGAATAAACCCGGCCAGGTAGCGCCCGTGGCGGATGCAGTCCTGGCGGCGATACTGTGCCGGTAAAATGGCCCGGGCCTCAGCCGTTGAGACTTTAATCCCCGGATACGCCATCACCCACAGCCAGTCATCAAACCCCGGAACCGGCTGGCTGATAATGCCGTTCTCTTCCAGCATCAGCTGCATACCGCCCAGAAAACACGGCGCCACGTTATCGTAGTGAACGCTGCCGGAGATCCGCCCTTCCAGCTCCCCCATCATGGCCAGCAGGCGGTTATCATCCAGAGGTTTGCCGCAGAATTCGTTCATCGCCATTAATCCGGCGACCACCGAGCAGGCGCTGGAGCCAAGCCCGGAGCCAATCGGCATATTTTTCTCAAGTTTCATGGCAACCGGCAGGGTTTTGCCTATTTCCTGGCAAAAGCGCTCCCAGCACTGATAGACAATATTTTCCCGGGGATTGTCAGGCAGCTTGCTCACAAAGCGCCCGGCATTTTCCAGGCTAAAGGTCTCTGCGGCCTCAACGCTGACACAATCCCCCAGCAGGGTGCCATCGACCGGCGAAACCGCCGCACCCAGCACATCAAACCCCACGCTGACATTGCCAATTGAGGCCGGGGCATACACTTTGACCATGTTAAACTCCTAACTTCCATGACAGGGTACGCAGCAGGTCAGCGAATACCCCGGCGGCGGTGACATCATTGCCCGCGCCATAGCCGCGTAACACCAGCGGCAGTGGTTGATAATAGTGGCTGTAAAACGCCAGCGCGTTTTCGCCGTTTTTCACTTTATACAGCGGATCGTCACCGTCTACGGCGGCAATTTTCACCGAGCAGGCCCCCTGCTCGTCGATAGCCCCCACATAGCGCAGCACTTTGCCCTCATCCCGGGCCTGTGCCACCCGTGAGGCAAAAGCGTCATCCAGCTGTTCCAGGCGGCCCATAAAGCTGGCCACATCGCCGCTGGCATCAAACTCTGCCGGTAACACCGGCTCAATGGCAATATCAGACAGCTCCAGCGCCAGGCCGGTTTCGCGGGCGAGGATCAGCAGCTTACGCGCCACATCCATCCCGGACAGGTCATCACGCGGATCCGGCTCGGTGTAGCCCATCTCCCGGGCAAGGGTGGTGGCCTCGCTCAGGCTCCTCCCCTCGTCGAGCTTGCCGAAAATAAACGACAGCGAGCCCGACAGGATCCCGGAGAATTGCAGCAGCTCATCCCCGGCGCTCAGCAGGTTTTGTAAGTTTTCAATAACCGGCAGCCCGGCACCAACGTTAGTGTCATAGAGGAATTTACGCCGTGAACGCTCCGCCGCATTACGCAGCCGGTGGTAATAACGCAGGGAGGAGGTGTTGGCTTTTTTATTCGGCGTGACCACATGGAACCCTTCTTCCAGGAAATCCGCGTACTGGTCCGCCACCTCCTGGCTGGAGGTACAGTCAACAATCACCGGGTTGAGCAGGTGATACTCTTTCACCAGCCGGATCAAACGCCCGAGGTTAAACGGCTCCCTGGCCTGATCCAGCTCGTCCTGCCAGTGCTCCAGATCCAGCCCGTGAACACTGGTCAGCAGTGCCCGGGAGTTCGCCACCCCGCACACCCGCAGATCGATATGTTTTTTCTTCAGCCACGCCTGCTGGCGCTTAATCTGGGCCAGCAGCGCGCTGCCCACACCGCCAACACCAATTAAAAAGACCTCAATCACCTGGTCGGTGTTAAACAGCATCTGGTGGGTGACGCGCACGGCAGTGGTCGCCTCGTCGTTATTCACAACAACGGAGATAGAGCGCTCTGAAGAGCCCTGGGCAATGGCCACGATATTGATGTTGGCCCGGGCCAGCGCGGCAAAAAACTTAGCGGAGATCCCGCGCAGGGTGCGCATTCCGTCACCCACCACGGAGATAATCGCCAGCCGCTCCACGATCGATACCGGCTCCAGCAGCCCCTCTTTGAGTTCGAGATAAAACTCCTCCTCCAGCGCGCGGGTCGCGCGCAGACGGTCACTCTGCGGCACACAAAAGCTAATGCTGTATTCGGAAGAGGACTGGGTGATCAGTACCACGGAGATCCCGTTGCGGGACATGGTGGCAAATACCCGGGCCGCCATGCCTACCATGCCCTTCATGCCCGGGCCGGAGACACTGAACATCGCCATGTTGTTCATGTTGGTGATGCCCTTCACCGGCAGGCCGTCTTCATCGCTGCTGGCGCCAATCAGGGTGCCGGGAGCCTGGGGATTACCGGTATTCTTGATAAGGCAGGGGATCTGGAACTGAGCGATGGGGGAGATAGTGCGGGGGTGAAGAACTTTAGCGCCGAAGTAAGAAAGCTCCATGGCCTCCTGATACGACATGGACTTCAGCAGCCTGGCGTCCGGCACCTGGCGCGGGTCACAGGTATAAACGCCGTCCACATCCGTCCAGATCTCACAACAATCGGCCCTCAGGCAGGCCGCCAGGACCGCCGCAGAGTAGTCAGAGCCGTTACGGCCCAGCACCACCAGTTCCCCCTTCTCGTTACCGGCGGTAAACCCGGCCATCAGAATAATATGGCTGGCGGGGATCTTACTGGCCTGAATACGGCGGGTAGACTCCGCAATATCGACGGTGGATTCCAGGTAATGGCCGGTCGCCAGCAGTTTTTCTACCGGATCAATGGCGCTGACCTGGTTCCCCCGGGCCTGTAGCAGTGCCGCCATGATAGCAATTGAGAGCTTTTCACCCCGGCAAATCAGAGAGGCGTTGATGCTGTCCGGGCACTGACCAAGCAGGCTGATGCCGTGCAGGATATGTTTGATCTGGGCAAACTCCTGCCCGACCAGGTTTTTCATGCTGGCAAGGGGGAAACCCGGCTGAGCCTCGGCGAGGCCTTCGAGCAACTCCGCAAAAATACGTTCAGCATCACTCAGATTGGTCAGTGCGTCCTGGCCGCTGATGGTTTTTTCAATCATCGCGACCAGATGGTTGGTGATTTTAGCCGGGGCAGAGAGCACGGTGGCAACCTGTCCTTGTCTGGCATTGTTTTCCAGAATGTCGGCAACCGCGAGAAAACGCTCCGCATTGGCCACTGACGTACCGCCGAACTTCAACACTCTCATGTGAATCCCCTTAAACTCATGTCTAAAACCGGTACTTAAAAAAAAAGCCCGCACTGTCAGGTGCGGGCTTTTTCTGTGTTTCCTGTACGCGTTAGCCCGCCCCGTTACCTGTGGTAATGGTGGTGGTTGTAATGATGGTGGTCATCAGGCCAATGCGGATCATGGATGTTGTGTGCTCTCAAAAAGAATTGACTATATTGGTTAAAGTATCTGCCGACTGAAGTCAACGAAAATCTGATTTCCGCCACAAAATCGTATTTTTCATAGATACCTAAAACAGCGCTAACAGGCAGTTAAAATTGCTAAAAATACCACCATACCCCGCCAACATCAGCGCAATATGGCCCATATAATCAGCATATTATTTCAGGATCTTTTTTTCGATATCATGCAGCAACCGATGCAGCATGACCGTGTCGCGCTGCCCCAGAACGCCGAGCCGCTGTTGCAGCCAGTCGCTGAGTTTCTGGTCGTCGCTGACCTCCAGCGTGGTCAGCAGATTATCCATCCGCTGGCGTAATGCCCCTAATTGTTGTGCATCTACTGCGGGGCTTTGCGGCGCGGCGACCCGCATCAGCGACGAAAGCTGATAGCAATACACCATCACTGCCTGGCCAAGGTTCATAGACGGGTAGTCCGCCACCATGGGAACGCCGGTCAGAACATCTGCCAGCGCCAGCTCGTCGTTGGTCAGCCCCGCGTCCTCACGCCCGAACACCAGCGCCGTGGAGCCAACCCAGTGCTGTTTTTCTTCCAGCAGCCCGACCAGCTCCTCCGCCGTGGCGTAGTAGTGAAACCGGCTGCGGCTGCGGGCGGTGGTGGCAATGGTGAAATCGATATCCGCCAGCGCGGTTTTCAGATCGGGAAAGGTGCGGATGGCATCCAGAATATCGCCAGAGCCATGGGCCACCCAGCGGGCCTGGGGCTGCAGGTGGGCCTCACTGTCCACAATGCGTAAATCGCTGAACCCCATTGTTTTCATCGCCCGGGCCGCCGCCCCGATATTCTCTGCTCTGGCTGGCGCCACCAGGATAATGGAAAAACGCATATTTTTTAAACCCTCTGTCACCTGCCTGACGCGTCCGGGTGGCGATATAATTCGCGTCATAAATTTACCTGGAAGCAACAAGCAGGGCACTGTTCTACTACCATAACAGTTGAAATTGTCTTCACCGTGATGATATTAAACGCAATAGAAACATATTATGATTTTTTCTATATATGATTGTTTATCATGGACAAATCGAGGGGTATTTTCGCATACTTTGCCCGCTGATTTGATTTTTTATCGTCACCCGCCCTGTGGTGGAAAGTTAAAAAAATGTGACTTAGGCTAGCAATGCGCTACGATGATTTCATCAAACTGTTAACGTGCTACAATTGAAATTGATATATGTCAACGAAGCATAGTTTTATTGGGCGTCTGAACCGACTCAGCCTGTTATGTTGCTGTTAAAATGGTTAGGATATTAGCCGTTTTTGACACCGTCGGGTCTAAAGGGAACGGTACCCACGACCAAGCTAATGATGTTGTTGACGTTGATGGAAAGTGCATCAAGAACGCAATTACGTACTTTAGTCATATGTTAGGCCGCGCATGTTAATTCACAGCATGCATCAGGCAGGTCAGGGACTTCTGTACTTCCTGTTTCGATTAAGTTGGCAATTTTAGGTAGCAAACATGCAGACCCCTCACATTCTTATTGTTGAAGACGAGTTGGTAACACGCAACACGTTGAAAAGTATTTTCGAAGCAGAAGGCTATGATGTCTTTGAAGCGACTGACGGCGCTGAAATGCATCAGATCCTCTCTGATAACGATATCAACCTGGTGATTATGGATATTAATCTGCCGGGTAAAAACGGATTACTGCTGGCCCGCGAACTGCGCGAGCAGGCAAACGTGGCGCTGATGTTTCTGACCGGCCGCGATAATGAAGTCGATAAAATCCTGGGTCTTGAAATCGGCGCAGATGATTACATCACCAAACCGTTCAACCCGCGCGAGCTGACTATCCGCGCCCGCAACCTGCTGTCCCGCACCATGAATCTGGGCACCACAGGCGAAGAGCGCCGTTCCGTTGAAAGCTACAAGTTCAACGGCTGGGAGCTGGATATTAACAGCCGCTCACTGATTAGCCCTGCGGGCGAACAGTACAAACTGCCGCGCAGTGAATTCCGCGCGATGCTGCACTTCTGCGAAAACCCGGGCAAGATCCAGTCCCGTGCGGAACTGCTGAAGAAAATGACCGGTCGCGAGCTCAAGCCCCATGACCGTACTGTAGACGTGACCATCCGCCGTATTCGTAAGCATTTCGAATCCACGCCGGATACGCCGGAAATCATCGCCACTATCCACGGTGAAGGTTACCGGTTCTGCGGCGATCTGCAGGAATAATCACCCCTGCACCGTCACACAAAAAAGGCCGGGTAACCCGGCCTTTTTTTATCTGCGCTGATCACTCCTTCCAGGGCATAATCGGCACCGCGCTCAGCGCGTTTTTCGGTGAACCATCCACCACCTTATCGGAATAGGCCAGATAGGCCAGCGCATTACGTTTCGCATCGTAGAAACGCACCACCTGGAGCGTTTTGAAGACCATCGAAATGCGTTTCTGGAACACCACTTCGCCCTGCGCCTTCCCGGCTTTTATCTTCGGGCTCAGTTCAACCGGCCCCACCTGCTGGCAGGAGATCGCCGCATCGGCAGTATCTTCCGCAAGGCCCAGCCCCCCTTTGATACCACCGGTTTTCGCCCGGCTCAGATAGCAGGTCACGTTCTTAACATCGGGGTCGTCGAACGCCTCCACCACGATTTTATGATCCGGCCCGATCATCTTAAAAACCGTATCAACAGAGCCGATCTGCTCGGCGCTAACTGACTGACTTACCAGTAAAAAAGCCGCAGACAACCATAAGATTTTTTGTTTCATATTATTACCAACGCTCATTATTTAAGCGATTATTTCACGGGATTTCATAAAAATCGGTTTATTATCACATTATTAATTATTAAATAGTATTGCAGGGTTTGAAGCGCACATCTTGTTAAAAAAAACTCTCAAACCGGTAACAACAAAAAATGCTATGATCGAAACCTGGTTATGAGTCTGAGTTAGCAGGATGGGAATATTATATGGATCAAGCTGGAATTATTCGCGATCTACTTGTCTGGCTCGAGGGCCATCTGGATCAGCCACTCTCGCTGGATAACGTGGCCGCAAAAGCAGGTTACTCCAAGTGGCACCTGCAACGTATGTTTAAAGATGTCACCGGGCAAGCTATTGGCGCTTATATCCGCGCCCGCCGGTTGTCAAAAGCGGCCGTGGCCTTGCGCCTGACCGCGCGCCCTATCCTGGATATCGCCCTGCAATACCGTTTCGACTCCCAGCAAACCTTCACCCGGGCCTTTAAAAAACAGTTTGCCCAGACCCCTGCCCTGTACCGCCGCAACCCGGACTGGCTGTCATTTGGTATCCGCCCGCCGATCCGCCTGGATGACTTTACCCCTCCGCAGCCACAGTTTGTTACTCTGCCGGAAATGCACCTGCTGGGTGTAACTCAGAACTATAGCTGCTCCCTGGAGCAGATAAGCCAGTTCCGCAGCGATATGCGCATCCAGTTCTGGACCCAGTTCCTGGCAAATGCGCCGTCACTGCCCCCGGTACTGTATGGCCTGCATGAATCACTCCCCAGCCAGGAAAAAGACGACGAGCAGGGGGTGCTCTACACCACGGCCCTGACACCGGAAATGGCCAACGGCCATATTCCCCAGGCCCAGCCCGTCCTGCTGGAAGGCGGGGATTATGTCCAGTTCACCTACGACGGCCCCGCCGATGGTCTGCAGGCGTTTATTTTGCTGATTTACGGCACCTGCATGCCAATGCTGAACCTGAACCGGCGTAAAGGGCTGGATATTGAGCGCTTCTTCCCGGCCTCTGAGGCGAATGTTCACGATCATCAGCGCAGCATCCGCTGCGAATATCTGATTCCGGTGAAAAGTTAACGCTGCAGTTCATCAAGCGCCGGGGCGTCCAGATGGGAGACGTCTCCGGCGGTTTCCACAATCCAGCCATTAGCCAGCCAGGCACTCTGCTGAAAATCGACCCGGGAAATCGAGCAGTTACGCAGCCGTAACCGGCGCTCTGCCCAGGCCGGTAGCCCTAGGATCGTGCTCACCAGGCAGCCCAGCGCCATACCGTGGCTCACCAGCAGCGGCTTGCTCCCGGCGGGAAGCGCCCGGCAGGCATCCAGCGCCGCGTGCATCCGCAGGCTCACCTCCAGCATCGA